>JAGKSW010000038.1 GCA_018993265.1 Nostoc sp. TH1S01
GCGTTGCCCATCTTGCCAATCCGTGAACGCAAGGGATGAGAACGCATCTAAAGTGATTGAAATGGTTGGGGCATCAACCATCGGGTTAGGTGATGTAAGTCGGGCTACGCCTGCAATCGCTGTTTGAGCCTAGAATCCCCGTGCGTTCACGCCGGGGAGTATGTCAAAACGATTTGGTATTAGAAGTAAGCATTGAAAACCCTTAGACCCTCATACCCTCACACCCTTCTGATTCAAATCCCACCCAACAAAAAACCTCGGCGAAACTAACCGAGGTGAAGGGGAGAAGTCCCAATGACGATAAACGATACAAATACGCAAATCAGAAAATTTTAGCTGACTGCAAAAGCAAACAAAACTAGAGCCGTAACAAATATAGTTGCAACTGCGCCTTGTACAACGTAGCGGCGTTGCTCCCAAATTGCTGGGTAATCAGCGTAGTACATCTGGGGTTCAGTTGCGTAGTTATTGAGAACGCCGTCTTCATTCACTGTGGTGTACATAGTTTTTTTCTTTAGTTGTTATCTTATGTAAACAAATTTAACAATATTGTTACAAATCGTCAATAGGACTTGACAAAAAAAGTTTTATTCTTTTTATAAAAGCTACTTATCCACACAAAATCAAATAGGGGTGCAAGGAATGACACCCCTAAATCCAATTGGTTAAGCAGATTTTGAGAATTAGGTTCAGCTACAAACTGATTCCAGAACTGGTTTTTAATTAAACCAAGCTGCGAACTGGAAGAATTGTCCTCGGAAAACTTCTAACAACCGCAACCAAGTATTTGTATCGGTGAGTTTGCCTAACTCTAAATAAGGTGTAGCAGCGGTTCCCTGTACCCAGAGGACTAAATCAAAACTCCGAGGCTGAGTGAAAACTTTGTTTAAATTAATACCCCTAACTTCGCGTTTTCTCCAGAGTGGTACTAATTTTTGACCTGTTAACAAAGCATCAGCTTCATTTAAAAAATTCAACCAACCATCAATCATAGGTTGAGTCACTACTGCATTGGGAATTATCCCTTTTTGTTGAGGATTGGGTAGCCATTCCCGGTCATTATCAGTTTCGGCTAAAATTAATTCCCAAGATTTACGACTTAAGGCTGTCACTGTTTGTAAATTTTCCATTGCAGTTGTTAAACGTTCTGGTTCGGCAACGGGAAAATTGATCAGATGAACGAATGCAACGATGTCGGTAATAATATCAAATTCAAACCCACCAGATGGGCTTCTGCCCTCAACTAGAAAGGGATAAGGGGTTTTTGGTTGAGCAAAAATTAAATGAGCAGTGGCATTAAATAGTTGACTTTCATCATAAGCCAAAACCATCTGAGCGATCGCAGACAGTAAATTGCAGTATCCCTTCAGCCAAATTACATCACCTGCATCAAAAGCGATCGCTAAATTTTGGGCAGCTTTTTCGCTGGCTGGTATCCCTGTTAATAAACTGAAGGTTTTCCAGAAAGATTCATCTTCTTCTAGCTTTCCATTAGCGTTGATATCCAGCCTTGTTAAACCCAGCCTTAGCGGTAGCTTAACTTGATTATCTTTGATCGGTTCGAGAGTATCTTTGACTTGAGTTAGATCATTGAGTAAGTCTTGCAGAATCTTCCGTGTATCTTGATAGGTAACTGGCTGCGGTGTAGGATTTATCGGTACAGGAAGACGTAAAATTGGGAAGAACTGAGTAACAAAATTTTGCTGCAAACCATAACGGTAAAGCGACTGGGTTAAGCGTTGAGTTGCATCCATCAATTGCACAACTCCCAATTTAAATCGCGTCAGATCATCATTGTTGTTTTCCTGAAGTTTGGTAACAAAAGCTGCTTCTGCCTGCTGAAATTGAGCATTGATCAGATATTCCTCAATGTCAGATGGGGGTGTTGCTGATTTCACCAGCGGTGTAAAAGAGAATATTAGGCTGATGACTAGTAAAACAGAACAAACAAAAAGGCGCATTAGCTTTAACCTCATGAATAGATTCGTTTGCGCTACTTTAACCTAAATCATCTTAAAGTCTGCCAAATAATAGCTAAAAGTCTAATTTAGAGACCGTTAAGCAAATTAAATCTACTACCATATAACCTAAATGAATCTACGTATGTAGTTTTTTCTGTCTAGCCTAACCAGTAGCGCGTGATTGCTAATCTTCAGACTTTTTCTATTGATGCACTAATTTTTTCCGGAAATTCACGCAATTATCTCCACAATTTATGAAAATATTGGTTACGATTGTCTGGGTTTTACTGCTGGTAGGGTATGAATCTCTGTGTGGCGTAGATATATTTTTATTACTAACGTTAGTCTGAGTCTCGCTTTATTAGTTACTGGTTGTGAAAATAAAACCTCTCAGTGTCAGCGGCTAATTCAAGCCGTGAATGAAGGGAATGCACTTATTGATCAAAATAAAGGCAAACAAGCAATTACTAGCTTGCAACTCTCTAAAGATTTAGAAGCTATGAATATATCTTTAGAAGAATTAAAATTGGCAGACCCCAAACTTAAAGAATATCAAAGCCGTTTTCAGAAGGTATTTGATAACCTCAGTCATGCTATTGCTAAGGCGGCGAATGCTTTGGCTGCTGCAAAAACAGCCGAAGCTTCACCAACTGGTAGAGAAAAAATCAAAAAGGCCAGAACCGAAATTGATACAGCCTTAACCGCCGCCGCTAAAACTGCTGGCAAAGAATCAGATACTTTAATGAATCAGCTGAACAAATACTGTAGCCAGTCGGAGTAAAAGTATGAAGTATGAAGTATGAAGTCTGAAGGTTGAAATTGAAACCCTACTGAGGTGGGGTTTTTTGTTGCGTAATACTAATTCGCCAACGGCTTTGTTGTCATTATACTTTCATACTTTACACTTCATACTTCAGAGTTTTTATAGCTTTTTATACAGAAATATCCTGAAGAACACCAAAAAAGTTTGTCAAAAGAAATATTGGTGTTAGTCAACAGATATACCATGAGTGACCTAAGTCTACTGATGCTAGGCGTATTGACAGCCGGGCAAACATCTCCACCACATAATTTACCAGAGCCGCCTGTAATTCAGTCAGACAATGGGGCGCAGCAGCTAGCGGCAGAGAATTTATCGCAAAATTCTCCACCTGCGGAAATTACACAGCCTGAATTTATGCAACCTGATAGTACTTCCGAAGCTATAGCTGCACCTGTAACCAATAAGTATCAAAATTTACTTAATAAAATTCATAAAAATATTAGTTCACAAAATTTTCTCAACCAAGATTCGCAACTTGCAGCAGAAACTACACCAGAACTCTCACCATCTGTTCAACTACCAATTTCTCCAGAATCTTCCATAGCACCAGAGTTCTCTGAGCTATCTGAGTCAGATGAGCAGATGTCTCAAGTGACCTCAGTATCACAATTAGATGATGTGCAACCTACTGACTGGGCTTTTAGTGCTTTACAGTCTTTAGTTGAACGCTATGGTTGTATTGCAGGACATACCAACGGCAAGTATTTGGGTAATACTGCGGTTAATCGTTATGAATTTGCTCATAGTTTAAATATCTGCCTAAACCAAATTCAAGAATTAATTACTAAAAATCAAGCTAATACTGTTAGTCAAGTAGAATTAGACAAAATTAAAAGGTTACAAACTGAATTTCATGCAGAATTACAGGAAATAGGGCAACGTATTGATGTTTTAGAAAATAAAAATATTGAATTAAAATCTCATCAATTTTCTACCACAACCCGACTATTTGGGCAAGCTATTTTTAGTCTTCAAGGCACAAATACAACTAATATTGATTTGTTTCCTAGAGATGGTATACCAGAACGTCAAGGTAAAACTAATCTGACTTTTGCGAATAGCGTACAGTTAACTTTAGCGACATCTTTCACGGGGAAAGATTTATTAATTACAGGGCTATCGGCAGGAAATCTAGGTTCTAATGCCTCGTTGATTTCTCATAATATGGGGCGCTTGAGTTTTGAATCTAATACTGAGAATAGAGTAGTAATTAATGACTTATCTTATCGATTTTTACTGGCAGATAATTTAGGAATTGTGGTGGGTTCGGCTGGGGTGAATGCTGCTACAACTTTTCGCGGAATTAACCCGTTAGAAGGTTCTGGAGATGGGGCAATTTCGCAGTTTGGGCAGCGTAACCCTATCTTGAATATTGGCAATGGTACTGGTGGTATAGGTTTTGACTGGGAAATAAGCGATCGCATCAGTCTCCAAGGTGTATACAGCGCCGAAATCCCCAGTTTTCCCGGAAATAGCAATTTAGCTGGCTTATTTGGTGGTAGATATAGCGCAGGCGCACAACTTACTCTTGCACCCACCAATAATCTAGATGTCGGCATACATTACATATATTCCCACTCCCCAAATGATTTACTCGGAACGGGCATTGGTGACGCGCAATTAATTTCACCATTCGCACCCACTACAGCCTTTAATACCCATGCGGTGGGTGCAACTGTAGCATGGCGTTTAAATGATAATTTGCAGTTGGGCGGTTGGGGTGGTTTTTCTACTTCTAAACCAGCTAATCTCTCTGGTAGTGTAGAAACTACTAATTGGATGGTCTTTGCGGCGTTACCAAATTTAGGTAAGGCTGGCAATCTCGGCGGTATTTTAGTAGGACAACCCCCCAAAATCACTTCTAGTAACTTACCCGATGGCTACAATTTTCCCAACTTCTCGAATGGGGGAACGCCAGGGGGACGTAATGATACATCACTCCATGTAGAACTTTTTTATCGCGCCCAACTGAATGACCGTCTTTCCCTTACACCAGGCTTGTTAGTTGTGTTCAATCCCGATCACAATGCTGCTAATGACCCTTTGATAGTAGGTGCATTAAGAGCAGCTTTCCGGTTTTAATTCCGTAATCATGTAAATGTAATCACAGGGGGCGAAACCCCCATTCAGTGTTGCCTTACTACTCCAGACTGTCAGCAATCTCAAAGCATTTGCAAGTTATATTTCGACTTTTTGATCACGCAGTAGAAATCTGATGCGTGTTGTTTTTGATGAGCAAATAAGGAGCAAATTTTTCATGCAATTTAAGTCATCAGCAACAAAGATAGGCTGTGCAGTTTTAGGTAGTAGTATAGCCGCCGGTTTTATTGGTTTGGGTGGAAGCAGTGCTTCTGCTCAATTAATCATTCAAAGTACCGGCACATTATCGGGAACATTGGAACTGCCGAGTTTTAACCCCAATTTTAATAACTCTGTCACACGCATCGATACTGATTCTCAAGGAGTATATCAACGTAACATAGGTACTGCGAATAAGCCCAATTACGTGCCGATTTATCAGTCCAACTATGTGAAAGTAGAAACACGCAGTGATGGTAGTTTACATTACTTTGTTGACTTTAAAGGTATCCCAGTTATTTCTTTCAATGGTATTTTGACTTCGCCGGCGCTGTCTGGTGGGCAATTGACACCCTTTACTTATCAAGGAAAAATTGCTAACACTTCATTTCAAGGTGTAGTGCAAGATGAATTTGGCTTAACCAAAGCTTTTTATACTGGGATTGTCACCGACCCAAAAACTGGCCAGCAATATCAAGGTACTTTTCAATTAAATGGCCAAGGGCCAAGATATAGCGATCGCAATGGTGGTGAAAGTCCGACAGTCTTTGATTATAAGTCTGATATTCCTGGTACTAAACCAGATCCGACACCCTATGAAATGAAAAATACTCCTTTGGTGAGGTTGACAATTACCGTACCTGCTGACGCTACTCTGATTAATTCTGGTGGTGGAACTACTCCCACAACTCCAACTCCACCCAGCGTTAATAACCCTTCAACTTCTACGCCTACACCCAGTACACCAATTCCCGTATCAGTAGATAGTGGTGCGATCGCCACTGCTCCAACAAAATCTAATATGGGTAGTACATTGGGCCAATCTCACCCATTACCTTCTGGCGACTCGAAGATGGAATTCAGTAGTGGCTATTCCCTGTCAGCGAATCCTGTCAGTTTAGAAGTTTCTACTGTCGCAGCTAAAATTTGTCACGATGATTCTCTCAACTGTCGCCCAAAAGTAACTGCTGCTAAACAAGCAATTGGCCCTCGCAGTCGAGTTATAGTGCGTTAGCTGTTGGTAGATATCAAATTTTTCATTTTTCGGGAATTAACTGCAAAGAGATTGTATCTAAATCATGACTAAAAAAAATACGACCTCCTAGAGCAAAAATTATACTGGGAGTTTGAGTAGCAGTTTTGCCGCTCATACTTCCAGATTTCTACTAAATATAAACTTGCTCATTTTCTGGTTATACTAGTACGAAAAGTATGAAGTAGGAAGTATAAAATGAGTACACCTGTATAGCTCAGATGAGACACTATTTGTAATGGGTAGTATATTTATCCATCCAGCGTAAGATTTGTAAAATCTGAAAGAGAACAAACAAAAAGTCTCATAGTTAGTTTTTACCCAACTTATCAGTCAACCACGGAAGTTAAGGCTATATAAAAACACTACATCAATCACACATCTTGCAAGTGAGCATTTATGAAAGAGGAATTGATTGAATTGATAGCCAGAGTTTTACAGGTGTTGCGGATTAACATGAATTGGATGACGTGGAACCTGTTTTTGGCTTTCATACCTTTGGCTTTAAGTGTTTGGTTGTTTCGCGCTCGGCGGGGACGTTCTTGGGTTTGGTGGTTGGGATTTACCGTATTTTATGCTTTCTTGCCAAATGCGCCTTATTTATTAACCGATGTCATTCACCTAATCGACGATATTCGGACAATTCAATCAGTTTGGATAATTACTTTAGTATTAATTCCTGTCTATTTGCTGGTGATTTTTGCCGGGTTTGAAGCTTATGTGATATCTTTAATAAACTTAGGTTACTACTTACACCGAATCGACAAAAGTCACTGGATTTTCAGAGTAGAGTTAATTACTCATGCTCTCTGTGCTGTGGGAATTTATTGGGGAAGATTTTTACGTTTCAATAGTTGGGATTTTATTACACAACCTGATGCTTTATTAACTAAAGGTGTAGAAGAAATTCTTGGTAAACAGCCTTTGGTGATTATAGCAATTACATTTTTGATTCTTCTTGGTTTGCACTGGATCATGAAACGAGTAAGTTTAGGTTTTGTGAATCAAACATCAAAAAGGATGGGAGTTAAATCAAATTCTGCTAATACTGATACACCCAATGCTGGGTAAGCAGAAACTTTAGTCCAAATATTTACATAACAATTTAAATTAATACGCCACTCTTTGGCGTATTTTTTATTTTTTGTTCAGATCCCCGACTTCTCAAAGAAGTCGGGGATCTTTTGGTTCACGAACACTTGAGGACTGCTATCTCTCTCAAGAATGGTGATTTAGCAAGTATTTCGTATCAAAAGAAAGATGAATTTTTTGGTGTCTAGTTCTGAAATAAATCTAGATGCAGCAATTTGTATGAATGTAAATAGGAGTTTTATAATATGACGCTATTATCTATTGAGGAGCTAAAAACTTTAACTGGAAATACTGATAAGCCCTGTATTTCTCTATATATGCCGATGCAAAAAGCAGGGCCAGAGATTCGCCAAAATCCGATTCGCTTTAAAAATCTCATCCGGGAAGCACAAACACGCTTAGAAGCAATGGAAATGAACCAAGGTGAGGCTAATGAGTTGCTTCAGCCAGCGATGGAACTGGATACAGGAGAATTTTGGGAAAATCAAGACCAAGGTTTAGCGATTTTTATTGCGCCGGGAGTATTTCGCTATTATCAGTTACCAATGGAATTTCAAGAATTGGTAGTTGTAAGCGATCGCTTCCACATCAAGCCATTGCTACATTTAATTAATCATGATGGTAAGTTTTACGTTCTAGCTTTAAGCCAACAAGATTTGAAATTTTTTGAAGGTACGCGTTATGGCTTGAATGAGGTAGAAATCGAAAATCTGCCCAAGAGTCTTGATGAAGCTCTGTTATACGACGAAACTGCTAAAGAAGGTCAATTTCGCATCGCCACAAAAAAAGGTAGCACCTCCAATCCTTTCTCTCGCTCCCAGCCAGGTGCTTTTCACGGCCAAGGAAGCCCAGACCGAGATCAACACCAAGAAGCCATCCTGCAATACTTTCACATAGTTGATGCAGAACTGCATGAAAAACTCCGCGAGGAAACAGCACCACTAATTTTGGCGGGAGTAGATTATCTTCATCCCATTTACCGCCAAGCCAATAGTTATACCAATTTACTCGAACAAGGTATTACACGCAGACCAGAGCTTTTCCAAGTTGATGAATTACACGCGGATGCTTGGGAAATTGTCGAACCGCTATTTCATGAGTCGGAACAGCAGGCGATGGAGCTTTATCAACAACTGCTGGGTGAAGCTACTGGTACAGCTTCTAGTGACCTCAAAGAAATTGTGGCTGCGGCTTACTATCAAAGAGTTGATTCTTTGTTTGTCCCTGTAAGAGAACAAGTTTGGGGTAAATTTGACCCAGAAACCATGAATGTTGATATCCACCCAGAGCCAGAACCAGATGATCAAGATTTGTTAGATTTTGCCGCGATTCACACGATTCTAAATGGTGGTAGGGTTTATGCTGTGGAACCAGAAAACATGCCAAGTCAGGTACAAGTAGCAGGTATTTTCCGATATTGATGGTTTTTGTAGTGTTGTATACAGTTGAACAAGCTATATACAACACTTATGCTGAATAATTTTCGCGCTTTGCTGAGTCAATCTTTTATCGGTTTAGCTGTTTTGAGTCAAATTGCTGTATTTGCCCAGCCTAGTAGTGCGGAAACTATTGTTGGGGAATTAGGTAATGTTCGCGCAGAAATATCTTATGAGAAACCAGAGGAATATCAATATAAAAATGTGCGTTTGCAAATTAGCCGCGCAGGTAAAGTTGTTTTAGATCAAAAACTGCCCCAAGACAGTGAATATGATCGTCCTGTTGGTGGGATATATGAAAAAGAAGATAAGTTACCCATACTAGATTTAGACGGTGACAAAGAACCAGAGGTGATTGCTGATTTCTTTACAGGCGGCGCACATTGTTGTACTTATTCGTTGATTTATCGCTATGACAAAAAGTCCCAAAAGTACACTCAAATTCGCCAAGACTGGGGTAATGGGGCTTATCGATTTCAGGATTTTGATAAAGATGGCATCATCGAACTTGAGAGTCGAGACGATCGCTTTGCCTATGCTTTTACAGCTTATGCTGCTTCTGGTTATCCGTTGCAAATTTGGCAATATCGCCAAGGCAAAATGGTTGATGTCACTCGTCGCTATCCCAAGTTAATTTACAGTCACGCTTCTGAGCTATGGAAAACTTACACTGAGATTCGTCAGCAAGGCGATGATGGTAGGGGATTTTTAGCCGCGTATTTGGCTGATAAGTATTTACTCGGTCAGGGAGAAGATGGTTGGAAACGAGTCCGACAAGCTTATACAAAAAGCGATCGCTCTCAATATTTTGCCGATGTCCGTAAGTTTCTCCGCGAAACTGGGTATATGAAGTAATTTTACAGCGTTTCTCGGTTGAGTGCAGTACAAGTAGATAGAGGCTAGAGGCTAGAGGCTAGAGACTAGAGGCTAGGGAAATGTACCTTACAGTTCATAGCTTTCAATGAATTGTTCGCCGTGCTGCTGCTAAAATCAAGCGATGTTCAGCACGGGCGATCGCCTGATGTGTTCGTTCTACTGCTTCCGGTTCTACAGAAATTGAAGTAATGCCCCATTCCACTAGTTTGTCGATGATTTCAGGATACAATGCTGGTGCTTGACCGCAAATGGAACAGGGGATGTCGGCATTTTTCGCCATCTGAATCAGTTGAGCGATCGCACCCATCACGGCTGGATGGCGTTCATCAAAGATTTTTGTGAGTTGTCCTTGTTCTCGATCTACGCCTAACAATAGTTGTGTTAAGTCATTCGTACCAATCGAAATTCCTGCTACCCCAGCTTTGACATACTCTGGCAATAAAAATAATACACTAGGAACTTCTGCCATCATCCACAATTGAAACTGAGACATTTGAGTTAGGCCGATTTGCTCTACTTTGTGTCGGCAAAAAGTAAACTCAGCCACACTCCGCACAAAGGGTAACAACAGCCGCAGATTGCTGTAACCTGCTTTTTGGACATTTAGTAAAGCTGTGAGTTCTAATTCAAAAACGGTGGGATTATTGAGATAACTCAATGTACCGCGATCGCCAAGGATAGAATGTGGCGCAGATGGTAGAGTATGAGTTGATGATGAAAACTCGTGGAATCGCCAATCGAGCGAGCGATAAAATACTGGCCTAGGAGTAAATGCACGCACAAAATTGAGAATCTGCTGTGTCCACAACTCTAACAATTCTGCTCGACGACCACTCATAATCCAATTATGTGGGTGTTGTCCTTCTAAGATATTTAAGAGCATTAATTCTGAACGTAACAATCCCACGCCATCGACCGGTAAGTTTTGCGATCGCTCGATTAAATTAGGCTGACTCAGATTCACCATTAGTTGAGTAGCAATCATGGGCAGCTGAGGACTAAAATGCGGATGCTGGAATGAAACAGAAGAGACAGTAGAACTAATTTCTGGACTTTCTTTATTCCCGGCTTTGCCGTCTCTGAGGCGATAAACTTCTCCTCTGTCGCCATCTACTAGCAATTGTTCTCCGGTTTGAATTAAGACTGTAGCATCTTTTGCACTCACAACTGCGGGAATCCCCAATTCTCTGGATAATATTGCAGCATGGCTAGTTAACCCACCTTGTACTGTCACAATTGCCACAACTTTTTGCATCAAAGCTAACCAATCAGGCGCAATAGTTGGGACGACAAGCACAACTCCTTCAGGTATTTGCTCAGGTTTTTGCAGAGAATTAATTACATAAGCACTAGCCGTTACTTTTCCTGTGGCTGCGCCTAGACCTTTGATTAACTTTAAATTAGGAACTGTCGCTAATGGAGTGTTAACTTCTGTAATGTGGATGTGCGAAACTGCATCTACTTCCGAAATACTCCACTGGACAGTAAAATCGTTACCCAGTTCACTGACTAATTGATTTCCCAAAGCTATGACTTGTTGCAAATTTGCCTCTGGCAAAGCGTATTGTTTTTGACCCTCTTCTGGGAGTAAATAAGCAACTAGACCAGTGTTTTCATCAGTTAGTATTGACTGGAGTGGTGGTTGAGCCGTTGCGGTTGTCCCATCATCCAGACGATAAGCCAGCAATTTATTTCCTAAATGTCGTTCCAGAACAATACCTGTTTCTTGCTGAATGTAGTAGACATCTGGCAAAACTTCCCCTCTGGTGAGTGCTACTCCTAATCCCCAAGTAGCTTCAATTGTCCACCCAGAGGCGTTAGCATGAAGTGAGCCACTGGCGATCGCATTTTGCATTGGTTGTACTAACACCGCCAAATTCACATTTTGCAGATCAATTCCCTGGTGTTGCCAATATAGTAAGCTTCTGGCGCGAAATAACTGACTCCAGACGCGCTTTAATCCCCAGGCGATCGCATCTTCATTACAGTCACAAAATATTGGCTCCAGTAATCCAGATGTATTTCCTATGCCTTTTGCTGTATTTGAGACTGACAATGTTGGTTGCAAAATCAAATGCTTGCTTTGCCATTCTCGCGTCGCAGCGAAAATTGTACTCACCCACTGTGGCGGTACATTTGCAGCGACAACTTCTTGGCGTAAGCGACTAGCTACTTGCTGAAGTTGTCGCCAATTAGCCACATCAAGGTGTAATGAAGAATCAGGTAAGTCTGCAACTAAAGACTCTGAACTGTTGATGGTTTCTAAAAATTGTCGCAAAACTTCTGCTGAAACTACAAAACCAGGGATCACAGGGTAGCCACGCTGCATGATTCTGCTTAGGTAAAATGCTTTGTCACCTACTTTGGCGCGGTCTTGCAGTTTAATTTGGTCAAGCCAGTAGACTTTTTCCACTCACTTTATTTTTGATTATTTGTCAATTTGCCAATATCGGCTGTTTCTCCCGGTAAATACTCAGCAGCCATTGACTAAATTATCTGCCGAGAGAATTTCTTCTAGTTTATTGTTGATAATTCGTTTGATTTAGTTATGAGTTAATTTCTCATTAAATGATGTTTGGCAATCATCTCACCTCTTTGGTCTATTAATATTTTTGGTGCAATCCTCATAGATAAAACCCTAAATAACCATCAAGCCTTCAAGTATTGAGTTTATGGCTAAACCTAGTAATTTGAGTGATAATTTTACTTATTAGTCAGTTTTAACAGTCAAATAGCTAGTTCATCAGTATGATATCTATGCCGTTAGTGTAGATCATTAATAGTGCCATAAATTTTCATCCAGATTCTATCTTATCTGCTTAAAATAGCACTGCGCTTGCCGTTAGAAATACATAATTACCTTGCGTGACTGCTAACTCAATCATTATCTTGAAGTTAACTATAATATCAGGCTGTAAATTTAAATTAATTCAATTCATTTAGAAAATTTTTACAAAAAAATTTAGAATTACAATCTTTATCCTGATATAAATACCTATCGATTTAGAAAAAATCGCATCAAAATAATTTTTACTAACCTTTATTTCCTAGAGGCAACTTTGTTGTTTTAATGTAAAGTAGCATATATTACTTTATATCTTCAAACAGAATTGTTAAATACTTACTACTTGCCACCAAATGATTGGCTGAATACTCTATTTCGACTATGCCTAGCTTTGCTTTTAGGAGGAGTTATTGGCATTGAACGTCAAATTAGACGTAAACCAGCAGGCTTAAGAACTCATATACTTGTCAGTTTGGGCTCAGCTTTGTTTACGCTCATTCCCTTACAAACAGCGATGTTAGAACCTCATCCTGATGCTTTGAGTCGTGTCATTCAAGGCATTGCCGCTGGTGTAGGATTTCTGGGTGCAGGAGAAATTGTCCGCGAATCTTCCCAAAAATCGCAACAGCCTGAAGTTCATGGACTGACATCAGCCGCAGCGATTTGGGTTTCAGCCGCTTTAGGAATTGTTGCTGGTTGTGGCTTATGGCAATTGGGATTAATAGCTGCTTTCTTGACTATTTTAGTGTTGACTTTGTTGAAGAGAGTAGAAAGATAGTTTAGTTCGTCATTTGTTATTTATTAAATAATGCTAAGGCTTTAGTAAAAATTTCTTCTTCTGCTCGCGTTTCTAAAATTAATTTAACTAAATATATAAATTCCCAATCTGTTTGTGTGTCATTTTCAATAGTTTTACTAGCTGCATAGAAACTCACATCATCAGTACACAATTCATTAGTATTACCTGTTTGTAATTCTGGTCTTCTGATATCCCATGAGACTGTTTTCCCACGCAACGTAAATTGAAACCAAATTATTTTGTCATACTCGAATTCAAAAAACACATCAAAATAAGGTTCTTCACCTTGAAACCAAATTTTTTTATAACCCTCTTGCCGTCTTTGCTTTAAGAACTTTTGCTCAATTGCTCGTAATGATGCACCTAATGATGCAATTTCCTGTGGGTCTAATTTGAAATTAGTTTTTTGCATAATTGAAATGTCATTTGTCATTTGTCATTAATCAATTGTCATTTGTCATTTTGCTCATTGACCATTGACTATTGACTATTGACTAATTCATTGATATCTCTCCTGCTTTGACAAATAGAATTTGAGAAGAATTTAACCACTGAGCATCAAAAGAACTTAAGTGAGTTGTAGTGATTAAAGTTTGAAATCGGTCTTGAATAGCATCGAGCAATTGATTTTGACGGTATGGGTCTAATTCCGCTAAAACATCATCAAGCAACAACAGTGGTGGCTCTTTAACTACTTCTTCAATTAGCTGTAATTCTGCGAGTTTTAAGGCTAAAACTAAGGTGCGTTGCTGACCCTGAGAACCATATTGCCGAGCAGGCGTTTGATTAATAGTCAATTCTACTTCGTCACGATGGGGGCCGACAAGGGTAGTACCTCGGTAGAGTTCGGCTACAGCGCGTTGCTGAATTTTGTTTAAAAAGGCTTGCTGGACTTCTTCTGCTTGATTTTGTACCAAAGGAATATTAGGTGAGTATTTAATTTCTAAGATTTCGGTACTACCACTAATACTGGCGTGCCAAGCCGCAGCAATGGGAGCTAATCTTTGAATAGCCCGATCTCGTCTTCTAATGACTCTGGTACCTGTAGTCGCTAACTGTGCATCCCAAAGGGCAAGTTCTGAGTGCTGAGTGCTGAGTGCTGAGTGCTGAGTGGGGAGGGGGGAGTCTTGGTGTTTTTTTAGAAAGGCGTTGCGTTGGCGTAACACTTGATTGTACTGGTGCAAAATGTGGGCATAAACTGGTTCGAGTTGAATTAATAAAGTATCTAACCAATTGCGCCGGACTTCCGGACTACCGCGCACTAATTCTAAATCTAAACTGGAAAACTGCACGGCGTTGAGAACACCTAAAAAATCCATTTGTCGCCGCACAATCTCGCCATTAATCGCCACACTGCGGCGACCGTTACGCCGGAGAGTTAAAGTTAAATCACTAATACCTACATCTCGTTCTAGGCTGGCATTGATTTGCGCGAATTCTGCCCCATCTTGAATTAAATCGCGATCGCGTGCCATCCGGTGCGATCGCAATGTTGCCAATAACTCTACAGCTTCTAACAAATTCGACTTACCCTGAGCATTATTTCCTACCAAAATTGCCTTGGCAGCATTAAACTCAACCTTTTGGTCTTGATAATTCCGAAATTGTCTCAGGTGTAAGGTTTTTAAATACATAATTTAAGTAAAAAGGCAAAAAGTAAAAGGCAAAAGTAAGTAATTTTTACTTTTACCTTTTGACAAAATTACACAGGTAAAAGACGAAAAAGCAGTTTTTTCGTAAGAATTCAGCAAACAGAAGTCAGAAGTCAGAATTTAAGAGTAACTCACCATGATTAATCTATTTTCTTGAGAAGAATGTGATTAAATTTTCTAACATTCTGGCTCCTGGATTCTGACTCCTGAATTCTTGCTTTTCTTCCTTTTTACTTTTACCTTTTAACTTGTTAAACAGTTTTCTTGCCCATGAAACGGAAGAAGATTTTTTCGGCTTCAATCCAGACAAACATTAAGGCGCTGAAACCAATACAAATCGCTAACTCCGCAGGCGGTAGCCAATGAGTACCGAAGAAAGCCCGCAGGGGTGGCACGTAAACTAGCATAAGTTGCAAAATTGTTGTCACCACAACCGCACCCAGCACATAGGGATTAGAGAAAGGATTCACCTCAATAGTTAGCTGGTTGTTGGAACGAATGGCGATCGCATGACCCATCTGGGCAATACACAATGAAGTAAATACCATTGTTTTCCAACGTTCTGGGTCAAGCCCATCCCCGGTTGCTGTTTGCACATGGAAGTATGACCATTCCATGAGGATGATTGTAATAATCGCAAACACAACCCCAATGCGAATCATGTAAGAACCCAAGCCTCTGGCAAAAATGCTTTCGCGGGGACTGAAGGGAGGACGCTGCATCACATCTGGTTCTGGTGGTTCTACAGCCAAGGCTAAGGCTGGTAAACCATCTGTCACCAAGTTCATCCACAAAATTTGTAATGGTGTGAGGGGAACGCCTCCCAAACCTAAAATTGGTGCGGCAGCAATAGTTAAAACTTCACCGATGTTACTGCCTAAAATATATTTAATAAAGCGGCGGATGTTGGTGTAAACTACTCGACCTTCTTTGGTCGCCGCCACAATGGTCGCAAAGTTGTCATCTAGCAGTACCATATCACTGGCTTCTTTACTCACATCAGTACCAGTGATGCCCATTGCAATGCCGATGTCTGCTTGTTTTAGGGCTGGGGCATCATTTACACCATCGCCAGTCATCGCCACAAATCGACCACGGCGTTGTAATGCTTGCACAATTCGCAGTTTGTGTTCTGGAGCAACTCTGGCATAGATGCTTACCAAGTCAACTTGTTGTTCTAGTTCTTGGTCACTCATCCGTTGCAATTCTTGACCAGTCAGCACTCTGTCGCCTTCTTGGGCAATGCCTAAATCAATTGCAATAGCGCGGGCTGTTAATTGATGGTCGCCTGTTATCATGACTGGGCGAATTCCGGCTTGGCGACATTCTGCCACGGCGGCTCTGACTTCTGGTCTGGGTGCATCTAGCATTCCCACCAACCCTAGCCATACCAAATTTTGCTCTGATTCCTCATCTGAGCCTTCGGGGGGAACTTCAATGAGGGGTTTGTAGGCAAAACCTAATACCCGTAAACCTTGACTGGCCATTCGGTCATTAGCTGCCAAAATTTTGCTGCGTTGTTCTTCTGTTAAAGGTGCTGAGTGTGTACCCAAACGAATTTCGCTGCAACGAGCCAAAGTTAACTCTGGTGAGCCTTTGGTAAACATCAGGTAAGGTTCAGAGTTGACAAAACCTGCGATCGCTGGATCTAAACTGGTCAAGGATGGTTCCCCTGTCGCCACTTCCTCAACTTGCGTAATCACGCTCATCCGTTTACGTTCTGAGGAGAAGGGAAATTCACTCACACGGGGTAACTTACTGTTCCATTGGTCTTTTTCAATGCCAGCTTTGCCAGCTAATGTCACCAACGCACCTTCCGTGGGGTCGCCTAAAATTGCCCATTCACCTTTTTCTTTTTGCAATACTGAGTCATTACAAACGGCGCAAGCAACTAATAAAGCTGGGATTTCGGGATAATCTTCAACTGGAACTTTTTGATTATCTAATTGAAAATCTCCCACAGGTGCGTAACCTTCGCCTGTTACCCGAAAAGTATTGTTATTGGTGAAAATCGATTGCACCACCATTTTGTTCTGGGTGAGCGTACCGGTTTTATCAGAACAAATCGTGGTGACAGAACCCAAGGTTTCTACCGCTGGTAGTTTGCGAATCAAGGCATTGCGGCGTACCATGCGCTGGGTTCCTAATGCCAAGGTAACGGTAATCACGGCGGGTAAACCTTCGGGGACTACCGCCACCGCCATACTTAAGGAAACTTCTAACAGGTCTTGTAAATTGCTAAAACCTCTGGCCTGAATGATCCCGCCAATGACAACGATCGCCACTAAAATCAAGGAACCAGAAACTAGGACATTACCTAGTTGTGTCATCCGTTGCTGCAAAGGTGTAGGTTCGCTATCCACCGATTGCAACATGGTGGCAATTTTACCCAGTTCGGTTTGCATCGCGGTGTTGGTCACTAAAACTTTACCGCGTCCTTGGACAACTTCAGTACCTTGAAAAACTAAATTAATGCGATCGCCCAAAGATGTATCTTCAGGTAGTTGAAGAGTTGCTTGCTTGTTAACTGCTTCTGCTTCGCCTGTGAGTGCTGATTCTCGTACTTGTAAATTGGACTGTTCGATTAAGCGTCCATCGGCGGCTATTTGTACTCCAGCTTCCAGCAGCATGATATCCCCTGGAACGATATCTTTCGCTGCGACATCCAACAATTTCTTGTCTCGCATGACTCGCACCAAGGGCGAAGACATCTTTTTGAGTGCAGCTAAAGCTTGTTCGGCGCGGCTTTCTTGCACATATCCCAAGATGCCATTGAGAATCACAATTGCCATAATTGCAACTGTATCTTTAAAAGGCACCTCTCCCGGCTTTAATTGGCCTGCTTGCCAAGCTGTAAAATCCAAAAACCCAGAGATCAAAGCCACAGCAATCAGCATCAACAACATAATGTTCTTGAACTGATCGAGCAGTATTTCCCAAGCACTACGACCACCATGTTCTTCTAATTCATTGGGGCCGTATTTTTGCAACCGTTGTTCAACTTCTTGGGGTGTTAAGCCACTGTCTGCCTTACTATCCAGCAGGTCTAAAGCTTTATCAACTTCTAAAGTATGCCAAATCGGGTTACTTTCAGGCAGAGAATTAGCAGACATTGTTTAGGTTACAGAAAAGGTTACAAAATTCGATCATAATCTTAGTGATGGCGATAAAACCATCCACCAAAGTTACATTTAAGTTATTACTAACTTGTATAAGTTTAAATGCGTTTTTAGACATTTGCTAACTTTTCTTAAGTTAGGATTATATGTATTTTTATGTATTTCATAGTATTTCTAAGAACATTTTAGAAATACTATTCCCCTAAGAAATTTGCGGTTCCGTCTAGAGGTGATAGCAAAATTACTGCTCGGCGTGCTAAACCGTGGAATATATATGCTTAATATAAATTTTGCACTCCCTAGTTAGACTGCTAGCCAGATGTTTGGGCAAAGGACAATTCGACCGCTTACGGCTGCCTCCCTATGTGGCATTGCTTTCATTAAAGATACACTCATTGCGATTGACAGTACAAAAGGGCATCTACTGGAGATTGATCCTGAGTCTGACAACAGCAAAATCATCAATCCGCACCAGGTTAAAGAATTTGGTGATGTCACTGGTTTAGCAGTTTGGGAAGATACCCTCTGGGTAACTCGTGGCAATAGTGTTTATGTATCAAAGCTCGGTTCTTTGGGATTAGAACATTTTGCTACATTGCCTTACACAGCTAATGGTGTGGCTGTGTGGGATTCAACAGTCTATATTAGCTGCCAAAAGCTAGGTTACGTTTTGATTTTTGACCGGAATACGCGCAAAGAAATTACCAAATTTTATGCGCCTGGAGTCGGTGTAGAAAATGTAGCGGTGACTGAAGAAACTCTTTGGATTTGCGATCGCACTGAACAAACAGTTTACTCGATGGATCGGGCGACAGGCGAAGTCAATTTTAGCGTGCTAACACCGTTTGATTCGCCCACAGGGATAGCGGTACACCGAGATAGTGATGGTCAGGAAACTTTGTATGTCGCCTATGCTTCCGAAGAACCTTATATTCGGGATAATCCCAATGCTGACCCGAATCATGAATTAACTTACCGCGATCGGACTTTCATTCACCCACTTTATTACTATTACAACCCTGAGAAACGCTACGCTTTGTCAAATGGCTATCTCATCGAAATGTCCTACGCTGAGGAAATTGCGCCTTTAGAAGAGGTGTACCTCCCCAATGTAGAATGGCGCATTGCTTTACCCTCAGAGACAGAACGCCAAAAAGTTAAACACGTTGAACCCATTGGTATACCTTTTACAGAAGAAGTCATTGATGGACAACGAGTAGCAGTATTTAAATTTGATACTTTAACTCCTGGCGAACGCCATGTGTTTGGTTGGAAGGCATTGTTAGAAGTACGGGGAATTAAGTATCGTATTACGCCTAAAGATGTCGAAGACTTGCCAGAACTTTCCGTAGAATTTCAAAATCGTTACCTTGTAGATGACGATGATTTGGCAATGGATACTTCGATTGTTCGCAATGCTGCCCGTGACGCTGTTGGCTCGGAAACTAACTTGTTACGGAAAATGTATAGTATCCGTAATTATGTTTACGATGAGTTATCTTACGGCATTAAACCTTACATTGACACGCCAGATATAGTGTTAGATCGAGGCGTTGGTTCTTGTGGCGAGTATGTCGGCGTTTTACTGGCTTTGTGCCGTTTGAATGGTATTCCCTGCCGTACAGTTGGTAGATATAAATGCCCTCCCTATGGCGAACATCAAAAAGTACCATTACAACCTGATTTTAATCATGTTTGGTTAGAATTTTACATTCCCAATTTTGGCTGGTTGCCAATGGAATCTAACCCCGATGATGTCGGATATGGAGGCCCTTACCCCACTCGCTTTTTTATGGGTTTGTGTTGGTATCACATTGAAATTGGCAAGGGCATCTCTTTTGAAACTTTAAGTAGTCAAGGTAATAGACTAACAAAAGAAGATATTCCCATAGGTGATTTAGCAATTAATCATATTCGATTTACGATTCTTCAAGAATTACCACCTTTTTGATCTGGAATTACATACAAAGGTTGTCTGTTGAGACTGGGTGTAGGCGTTTTGAACATCTACACCCCTAAAACCTTTGACCTATCTACTGAAATTCTATTAATTCAATTCATCAATTCTTAAATAAAGTAAGATTTACCAGTAACAGTAAGGATAAGGTTTTGTAGTCAACCTACACAGCAGAACCCGTATACACCCTCAAGACAGCGTTTCGTAATTAGGATAGTCTTCCTGTATGTATGTAGTTAAGCCACCAGCTTGCTTAAGAGGTTGTTTGAAAAGTGTTTGGGTGTGATTTTAGGCACTTACAGATCCCCCCTAGCCCCCCTTAAAAAGGGGGGAATTCAATTCAAAGTCCCCTTTTTAAGGGAGATTTAGGGGGATCTAGAATGTTTTGATACCAACAGGCAGACTTTTAAAACATCCTCTAAGGCTGAAGTTGTGAAGCAATCATAAGATTGATATTTACTGTCCTGAAGTTCCCTAAAGATTTTAGTAAATATAGATACTAGATTTCTTGAGTTTGTACAAATGAAATCTTTATCCCATGTATAGGAATCCTATTTGATTTTTGAAAACAACTCAGTACAATTTCTGTTCACCGGTTCCTGTTCCCTACCTTCACGAGTAAATTCAGAAATAAAATCGGATTGCTATAATTCATCAACCCAATTTTAAAGTGGTAATGCTCCCGTGAATGATTGGATAAATCGTAAATCTCAAAAAATTCCTAAACAACAAGTTGCTGGTAGTAATATTATCATCACCAGTAATCAATCTTATGTACCTTCATATTTGACTCAAAATTCTCAGCATTCAAATGCTGAAGAAAAGCAAATATATCAACATTTACTACATTTGGTACAAGTCAAATCTCCTAATGAGATAATTGAGCGGTGTCGCGCTTTATTCATTGAAGGTTTAGATTATCCTGAACCAGAAATATTATTAATATTAGATAAAATTACAGCATCTAAAACTGCTGTACATGAGTTTAAATTTTTTATTAACCGTTGCTGCCATATTTTGATTAATCGCTGGCACATGCAACCACAATTGCATTATGCCATTCCAGAATTAGTAAAATTATTTGCCACTTCACCTGCTAAATCTAGAACTACAAGTTTTCGTTGTCGCAACATTAGGCGTTTGCGTGAATTAATTCAGATATTTATCGCTAGTGAGCAGTATTTAACTTTGCGCCGATTTGTGCAGGTTATACAGAAAACTTCAGAGGAAAATATTCATCACGAATCTCAGCCTTTAATCAGTTTAATTCGGCACTATCCTTATTTATATGAACATTGTTTAATTAGTGATGATTCTACCTTTGAACATCAGTGGCGTGTCAAGCAAATACAAGTACAGGTACAAAGACAATTTGAAGTTGATTTATCGAAATATGTCACTTACCAAGTGCGTCGCTCTCAAATAATCAAAAAAACCTCAGTAGAAGAAGCAGAGAGGATTTTGCGTCCTGTAAATAATCCTACATTATTGAGCGATCGCGAGCTTTATGCCACCCTCCAGCATTTTATGGGTAAGGTCGAAGGTAACTACACCTACCAAGAATTAGCACAAAAATTTTTACAGTCTAATCAAAAAGTCAATTGTTTAAGTAATTTTAAAAATAATTTGTATGAATATCTCATATCTTCGATTACTGGAGGTTCGGGAAAACGCCAATGGCAGCAAAAATTACATACACAGTTAAAAAATATATTGCCACAAGCTGATGCTCAAAAACCTGATGAATTCTTAATCATGAGAATTTGTAGTCAGTTATTGAATTTTTTAATAGTTGAAAGTCATTTATCAATCCAGCATTTTAATTTTATCGACTTAATTACCAATCAAGGCACACTAATTACTACCGAAATATTACTCAAAATTGTATTAATTTGTCCTAAAGTTAAACCTTATCTAGAAAAGCGATTAACAATTTTATTTCAGCACTATGAATATACAAATATAAGCGAGATTAAGTGGCTAGTCAAAGTTTTGGAACAAGTAAATATTGCAATGATTCTCTATTTCGGCAATATTGATATATCTTATTTTAAAGAAATTGGTTAATTTTGCTAGAGGTATGTTCAATAAAATTATACTTAAATAAGTCTGGAGGCTGATTAGATGAAATATATTATTAAACTGGCACTATTGCATCAGGATAAGAACTGACAGCGGCAAAATCACAAATTGAATTAAATGGACAAAATCGGCAGTGATAGCCAGGATTGGGTGGAAAAATCTGACTAAAATTGCTATTTTTTTCTTGATATTTGTGCAAATCATCTTGATGTTTATGAGCAATCATCGCTAACTCAGATTTTAAATTTTCAAATTCAGGATTTGTGATTTTAATTAAATCTGATTTTTTACCCAGTTCTAAATTATAAAATGATGCTACTGCCTGTCTACCAGGATAAAGATAACGAGCAGCTAGTAAATAAACTAATGCTTGTCTTTGGTCAAAAGCCGATTTACCTGTTTTGAAATCTAAAATATGTAAAGTGCGATCGCCATCAATAAAAATGCAGTCCATAGCTGCATATAAGCGAAAACAATAATCACCTTGTTCAATTAAAATTGGCTTGGGAAAACCTTCATCACCAGGAGTTAATTGCAGAATATTTTTACCTCTCAACAATGGCGCATTTTGATATTTTTTCAAAATTTGCATAACTCGCTGCTGCACTTGAGAGCTAGTATTGCTGAGTTTTAATAACTGTGCAACTTTTTCTACACCATCGGATTTATTTAACAAATGTCTATTATGATGAAACTCGTAAACGCCTTTTTGGGCGAGTATACCAATCCGCTGCGGTGCCGTAGCCTTTGTTAACAGTGCTTTAACTTGGGGTTCATGTTGACGTGCTTTAATAAACCCACGTCGCATCTGACAATGCCAGCGTTCTTGTCCTATTGCTGGGGCAATTAAAGACCAAAGGTGATAACTGACAAAAGGTCGGTCGGGGGTTGACATCGCTAACAAGCAGTGAGAAGAAATACAATGGGCAGAAATTTGAGCATTAATGTTGGCTGCTCATAACTTCTTTTGATACTTGCGGCTAGGCACGCTTTGCGGGAAGCTTCGTAATAGAGTACTGAAGATGGACGGGAGAAATTGGCAACAATGAGCGTTACTAGCAATTCCAGCAAAATCAAGTTTGGTACTGACGGTTGGCGAGGGATTATTGCCGATGATTTTACTTTCCCCAATGTGCGGAAAGTAACTAGAGCGATCGCAAGTTACCTCGAAACAGCCTACTCAAAAGACAGACCAGTTCTCATTGCTTACGATACGCGGTTTTTAGCTGATCAGTTTGCTCGCACAGCCGCACAAGTCTTAGCAGACTTGGGCTGGACAGTGAAAATTACTGATCGAGATTGCCCCACACCAGTAATTGCTTATAACGCCCGTCACTTAAATTCAGCGGGGGCGTTGATGTTTACAGCTAGCCATAACCCTGCACCATATTGTGGAATTAAATATATCCCCGATTATGCCGGGCCTGCCACTCCAGAAATCACTGATACTATTGTGGCAAATATTGAAAGTGCTGCGGATGATCTGCCTAGTAACAACCCTAGCGGGTCAATTTCTATTTTTGACCCCAAACCAGATTATTTGCAATTTATCTACACATTGTTGGATGTGGAACGCATTAAAAGCGCCCATTTAAAAGTTAAATATGATGCGCTGTATTCGACATCTCGCGGTTATTTAGATGAAGTTTTGCAACAAAGTGGCACAGAATTAGAAACTTTCCACACTTGGCGGGATGTATTATTTGGCGGTGGAATGCCAGAACCCAAAGGCGAACAACTAGAAGAGTTAGTAGAAGCTGTACGCCGAGACCAAGCTGATTTAGGTTTGGCAACCGATGGCGATAGCGATCGCTTTGGTATCGTAGATGAACAAGGTAATGTTCTCACCCCTAACACTGTGCTGTTGGTGTTAGCAAGGCATTTAATCAAAAATAAAGGTAAAAGCGGTGCAATTGTTCGTACTGTCGCCACAACTCACCTATTAGATAATTTGGCGGCTAAATATGGTTTGCCAATTTATGAGACAGCCGTAGGTTTTAAATACATCGGTGAAAAAATGCGAGAAACCACCGTTTTGATTGGGGGTGAAGAATCAGGCGGTTTAAGCGTAATTGGGCATATTCCCGAAAAAGATGGTGTTTTAGCAGATATGCTAGTTGCCGAAGCGATCGCCTACGAAGGTAAACCTCTGAGTCAACTTGTCAAAGAAGCGATCGCGGAAGCTGACGGCCCCTTGTATAACAAGCGTTTGGACTTACACCTCACCGAAGCCCACAAAACCGCCGTTATCGACTCTTACACTAACAATCCCCCCTCAGAAGTGGCGGGAATTAAAGTCAAAGAAGTTGGGCGGAAAGATGGGATTAAACTTTACCTAGAAGAAGGTAGCTGGGTGTTACTGCGTCCCTCCGGTACAGAACCACTGGTGCGCGTTTACCTCGAAACCAATACCCCAGAAAAACTCTCTCAAATCGCGCAAGAAATGGAGAGTGAAATTGCTAAATTAGGATAAGAGTTTCAACCGCAGATGAACACAGATGAACATTTATAAATATCTGTGTTCATCTGTTTTGATTTGTAATTTTTTATGAAGACAATTGCTAATTTGTTAATATCTGTTGTTGTGGCTGTTTGGATAGTAGCGATCGCAATTCTTTCAGTTCAAAATGCCACACCAGTATCGTTAAAGTTTTTGAGTTTCCAATCAATTCAAATACCAGTTGGTTTAGTTCTGGCTTTTAGTGCAGCTATTGGGGTAATTGGTATAGCTGTGCTGCAACCTCTTTGGGGGTTGGCTGGTTCGGGGGATAATCGGTTGGAAGAGGATGCAGAGTTTTTTGTGGATGACGAGGATTTTTGAGGGATAAGCGGGCTGATATTTATCCACATTTTGAGTATCTTTGTTATCGTAAATTCTTCATCGAAGATAAAAAGTTTTGAAATCTACCTATTTGAGATAAGGAGTACATGAAGGCGGCAATCAATGGAATTTAATCATCTATTAGCTAATTTAGAGCTTCGACGGCAATCAATGGAATTTAATCATTTATTAGCTAATTTAGAGCTTCGAGATGTCTTTTCTTTTGTTTCATTAATTATTTCTGCCATTTCTCTATTTATATCTGCATATTGGAATAGCTTAAGAGGAGCAAAACTAATTGGTGTTCCTCCTCGTTTTGTAGTTTATCTTCATGTTGTAGGTGGACAAGATTATCTAATTGTTCCAGTGACAATTATTAATACTGGTGTTCAAACAGGAGTTATTGATTATTTTTACCTTAAGGTTTTCGATTCCTGTAAAAAAGATGATACTGCCATTTTTGCTTGTATCTCTGACAGTAATCACATTGAAAACTTCTGTACAGCAATCCAATTAAATAGTAGTCAAAATAATGTGGTATTCAATCTTCCAACCTTAAAGGATTTACCACCTCCTTTTGTACTTAAGCCAGGGGAAAGCCGAACAAAATATTTAGCTTTTATATCTCCCAATGATTGGAAAATATCTTTATCTATTAATATATTTACTGTCTATGGACATTTTGGTGGAAAGAAAAAACCTCAAAAAATGATTGAGCAAAAATTTAAATTTCAAGGTTTGCCTTCAGTTACAAGTTATTCTTATGTTTTTAATTCAGAGCCGAAAGAAATACTTGTATTAAGTAAATTTTTAGAATCAAGGAATTGAAAGTTACTATTCTTGCTTCTAATATAACTTATGAGGAAGTTATTTAAGACTTTCCTTATTTAACAGAGTATTATGTCAGTTGCGTTACGCTGTCGCTAACGCATCCTACTGGCTACGTATATTTTAAAAATCAAATATGAGCTCTATTTTTTGTGAGTATTTAGCAGATGCTAAACAGCGAATTTACTGAGGGGTGTAAGCTGAAAATAGTTAGTGCGATCGCATTTATAATAAAATGCAAAAAATGAGCGATCGCACTCTGCTTAAAGTTAAAATATGAAGAGCAGTGGTATCAGCCATGACTCAATCTCTAAGCAAGTTAATTACATTTGATGAATTCGTTGCTAAATATCCAGAGCAAACAGAAAAACGTTACGAACTTCATGATGGAGTAGTTGTTGAAATGCCACAACCAACAGGAGATCATGAAGAAGTCACTGGATTTTTAGCCTTTGAAATTACTAGAGAATGTATTCGTTTAAATCTTCCTTACTTTATACCTAAAACAGCACTAATAAAACCGCCAGAAAACGAATCAGCTTACTCACCAGATGTACTGTTGTTAAATCGTCTCAATTTGGTCAATGAACCTCTGTGGAAAAAAGAATCCACTGTTATTCAAAGTTCATCCATACCATTGATTATTGAAGTAGTAAGTACAAACTGGCGTGATGATTATCTCAAAAAATACGCTGATTATGAAGAAATGGGGATTTCTGAATATTGGATTGTAGATTATGCAGGATTAGGTGGTAGGGAGTTTATTGGTAATCCTAAACAGCCTACTATTTTGGTTTGTGCGTTGGAAGATGGTGAGTATCGCGTGAGCAAATGTAGAGGTGATAACAGAATCGAATCTGTCACCTTCCCGGATTTAAACTTAACTGCACAACAGATTTTTAATGCTGGGTATTAGTAATGGTACGCTAAGACATTTATCAGATGATTTACATCTTCCTACTTCAATACCACAGACAAGCGATCGCACTCTACTTATATTCTTTCTAACGATATCAGACTGATGTCATGGTAGCTTGATTAAAGTTGCCCGGTAGTGTCAGTTTGCGGCTGACGACTACCGGGAAATCCTCCGTAATTGATTAGGCCAACTAGGGAGGCACAGTTTATCATGGCAAATAATTACAAAGATTTACATCTGCAAGATGATGTAAAAAATGACCAATCTTTAGATGGGTTGCAAATTCTTGTAGTAGATGATAACGAAGATAGTCTGATGTTGACGACTTTTATTTTAGAAAGCTACGGTCTACAAGTCACAACAGCAAAATCAGCTTTAGATGCACTCAAGTTAATCAAAAATCGTAGATTTGATGTTTTCATTTTTGATATTGCAATGCCAAAAGTAGATGGATATTCTTTAATTCGCAAAGTTAGACAAATGTTACTCTTGCAAAAACAGCATACACCTGCTATTGCTTTAACTTCTCTGACTGCGGAAGAAAGTTATCGTTTGGCATTGTTATCTGGCTTTCAAGGCTATGTTCATAAACCTGTAGAGGCTGGTGTGTTAATAGCTGAAATTACAAAAGTTTTAGGATTTGCTCAAGGAGAAAATGGTGAATAATTCAGAGCGATCGCTAAAATACATACAGACAACCCAGGTAAATTCAGTAGGCGATCGATGACTAACCAACTCCAAGACTATAATCCAAGTGGTGTCGGTGAAATTAATGGCAACCTCTTTGGTTTGCCATTTGATTACGAGTCAGCAAACTTAATTGTCTTTGCCGTACCTTGGGAAGTCACAGTTTCCTATGGTGCAGGTACAGCCAACGGCCCCCAAAGAATCCTCGATGCTTCCACACAACTAGATTTATTTGATTTTGACAACCCCGATGGCTGGAAACAGGGAATTTTTTTGGTTGAAATTCCTCAAGATATTTTAGAAAAAAATCATTACCATCGCACATTAGCCGCCCAAATTATTGAAAGGCTGGCACAAGGTAAACTCATAACAGACACACCCGATTTAACTCCTATCCTCACAGAAATTAATCAGGCTTCTCAACAGGTGAATCAATGGTTATTTACCCAGTGTCAGCAAGCGATAAATCAAGGTAAGCAAGTAGCAGTTATTGGTGGAGATCACAGTTCTCCATTAGGTTATTTTCAAGCATTAGCAACGAAATATTCTAACTACGGCGTTCTGCACATTGATGCACATGCAGATTTACGCGATGCTTATGAAGAATTTGAATTTTCTCATGCCTCCATCATGTTTAATGCTGTGAAATTACCGCAAATCTCTAAGTTAGTTCAGGTAGGTTTACGTGATATTAGCCATGATGAAGTGCAAATGATTGATCAATCTCATGGTCGCATCGTTGCCTATTATGACCCAGCCATCAAGCAAAAAATGTATGCTGGCATCACATGGATAGAGATATGCCGGGAAATTATCAATCATTTGCCCGAAAATGTTTACATTAGCTTTGATATAGATGGTTTAGATCCAAAACTTTGTCCAAATACAGGTACGCCTGTTGCTGGTGGGTTGGAATTAGAGCAAGCATTCTGTATATTACGTGAATTAGTCAATAGCGGTAGAAAAATTATTGGCTTTGATGTTTGTGAAGTTGGTGATGCAGAGTGGGATGGCAACGTTGGTGCGAGAGTTGTCTATAAGCTGGCGAATTTCATGGAACTATCTCAGCGATGAGTGCAATTAGGTAGAAAGCGATCGCATATTACCATCAAACTTCAATAAACATCCTCTACGATACTTTTGGTTGATACCACAGCGATAAATTTAACTGGGAACAGAAGTAATCTCCAGCAATAATTTGCTGCTTGTGGTCAACTATCCAATCATACAGTTGTGCAGCTCTTGCTAATGCAACCCGTTCAGAACGATAAAGTCGTGGACTAGGACAGAAAACCTCGCCATTGATGTGTATCCCTGCAATCAACCAATAGTCACTGCTTTCACCCTCTGGTAAAATTTCTAGAAACCCGTTACTGTAAGGCTCGATTATTCCCATATTCATTTGCAAGCCAATCGAACTCAAAAAATATAGTGTGACAACAATCGTCTTATTTAATGTATCGAGGGTTTTCCGAAATAAAAGTAGTGTAAGCTCTATTTGTTATGCTTCAGGTATTTGATCTATGATTAACTATATATGAAATATATGTAGTAAAGTAATTTTAGTAACAGCAGGCAAAAAACAACTACTGAATTAACAAAATTAGTATTATTGCTGTTTACGTTTGATGATCTGCTTTATTTAAACTTTTATACCTAATCTATAACTGCGGTTTTTATTCCTAGCAGGAAGTATTTAAGCCATTAACAATATCGTCACAAGAGGATAGATTACATTGACTGCTAACACACTTATAGAACGAATCAATCAACATCAATATTTGCGTGATTTACGAAATAAATTACTCCATCTTCACCGGATGCTACTAGATACAGAACGCATCAACTATGAACAGGTTCGCGGACGAGTATCGAATAGTGAACTTTTTCAACTTGTGATTGCAGATGAGCAATTTGCTTGGCTACATCGAATTTCTGAACTAGTTGTGCAAATTGATGAAACCCTATCATCTGATCAACCCATATCTTTAGAAGATGTGCAAAATTTAATTGCAAACGCTCGAAGTTTAATCGCACCTTCCGAGGTTGACAATGAGTTCGCTAGAAAATACTATGCTGCTCTCCAAAATGAACCGAGTGTTGTATTAGCACATGCAGCAGTTTCAGAACTCTTAACTACTAAGTAAATTAGGCAAAGCAAAGGATATGTATAGTAAAGTAATTTTACGCTACATATCCTTTTTTATTTTTTATCTAAGATTGCTGAAACTGCACGTCAATTAACATCAAATCGATATGAAGAAGCATATAATTAGCCTGCGTGGTGCGCCAAGCGTAGCGCAAGCGCGATAGGCAGGCAGGCTTTGTTTATATAGCCCCAGACTTCCAGTTTGAGGGTTTGATTTATATGCAGCTTCATATTAAATTGGTATAACGATTTTATGATTAGCTGTGCTAAGACAGGAATGATCTAAAAATTAACATTCCATGCAGCAGCAAAAAAATCAATTCAGTCATCTCACAGCAATCGAAAGAACGTACCTGTCATTTCCAGCAAAGTTTTTATTAAATCAAAACCTACTTCAAGGCCGAATACTAGATTTTGGCTGTGGTTTTGGTAGCGATGTTAAATTATTGAGTGAAAAAGGCTTTGATATTATCGGTTATGATCCTTATTATTTACCTCATTACCCACATGGACAATTCGATACGATCATTTGCTTTTATGTTTTAAATGTTTTGTTTTCTGAAGAACAAGCTAATGTTTTAATGGAAGTATCACATTTATTAAGACCAGGTGGTAAAGCTTATTATGTCGTGAGAAGAGATATTAAAAAACAAGGTTTTAGAGAACATTATGTTCATAAAAAACCGACATATCAATGTGTTGTCAAGCTGCCTTTTCATTCAATTTATTTAGATGAAAGCCGAGAAATATATGAATATATTCATTATAATTATCAACGTAATTCATCTAATAACTGTATATTTTGTAATCCTTACAAACATTTAAATTTATTAACTGAATCAGCAACAGCTTATGCTATGTTTGATGGTTATCCTGTAAGTAAAGGACATGTATTAGTCATTCCTAAACGGCATGTAAGTAATTATTTTGAATTACCATTTAAAGAACAATCTGCTTGCTGGTTGATAGTAAATAAAGTTCAAGAGATTCTCAAAACAGAATTTGCGCCCGATGGCTTTAATGTGGGAATGAATATCAATCGAGAAGCTGGACAAAATATTATGCACGCTAGTATTCATATCATCCCCCGCTATAAAGGTGATAATATGGGTACTAAAAGTGGTATTAGGAATGTAATAAATAAAAAAAATAAGTGATGTACCATTTGTTGGTGATTAGAGATTATTTATAAAGTAAAAATAAAATTCCCGTAGGGTGTATTAGGCGCAGACTGTGAGCTAATTCATCATAAAATGATACGTGATATCATTTTGATGTTTTGTCAAGGGTATCTGATAAATTCTCTTGAAAATTCTTTTGTGTAATTTTGGTAATAGTAGATTCATGGATTACTTTTGTTAATTTAATAAGTGATAATGTTTTATGTTCAAACAGATAATCTATTTTTTTATGTAAATCACAATAATCTCTATGCCATGAAACAGTTATTTATATATTTGCTGAATACAAATATATAAATTTTAATGATTATATTGAATGCAAATATATTAGAAAAAATCTGGATGAGACACTTCATCAAATTAATGAATTTATTCTAAATAAATGTATTACTTTAGTTATAAATTTGAGATAATAATGAAGTTATTAAGTAAAACTGAATACAAAAGCAATAATAGGACTGAGGCAGACTTTACGACTTATCCGTGTTTCATTCTACGCTAAGCCGCTTCGCATCTAATGCGAATTTTAGGTTCGATAAATTAACGTTTTTGGTTATTTTTACGTAATTACTGAATTAAATGGCAGAATTTCGGGTTTATACCGCTATACTAACGCTGGAGAGTAGAATATCGAAGATGGTGCGATTGTTGGTCACAATGATTTTGCTGGTGTTGTTAACGGCTTGTGGTACTATTGGACTGCTGCCTACTAGTGAGTTAGTACAAAAAGCGATCGCACTTGGGCTAGAACAAACCAAACAAGAACTCAGCCAAAAACTAGATATAGATTTTCAGGGATTTGAAATTAAGCAGTTAAAAATTGCCGAAGAAAAGCCATTAACAATTCAAAATTTACCAGCCTTCCGTGTCAAAGGAAAATACGATTTAATTATCAACTTACCGCAGCGACAGTTGACGCAACTGCAACAACCCTTTGAACTGTATTTACAAATTCAACAAGAAGGCAAAACTTGGCGATTATTATTACCAGACAAGAATAGCAAAGATTCTCAAAGAGTTTGGCGTAGTTACCTGATTGATTAATTAATATGTGCAAGTAGCCAAACCAGCACAACCATTCCGTATAAATGCCCAGCCGTAGCCATGATTGAAGTGATAGTTTCAGTGGAGACAGGGCAAAATGTATTTTAACTTTTTTATCAGTTCTATCGTCGGAATCGTCGCTATATTACTGTTAGCATTTGGTGTATTGCAATGGTTCCATGTACCCGCCGGTAACTTTCTCGATTGGGTAATTGGCGGTGCGAGTTTTTGGTGGTTGTTGGTAATTGTAACTGTACCTTGGAATGTGCATTTTCAAGCTAAAGAAGTTTTAGCAGAAGCCGCACAGTCTTCCGAAAAAGGCATTCCTGTAGATGGGAAACAAGTAAAATATGTCCAATTATTAGCCAAGCGATCGCTTTGGGTTGCCGTCGCCTTACACTTATTTTCAGCGGTTGGACTTTACACTCTCGCAGCCACTGGAATTAGCGCCGTAGGTTATATCAGTTCCGGTGCTGCTTTATTATTAACTATTCTGCGTCCGGCCATTCGCGCCTACGAATATTTATATGCACGGCTAACTATGATTAGCCAAGAATGGAAATATCCCCGCGAAGATATTTATGAACTGCGGAATCGTTTTTATGAATTAGAACAAAAAGTCCAATCTATTGAAGAGCAACTCAACCCAGAACAATCATATTCTTTGCCAGCTACCCAACAACGTTTTGCTGAAGAAACTCGCAAAGAACTGTCAAGGATTTTAGCCAATTTAGAAGAATTACGCGCCACAAATCAAACAGAACATGAACGTTTAGCCAGAGAAGCCAGAAATGCGATCGCCCAACTTTCTACTGATGGGCAATTTCTCGATCACGTCCGCGAAATTATTCGCTTTTTCAAAACAGCTTAGGTAACAGAACTTAGACACAGTTTATCCGTTGAGACGGGTGTCAGAAGGTCAAGGTATAGGGGTTTCCGGGCTTTGAATATATATACCGTTCGACTGACATGGAAGTTGAGCTTGTCAAAACTCACGGCGAAGCCCTCACACCCTTATACCCCTGCTAAAAGCTAGTACAAAAAGGCTGAAGTATGAAGTCTGAAGTATGAAATGAAGAAACCCTTAGAGTGAACTTTTCAGCAATTGATAATGGGTGCTTTATTTCCGCCGAACTGTACTAGTCTATTTACTCAGTACTTTTTACTATTGTTCTAACTTAACATTCCAACGCCTTTTTTTGCATGGTTTTAAATATGTTGTAAAAACCGTTAGCACGGGAAGGTGTCAAACTCACATTTAAACCTGTTGCTTGAATAAAATCTGGTGTTAATTGGACAATTTCTGTGGGACTTAGTCCATTTAAACCTTCAATCAATAGTGCGACTAATCCCTTAGTTAATTGAGAATCAGATTCTCCTTGAAATACTACTTTCCCATCATTTAAGGCTGCGGTAACATACACCTGAGAAACGCAACCTGGGACTTTATTTTCTGGTACCTTGTCAGCTTCTGGAAACTCTGGAAGCTTCTGCGCGTACCAGATGAGTTGTTCATAGCGCCGCTTAGGATCGGAAGCACGTTGAAAGCGCTGGACGATTTTAGCGAGAGCAGGTGGTAAAGAATCTAAACTGGAAGACATAACAGAAGCTGCAAATAATTCGGTCTCACCTTGAGTGTAAATTATCTAGAGCGCGATCGCGTTCATGATGAGCAAGTCTATAACCAAAACCTAGAAACTTAAATTTAGACTTCAAATGTACATTCACAAACTGGATGTCGCTATTTAACAAATTAAAGTCGTGACGTTTAAACCGTAAAACTCTTGCACAGTAAGGATTTTAGAGATTTATATGATTATACAAAAGTAACGAGAGATTTTTCACGGATTTCACAAATTGAGGTCGCAAACCCAAAAATTTCACATTTTAAGAGTCGCTTATTTTCTTCAGCTAGAACTATCAAGCTTTAAGTTAGCTATTTACTGTTTAAATGGCTCAGGTCGGATTTGAACCAACGACCCCAGGCTTATGAGTCCCGTGCTCTAACCAACTGAGCTACTGAGCCAAGCGCTTTCGCATTAATTCTTAATATAGCATATACAATTGTTGATGACTAGTCTTTTTTTCAATTAATTTTCCTCCACAATCGAATTTGGCATTTTAAAAAACCAAGCGAAAGAGGGAGACTCTCTCCCTCTTTTGACAAGGTAATGACTGGGTTAGATACAGACAAGGACTATATGCGGTTTTGTTGTGGTAGGAAAGCAATTGGGTTAACTGCGCCCTTACCTGATGGATGAATTTCAAAGTGAGTGTGAGGCCCAGTACTAAAACCAGTACTGCCCATTAAAGCAATGGTTTCCCCTTGACGCACTTGCTGACCTACGCGCACCAGAATCTTGCTGTTATGACCATAGCGGGTTATGCTGCCATCAGGATGGCGGATATCAACGAGATTACCATAGCCACCTTTATTCCAACCTGCTACTTCAATCACACCATCAGCCGAGGCGTAAACTGGCGTACCAGTGGCGTTAGCAACGTCAATACCCTTATGCATTCTTCCCCAACGCCAACCATAACCAGAGGTAAATACACCTTTTGCTGGCCAAATATAAGCTACAGATGATGTGGAAGGTGGAGGTATGGTCTCATCAATTGGTTTAGGCAAGTATTGATCTACTGCTGCTAAAGGCGGTAGTTGTGGGGATACTTGAGTTCCCCGCATTCTTCTGGGAGCATCAGAAGCATTGACACCAACCGGTGGTACTGTGACTCTAGCCTGGTTGGGTAGAAACTCTGGGTTAATTGGCTCGTCAGTAGTGCGAGTAGCACGAAATTCGGGCTTAATTGGTTGAGCGCTGTAGCTTGGTAAGATTGGTGTCGGAACAGGAATAGGTACTGCAAAATTCTTAGTTCCTGATACGGGCTTGGTGACAGCCAAGTTACTCGGAATAGCTACAGGTACAGGAACTGGTATAGTAACGCTGTTGTTGTCACGCTCAGTAATTGCTTGTGCAACTACATTATTACCTGCATTACCAGATTCTTGAGCGCGGTATTTCTGCTGTAGTCTTTGAATTTCCGCCTGTAAACTCCGTAGACGCTCGTTATTTCTGTCTCTTGCTACCTTTTGATTAGTTTGTTGGCTACCAGGCTGTAGCTCAGCAAAAGCTTTAGGTACGGGAGTGTCACCACCTACACCATAAGGATTAGCGTTAGCAGTATTTGTCTGTGTTTGGTTATTTGTTGCTGCTGCGGCTGGTTTGGCAGCATTGTCGTTGACAAAAACTGGTGATACTGGTGCTAAGGGTACATTGAGGTTGCTGCTAGCAGTGTTAATAGGTACGCCAGCTACTTTGGTATTGTTGGTAAACTGTGCGCCAGCTGGATTAACTGCCACGGGTATTGAAATTGCACCATTACGGTTTACCTTGGATGGCAGAATTAGCTTTTGGCTAATTTTTAGCTGGTTAGGATTACTGATATTGTTGAGTTTTGCTAGTTCTGCAACAGTGGTGTTGTATCGGCTAGCGATCGCTGCTAGAGTATCTCCAGGCTTAACTTCGTAAGCTGTATCAGTATCCGTTGGTGCCACAATCTGTGGTGTGGCAGGTACAGATGTGGTTGCTAATGGCTGTACTGGCTCGCTCGGAGATTTTGTCTGCTTAGTTTCTGGAAAGAACTTTGTTTTGTCTTCATCGACCAGAGAGGGCAACTGTTGCCCTACCTCTTGATTGACGCTGTTAGGTGGCAACTTCTCTGCTAACGTTGTCTCCTGCGGCGATGCAGTAGTTTTCGCTAAATTTTTTGACTCCCCAGACCGCAACTCCGCCAGACTTGCTCTTAAACGGTTTGATTTTTCTTGTAAGTGATACAGGGCAAACTCTTGCTGTGCTTTTAATTTAGCTTTAACTTCATCACTAGCAACAGAAGTTTCACTACCTGTAGTTGATGCTTTAATGCCAGTCACATCATTAGCATTTAGGGTTTCTTTTGCCTCTCCATTCTTTGCTAATGGCAACTGATTAATAGAATTTGTCTCGGCTGCTGTTTTGGAAATATTATCTGGTGCTGGAACTTCCACAGACATTCCACTTGCCGCAACTTGCAATTTAGCTTCAAGCCCAGGCAACTGTGAAATTGCTGTTGGTTCCACAATGACAGGATTTTCTGGCATATTTGCTGAGGAGACTAGTTTGGCCTCCAGCTTTGTGGGAACAAATTTCACCTCAGTGTCAGGAGCAGCCGAAATATTTGAGGCTACCTTTTGGCTGCCTACAGGTGCTGCTGCTTGGGCTTGATCGCTTTGTCGAGTCACTAAAAGGCTGGTTGCCCCGACTGAGATAGCTAAACCAATCATGGCGGCTTGTGTGCTAACCCGACGATTAACTTTGGGATTTACCACACTTAACTGCTCACTAGGGACACTTTCACTGCTGGGGGTATTTTTCAGCACAGCTTTTACTCTTTTTTTCAATGCTCGTTTCAAAGACGACCTCCTATGATCACTAGCGCTTAACTGACCTCGATTTTGCAGTCGGAATACTAGTCAATGATTTAGATCACATCTAACGATAGACCTGGATCACATTCACCAGAGATACTTAGGCAAGATTAACCTGCTTCTCTGATTTAGACAAGTTTACACCTGTTAGCAAAACATAAAGTTGCTGTGCTTACTTGTCCGCTCCACTCCTCACACCCTAGAACTTTTGCTCTTTACAGTTGTCAGCGCCTACTTTACTCGCTGGGATTGGAAAAGTTGATATTAGCCGAATCTGCTTTATATTGTCAGCAATTTTAGTTGCTATAAGTTTTAAAAAGCGATGCCTCCTGCTGTAAATATCTTCAAGGTTTTTTTAACCGATCCGTCTTCCCAACAGGAGACTTTACGTTGATTCTTCCCTAAAAGACAACCGTACAAACTCCCCAGTACTTTTGTCCTCCTGAAATATACTTATTCGGACAAAATAGTACAAATGCCTTATCCGTATTGATTTCAGCTTTTCGTTTTTGACGACAGGATAAATCTAGTTCATCAAAATCTATCATTCAAAGTGAGTATGTTGTCAAAATTAATATAGAAATTTCTTATCTAAAACCTAGCTAATGAACTAATTTTTTTCTGTATTATTGCTGAAATTAAACTATTTTAAGTATAAAAACCTTAAGTATTTTTGATGATGATAGAATTGTTATCTAATGAAAATCCTGCTTTCATTTAATCTCCAGACTTTTAAGAGTATTTATACTTAAAATCTTTTTGTTTAAAAACTACACTAAATCACCTAGTTGTCTACGAGCTTCAAACAAACCTATGGCAACACTAACCGAAAGATTGAGGCTACGAACCCCTGGTTGAAACATCGGAATGTATAAGGTTGTATCACACATTGATAATGCTTCTGGTGATAAACCTGTAGTTTCACTACCGAACAGTAGCCAATCATTAGGCTCAAACTGAAATTGAGTGTAGTTAAAACTGCCCCTCACAGAGAAGCCTAAACATCTACCTCCACGCTGTTGATGTGAGTCTTTGAAAGCTGCCAGCGACTCATGATAATGGAGTTTGACATAAGGCCAGTAATCTAACCCAGCGCGTTTAAGGTAGCGATCGCTAATTTCAAACCCTAAAGGCCCCACCAAATGTAATTCTGTACCTGTAGCGGCGCATGTACGCGCGATATTGCCTGTATTAGGTGGAATTTGCGGATTTACTAAAACTACCTGGGGCATCTTCTGTAAAACTGAGATATTGTATAAAAAGTTATATTGACAATAAAAAATCTACCAAAAGGTAGAGGTTATATATAGGTTTTGTTAATAACCATTTTGTAGTTTACATCGATTAGTTTTTTAAAACAAAAAAATCGCCAATTTTTCCCAAAAATTTTCTGAAAATGTATCGGATGAGCTTGCAGACAAAACTATTTTGTTGTTATGAAACTAAAAATCTCCACCAAAATTATTTGTTAGCAACTTTCCTAAAATCTATCTTATGTATGAAACCACAAATCATGGTCTTAGACTAGTAGGCATTTATAGGCTGGATATTGAGTGCTGGTAAAGAAGCTAAAACACACCTAAGTTACAAAAGCAATTGTCAAGGTTGTCCTTTGTCATTAGTCCTTTGCTAATAATAACTAATGACATGGAACAACCTTAATTTCCGATTAAGCCCGCAAGGACGAGCATAATTTGTGTTCTAGTTCCATTTCTCGTTCTTGTGTCGCCACAATAGCTTGAGTAATCACACGCTGACAGTCAAAACCCACGCTATGTAGTTGTAACCACTGCTGGGCTTCATTGCCTTCACGTAGAATTTTATGCAATGGCGACAGGAAACAGCTAAAGCCTTGTTGTTTAGCGATCGCCCAAACTTCTTGATATAGTTCCGCAATCCAATCTCTGGCTAAAATGGTTCTGCCATCTTGCCAATGTTGCAGTTTAGCATCCAAGCTGGCACTAGCGGCTGCTATTTCATTGTTAGTGGTAAGAGCAATTAGTTCTTCCGGAGAGAAGCTACTGTTAGTTAAGGGATCTAAATCGGGATGATTAATTATCTGCAATAAACGCGCTTCTAACAATGCGGTAATTGCGAGTAAAGTAATAGGATCTGTAACTAAATCGCAAATCCGCAATTCTAAACGATTCAGATCATAAGGACGGCGATTGCCATTTGGTCGTACTGATACCCATAAGTGCCGGACATTTTGCATTGTTCCAGCTAATAACTGCTCTTCTACCCATTGAATATGATGGGCATGGCTGGTAAATAATGGTACGTAGCTGGGAGTTTGGGGAAATACGCCCCAACGAGTCGAGTGATAACCAGTGGCTTTGCCATTGAAAAATGGCGATGAAGCACTCAGTGCCAGAAACAAAGGCGCTTCTAAGCGGATGAATCGACAAGCACGCATTAATGTTTCTGGGTCGCTAATACCTATATTGATATGAACGCTGGCAGTAACTACATTTGTGCCGTAGGTCTGCTCAATATAATCATGATAAGGATTGGTTGGGTCAGAACGAAAGAAGCGATCGCCCCCACTTAACGACAAAGTACTTCCAGGAATTAAAGTGTAGTTACCCAAACGCTGGAGGTACTTGCGTAATTCCCGGCGCGGACTTAGTAAAGCACATAAAAGATTTTCGTAACTTGTGGATGGCTTTGTTATGTATTCCACGTTGCGGCTATCTGGTTCCCGCATAAATCCATCCAAATCGGCAACAATTTTATCGGAGAGACCAACAATTTCACCTTGAGGTGTGCCAGTGTACATCTCAATCTCAAAACCTTTTGATAGCACCACTTAGTTCTCCTTGGCTCTCCAGCCTATTAATTGTATCGAATTAGACGATTTTTTGGTTTGAACTTGCCGTTATTTAAACGTTAAGAATCTTTTAGCAGAACATTTATTACGACAAAGGATTTATTTTATCCCTTAGTAATTACTTAAACTAAAAGTATCAATTTTATTTCTGTCTTTGTATGGAGATTCACATACTAAATTAGGGTGAAAAAACCGTACTTGATTTTGTGCCTTGTGGAAAAATCGATCTGACTAGCTGCACGATGTAGCAAATGTCTTAGGCAAACTGATACCAATGACACATATTACTAGATAAACGACACCCAAAATCTATATTTTTTTGCGGAGAAGGACAGTATCGCTTAAGTCTAATTTAACCTAGCAAATCGCTTTCAAGAAGCAAACTAATACAAGTATTAATTATTACTATTTTATTAAATATAAAACAATAGTAGAGTGCTTTATAACACAGCGCAATCCACCGTAGTGTTGCACTGAAAAATTGTCATGATTTTCCAGTTTAGAATGTTGGTAATTATTGTCATTTGGAGTTGAGAAATATTAATTTGCAATTTTAGTGATGGATGTTAACCATAAGCACAAAGTATTTATTTCTTTTTTTGCCAAAATTTAAATATATAATTTTTACTTTTACTGCAAATTAAAAGCAATAATCAGCCAGAGCAGTTGAATGAAGGTTTTAATTTTAATACATTGTTTATTCACTTTATGTTAATTAATAACTTCTGACAAAAAATTGGATGTTAACTTAATTACAAATATATTTTCTCTAAGTGTGCAATATCGCATATTCAAATATTTTGCTATGTGCAATATCTAAAAATAAAAGGTAGATAAGCTACATCATCATAATTATTTTTCTGTTAGCAGCCTTGTTTTTGCAGCTTTATATTAGTTTTTGACAATTACTAAAAAAATCATTAAGCTAATAGATAGATGGCCAACTATCAACCAAATAACCACGATTTTGTGAGGTAAATTCAAAATCGTCGTTATAAAGTATCAACATGAACAAATGAATTGAACTTAATCATTGACGATAAATAGTAACTTCAACCAATTTAGCTAGAACAAAGCTAATACCTGATTCCTTAGATGGCGCTGCGGGGTTTTGAAGATAATCCAATCAGGTGTGAATGTTTGTAGTGATGGTGATACTTGTCTGTTAAACATGAAACTTTGGCTAAGGTGCAGGAAACTATGCTTGATTTTTTTACATCGTTGAACGACCATAATCTTCCCTATCCAGATACGCTACATCCCATTGTTGTTCACTTTGTAATTGCAATGGTATTGTTTGCATTTTTCTGTGACTTAGTAGGTTATTTCACTGGTAAAGCTCGCCTATTTGAGGTGAGTTGGTGGAATATGTTTATCGCTACGATCGCCATTTTTGTAGCGATTATTTTTGGACAATTTGAAGCCGGTTTAGCCCAACCTTACGACGTAGCTAAATCAGTTTTAAATATCCATACACTGATTGGTTGGTCGCTGTCTGGCATTATCGCCGCAATTACAGCATGGCGCTATGTAATTCGTTCGCGTAACCCGCAAAAATTACCAATTCATTATTTAGCAGCCGGATTTGTTTTAGTTGCAATTGTCGGCTTGCAAGTATATTTCGGTGATGAATTGGTTTGGGTATATGGATTGCACACAGTACCAGTTGTTGAAGCTGTCAAGGATGGGATGCTGCCATGAATTCAGAGCTAATTAATCAATTAAATGTGGAAATAGGCGCTAACGGACTACCTTACACTCTGCCTATTCACCCAAATTTGGTGCATCTTACCATCGGTCTATTCATCATTGGTATTACCTTTGATATCGTCGGTGTTTTGTTTCCTATCCAAAAATGGGTATTCAAATTTTTGGCAATTACTGTTGAACGAGCCAACTTCTTTGATGTGGGTTGGTACAACATGGTTGCGGCAACTGGCATCACCTTTTTTACTGTAGCAGCCGGCTTTTACGAAATGCTCTTAGCCTCTCCACCAACGGATGTGAAGAGTGCATGGGGAATGCCTGCAATGGAAACCATGCTTTGGCATGGTATCGGTGGTGTTGTCCTCCTAGCTTTATTTGTTGGGATGACCATGTGGAGAGGATGGCAACGCTTTTCTTGGAGCAAAGATTACGACGTAGAAGTGCAGTGGAGCTATTTATTTGCGGGAGTCGCAATTATGTTTTTGATGTTCCTGCACGGCACATTAGGAGCGCAGTTAGCTGCTGAATTTGGCGTTCACAACACCGCAGATAGACTACTGCAATTAGGCGAAGACCTGAACACAATGCTCAAATAACTTTTGTCATTCGTCCTTTGTTCTTTGTTAATGACCAATGACCAATGACCAATGACTAATGACTAATGACCAAAACCCATGAAACTCTCAAAGATTTTAAGCATATTAACCTTAATTACTGGTGCGATCGCTGTTAGCATCACCAGTATCTGGATAGGTAAACAAGCCTATTCCTGGCTACCTCCCCAAGCAGCAGCCGAATCTCATCTGATTGATGATTTGATTAGTTTTTTGGTGACATTAGGTGCATTTATATTTCTTGGTGTTACCAGCACCTTAATGTATTCTGTGATTTTCCATCGTGCTAAAAAAGACGACTTCAGCGATGGCCCCCACATCGAAGGTAACGTCACCTTAGAAGTTGTCTGGACAGCCATCCCCATTATGTTGGTACTGTGGATTGCTGGCTATAGCTCCCAAGTTTACGAACAAATGGGAATTCAAGGCCCTACACAGCTAGTGCATCTGCATAACCCCGTGGGTATGGAATCAGCTTATGCTGCACCCAAAGATGGTGCAATGAGCGAACCTGTAGAAAAAATTGATGTCATCGCCAAACAATGGGCGTGGGTATTTCATTACCCTGAGAGAAATGTTACCAGTACCGAACTGCATTTACCAAGCGATCGCCGTGTGCGTTTAGCACTGCAATCAGAAGACGTACTGCATGGCTTTTATATCCCTGCATTCCGTCTCAAACAAGACATCATTCCCAACCATACTATCGACTTTGAATTTACCCCCATTCGCCAGGGTCAATATCACCTCACCGACTCGCAATATAGCGGCACTTATTTTGCCACCATGCAGGCAAACGTAGTTGTTGAATCTGCTGAAGACTATCACAAATGGTTGGCTAAAATCGCCACACACAAACCCTCCCCCGCCAATAACCAAGCTGCTTCTGAATACGCCCAAGCAGCTAACGAACCCGTGAAAAATGGTTGGGATACCGTCGTACCTGCCGCACCTCCTTTGGTGAATTATTCCGGTTGAACACAAACACACCCCCACTCCCTTATTTCTTATAAGGAAACTCTTCCATGACTAACATCCCTATTGATGGTCTCAGCCTACCGGTTGAGAAACCACACCACGGAACTCCAGGAGGCTGGAAACAATATTTCAGCTTTAGCACCGACCACAAAGTAATCGGTATCCAATACCTTGTTACTTCCTTTTTCTTCTTTCTTATTGGCGGTATCTTCGCCATGATTCTGCGGGGAGAATTAATTACCCCCGAAGCCGACTTAGTTGACCGCACCGTATATAACGGTATGTTCACCATGCACGGCACAGTCATGCTGTTCTTGTGGACATTTCCCTCACTAGTTGGTTTTGCTAACTACCTCGTACCCTTAATGATTGGGGCGCGAGATATGGCCTTTCCCCGCCTCAACGCCGTCGCCTTTTGGATGGTGCCAGTTGTCGGGATTTTGTTGATGGCCAGCTTCTTTGTTCCTGGTGGCCCTGCCCAAGCAGGTTGGTGGGCTTATCCTCCCGTCAGTTTGCAAAATCCTACAGGCCACTTGATTAACGGTCAAGTTTTATGGCTGTTGGCAGTCGCCATCTCTGGTGTCTCCTCAATTATGGGTGCTGTCAACTTTGTGACCACCATCGTCAAGATGCGTGCGCCCGGTATGACCTTCTTTCGGATGCCTTTGTTTGTCTGGGCAGTCCTCAGCGCCCAAATCATCCAATTGTTTGGTTTACCTGCCCTGACAGCAGGCGCAGTCATGTTGTTACTTGACCTCACCGTTGGTACTGGCTTTTTTAACCCCAGCAACGGCGGTAACCCAGTCATGTTCCAGCATTACTTCTGGTTCTACTCTCACCCGGCTGTGTATGTGATTATCCTGCCAGTTTTCGGTATCTTCTCCGAAATCTTCCCTGTTTACTCTCGCAAACCTTTATTCGGTTACAAAGTCGTTGCGATTTCATCACTGTTAATTGCCGTCGTCAGCGCCATTGTTTGGGTTCACCACATGTATGTCAGTGGTACACCTGCTTGGATGCGGTTGATTTTCATGTTAACCACCATGTTTGTGTCTGTACCCACTGGTATTAAGGTATTTGCTTGGGTAGCGACAATTTGGGGTGGTAAGTTGCGCTTGAATACACCCATGTTATTTGCTTTGGGTGGATTAATCATGTTTGTTTTTGCTGGCATCACAGGGATTATGCTGTCTTCTGTACCTGTGGATGTTCACGTTAACAATACCTATTTTGTGGTTGGACACTTCCACTACGTCCTCTTCGGCACAGTGACAATGGGCTTGTATGCTGCCATTTATCACTGGTTCCCTAAAATGACTGGTCGGATGTACTACGAAGGCTGGGGTAAATTACACTTCTGGTTGTCATTTATTGGTACTAATCTCAACTTCTTACCTATGCACCCACTAGGTCTGCAAGGGATGTTACGCCGAGTTTCTTCCTATGCGCCAGAGTATGAACAGTGGAATATCATTGCGAGCCTGGGTGCATTTTTGTTAGGTATGTCTACCTTGCCATTCATCTTCAACATGGTGATTTCTTGGATGCAAGGAGAAAAAGCGCCTGATAACCCTTGGCGAGCAATTGGTTTAGAGTGGTTAGTTTCTTCACCACCACCTGTTGAGAACTTTGAAGAAATTCCTGTAGTTGTCTCTGAACCTTACGGTTACGGCAAATCAGAACCTTTGGTAGCAGAGTCTCACAGTCACCATCAGTAACATTTTAGGTTTTACTCCTGCGCTCTTCTCTGCGCCTTTGCGCCTCTGCGTGAGACAAAAAATATCTCGTTTTTGTGCAGAATGTTAGTTTTTTAAACGCAGAGGAGCGCTGAGGTAAGCGCAAAGTTGAGGCAGCCGCGTGGGCGGGTTTCCCGACTTGAGCGGACTGCCGTTTCGCGGAGTATTCTCCAAGCAATATTACACGAATAAAAATTTTACCAATGGACAGCTATATTGTTTCTGAAGAGTTGCAAAATCACTCACATCATACTGGTGAGCATGGACATGACGAAGAAGGCAATAAAATGTTTGGTTTTATTGTTTTCTTACTGTCGGAAAGTGTTATTTTCTTGAGTTTTTTCGCCGGCTACATTGTCTACAAACTGACAACTCCTAACTGGCTACCGCCTGGTGTAGAAGGGCTAGAAGTTAGAGACCCGGCCATTAATACTGTTGTGCTGGTTGCTAGTAGCTTTGTAATTTATTTGGCGGAACGCGCTCTGCAACGTCACAATTTGTCTGGTTTTCGGATATTTCTGCTCGCAACAATGGCGATGGGCAGTTACTTCTTGGTCGGACAAGCTATTGAATGGAGTCACTTGGCTTTTGGTTTCACTTCTGGAACTTTTGGCGGAATGTTCTACCTGTTAACTGGTTTTCACGGTTTACACGTTTTAACAGGTATCCTGTTGCAATTAATCATTTTGATCCGGTCTTTCATTCCGGGCAATTATGACTCCGGCCACTTTGGTGTCAATGCTACTTCACTATTTTGGCATTTTGTGGATGTGATCTGGATTGTTTTGTTTGTTCTGCTCTACATTTGGCAGTAAATATTAAATTTTGTCTAAAAATTAGAGCAAATTTTCAGGGGAAGGGTAAGAGAATTTACTTTTTCCTCTGTTTTTCATATTTAGATATTCTTAAAATGATTTTATTCCGATTTATAAAATTATGTCACTCTATCTCTGTATAGATGTGAAAAAATTGATTTTCAAGATAAAACTTGGAAGGCTTAATGTGGAAAATTTAATTTTACTGAGCTAGGCATATTCAGCATATACAATCTTACTTAGAAATATTTAAGTTACCAATGGCAATCCAATCTTTATTAGAAAGCCCAATTATTGCATTTACCATTCTCCTAACAGTAATTTTTACTGTACCACCAATATTTGAAAAATTGCGATTGCCCGGATTAGTCGGTTTGCTAGTAGCAGGTGTAATTTTAGGAGAAAATGGCTTAAAGATACTCAATTCAGAATCAGATACTATCAAACTGCTTTCAGATATTGGCAAAATATATCTGATGTTCGTAGCAGGTTTAGAAATTGATTTAGAGCAGTTTCGCAAAACTAAAAATCGTTCTATAGGATTTGGGACGCTGACTTTTATAGTTCCGTTAATAGCGGGGATTTTGGTTGGGCGTTTATTCAATTTTGGTTGGAATTCTGCTTTTTTGATTGGTTCTTTACTTGCATCCCACACTTTATTAGCTTATCCAATTGTTAGTCGTTTGGGTGTGGTCACAAATGAAGCTGTGACTGTAACAATTGGTGCAACGATTTTTACTGACACAGGTGCTTTGTTGGTACTAGCAATTTGTGTGGGTATTCACGGCGGAGAATTTACAGCCTTGAGTTTAGCCACACTCTTGGGAGGATTGGCAATTTATTCGGTTGTAGTTTTGTTTGGCTTTGACTGGGCAGGTAAAGAATTTTTCCGGCGTTCGGGAGATGAACAAAGCAATCAGTTTTTGTTTATTTTACTAGCATTATTTTTGGCTTCTGTAGGAGCGCAAGTTATTGGTGTTGAGAAAATTGTTGGGGCGTTTTTAGCAGGCTTAGCTGTTAATGATGTTTTAGGACGTAGCCCAGTTAAAGAAAAAATTGAGTTTATTGGAAGTGTTTTATTTATCCCATGTTTTTTTGTCGATATGGGATTGTTGATTGATATCCCGGCATTTCTCAAGACTCTCAGTTCTGTTTGGTTGACTGTGGTAATTGTTGGAGCTTTAATTGGCAGTAAATTTATTGCGGCATTTTTAGCTAAATTATTTTACCGCTACAATACAGCAGAAATGCTAACAATGTGGTCGTTATCTCTACCGCAGGTAGCAGCTACATTAGCGGCGGCATTGGTAGCATATCAAACTGTTAACCCGGCTGGCGAAAGGTTAATCAATGAAGGGGTTTTAAACAGTGTGATTGTGTTAATGCTGGTGACTGCTATTTTAGGGCCAGTAATTACAGCGAGGTCTGCTACTGCTCTACAAGTTAGTGAAGCAGATTTTGCAACAGATCGTCTCTCAACTTGGTGGGAGAGTCATGAAAGTGAGGTCGAAGAACAACAACAGCCATTTACTGTCGTAGTCCCAATTTACAATCCTCAAACCCAGCGTTATTTAATAGAAATGGCTGCATTACTGGCACGTCACGAATCGGGAACAATTGTACCATTAGCAATTACTAAAGCTCTGATTCAGATGGATGATCCGCAATTGGTGACGGCGCTTGATCAAAGTCAAAAAAGATTGAAGTTGGCTCAAGAAATCAGTCAAGAATTTAATGTAGAAGTATCGCCAGTAATTCGTATTGATGATGATGCAGCTTTGGGAATTAGCCGTGCTAGTCGGGAACGTAACGCTAATTTAGTAGTAATGGGTTGGTCGCAAACTACTGGCTTTCGCGCTCGTTTGTTTGGAAGTGTGATTGATAGTGTGTTTTGGTCTTCACATTGTCCAGTGGCGGTGACACGTCTGTTGAGTAGTCCGACCAGTATCCAAAGAATTCTAGTACCTGTTGGTGATTTAACGCGACAAACTATCGGTGCTGTTAGGTTCGCGCAAATTTTAGCTGATGTGAATCAGGCAGAGGTGGTATTGTTGCATGTGAGCGATCGCAAAACTCCCCCAGCTTTAGTAGAAAAATTTACATCACAATTATTGGAAATTACCACAAAAAGTCAGTTACAGGTGAAGACAAATATCCAAACAGTTAAAGGTGATGATGTCGCTAGAGTAATTATTCGAGAAGCGCAAGCTTTTGATTTAGCAGTTTTGCGTTCTGTTCGCTATCGCACAGCCGGCGGCTTAGGTGTGAGTCAAGTAACAACCCAAATTTTGAGGGAGTTGAAATGCTCGATTGTATTACTAGGTGAACCTCACTCGTAAGCTCTGCTCACTTTACTTACAGTATTTCATGAATGTGTAAACTGCTGTATGTTGATTAATTTCTATCGTTGGTCATACCTCAGTGGATTCCACAAACTGAATCTATATTAGATAACCTAGTTAATATGTTGTCGTGTTCAGAAAGCTTAGATATTTTAGACTTGTTTATGCTCCACACCACTAGGAAGTTAAATTAAATGCAGAGTTTTCAAGTTTGGAATCAATTAATCAGGTCGAAGTTTACCAAATTATTGAGTCAGACAGTGGCTTTAGGAGTTGGTGCTGGTGTTTTGTTGTTCAGTGCTAGTGCTAACGCTGCTGAACAAGTGATTTTAAAGTATGGTAGCTTTCAAGGGCCTGTTTCGGTTGCAGAATTAAATCAGTTTGTGCAAACAGGTAAGACTACCCCAACAATCAGCAATTATTTGCAAGTGGCTAAACAAGACCCAAATGTAGCGCGTAAAGCCTTAGTCGCAGGGATTAAAGCTGAACCTGCTTTTTTAAATAGCTTGCTGTCTGGTTGGACAGGGCCAATTTTACTATCTCAAATTGGTGATGTAGTGCATCCACCTGCGGGAGAGTTAGATGCACAGGCGCTAGAAACATCTTTGAGTAAGTCTATTCAGCAAGATGGGGAAATTACTTTGTTAGGCGCAATTCGTCATTATCCAGATCGTACTGTGGAAATAGAAGGCGATCGCCTCATCCCGGTTTATGAAAGACTTAGCAGTTTAGCAAAAGTTCTCTAGCGACTGAGCGCATTGCCAATTTAAGCCTAAAGGTACCCTCCCCTTGGTAAGTTGTTTACGCCTACCGATGGGAGTTTAGCTTGTATTGATGCGAGTGAAAATGCGATCGCCTCTGCTCAAGCTGGTACAATTCCCGAAGCAACTGTGATTAAAGCACCAAAAACTGAGGGAGTTACACCTTCGGCTGTTCTGGAAACTACTACAGATACAAGTACTGGGGTAATTGCCGAGTGTTTTCAAGATGGTAGTAAACTGCGCGTCAGAGTTATTTCTCCAGGCTACAATTCTAACGGGAATGTGCAGTTTCCCAAAGATATTCGCCAAGCAGGCGATCGCTATCTCGTCCAAGAAATCCGCGAGTCAGCTAGAGGTGGCTTTTATCGCGCCTATGGCGATATTAAAAAGATAAATAATTAAGGTTGTCATTTGTCATTCGTCATTTGTCATTCTGACTTCTGATACCAATTCACGAAATTACTGATACAAATCTCTTCCTCTGCTCGTCTATTTGTCTCATTTTTTAAGTCAAACGGTATGACTTCTGAATTTTTGATTAACTAACGTCTCTTGCAGGTAAGGCGACTGTGCGAATTGCGATCGCCTGTTTTCTGCCGTTACGATTGATTGTAATTTGCATCATGTCGCCGACTTTGGTATTTTCTACCTGTTGTTGCACTTGTCTAATATCTTGAATCGCTACACCGTTAATACTGTCGATAATGTCACCCGGACGCAAGCCAGCACGGGAAGCAGGAGAGTTAATTGCAACTCCTAAAATAATCACACCTGTATCTTGATTAACTTTTAATCCGGTATCACTTTGATTAATTTTGGTGCGTAAATCAGGGGTTAACTCTCCCATTTGAATGCCAACATAAGGATGATCTACTCGTCCTTTAGCGATTAATTCATTGGCAATTCTTTGGGCTGTTTTGATGGGAATTGCAAAGCCTAATCCTTGCGCTCCTTGGATGATAGCAGTATTCATTCCAATTACTTCACCTTGAGCGTTGAGCAAGGGGCCGCCAGAATTACCAGGGTTAATTGCTGCATCAGTTTGAATAAAATCGACTCGTTCTGTGGGTACTCCTAAATCAGACACAGAACGCTGAGTTGCACTGATAATTCCTTGGGTAACTGTATTATCTAATCCTAATGGATTGCCAATTGCGATCGCCCATTGCCCTGGTAACAAATTATCTGAGTTACCTAATTTCACTGTTGGCAAACCTGTACCTTTAATTCTGACTACCGCCACATCGGTTACACGGTCTACTCCTACTACTTTACCTTGAAGGCTACGACCATCTTTCAACACCACTGCGACGCTATCTGCATCTGCGATCACGTGGGCGTTAGTCAAAATAATCCCATCTCCACTGATAATAAACCCTGAACCAATCCCCCGCTGTACTTCTTCTCGACTCGGCACCTGTTCGCCAAAAAAACGCCCTAAATAAGAGTCTTGGGGAGATACTGCAACAGTGCGAGTGGAATTGATGCGTACCACTGCTGGCCCTACTTGTTGAACTACTTGCGTGATGTAATTTGCATCTTGATTAGCATTAATTGGCGATGCTGGATTAAGTGTTGCTGTGACTAAAGGATTTTTGACATCTCTATTGGCAACACATCCAGTTAATAGCACAGTTAGATAAACTGAGAATTGCAAAATCAGTCGTTTCATTATGGGTTGATGGGGCTATTGAGTTGGAGTAATAACCAAGTTAGATAAGTGCCGAAAGGCCCCCAAAGTGCATAAGGAAGAAATAGCCACGAAGCTGTTTGAGAAATTGGCTTAACGACAAAAGCCAGAATATAGACCAAAAGCGTTGCTAAACCGCCAACAATGATACCACCAATCAAACTGCGGAGTTCTACCACCACCGGACTGTAAAGCGATGTCAGTAAAGCAATGGCCGCATAAACTAGCAGCAACCCCCAAGGACGAGAACCTTTCTTGCTGCTTTTCTCCCAAACGATAATTGCAGAAATCGTAATGCAAACCCAAATGAAAGTCCAGATAAAGGGAATGAGAAACTCAAAGGTTAACCAACTAGGACGTTGCAGATTTTGAAACCAAGGGTCGCGCAGCGATGTGAACAAACTACCACCAAAAAACAAAGCTGCTGAAGTTGCTGTAATAATCCATCTAGCTTTCACAACGACTCCTGCCAGATTAATACATTTGTAGTTTAAATTGAATCTGCGATCGCTGCACCTATCCTGAGTCTGGATGTGACTTTACCATTAGCGCGATCGCAACTGTGAGGTAACACTCTTGCACCTTAGATTGAGGAAAAAAGAAAAGTTTTTAGGGAAATTGCGCTAAATTATGCTTATAATTTGGCGATCGCTCCCATGTTGATTTTACTTAGCATGGAGCGATCGCGTAAATTTTGCTCTATTTACATTTCTTTAGAGGCAACTTTAAGGCAATAGAAAACCCTGGTTCTTCGAGATTGAACAACAAGATACCGGACTTTTCAAAAAAGCCCGGTATCTAAACCTCTCAATTTTCAGAATTGCCTAAATAATAGCAGAGGCAAGCTAAACGACGGTTGTAAAGTTACCAGTTCCTAAAGTACCTGTTAACCCTGTTACTTCAACAATGGCATCAGTATTAGCATTAAACGTGGCTGTAGCATCATTAATAGCTACAAAGGTACGGCTACCAAAGGTAAATTGAGCAGCAAAGTTAGCTGCAAAATTAGTAGAATTTAATTTGGCTGCAATTCCAGTTGCATCCAGTGTTGCAACAGATCCCGCATTAGAGAACCCAGCTCGTGTAGTGGAAACGAGGAATTTATCTTCAATAGCACTAAAGTCTGTAATCACATCAAAGCTGTTGAGAAGAGAATCAGCTAAGTTGCGGTAATCAAAAAGGTCAGATCCAACTCCCCCGGTTAAAGTATCTTTTCCAAGTCCCCCAGTTAGTGTATCATTCCCCCCCAGTCCACTCAGACTATCATTGCCATCTTCACCAAGAAGAACATCCCGATAATTACTACCTATAAGATTGTCATTTCCTCCCCTACCTTGTAAGTTTAATGCTGATCCGTCCTCTGGGGGAAGTTCTAGGTTATTAAAACTAATACTATCGTCATAGATAGTACCTATAACTGATTCAACGTTTCTGACATTCTGACTGTTACTAATTGTGAGAGAAATTCCTGTCGCATTCTGTGAATAATTCACCTGGTCATATCCTGTCCCTCCATCTATAAAGTCATTAATTCCACCAGGTACAATAAAATCATTCCCTTCTCCAGCATATATTTCATTGGTTCCATTATTACGTCCCGCCAGTAGATCATCACCAGCAAGACCGTATATTTTAACAGCGCCAACAGTGGGGTTATTTTGAGCAACATAGATGTAATCCCCAGCAATAGTTCCAGTGTAGCTTGCACCACTAACTGCTACCTTACTGGTATTGTTGCGTGTTTGACCGATAACACCGTGAGACGCATTGTTAGTGAACAAACTTCCAATGAATTCCGTTAATCCAATATTTTGACCATTTATTACTGGTAAAAGGTTTGGATCTATATAAATTCTCAGAAAAGTTGAGGGTTCATTTGTTTGGTTGTTGTACGCTACTTCTACACCCGTTCCATTAATACCCGACACAAATGTGTATCTATAAGATTGATTACCAGTTAGCTTAGGAAGTGTGATGGTATCTATCCCTGGTTGAAAATCCATAATTTCTACCAAGGATCGTTTTTGCGTTATGTTAACTGTTCCCCAACCATTACTTCCCTGTCCTTCAAAGAAATTACCGATAGCCGCTAAATTATTTTGATATTCCTCTATGTCTAAGTTGTAGTTGGCTTCGATATTAGCTAGATCATTAGCGAGGTGTGCTGTAGTAGCGATCGCATCAATTACCCCATCCGCTAAACCAGTAATATCTGCTGCCTGTGCTACTGCTGCTGCATAATCAATGCCAGCACTAATAAAAGCGGCACTAGTATCCGCAATAAGACGTTGCTCTCTAACATCCCAATCAGGTTCTACTAACAGTTCAGCTAACTCTTTTAGTTTACCTGCATTGAAATCTAGTCCTACTGTACCAGATGATCCTTCAATAGATATGTTGAATATATCACTCCCTTGAGAACCGTAAACTTTTTGTGATGTAGTTAAGCCATCATAGGATCTGAGTTGAAAAATGTCTGGGCCAAAACCTCCAAGAACACTAATATCAAATTTTTCAGGTTTTCCCAAAACAAAAAACTGAGAATCTGTATTGTTTCCGGTTGCATTATACTCTTTGATTTCAATAATGCCTCTTAAAGAATAGGTACTGTTGTAATCATTCCATTTGCCAGCAGCACCAAAATTCATCCCCACATAATCTTCGTCACCCGCATTATTTGGTTCATTGGTAAAGAAGTTCCTGTAAGTAGAGGTTTCACCGCTCACCCACGTGAATTTAGTACCATCTGTAAAGGCTTCTGTAACCTTATCTGTCAGTCCAATCCACAGTTGTTCACTACCACCAAAGGTATTAACTAGCCAGTCTTGCTCGGCTTGAGAGTTAATGGTGACAAGATTTCCACCTAAACTTTGTGCTTGAGCTTGAGCTTGTTCCCATGTACCAGATCCAGTTAAGAGATATTTACTGCCGTTCCATTCATAAAACTTGTTTTCAATAATGCCTCTCGAAGAATAGGTACTGTTGTAATCATTCCATTTGCCAGCAGCACCAAAATTCATCCCCACATAATCTTCGTTACCCGCATTATTTGGTTCATTGGTATAAAAGTTCCTGTAAGTAGAGGTTTCACCGCTCACCCACGTGAATTTAGTACCATCTGTAAAGGCTTCTGTAACCTTATCTGTCAGTCCAATCCACAGTTGTTCACTACCACCAAAGGTATTAACTAGCCAGTCTTGTTCGGCTTGAGAGTTAATGGTGACAAGATTTCCACCTAAACTCTGTGCCTGGGCTTGAGTTTGTTCCCATGTACTAGAGGTACTACTAAGTCTATAGATAGACCCATTAAACTGGTAGACAGCATTGGGGAAGGGAAGAGTGTTAATAGTACCGTAAGTATTACTATAGTTTGTGCCAATGGCTTGGGCTGTAGCTCCATCTCTAACAAAAATGTTCGCACCAAGACCTTGACCATTATTTGCACCAGTACCACCTGTGGCTGAGTTGACAGTAAAAACACTGTTGAGTAGGGTTAAACTTGCCCCAGAGTTGACGAAAATAGCACCGCCTAGACCAGCGCCACCGCCGCCTCGACCACCATCAGCCCCAGCGACACCACTGGTATCACCATACCATTCACCTCGTTTACCACCAGAACCACCAGCACCATTGCCACCGAATTGACCAGCAGTACCAGCACCGCCGCCAGCGCCCTGAAATTTATCTGACCATTTAGCACCAGCACCACCACCGCCGCCGCCGCCGCCGCCACCAGCACCAAAACCACCAGCACCACCAGCACCACCAGCACCACCATTCCAACTCCAAGCACCACCATTATGGTCGCCACCGGCACCACCGCCGCCGCCGCCACCGCCTACTCCAAAATTACCCACAGCACCAGCACCACCAGCACCACCAACATTACCCTCTACTACATTCCCTCCAGCACCACCAGATGAAGTAGAACCACCATTTAATCCTCCACCTCCACTTCCAGCTTGACCATTATCACCATTACGATTTGTACCGTAATATTCTCCCCCATTACCACCTCTACCTGCATTGCCGTTGGCATTACCCCCAACTGCCCGATTTCCGGTAAAGGTCACATTATTAAGGGTGACATTCCCTGCGTTAATAAACAGCGCACCTCCAGCACCTAAACCACCGCCACCACCATTATTACCATCGCCTCCTCTGGCTAAACCATTAGCAAAGGTTAGTCTAGAGAAAGTAACATTAGCCCCATTCACTGAAATAATCTGACGGGCATTTTGACCATTAATAGTAGTGTTACCATCATCAACAAAATTAATGTCGTTACCTGTATTAAGATTGCCGAGGGAACTGTTGAGAAAAATTGTGCCACTAACGCCAGTTAAATCAATGGTATCCACTCCAGGAGTATTACCAGCATTAATGATGGCTTGGCGCAAAGAACCAGCACCACTATCGTTATTGTTGGTAACTGTGATGATAGGGTTATTCTGCTCAATCTCAACAACCTGACCATCCAAAGTCACCGTCGCACTATCATCCTCAGCCTTCAAAACCGCTAACTCTTCCTGACTTAAACTCTCCCCTTGCACCAACCTGGCAAAAATATCACCTTCATCCCCTGCTGCATCAGCTAGATTAATTCGTGCATCAAAAAAATGCCCGATTTCCTCCAGCAACACGGCGGTAATAGCACCTGTATTCTGAGCATTTTGACTAATAAACTCAGCAGCTAAATAAATCTTGCCCGTAGTGATCGAAAAAGCACCATTCGCACCATTAATATCACTACTATTCACAATCTCGATGCTAGGGATATCATTAAAATCCCCTTGAGCAAAACTATCAAATAATGAATTAGCTTTTACCTGATCAAAACCAGAACCAAATGCAGTCTCCAATTTCTGGCTATACCCTGCATCATTGCGGAAGTTCCTGAGATATGAATGGGTATTGTTTAACGCATCTTGCAGTATTTCATCAATCTCAGAAAAGTTTAAAAATAAATTGTTGGTCATGGTTTTATTCCTTAATTGTCATTGCATCGAAAACTAAGCACAAAAAAATGTCTGCATTCCTAAAGCCAATTTAGGAATCAGTCTCATCTAAAAGAGGTATATGAACAAAAGAGAGAATATTTAAGTAAGCAACAGTAAAATTACTTACATTTGATATAACAATATTTTGTTACTGACTAACTTCAGACCTAAAAATTACTGACTTATTCTGACTTTTAACTAAGTTTAATAATTTTTTAATATTTTTCTTAAAGAGAGAATTTGAGTTAGTGATTTATAAATTGATACTATTATGTTTTTTCTATGAAATACCAAATACATTAAAATGTGCTTAAACATTATTGTACGATAGTTATGTAACTAAACACACATTAATGCAGAATGCCAAGGTCATTGAAAGTTCAAGATGACTGTATTGATCAAGTCAAGGTAGCACTGACACGTAATGGCTACCCCACCCAAAAAAGCCTTGCTTATGACACAGGACTAGCTCTAGCTACAGTTAGTAAGTTCCTCACTGGAAAACCAGTTGGTCATGCAAATTTTGAAGAATTATGTCGTAAATTACAGCTAGATTGGAGAGAAGTCTCTACACTTAATTCTCATTCTCAATTTAACTATCTAAGTAATAACACAAAATTAATTGCAAAAAAAAAACACAAATTGGGGTGCGGCAATTGATATTTCCTCATTTTATGGACGCTCACAAGAACTGACACAACTAAAGTCATGGATTATAGAAGATGGCTGTCGCCTAGTGAAAGTTTTAGGTATGGCTGGTGTAGGGAAAACGACTTTAGCCACTAAATTGGCAAAATCAATTCAAGACCAGTTTGAGTATGTGATTTGGCGAGCCATACAACATACTTCTTCAGCAAATGACCTTGTGACTGAGTTTGTATCATTTTTGTCCCATCAGCAAGAAAGCAAACCCGACATTAATCTGCTGATTCATTATCTACGTAAATCCCAATGTCTATTAATTTTAGACAACCTAGAAACAACCTTAGATGCCGACTTAATGATCAACTATCGCTCAGGTTATCAGATATATAGTGATTTAATCCGAGCAATTAGCACAACCAACCATAATAGCTGTCTAATTTTAACCTCTAGAGAAAAGCCGGCTGAAATCGCCACCTTAGAGAGAACAGCTTTTAAGGTACGTTCCCTCAACTTAGAGGGTTCTCAAGAGGTAGCCTTACACTTACTGCAATCAAAGCAACTGCTCGGTTCAGAGGAGCAAAAACAGAAATTATGCCTTCTCTACAGTCATAACCCTTTACAAATCAATATGGTAGCTAATGCCATCATCAAGCTATTTGATGGCAAGATAGACAAATTCCTAGAACAAAATACTTTATTGCTCAGTAACATCAGCCAATTACTCAAACAACAGTTACATCGTCTTTCTGAGCTTGAATGGCATATTATGTACTGTATAGCTATTAATCAACAATTAACAAGTATTGATACCTTAGCTAAAAGCATTTGGTTGACTGTTCCTAAATACCAACTTTTGAACGCTATAGAAAGATTGATTTGGCGTTCATTAATTGAAAAACAAGGTCAAGGTTATACCCAAAAGCCAGTGGTGATGGAGTATGTAGTGGAGCGGTTTAAAGAGCAGATTTTAAGTGAACTGATAAATAAAGAATTTTTCCTGTTTAATCAACATCTACTGCTTACAGAAAACAGCAAATATTGCGGTATAGAAAATCAGACACCAGGAATTTTGCAAGGCATTGCAGACCAGTTTTGTAATTATTGTCCGTCCAGAATAGCTCTTAAAAGACACATTAAAGAAATTATAGAAGAAGTGCAAACTTTTCAGAACTGCTTATGTAAATATGGAATATCAAATTTTATTCATCTCTGCAACTATCTGGAATTTGAGTTAACGACAGCAGAACAAGAGATATTCCAACATTGCCTCTAATATGTTTATGAAAGCACAACAGCGATCGCTCTCCATCAAGAAAAATGCGATCGCCCTTAATTTTCGTTCCCGTACTAAGAGTTACAGTTGAGCAAACTTCGGTGACTCAGCACTTTTATAAATTAACGTCGCAAAAATAACTGAGTCATGTAGTATGTATTGCCAACTCGCCAAATTCCCACACCTGTCTCTCTAAACACTGGACGCAAAATATTGGCTCGGTGTCCGGGGCTATTCATCCAACCTTTGATGGCTGCTGGTACAGGTTGGGGTACATTCGTACAGGTAAATAAGTTTTCCCCCACCATCCAATAAGAGATTCTACCTGCACGTATTCTGTCTGGTAAGGTGCTACCATCAGCACCAGTGTGACTAAAGAATTTTTTCTGCGCCATCTGGCGGCTGTAGTTGCGGGCTACCTGGGTGAGTTTTTCATTATTTTGCAGCGGCGGAAGTCCGTTTTCTTGCCGTACTTTGTTGATACCTTGGCGCACGGCGACTTCCATGTCTGCAATTTTGGTAGATGCAGCAGGAATTACAGGCTGGGGTGGTTGGCTTGATGGAAATTCAATGTTGGGTAATGGCGGCGCATATTTTAGCATATCCTCGCAGCTGCTAATCAATAGTGCGATCGCTGCCGCAGCTAACCACATTATTTGAGGTAGTTTATTTTGCATCTACTTATTGACTGTTGCCTAAACACCCGATTGCTCACATTTATGGTTCTTTCTCCAGACAAGAACTATCAATTTAGCTGTCATGATGAAGTTGCTGTGAGTTCTGTCTTTACGGTAACAAAAATCGCAAAATTCAACTGAGCTAAATTTGAGAGTTGCATTGCTGGAGAAAGAATAACAATGACAGGACTGATGCAGTGAGACAAAAATCTAGGGTTTAGACAAGGGGTGTAAAGGTTTAAGAATGTAAGGGTTTTGCTCACTTATACCCCTACACCTCATCCCTTCACACCCAATCTCAACCTGACTTTTGGATTTATAGACGGCCAATATTAGTCAGTCCTAAAACAATACCAATCCCGATAATGTGACCAAAAGCCATAGCCGCGATAAATGTGGGAACACTAACGGGTAACACTGGCAATTTTGGCCCAACTAGAGGTTTCTCAATGCGGGTAGATAACAACAGAATGATCACGCAGGTAACGCTAATAATGATGCCTACTGTGGGATTCCACGCAGGGGTGGCGGGGACATTAGCTGCTGCTGCCAGTAAATTTGATAACATCGAGTTTTTGTCTCCTAAATGACAAAATTCATAAAACCTCCAAAATTATAGAATTAGTGAGTCAGCAACCAAAGATTGTTAGCAAAAATTCGCTCTTTAGAACTATATGCGGGTTAAAATCTGCGGCATTACTCAACCACAGCAAGCAACTGCGATCGCATCTTTAGGTGCAACCGCTTTAGGATTTATTTGTGTACCTACCTCACCGCGTTACGTAACTGCAACGCAAATTCGGGCAGTCATAACCCAATTACCAGACAATATTGACAAAATTGGCGTTTTTGCCAACGCTAACATTGAGGAAATCAGTCAAATAGTGGATGATTCTGGTTTAACTGGTGTGCAGTTACACGGAGATGAATCACTAGAATTTTGTCACAAAGTACGCCAAAAAATTCCCCATGTCGAAATTCTCAAGGCATGGAGGATACGAAGTGCTGACCACCTGGAACAAGCAGCTATATATGCTCAACACGTAGACACTTTATTACTTGATGCCTATCATCCCCAACAGTTGGGCGGTACAGGTCAAACTTTAGATTGGGCAATGCTAGAAAAATTCCACCCCGGTAGTCCGTGGTTTTTAGCGGGAGGATTAACCCCAGCAAATATCTTAGAAGCTTTAAGCCAAGTCAGCCCCGATGGTATAGATTTATCCAGTGGTGTCGAAATTCAACCAGGAGATAAAGATTTAAATAAAGTCGCACTACTATTTGAAAGGCTGAAGACCAAAGTCTGAAGTGTGAAGTGTGAAGTATGAAGTGTGAAAATTCCTACTTCACACTTCACACTTCTAAAAGAACGATGGTTGGTGACGAATCAAATTAAAGAATTCTTCACGGGTTTTTTGTTCATCTTGGAATACACCCAGCATGGCACTAGTAACAGTCCAAGAACCGGGTTTCTGCACACCCCGCATTACCATGCACATGTGAGTTGCTTCCATAACTACTGCTACACCTTGAGGTTCCAAAATCGTTTGAATCGCTTCGGCGATTTGGCGAGTTAACCTTTCTTGAACTTGCAAACGGCGGGAATACATTTCCACAATCCGAGCTAACTTACTTAAGCCCACAACTTTTTGATTGGGAATATAAGCAACATGCGCTCTCCCCATAAAAGGCAGCATGTGATGTTCGCAGAGGCTAAAGAAATTAATATCTCGAACGAGTACCATCTCGTTATGCCCTTCATCGAAGATGGCACCATTCACTAGTTCGTCTAAAGATTGGTTATAGCCACTGGTAAGAAACCGCATTGCTTCCGCTACACGTTTGGGAGTTTTGAGCAATCCTTCACGTTCAGGGTCTTCCCCAACACCGACTATGATGTTTCTGACGGCATCCATCATTTGCTCCATCTGTTCCTCAGAAGGCGGGTGCAAATCCGGTTGTCTGCCGTCGTGGGTGTTGCGATCGGGTCTGGTATTAATGGCATCTGCCAAATTAGAAATCAGAGGAGATTGAAAACGATTGGAACCGTTAGAACTAGCAATAGTCATGATGTAATTTTCAGTTAGTTTTGGATGTTTGCCATGAGTCATTAGTCATCAGTCATTGGTCATTTGTCCTTTGTGATTCACTCATAACAAATGACTAATGACCAAGAACAAATGACTAAAATGTGCCTGCATTGGGCATGAGAATCAATTCATCAATTACTGCTTGTGGTGGCAATAAGACAGTGTGGAGAATTGACTGTGCCACAATTTCTGGAGTTAACATTTTTGAACGGTCAAAGTTGGCGTTAACGGTGTCTGTGTCCCAAATTTCTGTATTCACAGAACCAGGACAAATGGCCGTGACACGAATACCGTGGGCGCGTTCTTCTTGTGCCAGGGTTTGAGAAAGGGCTAGAAGTCCGGCTTTGCTAACACAATAGGCTCCCCATCCAGCAAAGGTTTGCTTGGCAGCTATTGAGGCTACGTTGATAATTGTGCCTGTGCCGCGATCGCGCATTCCCGGCAAAATTCCTTTGATGCACTCAAATATACTGGTGAGATTGATGTTAATAACTTGCTGCCAGTCTTCTAAGCTTGTTTCGCTTAAATTACCTGTATAGCCTATTCCGGCATTATTTACCAAAATATCTATGTTGCCAAAATCTTGGGCGATCGCTGTGATTTTTGCTTCTACTTGTGGTAAATCGGCTAAATCTAAGGTGTATGCTTTAGCTTCGACTCCAGTTTGCTTGGCTGCTGTTGCTACCGCCTCTAATTTATCTAAAGAACGGCTGACTAAGGCAACATCTATGCCTGCTTTAGCAAATGCCAAAGCTGTTGCTTTGCCAATTCCACTACTCGCCCCAGTAATCAGGGCGCGTTGTTTCTGCTTACTACTCATGCTTTCCCCCATTATTTTGGCAGTGACCCCAGCCCCTTGCCACCAAATTATTTAAGTCCTTCGGATTGGCTACATTAAAGTAACCTTAAATTCCGATAATTTTTTTTTGACAATTGCTATATTGAATTGTCAGTATGGGTATTTTTCCCAATAAAACATTTCCCAGTGATGAAATTTTAGTCTTCATCTGGGAGTTTGGGCTGTCTACTCGCAGTAAGTTACAAAAAACTACACACAGTCTCTCATTTAAATGAGCGGATGATCACAAATACAAATGCCTGCGGTTAAAAAGATTGTTAAAAATCTTTAAGAACCACAGGCAATTATAGCATTGCTCTTGAATTAATGACCTAGCTTTAGCTTGCTAGTGAGGTATTTCTGTAAAAACACCGATTTTGCGGAATTTGTCATAGCGCATTTGCCGTCTTTCTTGGGATGTTAACTGTTTGAGTTCATCTAAATGATCTAAAAGGGCTTGCTTGAGGGTGGTTGCCGCTTCTAAGGGGTCAGAGTGAGCGCCACCAATTGGTTCCGGCAAAATTTGGTCAATAATTCCTAAGTTTTTTAAGTCATGGGAAGTAATTTTTAAAGCCACAGCAGCTTGGGGTGCTTTACTGGCATCTTTCCAGAGAATTGCCGCACAACCTTCAGGGCTGATCACAGTGTAAACAGCATGTTCAAACATTAGTAAGCGATCGCAAACGCCAATACCCAGCGCCCCACCCGAACTTGCTTCTCCGATAACTGTGCAAATAATCGGTACATCCAAACCAAACATTTCCCGTAGATTATAAGCAATGGCTTCGCCTGCACCTTGATGTTCGGCTGCTACTGTTGCCAAAGCACCGGGTGTATCGACAAAAGCTAAAATCGGCATTCCAAACTTATTGGCGTGTTCCATCAGCCGCATCGCCTTACGATAACCACCAGGAGCAGCCATCCCGAAATTCCGCGCAATATTATCCTTAGTGTCACGCCCTTTTTGTTGACCTAACATTACCACTGGCTGCCCACCTAAACGAGCGACACCAGCGATTAAAGCCGGATCATCAGTACCACAGCGATCGCCATGCAACTCCATCCATTCATCGGTAATCGCCTGAATATAATCAAGAGTACTAGGGCGACGGGGATGCCGGGCGACTTGTACCTTTTGAGCCGGAGATAATGTACTAAAAATCTCCTCACGCAGTTTTGTGGCGCGTGCTTCTAGCTTGCGAATTTCGCCAGATACATCAACACCATTTTCTTCTGCTAGTTGCCGAATCTGCTCAATGCGGTTTGTGAGTTCTGCTAACGGCTTTTCAAAATCCAACAGTAGTGGTTTACGCTCGGTAGTGGCCATAATTTAGGGATGAGGAACTAGAGGTTAGGGACTAGGGGCTAGGGGCTAGGGACTAGAGGCTAGGGGCTAGGTTTGAATGTTATTTTCTATCTCTTAACTTTTATTACAGCACGGCGTAAATCAAGGAAGCCTTATAAATCAGTGAAAAGCCTATTTGATCAGCTTTTTGACTTTTGACTTCTGCCTTGCGGTACTAGCCTCTAGACTCTAACCTCTAGCCCCTAATTGCTAAAGCAGCAAAGGTCTAAAGCCGTGTTTCACCGATGCTTGACCAATCTGCTCCATTTTGTCTACGGTAATCTGATTACGCCCCCAAGAAAAGTTCGTATGTAACTTCTCAAATTCCAGTAGCATAGCTTCGGCGAAACAAGCAAATAGCTGACGTTCTGGCACTTCCATATTGACGATTTCCATAATTTTCCAGTCAATATCTAAAGAATGCTCAACAATGCCACCGTTGAGTACATGAGCGTCAGGATGTTGAATTTTTGTCGCTAAATTTTTAGGATAGCCGCCATCAATAAGTAGACAAGGTTGCTTTAACACCTTGGGGTCAATTTCCACGCCTTTGGGCATACTTGCTACCCAAACGACAATATCAGCTTCGGGTAATGCTTCATCCAAAGCCATAATTTTGCCTCGTCCCAATTCGTCTTGTAAATTTTGCAGGCGTTCTTGGTTACGAGCGATGAGCAAAATTTCTTTGACATCTGTTTTGGCATCTAGCCAGCGTGTTACCGCACTACCAATATCCCCAGTCGCACCACATATCGCTACTGTTGCTTTCGACAGTTCGATTCCAACTTGTTTTGCAGCTGCCTCTACTTGCCGACAGATAATGTAGGCAGTGTGTGTATTGCCTGTAGTGAAGCGTTCAAACTCTAATTTGACGTTGCGGACTTGACTGAACTGCTCCAAATTAAAGTTTTCAAAAATAATTGATGAAAAACCGCCTAAAGCTGTGATATCTATATCATTCTTTTGAGCATGAGCCATTGCATTCAGAATTTTGCGGGTTGCCGCTTTTATCCGCCGATTTGCCAGCATTTCTGGCAAAAAACATGATTCTACGTACTTGCCTTCGATTGTTTCCCCAGTCAGACTGGTAACTTTAATATGATCAACAATTTGCGGCGGGGCGCTGCACCAAAAATCTAGACCTTGATCGGCATATTCTGGGTATCCCAATTGTTGAGCTACCGCTTGAGCGTGTTCTAAACTAGTCAGATGTCCAATTAGACCAAACATGTATTGTGTATTAGGCGTTTGCTGCGTCGAAAGCGTGGAATTTAGTGGGTAAGTGACAATACCTAACCTTAAAAATACAACAAAGTGTGAAGTATGAAGTATGAAGTCTGAAGTGTGAAGTCTGAAATTTTAGCAAAATGCGATTCATCTGTCAGAATTTTCGATAGATTTGATTTTGTATCCTGAATTCTGACTTTTGTTTTCTTCTTGTAACTTCATGCTTCATCCTTCATCCTTCATACTTTTTTAGGCAGCGGAAAGTCCGTAGGCTGACAAGCGCATGATATCTCTGGTTGTGAAGCCAATGTTACTTAAAGCTTCACCGTATTGAATCATGAAGTCTTCGACTAAAGCTTCTTTTTCCATTGCTAAAACTTCGGCATCGTCAGCTACTTGATTGAGCATTTTCCAAACCAGAGGGAGGTTTTGGCGATTTGCTTCTTCGAGTTCAGCTTTGGAGGCTTCAAAGTTTGCTTTCAGCCAGACTTCACCAAAGTTTAAATGGCTGTATTCATCTTTAATTACTCCCTCAGTAATTTTGCGTGCGAAATCATCAGCAACGGGGATGTAAATGTTGTATGCGGCGATCGCAAAGCATTCAATAATCAAAGATTGAATCAGTAAGCAGGTGACAACGTTTCCTTTGGCTGCTGCTGCTTTAAAGTTATCGTGCAGAGGTGCAAAAAACTCTTTGGCAAATTGTAAATCTGGGGTAACTTGTAAATTCCGACCGCAAGCTTCAAAGCCTTTTTTATGGCGGCTTTCCATTTTCGACAAGCGAATTAAATCATCATGATGCTCAGGCAGCAGTTCAGCTAGTTTGATGTAATTCTCATAAGCTTCTTGTTCCCCTTCAATCACGATCGCATTAATGCGACTATAGGCATCTTTATATGTTTCGCTTTGGAAATCTATTTCTAATCCATCTGCCAACTGCTGCATGGTATCGTCACTCCTGTAAAATGAATCATTTGATACTAACGCTTCATTTACCCTGGCATTTTAGGGTAATCTTCACTGTTGTTTAATTTAACTTAACAAGTCACTATGTAATAGATTAGCTTTTGCAGGGGAGCGATGCTCTAGTACTAAAGAAACAAATGCAGCGTGTGGATTGAATCGTCAAAAGTCAATGGTCAAGAGTAATTTTTTCTCTAGTCTCTAGCCCCTAGCCCCTAGGCTCTGCTATCTATTTACTTATGATGAAATCTAGTTGGAACCTGAAATCTGGCGATCTTGTGAGTTTGGCAGTACTGCTACTGGGAGCATTGATTGTCTTGCTTCCGCTATTTGTGGTGTTTTTCACTTCTTTTGCACCCCCTGGCGCGACTCCAGATATGATGCCTAAAAGTTGGTCTTTAGGTAATTACCATGATGCTTGGCAGCGAGGGAAGTTCCTGTTGGCGTTTGCTAATTCTACTTTAGTAGCGATCGCAGTCACGGCGTTTCAGCTGATCACCTCTGCTTTGGCTGGTTACGCTTTGGCGAGATTGAAATTTCGTGGTAGGCAAGCTCTACTATTAGTTGTTTTAGCAACCTTGGTTATCCCTTTTCAGCTGTTGGTTATACCTATATTCTTGGTTTTAAAATGGGGACATTTAATCAATACTTATGGGGCGCTGATTTTACCAACTGCTGTCAATGGCTTTGGCATATTTCTTTTACGCCAATATTTTCAAACAATTCCTGTGGAACTGGAAGAAGCAGCCACAATTGATGGGGCGAACAGGTTACAAATTTTGTGGCGGGTGTTATTACCTTTAGCCCGTCCAGCTTTGGTGACTTTGTTTTTATTCACTTTTATTGCTGAATGGAATGATTTATTTAAGCCTTTGGTATTTACTACACGCCCAGAATTAAGAACAGTACAGTTGGCATTAGCAGAATTTCAAGAGCAATTTACTAATAACTGGCCTTTGATGATGGCAGCAGTAACTATTGCAACGGTGCCGGTGATGGTACTATTTTTATTTGGTCAGCGTCAATTTATTCGCGGAATTGCCACCACAGGAATGAAAAATTAGGCGTTGCATATTTGCGGGATGAATTCAAAATTTTGAGCAACGCTAAAAGTCTATTCTTTGCGCCTTTGCGTCTTTGCGTGAGGTAAAAATCATCCCATCAATCAGCAACGCCAAAAATTAATTCTGAAGGCTTTGCTGCATCTTGCGTTTTTTAATTGCGAATTGCGAATTGGCATAAGTGTCGGCTTCTCTGTACTTCTGTAGTATCTTTCGGGTTGGAACGCCTGATGAGGAACAGGAAGCTATAGGCGCACGCATATACATGTTGTAGTCACTGGTGCGTCAGCTCTAATTTACCAAAATCAGCAGGAAACATCAGTTTGTTTGATATACAACCTTAATTAAAAAACAATTGTCAAAAAACCATCAATTATGAGAGAACTAGATTAGAAGGAAAATAAGTTATATCGTTTGAGTTATTTGTAAATAGTTTTTTGTTTTTTAAAATTTCAAATTTTTCTCAAAATAAGTTTGTCTAGCTTTACATTTTTTAACAACTATCAGAGCAATTACTTCAACATTTTTTTGAGAAACATTGATAATTAATGACTTAGATATCTCATTTAGACAGATTATTTGAATAATTAAATAATTCATAAGTATGTTTAACCTTGCCAGTAAATTGAATAACATGGAGGAAATATACTGACGAGGGTATTAGATGGAGCCATTACAAAACCAGATCCTGACTTTGAGCCATAAACTGGATGCCCTCTACCAGGTAATTGAGCAGCTTGATTTTAAAGTTGCTCAGGCGTTCTCAGAGTGCTCCTTGGCTAAAACACCAGCAAAAGATAACTATCAAGAAAATAGTGAGAATTTTCCCTATCAGTTAAAAGGACAAATTAGTTTTAATCAAGAATTAGAACACAAGGATGTTCTAACAGATGGCATTTATTTAGACATGAATCGTCAAGGCGGAGATAAGGTTTTAACACCAGAAATTCAAATACAACGACTGACAGCGCAATTAACCGCAGCCTACAATCGGATTGCAGCATTAGAAGAACAATTACTTCGAGAAAGAATTCATTAATCGTTAATTAGCCAATATTCCCAGATAATTTACCGGAACTTTTTCAGTCCGGTATTTTTGTTTTTATATTAAGGGACTTCCAGAAATTAATACCAATTCGCAATTCGCAATGACGCTTCTTCTCCCAAAGGGAGACGCTACACGAACGTCGCTAACGCTGCGAAGAGAGCAATTCGCACTTAAGAAATCTAGCTCCAGTAAGTTTTGGCGATCGCCAACGCAGTATCATCAAATGAGCTAAAGCTAGAGGTGGCGATTTTTTCTTAGTTTTCAATGCGATAACGTATTAACTGCTTAATCGCTGTGATTGGTAGTCCTAAAGCTTGAGCGATCGCGGCATCAACTTGAGCAAATTCAGTCATAGGGAACTCAAATTCCATTTGCTTTAACACTGAATCAGCAGTGTAAACTTTGACTTCAGTCAACTTTTCTTGACGTTGAATTAAAGCTTCAATAGACATGACAGCCACGGAAACAGAAAAGTGAATTTGATGTTTTGAGTCGGCGTGGATTTGAGCGGTTGTGCCAGATGTATAGCTCAATACGTGATGCGTTAGCAAACCTGTACTCAACCAAAAAAACAGTCCGATTAAAGGTATTGGCAGCCAAAACTCCAGTCCTAAATTATTGAGTAATTGTAGCCAGCGATTTCGAGTCATAATACAGAAAAGTTTGATGATGAATTAATCATAGGAAAATAAACAGGAAGTACAGCGATGTGATGAATGAGAATCTTACTTGTAGAGGATGATATCACTCAGTTACAACCACTACAGGGTGCGCTCTTGAAAGTCGGGCATATTGTAGACGCTGCTGAAGACGGCGAAACAGCTCTGTGGTTAATGCAACAGAGAGACTACGACCTATTAATTTTAGATTGGATGTTACCTAAAATTAGTGGTGTTAGTCTGTGTCAACAGTATCGTCAAGCAGGAAAAACCGCTCCAGTACTGATTCTCACAGCTAAGGATGCCATTTTGGATAAAGTATCTGCTTTAGATATTGGCGCAGATGATTATCTAGTTAAACCGTTTAGTTTACTTGAATTGTTGGCACGAGTCAGAGCATTGGGACGCAGAGTGCCACTTAGGCAAGGTGACACACTAGAGTTAGCCGACTTACAACTTCATCTCAACACTCTCACGTTACAACGTCAGGAAATTACAGTCCAGTTGTCAGGTCGAGAATTTCAATTGCTGGAATACTTTCTGCGACATCCTAAGCAAGTACTAACTCACGACCAAATCGAACAAGCACTTTGGGAGTGGAATAGACAACCAGATAGTAAAGCAATCACGATGTTAGTGCATCGGCTGCGGCAACGCTTACAGTTGGTGAGAGCAGAAGATTGGCTACAGACTGTTTACGGAATAGGATATCGATTAGTCGCCCCTGAATCATGCGATCGCTAATTCCTAAAATGTTTAGTCGCAGTCGGCGTAATCTAGCTCGCTGGTTTACGCTCTCGATGGGGAGTATTTTAGTGTTATTCGCAGCAATACTTTACTTTTTAGAAGCTAAAGACCAATTGCGGGGATTTGACCAAGAACTTTACAATACAAGTCAGCTGATGGCGGCTGGCGTTGAAGATGGACGTTACCAAGAACAGCAACGCATTAGTCTTGAAGATGTTCCTATCTTGGGCGGTGAAGCTTTGCCCTTTAACAACAAAATTATTTATGCTCGTTGGTACACTCCCAAAAAGCAACTACTAGAGTTTTTTGGTGTCATTCCGTCAGAGCAGTTAAATAATCAACTAGGGTTTCAAACAATTAAGTTAGATGATGCTACAAAGGAAGCATACCAAGCGGGCGATCGCGTTTCTACTAGTATTGGTCAAAGTAAACTGTTGCGTCAATTAACAGTTCCTGTTTTTCAGGATAAACAATTAATCGGCTATTTAGAAATAGCAGCTTCTCTAACGCCTGTTGAAGAAACTTTATGGTCACTGAGACTGTTTTTAATCATAGGTGTACCGATTGCCTTAAGTGTAATTGGTTTGACTGGTTGGTTTCTTGGTGGGATGGCCATGCAGCCAATTCGCCAATCCTACGAGCAATTACAACGTTTTACATCTGATGCCTCCCATGAGCTACGCACACCCCTCCAAGCAATTCGCAATCATGCTCAGTTTGGTTTGCTCGAACCAATAGACCCTAGCCAACAGCAAAGTTCACTAGAAAATATTGACCAACTTGCGGAATCAATGGGAATGCTGATTAGTAATTTATTATTCTTAGCTCGGAATGAAGGAAAATTAAAGCCAGAGGCACTTAAGCTTGTCAATTTGGTTAGCTGGCTGGAAACATTAGTAGAAGAATATGCTGACTCAGCCAAGGCAAAAAACTTAGAATTCACCAGCGAATTTCCTCAACAATTGGTCATGTTGAGAATCAATCCAGATTTAATGCGGCAGGCAGTTACAAATATTCTTAATAATGCCTGCCGATACACGCCGTCTGGAGGTAAACTTCACTTACGAGTTGTTCTTGTATCTCGCTGGCTAGTAATTGAAGTCCAGGATAGCGGTATTGGGATTCCAGAGGCAGATTTACCGCATATATTTGAGCGATTTTATCGAGTAGATAGCGTGCGATCGCGCCATACAGGTGGCTTCGGGTTAGGATTAGCGATCGTACAACAGATTGTTCAGGCACATGGGGGAGAAATCAGAGCAATTAGCCGTTTGGATGAAGGCTCTACATTTCAAATTACACTACCATTCACGCCTCAATCTTGACCATAACGAGCAATAGATTTTCCAGATTTAAAACCTTGCTGTTACTTTCTTGTTACTTTTATCCGGCAATCTGAAAGTAAGCGTCAATTACACATCAGATTGGAGGATTTAACTAATGAATTTCAATCCAACACCCAGTATCGTCCTAACTGCTTTGTTTACGTTGCTAATTCCGTTTCAGGTAGGAGCGCAGAAAACACCCAACCAAATTGAGAATGTTCCTAACGCTCGTGTTACTACTATTTCCGGTCAAGTTACTAAGCTTTTAGATGACGAGTTCATTCTCAAAGATGGTAAGGGACAAATCATCGTTGAAGCAGAACCTCAGTTAGGGCAACTCATTAACCTGTCTGTAGGAGAAAAAATCACCGTAGTTGGCAACTATGACGACAATGAGTTCAAAGCTCGGAGTATTACTCGTGCCAACGGTGAAACTATTCAAATTCATGACGATTAAATTTTCTGCACTCCAGGATTTTTCCGACATCAGAAAACCAGGTAGCCTTTGATACTAATTTGCAGAACGCAAAGACCTTAATACACAATTTACCGTGGTGGGCTAGAAATTTTTTAACTAAACAGAGCGCAATGTTTACTCTTCTGACTACGCGCTCTGAAAGAAATCCTTAATAAATAATCGTTTTAATTCGTCTTGGGTTAGTACCACAGCAAAGGTAAGCGAATGAAATACGATATGTTTTTTTTAGCAGCCCTTTTAGCAATCACAGGCTTGCGAGCTATCGTGTTATCCTTTTTTTCTAATTCTGCGGAATCTACTGGGACTATAACTAGCACTATCAAACCTATAGAAGTAGAAACGACGCTGACCAAGAAAGCATTCAGTCTGGGTAGAATCTCCTTGAATGGTGCTTTGGAAGCGGTAGAAACCGTTACTACTACCAGCCGCGTTATGGGACAAATTAAAACTTTGCCAGTCCAAGAAGGCGACAGAGTTAAAGCAGGTCAAATCATTGCGATTATCGATGTTAGAGATATTGAGGCGCAACGCAATCACACATCGGCTGTGATTTCCCAAGCCCAAGCAAGTGTAACAGTTGCGACTGTCGCCGAAACTCAAGCCCTAGCAAACAAAACTCAGGCACAAGCACAACTCAACCACGCAGAGGCGCATTACCAGGAAGCCGAAACCAAATTACAGGAAGCACAAGCACAACTAGGTGAAGCCCGGTTAAATCAACAACGTATGGCTATGCTGCAAAAAGCTGGTGCAGTTAGCCAATTACAACTAGATACAGCCAATACACAGTTAGCATTAATTGAATCTCGTATTCAACAGACAAAAGTTGGGATTGAACAAGCCAAGCAGGAAATTGAGCAAGCCAAAGCTGCTGTAAAACGGGCAAATTTCCAAGTCCAGCAAGCACTAGCAGAAGTAGAGCAGGCGCGTTCCCAAGTTCAGCAAGCACGAGCAGAAGTAAAGCCAACGATTGCTAAGCTAAACCACAGCATTGTTAAAGCACCATTTGCTGGAGTCGTCACAAAGAAACATACACAAGTAGGTGCAATAGCAGCTTTTGGACAACCTTTAGTAACATTGGAAAGTAGCGATCGCCTGCGCTTTAGTGTTGTTTTACCAAAGTCAATGATGTCTTTAGTAAAACAAAGAGATGAAGTAGAAGTGCATCTGGATGCTCTCAACCGTTCTGTACGAGGGCAGGTAAATCAAATTATTGTTTCAGCAAATCCCAATAGCCATTATTTTACTGTCAAAATAGCCTTGAAAAATACCGCAAATTTAATGCCAAGAATGATTGGACGAGTAGAACTACCTGGTGAAAGTCACTCAGTAATTATGATTCCTCAGAGTGCTTTATTGAAACGAGGTCAGTTAGAAGGAGTTTATGTAGTTGGTGCAAATAACATTGCTCAATGGCGATCGGTGAAAACAGGTAAAGTAAAAGATAGCAAAGTAGAAATTGTTTCTGGGTTAAAAGAGGAAGAAAGAATTATTACCAGAAATATAGAGCAATTAAGTAATGGGCAACAAGTTGTCAGTAATTTGGTGGGAAAAAACTGAATAACCCAATTTTTTAGTTTATAGCAGTCGAATCCTAGGTTAGGACTATATTGATTGCTGAAACCTTGATAATACTAAGTTTCTACTCAGATCAAAGCTCTTCGCTATAAAAATTAGAATTTTATCCAGTAATTTATATGTTGATTACTGGTGTTATGTCAATATATTTCAGTTAAAATCTCAATCTTGTTCAGATCCCTCCAACCCCCCATAAAAAGTATTGGGTGTTATGTCAGGCTGATCAGTTGTTATTCGATCAAGGAACTTTACAAACCATGCTATCTTGAAAGACTCAGGCGCTGGAATTGGTCTTCAATAGCTGCTAAAAGTTGAGATTGTTGCCAATTTTGGTAGAGATGGGCTGCAATGCAGGCGGCTCCAGCGCCTACGCCTTCTTTAACAAAACCTTGCTCATAAGCTTGGAGTTGTGGATAACGAGAATTGGCAAAACTTAGCTGCGTCGATAGTAAGGTAGGGATTATGCCTTGATTTTTGGTGCTTTTATGTAAGCTGAAGGCTAAATCCACAGTCCCGCCAGTGGGATCTTCTGCTACCCAGCGAGTTGTTCCGACAATTACCTGCATGGGTTGCCAAGATAAATTATAAATTTCTGAAATTGCTGTAGTTAGAGCGTAAACTGCCAGCATTTGTGTTCCACCTGCCAGCATAACTCCACAACGACGGCTAGCGGCGATCGCCATTCCTGCTAATACCACTTGCATCGGATCACCCACGGCTGCCACAATTTGGAGAGGATCAGCATCATCAGGAATTTTTTGTAAGCCAGCCTGGACGACTTGCCACTTTTGCTGATGGTTACAAATTGGGTGGCTGCTGTTAACTTTACCCGTCGCATCTATTCCCAAAGCTGTGAGTACAGCTAAAGCGGTTGTCGTACCGCCAACAACACATTCACTCAAAATTACGTAACTTTGCGGTACTTCAGCCGCCAAGCGATCGCCCCAAGTCAGCCCTTGTTCTAGCAAGTGTTTGACTGTGGCTAATTCCATCGCCTGACCTGTACTTAAGCATTGGGCTGGCGAACCACCCAAATCAATTGCAGGTACAGCCGGAAATAAAGGTAATCCCGCATTAAACAAACGCAAAGGTATTTTGAGTCCTTCCACCACAGCGCGAGAAATTAACACAGGCGATGCTCCCGCTGTCAGTGGTGGGAGACAATACTGCGGTTGATGTTCGGCACCATAGTATAAAAATTCAGCATCCGCACAGGCTGTATATTTACGGTCTTCTGGCGTGCGTCCAGCCGCCGAAATCCCTGGAATTAAAGCAGTTTCTGTAAAACCTAAAACACAGGCAAACACAGGTAAACAACCACCATATTTAGCAATCCAGGCTGTACCTTGTTCTATTTGAGTATAAATACGAATTGAGTCATTAGTCATTGGTCACTAGTCCTTAGTTAAATATATGAATCCAGAACCAATGACAAACAACATAGACGCGCCAGCGGCTTCCCGTTCGCGTAGCGTCTCCCTTTGGGAGAAGGGTAGGACAAATGACAAATAATTACCCTTCATAATCCATCATGACTTGTACCCAACGTGGCGGACGGGGAATAGGATTGCCCAAACGATCTAGTAGTAGCCATGCAGCCAGATGTACGACAAATAAATAAATAAAGTTATTAATCACCACCAAAGCAAAAGCCCCGACTTGTATTAAAAATACGCTGGGACTGTTTAATAATCCGAGTTTGAGAAATATCCACTCAGTAATTTCTGTAACTTGGTTAATTAAATAAATCCATAAATCTTCACCAGACAATACAGACAGCAACCACATCCGGAAAAAGAACCCCAAAGTACCTAACAACGTAGCTAAAGTGATAGACACAATCCAAGGAACCCGACGATGCCAAGTTGCACCCAAAAGTACGCCCATAAGAGCAAAAGGCATCACAAACAATAGACTGCGAACAGGCCCCATCAGTACCGATAACAACAAGCCAGAGGTAACAGCTGCCATCCATGCGGCTCTTTGTCCCCAACGCAGGTAAACTAGAGCGATCGGTACAGGAAAGAATATCCGTAATACTGGCCCCAAAGGAAAATAAAAATTAATAAACCAAATTAAACTGGCAGTACTGGCTAAAAATGCTGTTTCTACCATTCGTAAAGGTGCTGCGGCTTTGAGTTGGGGAGGTTGTAATTCGCTATGGTTTTGCTGTAATTCCTCTTGGTTAGTGATTTGAGATGCAGAAGATAAGTTTTCCTCTGGTTCTTCGGGCAGAGAATCTACAATACTCATTTTGAAATTTGTTACACAATCAATCTTTCCAGGGCTAACACATCGGGAATACAAATAGTTTCTTGATCCCGTTGAATTAACCCTTTCTTTTCTAACCTAGTCAAGACTCTTGTCACTGTTTCTCGCGCCAACCCACTTAAACTACTTAATTCTCGATGAGGTAAATTCGGAATTTCTGTTCCGGTTTGCGCTCGTTTTCCCTGCCCTTCTGCTAAGAATAACAAAGTGTCTGCTACCCGCGATTGGCTATCAGATTCTCGCAGCCGCAAACGACGGTTGACTTGGCGCAAGCGCCTAGCCATCAATTTTGATAGTCTTACGCCTGCTAAGGGTTCGATGTTGAGTAACTTGACAAAATCTTGAGATGGCAGACTACCTATGACTGTACTGGTGAGGGTAATCACATCGGTAGAACGAGGCACTTCATCTAACGCTGCCATTTCACCAAATAGTTCGCCTTTACCTAGAATATTGAGGGTGACTTCTTTGCCCTCTAAATTATAGGTACGAATTTTTACCCAGCCTTCAAAGATAAAATATACAGAACCACCCCAGTCATTTTCCAACAAAATCACTTGATTTGCTGGGTGTGTCCGTGTCACAAGATGGGTAAGGGCTGGTTCTACAACCGATTCTGGCAACCCTTGAAAAAAGGGAGTTGTTCTAATCCACGGATGAATAGGTTCTTCTTGCAAGCTATATCGGTCTCCCATCACGGCATCTTCATTAAAGGTATTACACACAAAACAACAACAAAGTTAATTGCAGCCTAAGCCATCAATGCCAATACTTTTTAAAATACAGACTTCAGCTATGTAACCAAAATCACAATAAAAGCATTTTTCAGAACAGTCTCACTGACGCAGTTTAAATAAAGTAAAACTTGTGCAAGTAATGTCTAAGTGCCTCTGAGATAATTTTGAAAACTCTAGCTGCATAGCAAAAATATTTACTTAAAAATATAGGCAAACCACATTAATGATACTCAAACTAGTTAATTTTTGCTAACGGAAAATTTTCGGCTATATCGAATTATGTGGAGTTTGGCTGGGGATCAGGGAAAGGGTGTAGGGGTATGAAGGTGTAAGGGTGTAGATTTAAACAACTCTTACACCGCTACACCCCTACGGATAATTCAAAATTTAAAAGTAAGAGGATGTTAATTTTGACTTTTGACTTTTGACTTAATTTTGCCCCTACACCCATTTTCCACAGACAATCTTTGTGCGTAAGTTTATTTGTTTGCCAGTTAACTTGCCATTCCTCAACACCTTAGCTACATTAATGGCGCGTGTGGATGTAAAGTGGAGGGAATTTGCCTTGTCGATTTGGTGTTTGTGAGCAGATGCCAGTTGGTTCCAGACTCATGGCTGATTTGTTGCATTTTTTTATGTTTTTGATTGTGAAGTCCCAGAGACTGTAACATCGCCTGTATGGTAAAAGGTCAAAGTACCTAGTCAACCAACTTGGCTGACAATTGGGGAATATTTTTGTATCCTTGTACTTCAATTAGCATTCAGCTAATTACCATGATGCCTGATGAAAATGAGGCTAGGGGCTAGAGACTAGGGGCTAGAGGCTCAGGATGTTTCTTGAGTGAGTAATCATTACTCAGTACTCAGCACTCAGGACTCGGTACTCAGCACTCTCAAGGCAGTTGCTACCGTGATTAACTTTGATAAGCGTCAATTTCTCACCCAAGTTAAAAATCCAGTTCTAGCTAAGGTAATTCTAAAGTGACTTCCCGCGCTGATGAAATTCAAAAACTGATCGCAGATATTGATAACTTACTCACTAACAATGGTAAGCGACTGCCGAAGTTGCTGTCTGGTCAAGCGCCAGAAGCCAGAGAGGTTTTAGAGCGAGTTCGCAACTTTTTGGTGAATTTGCAAGCAACTGAGAATTTACATGGCAATATTCCCCAGCCAACGGGACAGGTACAACATTCACCTTTGTTGGCGAAATTTGCTGAACAAGTTAATCAGCCATCGTCAGTAGAGTTATATCAATCTGAGTCAGGAGAAAATAGTGGACTGAGTAGCCAACTAAAAACCGAATTGGCGACATTAATTCAGCCATTGCAAGCAGAATTGACAGCACTGTTGCAAGAACGCTCGACGCTGATGCAGGAAATTCGGCAGTTGGAGCAAAAGCGGCTGCAAAATTACTCTTTAAGTCAACAGTTGGCTAATCAAGAGCAAATTATTGGGGAATTTTTACAGGTGTTGATGAGTCGCCTTGTCCCCACTGTTGCACCGCATATCAACTCAACTGCGGCGTATGATTTTCATGCTGCGAGTCCAAGTCATCACAACAGTATAGAATTCACCTCGGCTGCAAGTTTGCCTTCATTAGAATCATCAGCGCAGTTAGAACGGTTAAGTCAGTTTGCTAAGGATTTAGACCAACGTTTACTGTCACTTGATGGTACGGTAAATGTTGTATTTGAGGCACTTCAGCGCAATATTAATACTTATCACGAATCTTTGTCGCAAGCACTGGCGAGAATGCATAGTACAGGCTTGCAAGGTGAACAGTTGCTAGTGAGTTTCCTGAATAATTGGACTCAGCAATTGCAGCAACATATTAACAATATTCCAGCGGCGGGAGCAGTTAAAGAAACATTACCAGCGCCGCGATCGCCATTCCCAACTCCCGCAGAGACTGCTACTGTAGAAACTATCCAACCAGTAGTTATTACTAATACTGAAGCTGCTAACCCACCACTAGAATTACCACAGCCAGAAGTAGAATTAGCCTCTGATGTGGCGGCTAACGATTTGGATGCTATGTTACTAGAATTGACTGGTAGCATTTCGCCAGCGACGGATGCTGCTGCGCCTCTGAAACTGGAGGGGTTGGAAGATTTAGAAACATTGGCGGATGATTCCCCAGCACCACTAACTGCGCCGACACTTTTACCAACACTAGAAGCCGCAACACCACCGCCAGAAATCTCTGGGATGTTTAGTGATTTATCGCCACCAACTCTAGAGTTGAATGATGAGGTAGATCAACTTTACGCCAGTTTATTTCATGTCAGTTCTGTGACTCAACTCAGTGTTGCACCAACTCCCACAGAACCAACCCCAGATACTTCTGCAAACATTCCTGATACCACTCCTCCCGCAGAACCAGAAACATCAATTACAACTGTTCCAGAAGATATTTCTAACTTAAATCCTAGCGACACCCCAACCGCGCCTTTATTTGAGGAAAATGCCGACTTACCAGAGTCGATATTCACTCAGTCAGATGCAGGTTTGTTAGAAACGAATAATTCTCTACCACAAAACACAGCAACTCATTCGCCGCAATTTATCGATTTATCATCAGATTTTCAACAAAAGTTATTTTTTGAAGAAGAACCTGATTTTTCCAATACTACACTCAGTTATTCTCATACCATTCGAGAAAATATTCCTGTTCAGCCAGAGCATACTGACACTATTACTTCTTTAAGTGAACTGTTTGCAGATGCAAGTAGTGAAGAGAATTTATGGCCTGGTTTGTCTCCTTCAGAAATTGCACTGACTTTAGATGAACCCAGTAATGATGTTGCAGTTGCATCTGAGGCGGAAGCACAGGAAAATGTGTCGGATAGATATATTGCTGCTTCTCCCCAGGAGAATTTGCTTGCGCCAGAGGTAATGCAGTCGGGAAACATACCGGATATTTCTTTGAATGAAGAACAGTTGCAGCAATTAAATCAAGATTTAGCTAACTTTGATGAGTTGCTCAACTATCAGTCAACAGATATCTACAGTTTGGCAGATACCGAACAACCGCCGAATGTCACGTTTTCCAATTCTCAAACCCTAGACCATACGCCAAATGTGGCTTTTTCGCGTCCGGCTGTACCACCGGTTGCACCTATATCATCACCACAAACAGATGTTGATTTAAACTTCTCTCCCGCCAACGAAAAAAAAAAGGAAGACACATCTGGTTCCAGTTCTCCAACTCAGATAGAACTGACCGTCGATGTGCATAACTCGGTTTGGTATTTAGGTATTGATTTAGGCACAACTGGAATTTCTGCGGCTTTGTTAAATCGCTCTCAGTCGGTGGTATACCCAATATACTGGTCAGCAGAAAATATTCCTGGCGCGACTTCTTTTCAACATTCATTTCGTTTACCTGCGGAAGTTTATCTGCCGAATGCTTCAGTTTCTCAAGGTAGCAGTAATGTTAAAAGTAGCCAATGTTCCGCACAGTTAAAGCCTTATTTACAAATAGCTGTCCCCTACAAAAGTGAAGAGCAAAAATGGGAACCTGTACTGCAATTCAATGAATTTTCGGCAGGGCCATTAATTTGGGTGGTACGATCGCTTTCTAAATTACTATTAACCCTCAAATCCGATCGCCAGAGTACCACCCAAGGTTTAATTGCGATGGCGGTGGGAATTAATCAGCCGACTTTCCACACAATTATGAGTAAAATCGCAGGGGTGATATGTACTTGCTCCGCGAGTTGGTCAGAACAATATAGATTTAATGTGCGGGAAGCTTTGCTGACGAGCAAAATTGTCCAACATCCCCAGCAAGTCTTTTTTGTGGAAGAAGCGATCGCTAGTTTAATTAGTTTATTTGATAAAAGTGACAGCCAACTCATTCAAGTGAGCGATCGCACTGGTTTACGTCCCGTCGAAACCACAGAACCCTTACTCGGCAATACTTTGGTGATTAATATTGGCGCAACCGCCAGCGAAATGGCTTTGGTTGATATCCCGGAAAATTTGCTGCAACTAGCGCACTCAGATTTTATGCTGCACAGTTTTCCCTACGCCAGCAAGGGGATAGAACAAGATATTATTTGTCAGTTACTCATTCCGCCGAAATATCGGGAATCACGGTTAAATAATCAAGTTAATGGTCAAAAAAATACTGGTAATCCTTGGCATTGGCAATCAGCTTTTCCTGATGTAGACAAAATGCAGTGGCAAAGTTTGGGATTAGATAAATTTGATTTACCGCGAGCCGGAGAGCCTGATATTGGCGTGCGGACTCGGTTACAGCAACGGTTAGAAAGTTACGTTTTAGGACAAGCTGCTCTCGAAGCTGCCTTGGCTTTAAAGTTAATTTTGCAACATCAGGAAAACTTCACCCTAGAATTAGCTGACCAACGCTGGATACTGCAACGGCGAGACTTAGAAAATCAAGTGTTTGTCCCCTTTGTGCGCCGACTGAACCGGGAATTGAATAAATTGCTAGTCGCACGGGGTATCCCGACAGAAGCAATTAATCAAGCCGTTTTGACTGGTGGAGTCGCATCTTTAGGAGTTGTTTATCATTGGCTACGGCAAAAACTCCCCAATGCCAAGATTATTCAAGATGCGTATTTGGGAGAAAATGGCGCACCGAATTGCAGCCGAGTTGCGTTAGGTTTGGCGATGTTACCCTTGCATTCCCAGATTTTAGAAGCACCAAGACAACAGTACACAGATTATTTTCTGTTTACAGAATTGCTGCGCCTACTGCCAGAGCGGAGTTTATCATTTAACGAAGTGCTTCAGTTGTTTGAGGGACGAGGAATTAATACAAGTATTTGTCAGCAGAGATTATTGGCATTTTTAGAAGGAGAATTACCAGCAGGGTTAATTCCATCACCACCAGAGTCAGCATGGCTAACCCAGAATTCATCTCAGAATTTAGATTATCAGGCGATCGCAGCTGCACCATTGTTTGAAAAACAAGGAAATCTCAGCTATCGTCCCAACTCTCAGCAATTGTCCGCCTTGCGTCGCTATTTAGCCGCCGTCAAAGCCAGCACCCAGCAATCTTTAGAGGAACCATACACGGTTAACTTTGTTAAGGGAGTGGTGAGTAGGGAGTAGAGAGTGGGGAAGAGAAATAAGATCCCCGACTTTTTAAAAAAGTTGGGGATCTGCGCTTACTAATTAACGTGGTGTGCAACTTTCTCTCAAACCTAACCCCCAACCCCCTTCCCTACGAGGGTAGGGGGGCAAGATTCAAAGCCTCTCTCCGCTTCGGGGAGAGGTTTGGAGAGGGGTTTTAAGAAGAAGTCGCACATCGCGTTAATTATTCAACGCAGTCCAATTACCAGAAGGAACAAACGCCGCCCAAAATCGCGGTTCGCTATACTGTTGGCTATTGAGTAAATCCAACTGTGCAGAACGTAACGCTTCATGTCTTCCTTTCCCCGCTTGCAAATTCTGGTAATACTTCACCATCAATTCCTTAGTCGCCTCATCATCCACTTTCCACAAACTCAAAACTTGAGTTTGCGAACCAGCAATTACCAAAGCCCGACGTAAACCATACACCCCATCGCCAACTTTGATATCACCATTACCAGTGTCGCAAGCCGACAACACAACTAATTGATTAGAACGCAAATCTAAACCAGCCACCTCCAAAGCCGTCAACACACCATCATCATTCCCGGCTTTGACTTGATTGCGTTTATTTGCACCAGCCAACCCCAACCCAGAACGCAACAACGGATTTTCTACTTCTATCACTTCTTTTGGACGTGGTGTTAATTCTAAATCTGGTGAGGCTTTGAGATTTTGTTCTACATCGGTAATAAAGAAACCGTGAGTCGCCAAGTGTAAAATCGTCGGACTTTGTAATTGTTTAACAGCCGTTTCTGTTGCATCTTTACCTAACAATATTTTGGCATTAGGTAAAACCTTTTTAATTGCTGCGGCTTCATCTTTAGTATTCTCTAATGGTAGGAATTCCAAAGTCGCCAACTCACCAGAACGGCGATTTTGGGAACCGCGCACACCAGATGGTTTTGCAGAGGCTATAGTTTGGGTTTGATTGTTGTAGTCAACATCTGCCAGCACTACAGGCGCAGAAACGTTGTTAACATTTGATTGTAACCGCAACAAATCCCTTCCACTGGTGAGGTAAGAAAAAGCATAATTTTGAATAAGAAATTTATCTTGCTCATCCTTTAATGCCTCAAAGGGAATTAACGTTAATTGCCCATCGGGAGAAATTAAAATATGATTCGCATCACCCAATAAAGGACGAATGGGTGCGATTAATTTCTCATCTAAAGTGCGGGCGAGTTTTTTAAATGTTCTGCCTGTGGCTAACGCTGCACGAAAATCAATGGCTAACTTATCAATTTCTGCGGCTTCACCTAAATCAACCCACTTAGGTTCACCAGAAGAACGCAACACCGCCGCTGCATAACGCGGTTTACCCCATTTTTCGGCATTTGTTTTGGCTTTGGCGTTGAATGGTTCATACTGCACAATCTCTACCAAAGCTGCATCTTGGGGTATTTTTGCTTGAATTGCTGCTAATTCTACTGGTTGGGTTTGCTGACGGAATTCGGCACTTTTAGTACTAATTGCTGCTTCTAGTTTTTCTTTTTCGGCTTCGAGTTGTTCTAGTTGAGCTTTCGGGTTAGTAATTTGTTTTGCTGACTGGGAGAAGACTAAGGCTGAGAGTTGCTGCTGTACTTGCAGCCATTGAGAAAATAATTGTTGAGTTTCTGAGTTTTTGTCGAGTTGAGCGCGTAATATTTGTATATTGTCAGCTACGGCATCTAACACTAAACCTTTGCGACGGAGTACAGTGGCTAAAGCCAGAGATGCGGCGGTTGGATTTTTGCGGGCTTCTTGTAGGGATAGGGAAATGGAAAAATCAGTTGTTCCTCTAAAAGTTACTATATAGTCCTGTTTTCGTCGTTCTGAGCCGACAGCAAAAATCAAATTGAGATTTTGTGTTTGAACTTCTAACCCACGGCGTAAAAAATCAGTAGCGCGAGTGATATTACCCTGTGCGTGATACAGAATAGCCAAATTATTCAAGCTCATGGCGACTGAGGGATGAACATTCCCCAGCACCTTTTCTAAGATAGCCAGGGAGCGGAGATACAATGGTTCCGCTTGTCGATAATTCCCCTGTGCGCGATACAGACCAGCCAAATTATTCAAGCTTTGGGCGACTGAGGGATGTTCTTTCCCCAGCACCTTTTCGAAGATAGCCAGGGAGCGGAGATACAATGGTTCCGCTTGTCGATAATTCCCCTGTGCTTCATACAGTCCAGCCAAATTATTTAAGCTTTGGGCGACTGAGGGATGTTCTTTCCCCAGCACCTTCTCTCGTATAGCCAGGGAGCGGAGATACA
>JAGKSW010000189.1 GCA_018993265.1 Nostoc sp. TH1S01
CACGTATCTCGGCGGCCACCCATATTAAAGGCATTCTCAACCTGACCATTCCATTAGATGAATCCCCTGTGTGGATTTTGAGTCAGTACTTGGGTCAACTGGCTTTAACTACCCAGTCGCGGCGGCCTATGGAAGATGGTAAGCGAGTGCGGTATTACCGATTAAGTACTGAGGATGTTGCTTTTGCTCTCTCGGTACTTGAGTATCGGCAAGCACAGAGGCAAGAACGAGAAAGGCGACGAGTGGAGGAACAAGAAGCGCAGGCGGCGTATGCGGCTAGGATGCAGTCTATGTATGGAGGAAGCAGGGGAGCGGAGGAGCAGGGGCGCAGGGGCGACAACTTGCACCCATCCTCCCCTCTGCACCCCTGCACCCTTGCCCCCCTGCCTAATTCTGCTCCGTCCACACCCCCCATTATTGAAGATGGCAGTCATAATTGGGAGGGGATGGACGGACAAGAAAATTCTGTTGTTTCTTGGTGGCAGCAGGTAAAATCATATACTGCTGGGGTTGTGGAGCGAGTGAAAGATGGGGTGGAAGCTGTTAAAGAATTCCTTTCTACCCTTAGCAGTGATGAAAGGTGGGGAGTGATGGTGGCTTTTGAGGAATCGGAGCCTGCGATGTTTGGGCAATTGGTGGCGGCGGCTCCTGAGTGGATGCAGTGGATGGAGGATGAATAAATGGTGAAACACCGCGCTAAATTCAAAATTTAGCAGTCTTCAATCGGTGAGCAGGGTGTGGGAATTTTAGAAATTAATTAATAATTTCTCCTTTGTTATTGGCCAACTTTTCACGCCATTTTTGGAGTTCCGAGGGTGTTTGTCTCACCCAATCTGTGACTTCGCCAACAATTTTTAATGGTGCTTGGGAGCGATATGAGCGTGTCGGATTGCCCGGAAATTTCTTGTCTGTAACATTCGGATCATTTTCAAACTCCCCTGTTGGTTCAACAATATAAACACGTTCACGGTTATCGCCTTTTGCTAATGCAGCTGCTAGTCCCCCCGAATTTCTCACGTATGGGTAGCGGGTGTGGGGAGTGTGGGGAGTGTGGGGGGAAAGATTTCTTTACCATCCTCCCACACCTCCCACACCTCCCACCCTTCCCACACCCCTGGATTTCTCTCTTGTGAGAAATCCAGTACCCGCCCCATTGACAAGGGCTGTGAAATAAATGTGATTCATTTTGAGTTCTCTTTTGTAATTAGAACTGCCCCCTGCTGTCAGCAAATCACCAAGGAGCAAATCGGCCTTCGTCCCATGATAGAAGGGGCCTTTGTCAGAAGGTTTATTCTGAAACGAAGTTGCTAATTCATAATTCTTTTTTGCCTTGTCAGGTGAGCTTAACTCTTCATAGCATTTGGCAATGTTTGAATATAGAGAAGGTATTGCACTCTTAACAGTGTCGTCATTTATTTTTAATGCCAACTGCAAAGCTATTTCGAGCCATTTTAATTTGTCGTCAACATTTTTTTGATATTGAGCTACATAGTGAGCTGAAATAAATTTTTCCAAGTCGTATGTCGCTTCATTCCAGGCTTCTTGAAACAGTTTACTTGCTTGTTCTGGTTTGCCTTTTTCTTCCATGCCCATACCTTGAAGACAGAGTTTAACAACATTGTTGTTTGGGTTGAATTCCATAATTACTTTGTCTCGTAATGATCGTACGTTAATAACTCTGTTGCTTCTTTTAATACTTGAGTAATTTCAGGTTTGTCAGAACTTATCACATCATCTGGTAAATGCTTATGATGCGGAAAAGTAGAAAGGTTGGGAAAGTGGGGTGTATTATCATAACGAAAAACTAGGCAACTTTGTTCATCTTGAAAATGGTAACGATAGTCGAGAAATTCTAGCTGATTGCCTGTGATTAATAAAGCTTCATTTATTTCTAATAAATGTGTCTGATTGAAGCGCAGTCTAATTCTTAAATTCGCCCGTTGTGATGTGAGAATTTCTTCTTCATAACGTTCTACATAAACATTCTGACATTGAACAATTGCTTGTTCTACTTGATTGAGGTAATCAGATAGAATATTAGGCAGCATAGTTCAATATGCGTTCTATTTCTTGCCGCAAAGCCAGGTAATGACGGTAATCATTTGCCCATTCTATAAATATGACATCATCTGATAATACTCCCTGAGTATATTGGTAAAAAAAATCTTCCGAGTTCATTTTTTGCTGGTTTTCATACACACTAAGTCGCTTGGCAACAGCAAGTAGAGCATCTAGCGATGATGTATATTGAATAGTCTGTTTACGCATTTTTTTATTCTAAAATAACCATGTTCTGGTTATTAGTATAGTCCAGATATCAGTAGACATCTTAGAGGCTGTTTTGATCAGTGACTATTTCAGAAAGACTTACTCCTATGGCTTTCCCGCTTCGGCTTGCCGTAGGCATCGCACAGAATTACTCTATAAGGTTGACTTGCGGCTATCGTAAGTTGGTCGGTTGGGGCCACGAGGGAAGCGGGAGTGATTCCCTTCTGCACCTCTGCCCCGCTGTAATCTTACACTGCATACCCTTCAGCTTGACAAGCGTTCTATTGGATTAGCGGGCAAGATCGGTCTTAAACTAAAATTTCGGAAATCTTTTCTGAGATTGGCCCTAGCTGTTTAGACCAACTATCGCCAAATAAATTACTAGGCCCGATATTATGAGCTTTAGTCCAATTATTCACAAAGTGAAATTGGTAATCGGCTGCAATTTGGAAAAGATACAGATCGCTATTAAGATTAATGTAGAAAGTCCCGTAGCGACTTGCTCCAAAGGGATCTAGGGAGTGTGGATTATAGTCAACCTGACCACTTAATACGGTTTTTTCATCAGGTTCTTTTTTAGTATCGACTAGATCGATAGGAGCAGAAATTGGTACCTGTTCCATTTCTTCTTGCCATTTTTTAGCAGATTCAAAACGAGGGCAATTATTTTTATCTGCAATCTCAACCGGTGAACAAATGGCCTTTTGTGCCGCAGCTAATTTATCATTTTCTTTTTCGGGTTGAAACTTAGTTCCATTTGCTTGAGCGAACAAACTACATAACTCAAGAAACGCATATTTGTATTCAGTAGGATTATCACGCTCTAACGCTGGTGAACTTTTTGAACTCCAACAGGGTTTATAACGATATTTCACAAAGCTATAGTCAGGAAGATGACCCATCCAACCATGCCCCATATAAGAGGTTTTATTTGGCACTGCTTGCAAGTTTTCATGAGAAAAAGAAGAAAGCTTAACTTTTTTCCACTCTTGGGTAACATCTTGATATTCAATATGTTGTGCAAATTTATTGTCGAACCAAGAATTTTCGATGTCCCAATAGGTATTGATTTCATTATCAACAGCACACCAATCTTGATGCGCCCACGTATCTGCAATCACATGAGACCTAATACCTAATAAAATCAATCCAAAGCGTTTGAGAATTTCTTCTTTATTTTGATTCTCTAATAAAGCTTGTCCACCAGCAGATATACTCAGGATTTTTTCTAAACGCTTTGAATTATTGAGACAGTTAACTGTATCTTGAATCAATGCTTTTGACAATGCACTTTGTGGTCGATTGAGTAACTTACCGATATCCAAATTAATTTGACTAAGGCTGGAATCTGGCTCTATTTTTCTTATCTGATGGTTAGGTAATAGCTCTGCAACATCTTTTCCATGTATATCAGTTGTTGTGGGTGTATTAATCGGGTCTTCATAATTTCCCGGAAGAAAATGAAATGATGACCATAAGCCACTACATCCGCTAACTCCAGTGCTTAAACTACCTTGAAATGTATAACGAGGATAGTCTACTTTCGCAACCACATCATAATTATAGTTTGAACTTTTTTCTGAATTCCTGATGATATGCCAATATCCAGCATATTTTTCATTACTCAAAAAATCGATAAAATTAGAGGCTTTAGCAATAACAGTTGCCTCCTCCTGACTATAATTACCTCCTACTCTCGCTGCGTAATAAGTACCGTAATAATGAAAATCTTGATCCATAATCTTTAACTTATGATGACAGGTTTATTTCTGCTTTTTTACTTACAGGTCTAGAAATTCTTCTCAGCTTCAATTTCTAATTTCCTTGATAATGTGTTTAGTACTATCTCAACAGATTTATCAGACCTACTAATCTTCAATTAGTCAATTTAAATCTAGCTATTTGCTATCTGGCTCAGTATTTTCACTGTAAATAAGTAATTCTAGATTGAGTAATGAGAACAAAAGCAAACAGGAAACCCTCTGTGGTTCTTGGTGGCAACAGGTAAAATCTCATAGTGCGAGATTTATGGAACGGGTAGAATCTGGTGTGGAAGTAGTCAAGGAGTTTCTTTCTACCCTCAGCAGTGATAAACGGTGGAGCGTGATGGTGGCGTTTGAGAAGGCGCAGCCGCATCTGATTTGGTAGCTGTGGCTCCCGATTGGGTGGAATGGATGGGGTGATATGAGTTGTCGAGTTCTATTTATGATTCGCTTCTTTTTTTCTTGACTAAATAAATTTCTGAAGCAGGCACAAAAAACAGTTAAAATTGAAATTCTGCAAAATTTCCAGATGTGCCTTTTGCAGGTTCAGGAGTATTTAGGCGATTATAACTATGATTAAAATTGGCTCACTAGTACAGTCCTCAAATAATTCTTTGGGGATAGGAAAAGTTATTGAAATTTCTCACAGCAATATTGTTGTTGAATACTTCTGTTCCATAGGGCAACGCTGGCAAAAAACTTTACCCTTACAATCGCTGTCTCCAGTGAGACTCAAACCTCAAACTCGGTGTTATGTCAAGCTTAAAGATCAAGATAAATGGATAATTGGCAAAATATTTGTTTGGGACGAAGACATCGATAAATATCAAATTGATTTACCCGGTAAAAAGTCCTTAATTACAGCGGAACAGGAAATTTATGTGCGTTGCAATTTAGAGATAAAAGACCCTATTGAAACTCTAGCAATCAAAGGGCATGAAACACCTTATTTTAACGAAAGAAGGTTGGCTCTAGTTAAATGTTTAGTAAAGCAAAGGGCTGTTAGCCGTGGAATTACGGGATTAATTTCATCTAATATTCATCTTTATCGCCATCAAGTAGAAGCTATTTGGCGTGTATTAGCACAGCCAAATCAAAGGTACATTTTAGCGGATGAAGTCGGACTGGGAAAAACTATTGAAGCAGGTGTAATTCTGCGCCAGTATCTCCTGGATGAACCTAATAAAAATGTAATAATCCTGGTGCCAGGAAAATTATTACAACAATGGAGAAACGAATTAGAAAACAAGTTTTATGTTTCTCAGTTTCCGAAAAGAGTAGTATTACTAGCATCTGAGGATGTCAAGAAAATCAATATTCAAACCAATATTGGCTTACTCATAGTTGATGAGGCTCATCATATTCCAGCAATGGCTAAGTCTCAAGATTCAAAAGTATGTCAAAATTTTGAACATTATAAGTATCTAGCTCATAAAAGTGAAAACTTACTTTTATTATCTGCCAGCCAGATTCTTCAGCATGAACAAGATTTGCTAGTAATGCTGCATCTGCTTGAGCCGAAAACTTATCAACTGGATAATTTAGAAAGTTTTCATTTAAAAATTCATCATAATAAACTTTTGGCTCAAATTATTTCTACATTAAAGAATGAATCTAACAATTCCAATATTCAAAATAATTTAGAGCTATTACAAACTTTATTTCCTCAAGATAAATATTTATCAAGTCTAATAGGGCAATGGAATAACAGTTTCCAGACAGATTTGACTGCTCAAAGAGAGATTATCCAAAAAATTTGTATTTACGTTAGTGAAACATATCAATTACATCGCCAGATAATTTGTCACCGTCGGGCTGACGTAGAAGATGCAATATTAAGTCGTAATATCACACCTAAAGAAGAATATGATTTAGATGAGAGATCGCCTGAGATTCATGAACTCATTGAAAAATGGCGTACTATTGCTCCTAACCAGGAAGCTTATCAACGAATTTTTCGGCTTTTGTTCTTGGCATCTGGGACATGGTTAGGCATTTTAGACCAAGTAATTGCAGCACGTCAAAGTGGTATTCGTCATCCAGTGCTGCTCAAAGAGTTTAGTCATGATGATATTAATCTCTTAACGGCAACTCCCAAATTTGAAGGTGAAGAGGAGATTTTGATATCTTTACGCCAAATTATTAGTCAACCCTCAGAAGATGGAGACCGAATTGAACTTCTAAATATTATTCTTCTCTATCGCTTATCAGAAATTTTTGGTTTACAATCGTTGCGTCATAATATTCCACAACTAAGCGAAAGAATCAAGCAGCGAATTAATCGACCTGTTCCTGGTGATTTTTTGCCTAAAATCTTGATATTTACTGGTTTTGGGCAGACTTGCCTCGAAATATCTCGTGTCCTATCCAAGACTTTTGGTGTAGACAGTGTTGCCATTCATCACTCAGAACAAAATTGGAGAGAAAATGAGAAAAATTTAAATCTCTTTTATACTCAACCAAACTGCTTTATTTTGATTGGTGATACTTCTGCACAACAAGGACATAACTTCCAATGTGTTGATTGGGTAATTAATTTTGACCTTCCTTGGATACCTGATGAACTAGAACAAAGAATAGGAAGATTCGACCGGATTGGTCACTCCAAAGATATTGATTTTACTGTGCTAGTTGGTGCTGATCTAGAAGATAGCCTTCATGCAGCTTGGTATCAACTTTTGAAAGATGGATTTTTAATTTTTACCCAGTCAATATCTAGTTACGATTTTATTCAGCAATTATCTACATTAGAGCCAACTTTATTTCAATCAGGAGCTAATGGTTTATTAACACAGGTTGAATTCATCAAAAAAGAAATTGCTCAAGCACAATTAAAAATCAATGCCGAAAACGATTTCAATGAAATTAGCTTCCAAGAAGATGCTAATACATATTTCACAGAATTAGTTAATTACGATAGCCATTATTTAGAAATCAAACGGTCTACCGAAGACTGGATGAATGATATTTTAAAATTTAAATCAATTTATCATCCCACTTTAGCAGATGTGAAGTATTATCAAGCCAGCAAATACACTTTAGTTTCTGTTAATGAATTGACAACTCACTTCGCTAATAGCAATATCAATCAATTTGGCACTTATAATCGCACACTAGCTAACCACAATCCTGGCGTTAAACTTTTTCGCATTGGTGAAAAATTAGTAGATACAATCTCTAGTTATGTCAGATGGGATGACCGTGGTCAAGCTTTTGCTCTCTGGCGACAAGATTTATCCTGGGATAGCAACCAAGGAATGGAATGGTTTGGTTTCCAGTGCAACTATTTAGTTGAATGCAATCTCGAAAAAATCCAGCAAATCTTTACAGATTATCAACTTAGTGATTTTCATTTCAATATTTTGAAACGTCAAGTTGATGCCTTGTTTCCACCATTCATTAGCACTATCTTTATTGATGCTCGTTTTGAAGAATTATCTGATGTTAAAGATGAATTACTCTTAAGCATTTTACAGCGTCCATATCAAAAAGGTAAAGACCCCCATCAAGGACAAGATTATAATCTTGCTAAAGAGCGTTTAGAGATTATTGACAATTTTATTGCTCCGCATAATTGGCATAATCTTTGCTATCAAGTGGCTGATACCTCTAAAATCTTACTTACCCAACGTCAAGACTTTACTCAACTATGTCAACACTATGCTCAGGTAGCAGAACAGAAATTCGCTCATAGAGTAGAGCAATTAAAACTACACCTGCATACACAAACTTGGGATAATGCTCTAGCAGAAGAAGTGAAAATAGAACGGCTTTTAAAATCCGCTATTGTTCAGAGTATTTATCAGCCGGAGCTTCAGCTTGATTCTATTGGTTTCATTGTTATATCTGGGCGGCCTGTTTCTGGGGATCTTCAATAACTAATCAACTACAGGCAATCCCGCCAGTGCCATTGCCACTTCAGCAGCACTATATTCAGTGTCAACTAGTTTTCCGGCTTGGTAATCAATGTAAGCCTGCATATCAAAGTGTCCATGACCACAAAGATTAAACAAGATACTTTTGCTTACACCTGATTCTTTGCAACGTAGAGCTTCATCAATTGCGGCTTTAACTGCATGGTTCGCTTCTGGTGCTGGTAAAATTCCTTCAGCACGGGCAAAAGTTAATCCGGCGGCAAAGCAACCAAGTTGATATTCCGCACGGGTTTCCACTAATCCTAGATTAACAATATGGCTGACTAGAGGAGCCATACCGTGATAACGCAAACCACCTGCGTGAATCCCTTCTGGCACAAAGCCACTACCCAAAGTGTGCATTTTAGTTAGTGGAGTTAGCTGTGCCGTATCACCAAAATCATAAGCATATTTACCACGAGTTAACGAAGGACAAGCTGCTGGTTCCACAGCTATGATTTTTATCTCTCCTTCGCCCCGCAGTTTAGCACCAAGAAATGGAAAGGCAATTCCCGCAAAGTTACTCCCGCCACCTGTACAGCCAATCACAATATCAGGGTAGTCTCCCGCCATCTCTAACTGAGTTAATGCTTCTTGTCCAATCACAGTTTGATGTAGTAGTACGTGATTGAGAACACTGCCCAGCAATTCTCATTTTGAAA
>JAGKSW010000190.1 GCA_018993265.1 Nostoc sp. TH1S01
CTTCAAAAAAGTTTTGATACGCGCGGCTAAGATTCAAACTCACAGATTGCAAAACCTGCGAATAACAATCTCCTAGCCATTCTGTATCTTTGTCTTTTTTGAGCTTTGGCAATAAAGAATTTAGTCCAGACTGGGATAAGCCTTTGCCAGTTGCTTTATAGGTTTCAATACATTGATTTAGCCCATAATTCCACCACCAACGCGCACATCCAAAGTGTTGAGCTAACACTTGAACCTGCTCCTCAGTGGGGTACAGCCTGATTTTTACGGCTTGTCGTCTCATCTAAACGTCGCCAAATATCGCTCTATTACTACTATATACATATTACAGTAACGTTATTCCGTAAATATTTGGCGACTCCTCATACATCTTTTCCCTGTCTTCCCTACGAGAAGATTTACTCCAAGATGCAATCGTCGCCGCCCGCCTTATATCCCGACGCTAAACGGAGTACCGCTATAGCGCGGGACTTACGGCGAATTAGTTAACGTTACCGCGTTAGTAGAAATTTTCCAACAACAGCAGCTACACCATATATTCTTAATTACTTCTCAGTTTCACACACCCAGAGCAAAAGCGATCGCTACTAAAGATGGCTTTACCTATCGCTATGATAAGAACCCAACTGTATTGAAATTGATGAGAGTTTAGTGTATGCCAGCACTTGATTTTAATTATGGTTCAACTGGTGGCAGGATTTTTAACTCACTCTGATTTCTAAAACACTCTTGGTAGACAATAAAATTTCCTATTCCCAAACTAGTAGAAATGAGGAAGCCGATACCCAATACCACTAACAAATATTTCTGCAACAAAGCAGTTTTCTTCTGTTGAGCCAGCCGCGCTTCAACTTGTTGAACACGCGCCGCCTCTAAAGCAATTTGCACCTCACGCCGTTCACATTCTTGACTCGCCACCAAAAATTGATAATCCAAATCGCTCAAACTTTTCCCCTGCGCCCAACTTTGAGCATCTTTGAGCGCCTGTCCCCGCAACAAGCGCGACTCATCTTCATAACCTGATAACACCCATGCATTAAAGATTTGTGAGTAAGGCCGCAGACTATCTAACTGTCGGACTACCCATTGCTGATTAAATACACAGCGATAAATTGGGTTTTTAATTTTGAGATAGCCATCTTGTCTTTTAACTAAACCAGACAGTAACAATTCTGTTTGTTCACGACTATCATTCAACGCTACTGGAGAGTTAACTTGTTGTTCTTCAGCTTGCAGGACTTGTTGATACAGTCCTAACAACCGTGCAGCTTTTTGCTGATCAAATAACAGGCGATCGCGGATTGTGCGAAGATGTTCTGGTTCATCTTTTGATTCCCAATGTTGAATAATTTGCTTGTGGACGAGTTGTTCGACCCAATACCCTTCGGTACCTTGAGGTAAATCAATTCTGCCATTGGCTGTTTGTGAGCCAATTTGCACCACTAACTGACAGAGTTTTTGCGTGAGAAACGGTTGTCCACTTGTCCACTCCAGAATTTTTTGTAAAACTATCTTTGGTTGACTAACAACACCATTCAATCCGCACAGTAAGGGTGTAGCTTCATCT
>JAGKSW010000191.1 GCA_018993265.1 Nostoc sp. TH1S01
CAAATTGATGCAGTTTTCTCACAGGAGAAACACCTGTTTGTGTTGACCACCAAGTTTTAAAGTTGAAATTTTCGGCTAAATTTAAGTGATAAAAAAGGCTGAGAATAATGCCTTTATACCATTGTTCGGCTGTGGTATCTTCACTGCCGAGGCGAGTGACATCTAAGTAAATACAACTGTAACCTTCTTGTGCGAGATGATAACTTGTGCGATGTAATAAAGAGGATTTTCCCATTTGGCGGGAATTTAAGACGTAACAAAAATTTCCAGCTTTTAAGCTGGTATATAACTGTTCGTCTGCCTTCCGAATCACATAGCTTGGATCATCACTAGGGAGACTACCACCAACTTGGTATTGCATCTTCAATGATATTGAAAATATAATATTTAACTGCTAATTACAGGAATTTCACAGCTTGAAATCAGCATTTTTACAATATAAAAATAGCCTAGATAAAGAATAATTAGTAAATTATCCTCTATTCATAAAAATATATAGATGTAAATGCTTGGGAAATATGCGAACAGACCAAGTTTCTTTTCGCATTTTAACTATAACATTTACTCACTTATTAACATCACAGATTTATCTATTTTTCTCTTAAGTGTCTTAACTGTCTTAACTGTCTAAAAACACCTATTATGTAGATTATTTTTTATAAAAAAATCAGAAAATTTTTACTTAAGTAGCTTAACTGTCCTTGATTTGTCTAAGTTTTGTATAATAAAATATTTACACCAAACTTCTAAAGTTCATTGAAGAGGATGTTTTAAAATTCCTCTTGGAGTAAGAGACCATTTATAAAATAAATATAAATAACCTTATTTTTATTTTATAAATCATCTCTCACCAATTCCTTTATTAACAACAGCCTTAACACTGGTTATGATCCTTTGTTCAAACTAAGTTAAACCATTGTTGTGTATAGTTGTTTTTTAAAATAAGTCCGGTAGAGTTCACAACGAGGTAAGATGCGATCGCCAGCAAAACAAATCAATCCTAAACTTTCGAGTTTATAAGCATCTACAGGGTCAACAGCAACACTTTCTTGTGCTGTCACAACATCAGTATATTTTTTAACTAAGTTAGCGTTGCTTTGCAATTTAATCCAGTGTCGCCATAGGTGATGGCGGTAGATTCCACCATTAGCGATCGCTTCCGCAATCAAATCTTGTAGAGTGAGGGTGCGAGAGGCCAGATGATACAAAGCTAGTTGAATTAGCGCCGGATGGCCACCAACCAGAGACATTAATTGAACAGATTCGTGACCAGGACTCCAGTCTAACTCGTATTTTCTGGCTAAATCTTCGACCTGTGTCTGACTAAATTCGCTTAACCGGATAGGTAAGCCAATATTAAATGGCGAACGATTAATATCTAGAGAAATATATTGTTCTGTGGAGTAAACCACTACTAATCTTAGTTTTTGCCAAGTCTGATTTTGGCGTGCTTCCTCACACCAAGAGCGCAACAAAGCAAAAAATTCCTGAGCAATGTGAGGATAGTCAAACAAGCGATCAACATCGCTCAACACCAACACTATAGGATTTTCACTCTGTTGGAGAATATACTTTTGTAAATAGAAGCTACAGCTTAACTTATAACCAACCTCATCATCCCATTCTTGATCTACATTAGGTTCCATGTTTAATTGTTGGGCAATTTTCCAACAAAGACAACGCAAAAGCTTATTTAAGTCGCTCAAACAATGATCATCAATTTGATGACAATTGACATTAATAGTGTGGTATCCTTTGATGTCTGCAAAAGCTAACAGACGTAGCACCAAAGAACTTTTACCCATCTGTCGAGGAGCGCGAATCCGAATCACACACCCTGGTCGAATAATTTCTCGATAAACTAGTTCTTCGACTGGTGGACGTTCGATATATAAGGGAGAGTCAAGAGCCACAGGCCCATCTGGATATGACCAATGTTGTTCTATTTGGTAAGTAGAAACTTGAGCAAAATTATCTTTATATGTGTATGATTTTTTCGGCTGTAAGTCGAATACTTCTGTTTCATCATCGTCATTAAAAACTGTATAATCTTCTTCACTTAACTTTAGGTTGAAAGCACTAAAGCATAATTTAAGAGTTTTTTGATCTACACCTTTACTTAAAGACCACAATCTACTCAAAGTTTTAGTAGAAATATTTATCTGTCTGCTAAGTTCCTCTAGAGTTAAACGATATCCTTTATTTTTGATGATTTCCCAAGATATGATTGCTTCTTGTAAACGTTGTATCCCTACGGAAGTTAGTACAACGCCTCTTCTTCTCTTAGTTTTATGTTGCTGTAAATTCATAGGTTCTGTATCAAAATTTTTGGCGTACATAAAATCTAGTGAATAAATTGTGATGGTTTATTTATGCCGAGAATGAGAGGGAAACAACTAATTATATTTAATTCTGATTGCTAATAACTTAGTATTTATTTTGGTCAAATTTCTCTAATTGTCAACAGTTATTTAGCAAATTAATTATGACGTATTTCACAATCTGTTAGATAGCAAAACATGATAGTATTTTCTATTTAGCTATTGTTTAAATAACAGATTCGCATTCAGGCTGCAAACTCCACCCTAAAGCGCAGGTAATTTGCTCAGGTAAAGTTAAGGGATTAAAAGGTTTAGCAATTGCCTTCACCACACCAAGTTGTTGAAGTTGCTGTGAGGTAAACCAATCTGCAAGCACACTCAAAAGAATTACTGGAATTAATTTAGTTGAATGTCTTTCACGAAATCTATATAGGAATGTAGTAACGTCCATTCCTGGCATAACAACATCAAGCAGGATAGCATCAGGACATTCTACCTCTAGCTGCTGAAGGGCAGCTAGAGCAGAAGAAGCAGTTACAACCTTCCATCCCACCAAATCATTTAAACAAATTTGTACAAGCTCTCGAATAGTCGGTTCATCGTCAATCAATAATATTGTTTTGATTGTCATGCTGAAAAAGCTTGAGAAAGCTGGATGAAGTTGATAAATTCAGCTTAAATCAAGAAAATAAGAAACTTATAAGACTGTGATTGTCAATAGTCATATGCAGTTTCCAAGGGGACTTCCAAATAAAAAAATACCCTATCGTTGTGTAAGCAGAGGGAGCAGAGGAAGCAGCGGAAGCAGCGGAGGAAGAATGGCTTGCATCGCCTTCGCGGTGAAACTTGGATAATTTAATTTCTGGAAGTCCCTAGAGCATCGATTCAGTAATCAAAAACCTAACCCCCCAGCCCCCTTCCTTCGTAGGGAAGGGGGAGCCAAACTCCCCTCTCCTCGTAGGAGAGGGGTAGGGGGAGAGGTTCTTTCAAGATTACTGAATTGGTGTTCTAGTATCACGCAAAAAGGTTTTCTATACAGACAAAAAATAAGGGACGTTTTCAAAACGTCCCTATAGTTCAATCATCAAACACTTAATATCAGTTCAAGCAGATAGGCTTTACAACTCTCTCAAGAAAGCGATAATTGCTCGTTGATCATCGCGTGTTAGAGAACGGAAGCGAGCCATAACTTCCCGTGCTTCACTTCGGTTAGTGTTGGAAAGAGGGCTGTTATATGGTGGGCAAATGACATCTTGAGGTCTTGCTCCGTAGTCGATGACAATGGGATCACTGCCGTTCACTACGCCGTCATAATTAAGTTTGTTGAAGTATTTACCACCCACATTTGGAGGTACAGGACATCCACCACCAGGCAGAGTAGAAGTCTTAGAGTCGTCGGGTGCCGGTAGGTCATGTAGCTCAATTGCAGCCAGTAGAGCTTCGTCTACATTCCGAACAACTAATGGTTCGTTGGTCACGTCTCTGTTGGTTGTTACAGTACCCGCAGGTGTGGTGTCACGGTTGAGGATACTTAAGAAGACACGCGCATCGTGCATGAATGGAGGGCCAACTCTACCAATACCAGTCAGAGGTGGTGTACGGAACTGATCACCAAAGGCAGTACCTCTGACGTTGGAGAAGGAATCGCTGGCAAAATTACGCATTAAGTCGTAGGTTGCAAAGGTAGCAACGTTACCACCAGAGCTTTGGCCAAACGCATCAGCACGGGTTACAAGGAATGGATCGCGGGGGATTGGGGAGAATCTTTCAGCATCAATAACTGGGCCTTTATGGATGTTGATATCAGAGAATAGAGGAGCCCAACGGTAGCTGAGAGCATCGATAAGTCCTTGAGCATCTGGCCCCAAGGATGGGTCGCCAGTAGCAGGAGACTGACCTGTTCTTTGAATGGGAGTGTGGCAGTTAACGCAACCAACCATGCGATCGCTTTGGTTAATCGCATTGGGATCTAGACCATCACCGCCTCTAGGCATCTTACCGGCAATAGTCCGGTTAGCAAAGCTAACTAAGTTAACACCAAACAACTGCGCCCCTCTTTGGACTCTAGCGGCTGGATTGTTACCAGGTAGAGGTCTAGAAGGATCTTTAGCTCTCAGGACAGCTAACAGATTTCTACCAAATTCTGGGGGAGCAATGGAACGGATGAAGTTACGTTCGCTAAATGGTCTGCTGACAGGAAGTTCTGGGTCAGCTACTTCATTACGGCAGTCGCGATTGTAGGGAGCAATGGCAGGGTTAGCAATATTCTGCTCGAAGGGAGAGATGCGGTTAGTCATACTTAGACTACCAAACATACCTCCAACGATAAACTGCATCATTTCTGAACCATTGGCACGTAGACCAAAACGTCCTAACCCTCTAGCAAGCGAATCTTCTCGGCCATCAGGCACATTCGCAGGGATTGTATTGGTTACACCTGTGACGCAATCACCGATACATTGGAACAAAGTAGTTTTGAGGGAAGAATTGTCACCTCTAACATCGTTGGGGTCAGAAGCACCTGTAATATCCACATTGGGAATCGCTTCTATCAAACCACGACCGATATATGGAGGCCCAGCGAGTTCAGTAATAGCACGTCTAAATCCAGTTGCACTCCGTCCGGTGGTGCGATCAAAGTTAGCGAGGTTTCTATCTTCTGCAACGCTGGGGATAGCATCCGGTTTACAATCTAGACCAAAAGTCGCTCTCAGTTCTTCACTGGGAGGGCGTACATGCTGTAAGAAACCACCAAAATCTTGACCACTGGGACTAACAGCATTTAAAGCATCAAAAATGACTGGTGTTGCTGTAGCGTTAAAGTCTCCAAATACCGTAAAGGCTGCGGTTCTTCCTGTACTGTTGACCGCATCTAGTTCGTTACTGGTATTTAAACTACGACGACTTAAGTCAACAGAACCATCTGGATTGACAGGATCTAAGCGTCTACCAGGCGCTCTACCACCATTAATTTGTGTATCACCAGATACAAAGCTGAAGTTAGTAGGAGTTGTTCTGTTAGCTCTACTCACGGTAGAAGTACCTGTCAGGAGTCCTTCGTTGGGAACTGACTCCAGGTTATTCAGGTGACAACCTGCACATCTTGTTTGCATAGCCATCGACCCGAAACCATTCTCAACCCTGTTTGGGGTAGTAAAGAATTCAGCCCCTTCGAGTTCTCTCTCTTTGATTGAGTCGGGTATGGAGGGATAAACTAATCTATCCAACTGAGCCAAGGTAGTGATTGGGCTAATACCGACATCGCCAAAGGTATCACGACGTACACGCTCCGCTGGACGAATGGTGCGATTACTAGGAGGTTGAACCTCAAACAATCTCAAGTTTGCATCTACTTCGTTTCGTCGGCGTGCAAATAAGGTTTCTTCGTCAGGTAAGGCAATCTGACCGAAGACTTTTTGTGGGTTGATATAGCCTATCAGTACCGACAGGCCTAATGATAAACCCACTATTAATAAAAGAAATCTTCGTTGTTTTCGCATTAACTAAGTTCCAAGCTTATTTAATATTGAGTAATACAAACTCAAGGCTATCTATTTCGCATTAGGAGTAATACAATCCCAGGTCTACACATTCCGCAGAGGAGTTGTAGATTTTTCGTCACCAAGTACGAAGAAATCAAGCAAAGTATTGATCCCAATACTTTAGAACTTAAGTTCGCAAATAGTTGAGTAACTAATTACACTGTATATTACTACAACTTCAAAGCAAAAGGAAATTTTTATTAAGTATATACTGTTAAATATTTCTACATAAACTGTCTAAAATAAGTCAAGATACTATGAAGTTAATGTGACGCTAAAGTCCAGTTTATGTAATCTTTAAATTCAAGTTATTGCAATTATGAACTTAAAAAAATCTTTAAATAAAGCATCATAAATAACAAATCATGCTGCTACATAGTAGCCGCTTAAATGCTTGACATTTACAGATATAAATTGGTCGATTATGCTCCAAATTAAAGGTATGACTATAGTAGGCTTCTCCTTCACATTACTTAATTAAACTAACCGTATTGCTTGCCCGACAATAGTTCCATCAAATTTAAATGAATTAGTTTGGTGTAGGATATAGCAAAGTTACAGACACTTTACCTCTAACTTTATTGATGAATTTGCATATTCAGTAATAGACGCGCAGAATAAGGCGTATATACCTCGTCTTGATATGGAATTTTTGTGTCTATTAAGGTTGACTTTCCATCAAGATTATGTGTCAAGAACTTGGAAAGATTTTGAGCTTCTAAAATCTTTTTTAAGCATAGAGCTTTCAATCAGTAAATAGATTTAACAAAATTTCATCTGTTAGTGTTGGTAAATAGTTATAAGACAGCACATAAATTTCACCTAGTAAATAGATTTAACGAAATTTTACTCACAATCTTATGTCAATAGTTAATTTTGGAAAATGTTTTTAAAACAGCATATATTTTTCAATCAGTAAATAGATTTAACAAAATTTTATGCACAATTTTATATCATTAGTGTTGATAATAACTCTCAAGAACTAGTTTTAGGAAAAATTCAAGCAAGCTCTAAATCTAACGAAATTAGCACCATCCCGAAACTATCTAGAGATTTTAACTTGATATAGTTGCATTAATACTATTGATGCAATAGCTTTTGGGTTTTAAACATTTGCTGTTCACCCCAAAATATAGATGTCTTTTTTGCTATCAATATATTTGCACCCAAAACTTACGCACTTGGTATAGAATGCCAGATGATAGAGAAACCAGTACTTTGGAAAGACATTGTTATAGAATAATTTGCTGACTTGAAGCAGCTTTTGTCGGAGAATTAGCGTGACACAGAGCAAACAAATGTAAGAAAGGTTGAAAAGTTTTGGCGTAAGTTCTACGATTCAATTATCATACCAAACATCATTCGCCATTAATACTGAATTTCACATTAAGTTAAGATACGTTTGCTCTTTGACACTCCCCGAAATAAAATTTCGGGGATTCTTGGTTCACTGAGTCAACTTATCTGAATCTGTAACCAGAGCCAAACAGAGGTCGTTCTCTCCCCAAGCGTTAGTTCCGACGTGTCCCGCCGTACTTAATCCTCTAGCTAAAATATTTAATGCTGCATTTTCGTCTCGGTCTAAAACAGTTCCACAGTAGGGACATTCATGGGTTCTGGTTGACAGAGTTTTGACAACAGTTTCCCCACAGTTAGAACAGTTTTGGCTTGTCCAATGTGGTGGAACAGCAATAGTTATCTTGCCATACACCTTGCCAAAATATTCCAGCCAACACCGGAACTGATACCACGACGCATCACTAATACTTTTGGCTAGTTTGTGGTTTTTAATCATGTTCCGCACTTGCAAGTCTTCATAAACAACCACGTCGCTAGAGTGGATTACGCACCTTGCTAACTTCACAGCAAAGTCTTTACGCTGTCTACTAACTTTCAAGTGTTTTCTTGCTAGTTTGTTTCTTGCTTTTTTGTAGTTATTAGATTGGGGATTAGCTTTCCTAAATTTCTTAGAAACCCGTTTTTGTAGGCGTTTTAATGCCTTCTGAGATTTCCTCAAGAATCTAGGGTTTTCTACTTTCTCCCCATTGGAATCAGTGTAGAAGTGGTTTAAACCAACATCCAACCCAATAACTTTTTTACTTGGTTCTACCTTAATTTCTCGATCAACAGCAATGCAAAATTGAGCGTAGTAACCATCTGCATGCTTTACCAATCGAACACGCTTGATATCCTTGATTTGATAAAAATGCAGGTCATAAGTTCCAACTAACTTAAGTCTCCCAATCTCAAAACCATCAGTCAAGGTGAGATATTTTCTATCTTCTGATAGCTTCCATCCTGTGGTTTTGTACTCCACAGAATGTCCACGTTTTTTGAAGTTCGGGAAACCTTTCTTGCCTGGAATTTTTTTCTTACAGTTGCTATAAAACCGAGAAATTGCAGCCCAAGCTCTATCTGCTGATGCTTGCCTTGCCATTGAGTTGAGCTTGTTTGCCCACTCAAAGTTAGCAGATAGTTCTTTACAATACGCGCTTAAATCGTACTTGCCGACTTTTAGGTTATCCATCCAGTAGCGAATGCAAGAATTGCGGATAAACAAAGCCGTTCTGATCGCTTCATCAATCAGACTGAACTGCTGCTGTTTACCCTTTAACTTGAACTCGTATACTAGCAATTGATAGTCACTTACGCTACAAATTCAGCATAACATATTTGAAGGGATTAGACAAAACACCATGACCGAATTTATTCGGTCATTCGCGCTCTACCCCCACTTAAAAGACGTATGAGGCACAAAACTTATTGGTTTTGTACCTCATGCTTGGGGGCTTTACGCATCACGACTCGTAAGCACACTTAATCACTGTGGTAAATGTAAAACATGCAAAGCGATAGAAATTAAAGTCAGGAAGGTTAAAAATCCTATAGTATCTAACATAGTAGTGACTAACGGCCCGCTCACCAAAGCTGGGTCAAGTTTCAGGCGTTTCAAACCCATAGGTAAAAGGGTACCAAGAGTAACAGCCACCATTGTGTTAGTAGACATAACTGTGCCTGCAACTAAACCTACCCAACGTTCTTCAGGTTTAGCCCAAATCATCGATAGCCCCATCATGGTTATGCCTAAAACCACAGCGGTACCAAAACCTGCCAAAATTTCTTTACGCAGAATTTTAAAAGTATCTCTAGAAGTGACTTCGCCTACTCCTAATCCGCGAATGGTCACAGTTAAGGCTTGAATCCCCACAGTTCCGCCTGTGTTGGAGAAAATCGGCATAATTACGGCTAACACTGGCACAGCCGCAATTATTGATTGAAAAGGGGCGATCGCACTAGCGGCACCAATGTACAATGCCATTATTGCCAACAACCACGGTAGGCGCTTGCGAATTGTGACTAAAGGCGGCGATAAGGCTTCTTCATCACCACTCACACCAGCTAATTTTTGGATATCTTCGGTGGCTTCTTCTTCTAAAATATCAATCACATCATCAATGGTGATGATGCCGACTAACCTATCTTCCCTGTCAACTACAGGAATAGCGATTAAGTCGTAACGCTTCATAATTTGGGCGACTTCTTCTTGCGGCGTTTCGGTTTTAACTTTGATGACGCGATCGCTAGATATATCACGAATATAGACATCAGGAAAGGTAAACAATAACTGACGCAATGAAACTACTCTGACGAGTTTGCGGTTATTGTCTGTAACGTAGGCGTAGTAAATTGTTTCCTTATCTTCGTCTTGGCGGCGGATTTTGCTTAAAGCTTCACCAACTGTCAATCCTTCTTGCAAACGCACATATTCTGTAGTCATCACCCGGCCAGCCGTACCTTCGGGATAACCAAGAATTGTGGCGGTTGCTTGTCTTTGTTCGGGACTCAGCTGTTGTAATAAGCGTTTAACTACCCCAGCAGGCAATTCATCAAATAATTCTGCCCGTTCATCGGGACTCATCGCCTCCATAATCTGTACTACCTGAACATCATGCAGAGAATGAATCAGTTCTTCTTGCACATCTGTAGGTAGATATTCAAACACGTCAATTGCTTGGGATTTATTTAATAGCCGAAAAGCGATCGCTCGCTGCTTTTCTGGTAATTGTGTAATATATTCACCAACATCTACGGGTTGTAACCCATTTAAATCGCACTTTAACTGATTTAAATCAGTGACATTAAACAGTGAGTCACGAATGTCCTGTATGAGCATGAATACCTCCTATGTGCCTCCCCCGCGCCGAGAGACACGCTCACTAGCTTAGAGGAGGTTCGTACTGCCGTCTTGTGGACTTTTGTCCATAAAATCTCAACAACTCAATATCGATTGCCAATCAAGGCATCGCTAAGTGATCATCGTAACTTGGAATCGTGCGATCTGATCAATTTTCAGTATCTATGCACCGGATTTGTGATATCCCGTACAAGTAAACTATCGATTGCCCTGAATTTCTGTTAGCTAGTGTCGATTTTACTATTGCTAAAATTTGTGTCAAGCAAATGTAGAGATTTGCTGGCAAACTTCACAAAGTCAAAATATTTACATGCACTCATTAGTGTTTGTTTGAAGACTAAGGGTAGATTTATTAGCTTTGATGAAAATTACCAAACCTACCACTTTCATCAAACACAAGCTTACTAGCTCATAAAACTGTCTTTAGAAAGACAACACTAAAAGCAAAAGCAGTATCTTTAGGGGCAAATTCCTGATCATGTTGCGTATCAGGAATTACATAAATTTTACAGTGCTGAGGAGCCAATGCCTTGGGCGGCTCCGCCGACTCCCTCAGTGGTGTTGCTGAGTAAGTATTCCACCTCTGCTTCCTCTGCTTCCTCTGCACCCCTGCTCCCTACACCTCTACTCCCTGCATCACTCCTCTTCCGGCATGGGTAAATCTAAGGCTATCAACAAAGCCTGAGATAAATGAGCCATTACCGATTGCGAAACTGCACCTCTTAAACGCAAAAAGCGGGTTTTAGATAACACCCGCACTTGATCTGCCATTGCGATCGAATCTCTCTTGAGTCCACCATCAGGTGCTAAAATTAACACCTGAGTAGGATAAACTCGCTTACCTGATTGATACGTAGTGCAGGGAACTGCTAAAACAACTGGACTCGACGAATTAATTGCATCACGACTGACAATAATCACTGGGCGAGTCCCTCCTTGCTCTGAACCTTCAGTTGATTCTAGGCGAGCATCATAGACCTCACCCCTTCTCATTACAGAGATTCCTCTAACAGAAAAGCCTCCCACTGAGCAGCGGCAAATTCAGTTTCTAGCTTGAGTACCTCTGCTTGGTAATCAGGGTCGCTGGCCATTTCTGTCAAAGCAGCATCAATTGCGGCTCTTTTCTGTGCTGCTAATTCTCGACGTAACGCTTGCACCATAAAATCATTACGACTTCTTGCTTTGCCTTCTAAAACTGCCTTGTCAGTTGCTTCTAAAAGTTCTCGTGGTATTGCTAGTGTCGTGCGAACGGATTCGGCTTTCATGTAGTGATGATTATTTTGATGTCTTCAGTGACGACTTCTATGATATCACTGTTAATCGCACTCCGACCCTTGGAGTTCTACCGAAGAGCTTGTAGCAACTAAAATTTTGCGCCCACAGTAGTACCGAATCAGTAATAGAAAAGACTTTTTGTCTCCGCAAAGGTATGTTCACATTACACCTTGATTCACAAAATTTAGCCATAGCTAAAAGTCCAGATTCCATTGCTATCTTAGGAATCTGGACGAGGAATGCGCCTCTATGTAGTACTTACGTAGGAAGAGTTATTTGTGGGTGATAGTCAGTAATTCGGCAGAAAATAAAATTTTTTTTGTGACTTTGCCTTAACCCACAGCTTTTTTGAGTGAACCATCAGCATAAAGTTCAAGCGGTACCAATTCGATTTTGCCGTTAACTTTCACTTGAGAATAAACTACTTTCACTAACTGAGCATGATTTTCGTTGTAACGCAAAGACATAATCAATCCCCTTGGTTAAAAATTTGTTGGCTTCCAATTCTTGAATAGCTGCTATGTACTTAATTGGTTCTGGGTGAACTGTAATTTTTTTTATGATGTTGATTCTATATTTAGCAAAGAAGTTTAAAGTATTAGTATAAAATAAGCCTAGTGTCTATAAAGATTTCAACAAATCTCAATTTCCACTGAGAATTCGTTTACAACTGTGTAACTAAATGGCTACTAACGCGAGATAATAAGTAGTCCCTACTACTCTTAGCTGTAAATACCCTCGTCCATTACAAAACGATTCTCTTCACAGCTACAGGTTGGAATTCTGCCAGCATCCCTTAATGAGTATGAAAACAGCTACCGAATTACAAACTCGACTGGAGCATTACTACCAGCAAATCAAGACAATTATCTTAGTGCGGCAAAATCCGATTACTGGTTTGCTACCTGCGAGTACAGCCATTACGGCTCACGGTGATTATACAGATGCTTGGGTCAGGGATAATGTTTACAGCATCTTGGCTGTTTGGGGTTTGGCGCTGGCGTATCGCAAAGTTGATGAAGACAAAGGACGCACTTACGAGCTAGAACACAGCGTGATTAAGCTGATGCGTGGGTTGCTGTTTGCGATGATGCGACAGGCGCATAAAGTCGAGCATTTTAAACATACTCAGTCACCCTTAGATGGCTTACACGCCAAATACAACACGGCGACTGGCGATATTGTAGTTGGTGATGATGAGTGGGGACATTTGCAACTTGATGCCACATCTATATTTATATTGATGCTGGCACAAATGACGGCTTCGGGATTGCAGATTATTTATACGATTGATGAAGTAAACTTTGTGCAGAACTTGGTTTACTATATTGGCCGCGCTTACCGCACACCAGATTATGGTATTTGGGAACGGGGGAATAAAATCAATCATGGTAATGCGGAGTTAAACGCTAGTTCTGTGGGAATGGCGAAAGCTGCACTAGAGGCCATTAATGAACTAGATTTATTTGGGGTACGGGGAAGTCAAGCATCGGTAATTCATGTGCTACCTGATGAAATTGCCCGCGCCCGGAGTACTTTAGAATCGTTATTACCAAGAGAATCGGCTTCTAAAGAAATTGATGCGGCGCTGTTGAGTATTATTAGCTATCCGGCGTTTGCGGTGGAGAATATAGAATTACGCGATCGCACTTTTAACGATATCATCAACAAACTCCAAGGCAAATACGGCTGTAAACGCTTTTTACGTGACGGACATCAAACTGTTTTAGAAGATCACCAGCGTTTACACTACGAACCTTGGGAATTAAAGCAATTTGAGCATATTGAATGCGAATGGCCATTATTTTTCACTTATTTATTGCTTGATGGCTTATTTCGTAACGAGCAGAAGCAAGTTCAACAATACCAAGAACTGCTGGAATCATTATTAGTAGAACGCGATGGTTGCTATTTATTACCAGAACTATATTATGTGCCTGCCGAAAACATCGAAGCCGAAAAATTAACGCCTCAAAGTCAAAAGCGTTTACCTAATGAAAATATCCCTCTAGTCTGGGCGCAAAGTTTATATTTTCTAGGTTTAATGTTAAGTGAAGGTTTGCTGGCGGTTGGTGATATTGACCCATTAGGGAGATATTTAAGTATTGGTAAAAATCGGGAAGCTTTGGTACAAATTGCTTTGTTAGCGGAAGATGATGACTTACAAGCAAAACTAGAAGTGCATGGGATTGAAACTCAAACACCCAAGCAAGTAGAACCAATTCAAGTCAGAAAAGCTGGGGAACTATCAGCTATTTACACCCAAATTGGACGCAACGATAAACTAGGGTTAACAGGGCGACCAGTCAGAAGATTGCGGAGTTTAACCACATCACGCATCTTTAGAATATCTGGTCAAACAGTAGTGTTTTTGCCGTCATTTTTAGATGCCCAACAGTTTTATTTAACTCTTGATTACCATTTTTTAGTTGATCAAATTAGAAGTGAACTTGCTTATATTCAAAAATATTGGAGTGATTTAGGTCGTCCCATCTTAACTTTAATGTTGACTCACACCATGTTAGAAATTGGTGCGGAAGCATTATTAGAATTGATGCAAGAACTCAAAGATGGTGTTTGCAACGGTGTACGTGTCAAACTAGGCAGACTCAATCAATTAATGCTAACAGGCGCTATTCAAAGAATTGATTTTCTGCAAGATGCCGAATTTTATCAGTCAGCAATGCAGGATGCTGCACCCCATTGCTGTTACTTGGCTTACCATCCCGGAAAGAGTTGGCGCTTGGGACATACCCAAGAATTTCAAATGGAGTATGAAACCAATTTGGGATTATTGCTTTCTTCGCTGCGGGGTTCCGAGAACCTTTACGAACAAATTGAGTTATTGCAGACTTTAACTCGCTTGCAAGGATTAGACTTTGATACAGGATTTGGTGGCCCAAATACTCGCGTAACAGTCGGAGATTTGCTAAATGAAGTGTATATCAAAGCCGGTGATTTAGGTATCTGGGCAATTGTGCGCCGGGCTGCGGGTTTATTGCAAATGGTGGATATTGCTTTATCAGATGCAGTCACCAGTATTTTGATTCGAGGTAAACAAGTAGCTGTGGGGAGAGCGTACAGCGAAGCATCATTAATTAATGTACCAATGCCTCCCAACGAAATTGCCGAGAAAATCAATAATTTCTGTCGTGAGGATATCCGCGATCGCGTACTGACACAAGAAATCATACTTTATCTTGGAACTTTGATTCGCTCGGAGCCAGAATTATTTCAAGGATTGTTAACTTTACGTGTTGGCTATCTCATCTTATTAATTACCAGCGAACTAGCCCAAGAATTGCGCGTTACCCAAGATGAAGCCTATGAACAGTTAATGGAAATTTCGCCCTTTGAAATTAAAATGCGCTTGCGTCAGGTTTTAACTGGTTACACAGGGATGAGTAACTTGTTACGCCAGCAAGAATCATTACACGTCAAGCAAAAAGAAAGTGATATTAATTGGGTAGTGCAACCAGCAATTACGGAAGAAATCGAAGAAGTTCCTGCGGGTGGTTGGCGACGCTTCCGCCAAGCTGAAGGGGCGCTGAACCGTGTCCCGAAAAACTTCTTTCAGCAAGTTTGGCTATTAATGCAACGTTGTAAAGGCTTAGTAATAGGTGACAAACTAGAGCGGCGTAATCGTTTAGATAGCGAATTGATGTTATCAGAAATGACAGCTGGCGAAAAGAACTTTGCTTTGCGGGTGGAGCATTTATTAAATAAAATCGAAGCGCCAGAATACCGCCAAGTTAATATTGAAGCATTAATGGAACTAGGTGCGATCGCCTCGAAAAACCCCAGCTTGCAAATCGAAGAATATATTGTGTTAGATGTGTTAATTGGTCATGCTGTACGCTTGGCATGGTTAGAACATCATCCAGAACGCGGCGATCGCTATGATGAAGATAAAGCAAACGCGTGGCGATCGTTCTATAATACTTCACCACAAGATTGCGCGACTTACATTCTCAAAGCCTTCAGATTCTTGACACAATTTGGTGAAGTCAACGCAGCTTAATTAGCACTTAGTTTACCTATGCTATGTTCACAAACAACTGTAAGCCACCTAAGAGGATGTTTGAAAAGTATTGGGTGAATAGAATTCGCTACTACACAAGCAAAGTCCACCTGCGTGGACTAACACAAAATCAAGATTTTCCAACCCACGTAGGTGGATTTCGTCTGTGTAGCCGCGATTTCCAATCGCCCGGTGAGTAATAATTTAGACTTTTCAAACAACCTGTAATACCAATTATTTTGTAGAGGCAATAAAATGAGTCGATTAACAGTAGAACTACCCCCATATATTTCTCCAGACGAAGCAATATTACTGCTGGCAGTTAAACTATATGAAACGGGAAAGTTATCACTAGGAAAAGCTGCCAAATTAGCAGGTTATTCCAAACCAACATTTATAGAGTTGCTGGGAAAAATGGAAATTCCAGTAATTAATTATCCAGCCGAGGAACTAGAACAGGAGATGAATCTTTGAAAAAAACTGTAACTAATAGTACCTGTTTAATTGGTTTGTAACGCATTGGCAGACTAGATATATTGCCTCAAGTATTCTTACCAGTGATTATACCTTGTGCAGTCGCGGCTGAAGTTGGGTTATCGGCAGAGTGGTTAACAGTTCAAGCAGTCAAAAATTTAGCAGTAGTTACAACTTTAAAAACTCAAATTGATAGTGGAGAAGCAGAAGCAATAGCACTGGCAATGGAAATTGAAGATGTGTTCATTATTCTTGATGATAGAAATGCTCGGCGGATTGCACAACAGCTTAGTTTAAAAGTTATTGGAACAGTCGGAATGCTGTTACGGGCTAAACAACAGGGTATTATTGCTGAGATTAAACCATTACTAACCGCTTTAGAAGCAGCAGATTTCCGTATTGCCGAGCCTTTAATTCAGAATGCTCTGCGCCTTGCTGGAGAATTGTAAATTGAAGACAAATATATAATATTTCAAGAAATAATTCTTGAATAATTAATCATCCATTTTTGAGTTTTAGGCTCTCGTGATAACCATAAGCTAACGGAGGGAGCATCCCACTTTTTATT
>JAGKSW010000039.1 GCA_018993265.1 Nostoc sp. TH1S01
GAAGTGCGGAATGTGGGTTATATAAAATCCCTACTAATTTAGACTACATTTACCAAGACTATCGAAAAAGATTTGGAATTGAAACTAGCTATCGTCTTAAAAATATTTGTCGAATTAAAACTAATAATAAAAATCCTGTCTTGAGATTACTATTTGTCGGTATCTCCTTCCAGGGAAAACGCATCTAAATATAGTACATAATTACTAAAAGAGAGATAAAAGCAGCGATCGCACTCTGGTATAGAGGTTGAGCAATGAGGCTTTGATGGTAAAGTCATTGTAAGACTATACGAAAGCTGTATCCGGTGAATGCGATGATTCTGTCTCTCAATTCGGCCAGTTGGTCAGTCCAGGGTAAGGGTCGGAGCAGTACACTTTTCGAGTAGAAGTAATTGCATCCTTTGTCACCGTACAAAAACTCTAAACGAGGGACATCTGTTGTCTTTCCCAGCATCCGTATTTGATTTTGTTGCCATTGCAGATTCAAGCAGTGTTGGTAGAGTTCGTTTCCTTCTTGAGTGGTTAGGAATTCTGGGTAATAGGTGACGGGTAAAGCTGGGACGGATTCGGGAAATAAATTGAGTTGTTGCATATTCCGGTTCTCCTGAGTTTGAAAGCATTGCAACTAAGTCAAGCAACTTTTAAGTTTTGTAAAGAGATGTGTTAGCTTGTTACTGGTGTTTTAACCACTCTTTCCTTTGGTATTTGAAGCGATCGCTTGTGCGGTTGCTTTTTACTTTTTGACCAGCCGCATCCCCTTCTTGTTATTACTCAAAGCCCCAGCCTGCTTTAGTGTTGCTGTACTGTTGTTGGGTGATGTACTAGTTTTGACCACTGGAAAACACCTCAATCAAAATGCTTTCGGGATACAAGCCGACTCTGCCAAATCTGGGGTCATGAATTCGCTCTATTTCTATGCCCTGCTTACGACATAATGCGCTTGCTTTTCTTCCCTTAGTACTGGCTTCTTTTGCTGATATTTCTAATCCCTGAAGATTAGCGAAACCTATGATACTGTACTTGTGACCGGAGGGAGTATTGAAGCGGTCTTGTTCAATTTCAACATCTTTAAGCCGGGAAAAGATTTCGTTTTGGCGTTGTTCTTGCTGCAATAGACGTTGTTCTTGTTCTGCCATCTGCCCTGCGATCGCGGCGAGTAACTGGATTTGGGTCATAGATTGCTGCTGTACAGATTCTTGGCTGATCATCACTTTCATCAGAGTTCTGTTGGCCCACAAGCGAAACTCAACAGATACCCACTGTGCCAAATCAATCGCTATCTCTGGGTGAACCCAAGTTCCCTGAGAACTGCCATAGCCATCAATTTCAATGATTAAAGACGATATCGGGATTCCGATGTCGTTTGAAAGTGCTGCCCAATAAGCTTTTGTAGACTTCCTTTCTTTGTAATGTCCCCAAGATTTATTGTTGGCATGGCACATCTGGGTGGCATTCACATAACCTTTGGGGATGCTGTACTTGCCTATCTCGACATCTTGGGGAATTTGGTTAATTTCGGAGTCTCGCCATAAATGTGTCAACATGATTAGTTCTCCTGTTATTGTTCAAACTGTTTGAAATTGTTCAGACCTTTACCCGTACCAAGTTTTTTTCCCGTACTAGAGAAAAGCGATTAGTCAAAGTGGATGGTGGGGCAAAACTAGGTGAAGCCAATTCGACTAGATAAAACCAGGACTTTTCAATTAACTCAATCCCCAGAATTAACCTTTGCTTTGTGCCGCGATCGCCTGAACGCAACATGACGCGCTCTCCCAATACGAAAGCAGGTTTAGTCAAAGTCTTGGGTTGTATATTACCAGTGGCAATAATTTGATGTTTAGTGGCATAGTGGAAATCATTTTTGATCTCGATAACGTAATTCCAGCAATTGCCGTACCATTGCACTCCACAGCAGTAACCGAATCTTCTGTTGGTTTTGAGGTAGACTTTTTCAAACAAGTTAACTTCAACAGGTGGGATGTTTTGTTTCCAAGGCGGAGATAAGAACCAACATCTTTCTAAATCAGTGATTTGTTTCATTACGCTTTCCCTTCAAAAGATAATTAATGGCTTGAGAATCAAGGGCAGTAATCCGTTTTCTAATTTGATGTGGTGGATGTTCTAAAAACTGTTTGAGATTTCCCGGTTTCACTTGATAGTATTTGGGACAACTTTGATTAGCCTTGAGCCAGCCTCTTTGAATCCAATGTCTGACAGTTAATAAATTCAGAGATAGAATACTGGCGATTTGATGACAGGTATAATTTTCTGGACTTGTCAAAGTTTTAGTCAACAAGAAGGGTGTGGGGTGTCGGGGGTAGGGTGTAGTGAAGACGGCATTGGACAGAGCTTGGAACTCCGCCCAATGCAATCGTCCTGAAAGACGGGGCTTGTATCCCTGGGGTGGTTGGGGCTATTTCGTCCCTCACACCCCACACCCTACACCCTACACCCCGCCCCAACGGGGCTTGGTCATACATACCTCTCTAAAATTCGATACCGAGAGAAGGTTTAAAAAGGAAAATTCAGGAGTGCGAAAAACTTGGGAGACTTATTTCCTTGGTCAAGCCACCCCAGCATTTACTGTTGTTAACTGCTGCATCCAAGTCTTGATTACTTTCACTTCATCAGCCCCACTTGCGATCGCATCAAGAATTTGCTTGTGATACGAAGATTCAGCATCATTCGGATTTTCAAACTTATCAGCAGCCCAAGCCAAGCACATTGTTTTTACTAAAGAATCAATCTTGTTGATAGGTAGTAAACTCGGACGCTCCACATCTTGAAACTGCAAATACTCACGCACTAAATCAAGCGGATAATTCAACAAAGTCCGAATCTGTTTTATACGTAAATCTTGAGGATGCGGAGGTTGTTCTGGTGTTAAGGGAACAGATGAAGATGTTCCAAGACGAGATTGAATTTCGGTAATGATTGCACCCCAATCAGCATTAGGATTCCATTCTCTGCGAATTCTGACTTTAGTAGCTGCATCATACAATCGACAGAACACGGTATTTTCTTCACCGCTAGTAACAGCAATAATCAGAGGTTTGGAAAAGTCTTGTACAAGCGATGCTGATAATAAAAATGTTTTGGCGAAATTCGTTTCTATGCCTGTTCTAATTACATAAACTTCATCAGCCGCAACAACAATGTCCAGCTTAATATTTTCCTTCTTCTTGAATTCTTTGGTTGTTACTCTTAGTTCAGATAAATAACCTGTTAACCCACGTTGTTGAACTGGAATGATTTTATCTTGCTCAATATTAAAGTGATACCAAAGAAATGATTCGCCGCTTGATTCCCCATTTTTAACGTATAGATAAACTGGTTCTGGAGGATTGCAAAAGCCTAGTTTAATTTCATTCGTCATATATTGCTCCTACAAAATTGTTCTGCTTTTAAAGAAAATCTTTGTTAGACCAAATTCCGAAAAACTCATGTAATTGTTCAACAGTAGTGATTGTTGTCTCCCACAGATACGGAAACAATTTGCTTTTGTTACTTGATTGTAATTGAGAGCAAATGATTAACCTATCTTGTTGTGGAATCAGAACTATAATGTATCGGCGGCGTTTGTTGTTTTTGATTTTGTAACCAGAGTATTGATTGCGTTGAACAAATTCGTAATCGGCGCACTCTTCTATGTAGTCTCTAGCAAGAGAATACAAGTCAGTTGATTGCGTTAATACTCTAATTTCGGTAGAGAGAATAACAGGCTTGTCATCTACAATTTCAACAATTTGGTTGATTTCAAACTTCATTTTCCTCAGTCCTTACCGTTGATGTGGCATAATAAAGTTTCTTTAGCAATACGTAATTTTCTGCTACTGGCGATCGCTTGAATATAAGCACTCATTCAAGCGATGTCTACGACAAGCCGCTTTGCGTCTACGCTATTTCTTAATCAGTACTCTCGAATACAACTGAAGGCTGTTGATTATCCTCTAATTCGCATTTCAAGTAAGAAAGTGCTGTTTGAGCATCGCCTATAGTTAAGTCAGGGTGATAATCGAGTGCTTGGTAATCAGGATGCTTTTCAATTTGAGTTATCAAAAACTGAGCAGATTCAACTAATTGCAGTAATGCTGGTAAATCCATTTGAGTTACTCTCTTTTGTAGTTAAAATTTTTCGATAACTGCCAATAAAAAGCCGTGACCAGTATTCTTGATTTGTGCCTGTTTCTTATCCAGTAAATGCTGAATGATTGTGTTAGAAAACTGAATCTGGTGTAGAGGCATAGCACCACCAGAACCTTTGAGCGATCGCAACAATCTGGCAGCAGTTCGTTCTACGTAATAATCGACAACCTTAGCCATCTGTTGAACCTCCTGAGATAGCTATTAACTGTTGCTCAAGTACCTTGATTTGCTGTTGATGTTCTTCAATTTCTGCTTGTAATTCCGCTTGTATTTCTGCAATGGAAAGCGTTTGAATCTGGTCATCAGAGTAATGGCGGACTTCATCTGAATGCTTATCAGGAAGTACCGTATAACGCCAAGAATTACCGTACTCGTAGGCTAACTGTGTATCAACAGGTTTGTACTCTAAGCCAATGATTAGCCCCTGCTTTGTTCGTTGTCCTAACCAGAATTTAGGGTATTTCCAATCTTTCGGAATGCTAATGGTGGGTTGCATAAATTTGCTGATGAATGAAGGGAGTTTTGAATTCAAAATGCAAAATTAAAAATTCAAAATTAATTTTGCATTTTGCATTTTGAATTTTGAATTGACTTTTTGCTTATGCAGCTACCAGTTCTCGCACTGGCTCAAATTCCATCAAAAGCCGCCATTCCTGTTTACTGAGTTGGTCGAACGGCTTATCTAACAAGTCATCCCAATCCCCAGCTTTAACTACCAACAGCATTCGCACGGCTTCATCTGCTGAACCACACGCCATCTTGTGCTGTCCTGAAGAAGCGCGGATGACCCACCAGTAGCCATCAGTAAAGCCGACTTCGCCTAATTTCTCGTCATCCTGGTAAATTCCATCATCGAGCAGTTCCAACCCGTGTTGCTCACAGGCATTGAAAATCTGCGCCATGATTTCATTCCCGGTTGTGCAAGGGGTTTCTGTAGCGGCTTGTTCTTGCACAGGTAATGAGCCGTCTTTGTAATGTATGCAGATGAATCGATGGCACATCATTGGGGTAGCTGCACGAAATTCTTCTGCGTTGTTCACCATGACTACCCAGCGTTGAGTCACAAAATCGTCGTCATCGTGGGTTACGGTGGCAATCAACTTGTCGCCTGCGTAATATTCTTTATCGTAGAAAGATATATCAACTACTCGCAGTTCTTCTGGAGCTACCGCCTGCGCTTGCTCCGCAACATACTGGTTCAGTTCGTCTTGAGCAATCGCTTGTTCGTCGGGGGCAGCAATTCTTTTGAGGTGCGGTAGGGCGCAACGGACGGGCGGTTGCTGGGCGGGGGTTGTATGTGGCATGATGGTAATCTCCATAAATATGTGGGACAAAAGGCGATCGCTTCCAAAGTTTCCGAGGCTGAGGGCATCGCCTTTTGTTATGTCTCTATATTCGCATTTTTAGGTAATAGCGTCAATATGCGTATTCGCATTTTTAGGGTATAGTATCTATTATGAGATTATGGAGGTATGACAGTGCAAAATCGAATCAAAAAATTTATTGAAGAGAAAGGCATCAGCCGATATAAGTTCTGGCAAGACACTAAGCTTGGCAGAGATACCGCTTATCGACTGTGCAACGACCCCAGCTACATTCCTACGGGCAGTGTATTAGACAAAATTTGCACTACTTATAAAGTTCAGCCAGGGGAATTTTTGGTTTGGCTTCCTGATGATGAGTCTGGCGTTGAAGTAATGACTGACAACTTAATATCGGAAGTTGAAGAAATGCCGGAGATTCAAAAACACTCTCGCAAGCAATCAGCAGATCAAGTGGATGGAATAGTGTTGCCATTTGAAAGGATATCTGCATGAGCGTGTTTTATCAAAGGCAATTACAGCTTTTGATGATTAGTTCTACCACTGTCAATTCTTCTATTTATCTTTTTCTCTTCTTCAATCAGCAATTACAGCTATCTACTATGCTCAAGATCAAGTGCAGACAGATTTTGAGCAAATTCTCCTGAGCTAGAAGAGGTGGATAAATGAACAACCCACCCCGCAAGCGTAAAAAAGCTACCTCTAACAAATCACACAATTTAGAATCGCTCAACTCAGACATCTCCTTTTTAGAAGATCCAACTTCAGCAACAATTGATGTGGTTGCTATTGAAGTGCCGGAATTGACTGAACAAGAGCAGCGCGATCGCTTGCACCTTGAAAGAAAGGTAGAACGTGCATTTTTCGAGGCAGGTAAGGCACTTGCAGAATTACGCGAGCGCAGACTCTACCGTTCAACGCATCGCACATTTGAGGAGTATTGCCGTGATAGATTTGGGCATAGTCGGCAACAGTCGAATTATTTGATTGCCGCAGCTGGTGTTTACGAAAATCTGACAACCATTGGTTGTCAAAATTTAGTGGATGAAGATTTGACAACCATTGGTTGTCAAATTCTACCAACGAGTGAACGGCAAGTTAGACCCTTGGTTCCTTTAAAATTGCAGGAACAACTTACCTGTTGGCAGCAGGCAGTAGAGGAAGCAGGTGGCAAAGTCCCATCCGGTCGCATCGTTAAAGATGTTGTGCAACGTATTATGGAACGGACTAAACTACCCAATACTTACCGTGTCGGGGAATTTTGCCAAATTCTACCCAAAGACAACCCAGAACTTAGAGGCAAAGGCGGCTGTTGGTGTATCGTTACTCATGTTGGGGATTTCAGTTGTACAGTTGAGGCTTGGGACGGCGAATACACTGTAAGAATTGACCATCTGAAACCACTCCACTACTCTGATTCCGAATGCCAGCAGATGCGTGTGATCTGCGATCGCATTCGGAGGCTGCGAGAGAATGGTAAGTTGGAAGTACCAGCCGAAGCGGTTCTGAAGTGCTTGGGGGAACTTAAGCGACCGTATTTGACTGCGTTTGAGGAAGAGCTTTTGAGTTTCATAGAGGAAAAATATTGCTGAATAATCAACCTGCCGTAGTTCACTAGTTACAAAGATTAGATCCAAAGCTCTGCTAGTTTAAATGTAAGCAATTAACTTGCTGCGTATATCATTAATATAAAGTTAATTACATTGAGTAAATAACTTGATAACAACATTACGTTCCTGTTGAATACGCGGATGGGTAGGTGTTTAAAACAAGATTTTGGTGGACAAGGCTCAAACCCTTGCAGTGTAGGACTTGTGATCAAAATATCTATCAAACGAGCCGCGCACCTTACAGGGAAAAGGTTCTAGCCATTTGCTTACTTCTGTATTACAATTTTCTATGGTACGATTAGCTCATTCATGCGACAGAACCTTGAAAATCAAATACAGACTGCCTTTTCAGTGTCCGCAGTTGAAATTTCATTAACTCCCTAATAGGGATTGAAACCTTTTAGCTCCTGGTCAAATTACACCCGGAACTGAGTTGAAATTTCATTAACTCCCTAATAGGGATTGAAACGAGATACCACTTAATGATTAAAGGAAATCTTTTTGTTGAAATTTCATTAACTCCCTAATAGGGATTGAAACAATTCTTAGGAATTCAAAAGCCTTCTGAGGCTGATAAAGTTGAAATTTCATTAACTCCCTAATAGGGATTGAAACAGAATATGACAGAAGAATAGATAAAACCCCATGAGGTTGAAATTTCATTAACTCCCTAATAGGGATTGAAACTTTGTGCAGTGAGCCAGATTATAAAAATGAAGAAGGTTGAAATTTCATTAACTCCCTAATAGGGATTGAAACGTGGTATTGCGCTACCAATGGAGATTCGCGCTTCGTTGAAATTTCATTAACTCCCTAATAGGGATTGAAACTTTTTTGTGATATATTTTAGTTGTGTTTTTGAGGTGTTGAAATTTCATTAACTCCCTAATAGGGATTGAAACCATCACCGAACACTGTACGCAATTATAAAGCTGAGTTGAAATTTCATTAACTCCCTAATAGGGATTGAAACATCTACTATAGAAAAGTCTGAATAGGTAGGTTTGGTTGAAATTTCATTAACTCCCTAATAGGGATTGAAACAGAAAAATTTGAAAGAAGAATTCCTATTGATGTCGTTGAAATTTCATTAACTCCCTAATAGGGATTGAAACACAAGAGTGCCGGAAAGTAAATCAGACGAAGAATTAAGTTGAAATTTCATTAACTCCCTAATAGGGATTGAAACAGATAAACCTATCCAAAAAACTTGAACATTGTTCCAGTTGAAATTTCATTAACTCCCTAATAGGGATTGAAACATTTCCGCCTGACTTTCTAACTAAGTCTGAATACCGCGAAGTTGAAATTTTATTAACTCCCTAATAGGGATCGAAACAAACAGGCATTTAAACAGACATAGAATCGGGAATTGGTGGGTGTTGAAATTTCCCTAACTCCCCCCTATGACGGATTGAAAACAACGGCTGCTTCCTATTCAGATTAAGACTGGTAGTTAAAATTTTATTGGCTTATAAAAGATTTAAAATATTGCTAAACTACTAAATTTATTTCTTACGATAGATTAAAACAATGAAACTAACATAGCAATATTTATAACATTAAATATTGAAATAGTAATAATTTTTAAAAGAATATAATAGAATTGAAATGCACCAAGCAATTTTGTTTGATATCGATGGTACCTTAACAGGGATACTTACTGGTGAAACTTTCAAAAAAAATCCTTATGACGTAATTGTACTTCCAGGTGTAGAAGCTGGTTTAAAATATTATTTTCATCAAGTTCCTGGATGGCTAATGATAGGAATAAGTAATCAAGGAGGTATAGATAAAGGTCATAAATCAATTGAAGATACAATTGTAGAAATGAAAAACACACTAGAGTTGTTACCTTGGCTCTCAGCAATTTACTTCTGTCCAGATTTACAAGGACTAAATTGCTGGAAAGTAACAAATGATAGCGTTGTGAAAATGACAAACCAGTCTGTAAAAGGTAAAAATTTTTCTAAAAAGAATAAATATAGAAAACCTGGTGCTGGAATGATATTTCAGGCATCATTGGATTTTGGAATTGATTTAGCACAATCTTATATGATAGGAGATCGCCCTGAAGATGAACAAGCAGCTTTAGCAGCAAGAGTACAATTTATAAGTGCAGAGAACTGGCGTAATAAGTTCTGCTAAAAGTATCTCCTTAAGAAGACACATCCAAATTATATTGTTGACAAAAAGCCTTTAGTTTTTCTCTAACAAGTGATCGTACAGAGTCGGGAGAAACTATTACGCAGTCTCCTCCATATCGTAATACTTCCCGAATCAGCCAGAACGGATTTGCTACACGTCTTACTACTTGGCGCAAGTCTCCAAAAACTTCATTGCTAATATCATTTGGTCTTGGTTCATAAGCTTTTACCATCCCACGGTAAAAGTGTAAGTACACTTGAAGATAATCCAAACCTTCTACTCGCCACTGTCCGTGTACAGGTTCAACTTTCCTGATTCTATCTAGACGCAGACAGCGATTGTGTATAAGTTCTGGAAAATCAGGATTTTTGATATCTTCAGTCTCATCACACCAAATATTCAAGTAATAGCGTTTTTCTTCAAAAGAAATCTCAGCGTAACGAACCGTAAATACTGAATCTTCTCCTTGAGCATTTCCATAGAACAGTTGAAACGGTTGACAATTTTGGTAAAAATATTCTATTTGAGCACGCCATGCTTCACTAGGCTGGTTGGATAGTCTGGTAAGTGCTTGCTTCAAAGGCAATTCAAGGTTTCCTTGTTCTATCAATAAATGTAAAAGTGTTTGAGCTTGGCCTATATAACCTGTATCAATTAAGACTTTTGCCGCTTGTTCTAATGCTGCAATCTGATCTGAGGTCAAGGTAAAAAGCTTCTTAATTTCTGGCTCTTTTTGCGCGATTGCTACCAATAATCCAGAAATACTAGGAGACTTACCCCAAAATATATTGAGTTTTCGGGCTATTTCTTCCAGCTGCTCTTTGGTTCCCGATGGTATAGACAGTGTAATTGTCTCTTTTTTACGTGACATTCACAATTTGTAATTACAGTGTTGACAGATTTAACTGATATAAGTTATTTTACCTGTAATCTTACATTAGCAAGGAAAAGAAACCAAAGATATTTGCTTTTATCCAAATATTTGCTTGAGAACTATTTTTGGATAAATGAAACTTCTACTTTCTGAGGTTTATAACTCTCAGGAGCGTTTATATCAAAATACAACCCTGTAAATAAGGATTTAACCAAATTTAAAATCATGAATACGGCTGTTAACCTGAAAATATTAACAGCTGCGCTTGCTGCGAAAGTGCCTGTGCCAGATTCCAAGGCTCTAATTTCGACATTGGCAAGTAAAGCTGAGACATTTGCTTTAATATCACAATTTGGATCGCCTCAACTCAAACGAGAGTTAAGTTTAGCCAAGCCAAATCAAACGATAGAAGTATCGCTACAGCTTGAGTTCAACGGACATAAAGTAATTTACCAAAGTCAAGAAATTGGTAAAATTCAGATTCTCTACAAATCGAAAAAGAATCATTCTTACTTCAGAATCAATTCAGCAAAAATTACAAATATTTCATGAATCTGGAGGAAACCCTTTTAAATTTGTTAAGCAAGATGAAAAAAATAATCCTAATAAATTTATTGTAATTTGTAGAATTTCCAAAAACTTTACCAAAACAGCAACAGACCAAATTAATTCAACTCGTGGTGATATTTTCACTCAATGTATATTTGAGATGTATCGGCTACTAGAAGAAAACAACCCAAATAACCCATTACTCCAACCTTTACTAACAGAAAAAGTAATTTTAGGAGAGATGCGCTCGCCAGGAGATGATAGTAAAGAATTTTGCTATTCCTGTGGTGTTAAACTTGATCCAAAAACTGCACGTTGGCAAGTTCTCAGATTTATGTTTGAACGACCTTCTCAGCGTCGTCAGTCAGCACCAAGTGAAGGTAGGCCACATATTTGTTTTTCTTGCTCTGCTTTAGCTTTTGCATCACCCCTAAAAGTTACGGATGAAAGTGTTGTTTTAATGCTTGAACCTGGAGATAGCAGTGTCAATTTTGAGGTTAAAAAACTCAAAATGAAAGATTATCTCAAAATGCTTACAAATAAAGAATTGCATCTTAGTGCAGGTCGTTACTTAATATTAAATTCTAATGAAGATAAGACAAATACAGGAGATTTAGCATCTCAAAAATTGGGACAATTACAATATGCGATGGTAAAAATAGCTAAGATTTTTTCTGCTGAGGTATTGGCAGATTTTAAATTTTCGCTAATGAGCCAAGGTAGCGAACAAATAATCTTAAAAAGTAGGCATCTAATTTTTATTAAAGGACTTATGGATAGTTATGGTCAGCAAATTGTTAATGCTGGCAAAGAAATCAATATGACATTAGGAGATGCAGTCCGTTATATCCAGCAAGATTTACCTTATTTAGCTGATTATACTCTCACAAAAGTTGCAAATGTTTTCAATAAATACCAATTAGAACAAATCCGTGAAATATATTGGCAGACACTACAGAACGATTTGAAAGCAAGAGGAGACAATATGGATTCTGATAAACAACTAGCCCCAAAAGCAAAGCTATACATAGATATTGCTGCATTAACAGGTATAACTTATGCTTTTGCACAATCTTTAGAAATTACTGCCAAACAAGCGAATAAAGGAGAGGATTATGTAGAAAGAGAGGTAAGTAAACTAATTGAAAAAGTTGATGATGCTGTAGCATTTTGTTATTACGCAACTTTAGGTGATGAAACAAAAAGAAGCGTTCAGGCTCGACTTTACAATAATCCAGAAAGCTATTTTATTTACGTTCAAGCTAAAAACTTATTGAATAGGTTAGAACTTAAAAGTAGAGAGATGGAAGATGAAAAAGGTAAAAAATACTTAAATTTATTTGCTGACGATATTTTAAATATCTATCAATATTTTGCAGCTAATGGATACTCTCAAGAAAAAGAGTGGAAAGATTTGACGTATCAGCTTAAATTATCACTTTACACGCGATTCCCTGAATTAGTCCGTAAACAAAAATCAACTGGTGAAAAATAACTATGGCAACTGGTCTTTCTAAAACTGATGCAAATAATCCTCGCGGACATTTTGATATTTATGCAATTCTTGAAGGTTCACAAGAGCTTTATTTTGGTCATGAAGTACAGGTAAATGTCAATTTAGTAGAAACAGTTAAGCTCAAAATAAAAGATCCCTTATCTAGTGAGCCTCGTTCAGTAGAAAAATGTTATCTTTCTCCAACTAAAAGAAGAGGAGTAGAAAGACGTTGTTTAATTTGGGCACCTGTAGCAACAGGTGAGTTATTAGGAGATAAACAAAGATGCGGTATTCCTGATACTTGTGCTAAACCAGAATGCCCAATTTGTTCAGCTTATGGCGGGTTAGAGCCAGGAAAGAAAACATTAATTGGTCGCGTGACACATGGTGGTGGTGTGGCAGTGCAAGAAATGTTTGCAGTAGAAAAGCAAAGAGCAATGCATCCAGCTATTATTTCTAACGATTTATCAGGAAAAGGGAAAACACCAATTCCCTTCAAGCGAGAATACAACCAACCAGGAATTCTTTACCCTGTCTCAAACCACGCATTGAGTATAACAGATGGTGAATTTGCTGCTGTTGCTTATGCATTCCTTGATTCTTTACCTCGAATTGGTTCTGGAAACCCCAAAGGGATTGCTATTGCTGAATCACCAGATGACAGCCAACCACTGCTCGTTGTAGATAGATACTTAGTACCAAAACGTAAACGTCCCGTTATATCACCGAGCATTACTAATCCTGAAGACGCGATCGCAGCATTTAATCGACTAGCTAAAAAACCAGAAGATACATCTAACTACATTCAAGAACAACACTTTGAACGTTGGATTGGTGACGCTGCTTTAGAGAAATTGCAGGAATATTCCAGTAGCTTTGTGGATGCAATTTTGCAGCAGAAATAGATTATGTACTGCCTTCAAATTAATATTCAACCCACGGCAGCAATGACATTTCGCATTCTGCCTGGTTCTATCCTCAACATAGCAACTTACCCTTTTGCCCCTCCTACAACCTTCTCAGGATATTTAAGAAGATTAGGCATGATATATGCTGGGCTAGAAATTCCTGAAACTCGTGTCAACAATGACAATCCGCCATTTTATACTTTACCTCAATGTTATTGTGCTTTAGGTGCCTATCCGGTTAAAGGAACATTAAACGCAGTACATCGCACATACCGTAAAGGGATGCGTGAATTTAATCATGATGCATTTTCTCGGATTTACCAAGATGGAGATAAAGCAAATTTTCAACTACATACTTGGGAGTATTTTATAGCGGAAGAATTAGTAGGTTATGTAGTAGCAGATTCTCCAGATGGATTAGAGAATTTTCAAAAATTCGTAGATTATGGTTGCAAGCTAGGTAAAGAAGGATATGCCATCATTTCTGAAGTATCCGAAATTATAAAGTTAAACCAAGAAACTTTTGCAGCATATCCATCAACAATTGTGCCAATGGAGACACTGTTACAAACAGATCAATTTGTTAATAACTGTGAGATTTATAATCTTTACCATTATAAATGGGCAACAGATATTAATATGCGTTCCCCCCAAGAAGGTTTTTTAGATAATCAAGAAACAAAAATAGAAGGCTTCATTCCCTTTGTTACAGCCTATTTTCTTGAAGATACACAAACACCTCCAACTTTGGATTATTTCACAAATGGGGGTGATATCAATATTCCTGTCTCTCTAGTTAATTTACTCAAAGGTTAGATTCATGTCTAAGCGCAAACGGCAATATTCGTATAAATTTGGAAGAGTTTTCTTTCCTGGAGAAGCTACCTCGATACCAAGCGTAATTCTATTTCAACCATTAGGTAATCATGTAGGTAATGTAAGAAAATTGGTAAAGTTATGGGACAAAGAGAGCTTTACTTATCCTCCTGATTTATCGCTTGCAAGAGTTTTGGAGAGTGCTAGTATTCATGATAATGGGAAACCGCAGAAGTTTGAAATTCAGGTAAAAACTTCCAAAGACGGGAAATTCAAAGAATATATTTATTCTTTTAAGGGTCATAGATATTTAGCGAAGAGCCATAAAGATGCTTGGGCAGAAGCATTAGCTATAGGACACCATGATTTTTCAGTTGGAGATATATGCACTCAGACGTATGAGTTGAAAAAAGAACAGAAATATGCCGATATTCTAACAAGAGAACCACTAGCATATGCCTCTGAACTATACACTTTAGAAATGTGCGATCAGATAGAAGCTGAATTAGCTTGTCGAGTTTTTGAAGATGGAAATCAGGCTGATTCTCGTACTTTTATGGAATTTACAATAACACCTGATGAATCCGACAATACAGTATATTTTATTGATCCCTGGATATTTGGCGACCAAAATTCTATCGAATTATCTTTTAGAGCTTGGGTAATGCATCTTAGTGAAGATGATAAAGTAAAATTAAATAAATGTACTACTAACAGTCAAGAACAAGCTTTAGGTAAAACGTTAGACAATATAGTAAAGAAGTGGTGGGAATCAGAGCAAGGTCAACCAAAAGTATCTATTAATAAAACGGTAATTCTCTGCTCTTATCCTTCTGTTAGAGAATTTAAAACATGGACAGCAGAAGATTTTTACAAACAATTGGGAGGTTTTTTGCCTAACCCAATGCAATTAGAAATGTTTGCAACTATTTACGATTCAAATGGCAATAAACATCCAGCACTTTTATTAAAATCTCCTACTGGTTCAGGTAAATTTGAGTCTATTGTATTTCCAGCGTTAGCATCAAGTTACCGTCTTATCTTACCTTTACCAGCCCGTAGTTTATTAGAAGATCAAAAAGAACGTGCAGAAAAATATCTTAAAAAATTTTCTTTAATTTATAAGGATAGAGAAGTTTCTCTAGTTATAGATACAGGTTCACAAATGTACCGTTATATTTTCAAGAACGGAGAACAAGTTAAGCAACGAACTTCTAACCCTAGACGGCACTTATATAAAGGAGATATTATCCTTACAACTTTGGATAAATTTTTGTATCGTTATTTCGCTTTTGGTGATAAACAAAAATCATTTATTTTTCCTTTAAGAATTCATCAAGATAAAACCTTAATTTGTTTTGACGATCCTCATAGTTATGATGAGATTTCATTTACAAATTTTCATAGTTTAGTTAAGTCACTTTATGAAGCTGGACGCTCTATCGTGCTAATGACAGCTACAATGCCATATGAATACCTAAAACGTTTAGATTATCTTGAAAGTATAGATTATATTAATGACATCAAAAGAGCAGAGGAACTCAAAAAGTTTCAAGAACAAACAATAAAACAGAACTATCCCAATAAAAAATATTTTCAATGGATTAGTGATATTTATCGTAACTCAGAAGCTCCAGAAATATTTCAAAATGAATTTGCTCAAGTTGTTATTCGTGAATTGCAAGCTAAACCTAATTGCAAATTAATTGTAGTTGTCGAGCGAGTTACAGATGCAGCAGCAATTTATGAACAATTAAATCAAGATATATTAGAACCCTTTCTATTTCTTTATCACGGTAGGATAGCCGATCAAGTTAGACCAGATATATATAAACAAATTCAAGAGCGCAATTCAAAAGATAAACCATATATCCTGATTACAACCAGTGCAATAGAAGTTGGTTGTGATTTAAATGCTGAAGTGCTTATCTCTGAAATTTGCCCTCCTGCAAATCTGATTCAACGTGCAGGACGCTGTAATCGTAAGGGTAACATTCCTAATGCAAAAGTTATTTTATTAGGTAATTCTATTCCTGATTTTGCAAATAGTTTAGATGATTTAGGATGGCAAAAGTATCAGCAAGTTTTAAATTCATTGCAAGAATTCGATACTGAGAAAATTACTGAATGTATTTCTACAGTTGAACAAGTTGATGATTATAGAGTAATTGAACTTTTTTCGATGTTACACGATTATGTCTATGAGGCAGATTTAACTTGTAAGCACACTCATGAAAAAGGCTTAGTCATTACTCGTAGTTGGACACCTTCGGCAACACTGGTTTACAAAAATGGTTTTGAGCAAGTTCATACAATTACAGTACCTGTTGACCGTCTAATCAAGAATAAAAATGGAGGCAATGATTTTGCTAATACTTATGCACTTGAGTATTTGTACAACCAAGAAACTACACGTCGAGAGTTACGACCTTTAAGCTGGGGTTATGCTTATTCAAAAGATATTGTAATTGAAATTCATAAAAATTGTGAAGGTGCTGAAATTTATGATGGTAAAGATGAGTATGAGTATAATCATAAACTAGGTTTTATCAAATTGCCAGGTGTATTTATTAAGCCGAGAACAAATAGTAATGATTTGGAAGAAAAACTGCTTTACAAGGACAATAAAAACAAATCAGTAATCATTAAATATACAAAAGCTTTTAAGACAGAATAGAAATAAAATGTGAGCATTATGCCCCATAGTCTCGTAGTTAATATAATCCCTCAGTCTCCCATATATCCAGAATTTCTCACTGGTAGACACTACCATGCTTTATTCCTTACCCTCATTAGTTCTGTCGATAAATCATTGGCAGACTATTTGCACTTTTCAAATGCAGATAAAGCTTTTACTCTTTCACCATTGCAAATTCAACAGTCACACAAGCAATATCAGCAAACATTGCAAATTAGTCATAAAAGACAAATTCCTGCTGCTGCTTCTTGTTGGTGGCGTATCTCTCTGCTTGATGATAATTTATTTAACAAACTAACCCCACTGTGGCTAAATCTAAACCCAGAACACCCTTGGCATTTAGGTTCGGCCAACTTGTACATTACTAAAATCCAATGCACCCCACAATCAACGCAACCTTGGG
>JAGKSW010000192.1 GCA_018993265.1 Nostoc sp. TH1S01
ACGCATCACGACTCGTAAATTCCTCCTTTCTGCAATCCGGTAACACGCATAATATCTGAAATAGACGAACCCGCATATCCCTGTTGGTTAAACAGTTCCGCTGCTTGTTGGAGAATTCGAGTTTTTGTTTCTTCGCCTTTTGACATAAAAGCATAACCGACCGCTTGGTCTGATTAAAAATAACATAATAAATAGTCAGAAATCAATCCTGACAGAGATGATTAACAATAAATACAGTCATGGTTATGAATTATGCTTCCCAACCGTTATCAAAACCTCAATCGAATTCAGCAACTTGACCCAGTAACAGACCATAGCCAGATATATTATCTGATGTCGGGTTATGAATTTACTTGGGAAATACAGCGATCGCTCGAACTGGCCTTGATGCGAACTTTTTGTGTTCCCCGAATGACTAAATTATTGGATAAGACAAAAGAATTTTATCAGCGTCCGCAAAAACGCTATGACGACACATCGATTTTGCTAGTAGAAATTATCAAGTGGGGTTATGAGAGCGATCGCGGTCAAGAAGCATTGCAACGGATGAACGCTATCCACGGACGCTTTAAGATTGATAACGCCGATTTTCTATATGTACTATCGACTTTTATTTATGATCCTATCGACTGGAATGCCAATTTTGGTTGGCGGTTGATGTGCGAACAAGAAAAATTAGCTTCCTTTTACTTTTGGCGAGAAGTAGGTAAAAGGATGCACATTCAAAATATTCCCGAAACCTACGCAGAGTTTGAACGCTATAAACTAGATTATGAACGGGAAAATTTTCGCTATTCCGACACAAATCGCCATGTTGGAGAAGCAACACTTGCTTTATTTTTAAGTTGGTTTCCTTGGTGGATGCGAAAACCATTGAAACCAATCATCTATGCTTTACTTGATGAGACAATGCTGGATGCTTTTGGTTTTGAACATCCTTCACCATTGCTGCGTTCTGTTATGGTCAGAATCCTAAAATTACGCGCCAAATTCATGCACTGGCTTCCACCTCGGACTCAGACTGATTTTTATATTGATTCTCCTATCCGCAGTTACCCGAATGGTTATGAAATAGCGAATGTGGGGCCAGAGGAGAAGGCGGAAAAGTTACAGATGAAGTAAGGTTTGTGGATGAGCAAGCGATCGCACTCTGTAGTTCAAAAATAACGCAGCTTTTCAAGATTTTTTTAGTCTATTATGCTTCCGGTTCAACGCCGAGAGAGCGCAATTGAGCAGCTAGGAGATCGGCTCGTTCCTCACCAGTTAACAATAAATTACCTTGCAAATCCCACCAACGCAGCCAAGGTAATCTCATATTCTGATATGAGTCCTGCCAGATGCCTAACTCAACACCTAAAGGATGTATGGGATAATGACCACGCTCATTTGCGGTTAATAACTCATATTGTCCACCAATCAACTCATAAACTTCCACACTGGCTTTATTTACTTCATAAATGCCATAAAAAGCTGGATGAATTACTTGCTCATAAATCCAAAATTTCCCCTCCCAAGGAGTTTTGTCGCGTTCCTCACTACCATCCCCAGAAACAAATTCCAAGGCAATTAATGGAGCAATATACTCTCGCCATAGGACGTAAGAGCGCCGTGTTTGCCCATCAAGTAAGGGTGGTACATTTGGTACATAAAACCAATCTGGTGCTTCTGCGCCTTTTTCTGGTGGGTCGGTTATCTGCCAGTAAATGCCACAATCTTGACCAATACAGTATTGACCATCAGGATGACGTTTTTGCAATATCGGTTTAATTGAGTCTGTCAGTAGAATGCTTTGGGGATGTTCCTGGAAGTTTTTCACGAATGTACCGTCTGATTGCGGTAGCTGCGTATGGTCGGGAAAAGGGGTGAGGGCGACTGAATCGGTTGCAGAGGTCATAAAGCTACCTTTGCAGGGTTAAGGGTTGTTTTTTAGTTTAGCAATCAAAAGATGATGAGGCGCGATCGCTGGGCGGTAAAACTGCAAAAATTAGGCATTGGTGATTCAATTTCTCAAACCCGATATAAAGTATGACTCAACTTCCCGACACACTTGAAGATGCGATCGCCCAAGCCCGCGAAGCCACAAAAGCCGCTTTAGCAGATGGTTACAATCGTGTACAAGTTGATTTGCTGTTCCCCGAACTCAAATCTATGCCTGTAGCGGAACAATTTTTGCCGCTATTTGCTGAATATGAGTCGCGGCTGAAAGTGTTTTTTGCCGATGCTGGTGGTGCAGCCTTAGCCCGCCGTGATTGGGTAGATGCACCATTCCAAATTTTTGATATTGGTACAGGTAGGACTGCTTCGATTCAATCTAAAATTCAGCCAGAAGACGAAATCTTCTTATTTGTTTCCCCCACTTCTGTAGAGATACCCCAACTAGAAAAAGTTTGTGAAATTATTGGTGATCGCCCATTGGTAATGTTGAACCCACGCCTAGAAGATTCTGGTACTGTGGGTATTGGTTACGCGGCGAGACAAATTCGCCAACGGTTTCTCAATACTATTGAATCTTGTTACTACCTGCGTCCAGTTGATGAAACCACGGCTGTATTTCGCTGCTACCCCGGACAGTGGGAAGTTTTGGTACAACAAGGCGAAACTTGGGAAAAAATTGCCGAACTACCCAAAAAACCATCCGGTGATGATATTGATTATCTTCTCATGCAAGGGCGAGCGCAGGGTTCAACTGATGCTGCACCTGTGAAAAAGCCCAGTATGTTTAAGAGTTTGCAACGGTTTATCAAGGCTTTGAGTAGTTAGTCAAGCTGAAATAGCCGAGAAATATTTTTTTACAATCATATCCCTGACTTTTTGAAAAAGTTGGGGATATAAACATTACGAATACTTACCAATCACAATAGAGTTGTTATAAAATTGATAGCACTTTCACAAGGAAACACTGTACCGCAAAATCTCAATTCCCTGTTCCTTGTTTTTTCTTCAGTTTTGATAAATAAAAAAAAGGTAGGCAGCCCTACCTTTATACCCAAAAAAAAGCATTTTGTAACCAAATACAGCATTTAATATCACATATATATGTGACGACAATATTGCAAACACGCGACAATGTTGTGAATAATTTTTTGAGCGGATGTGCAATAAGTTGAACTATTGGAATTATCGTAAAAGCAAACCCTCTCCCTGCTTATTTGCGATCAAAACTTGTAAATTCAACGCTAAAACGCTTTATCTCTTGACCGCTTGCACTAGCTTGCCATCTTCCATCTGTACAATGCGATCGGCTATGTCTAAAATTCGATGGTCATGTGTCACCATCAGGATGGTACAGCCTTGTTCTTTAGCAAGTTTTTGCATCAGGTTCACAACATCTCGACCTGATTGGCTATCAAGGGCGGCTGTTGGTTCATCGGCTAAAACAATTTTGGGATAACTCACCAAGGCGCGGGCGATCGCAACTCGTTGTTTTTGTCCGCCTGATAATTTATCGGGATAGTAATGTAAATGATTTCCCAGACCAACTTGCTCTAACATCTGAATTGAGCGAGTTTGCATTTCTTGGGAACTAATATGAGTGTGTAATTCTAAACCAACTTTGACATTCTGCACTGCTGTTAAACTACCATGCAGGTTGTGTGCTTGAAAGATATAACCGTTATAGCGGCGTGTTTTAACTAATTGTTCTGCTGTCGCACCACAAAGTTCTTGTCCTAAAACCTGTAAGCTGCCAAATTGTGGAGAACGCAACCCACCGACTAAAGTCAATAAAGTAGTTTTACCAGAACCAGAAGGGCCTGTCAAAATAATAATTTCACCAGCATTAATTTCTAAGTTGATTTTAAACAAGACTTGCTTACGCAGTGGCCCATGACCAAAGTAGTGATTGAGATTTTTAATGGCAATAATGGGTTGGTGAGTCATTTTAAAACATATCCGCAGGGTCGGCAGATTGGAGTTTACGAGTAGCGATCGCCCCTGAAATTGCACACATAATAAAAGTGAGAATTATTACTTGTAATCCCCGCATTAAAGTCATATACATTGGCAGATTTGTAGCAGCGCGAGTTAGTTGATAAAGTCCCAAAGAAACTGCAACTCCGGGAATAAAACCAAGTAATGCTAATATTAATGCCTCTTCAAAAATTACACCAAGTAAATAGTAATTGCGGTAGCCAATCGCTTTAAATGTGGCATATTCTCTGATATGGGCATTCACATCAGCAGAAAGAACTTGGTAAACAATAATTACCCCAACCACAAATCCCATTGATACACCCAGACTAAAAATAAACCCAATGGGTGAGTTGGTTCGCCAAAAGTTATTTTCAAATTCAATAAATTCGGCATGAGTTAACACTTTGACATCATCTCTCAGGTGTGATTTCAAAGCCATTGCTACTTGTTTCGGTTCATAGCCGGGTTTGACTTTAATTAAACCCAAACTAATACTACTGGACTGTCGCCGAGGAAATATCCGCAAAAAGTTTTGGTCGCTAGTCATCAAGCTACCATCCGCCCCAAAAGACGCACCAACTTGAAATAATCCACTAATTCTAATTGTGCGTCGTTCCATTTCTGTAGTGAGAATTTTACCTTGATCAATTTGGGCGATCGCTTTTTGGTAATCCCCTCTCGCACCACGGTCAAACAGAACATGATCAGGTAAGGCGATGGTTTGCAATTGCTGGTTAACATCAGGTAAATCAAAGGCTGGCTTATTAGGATTAAACCCAATGACTAACACCCCCGTCTCACGGCGTGTTTGGGGATTCTTCCAAATACTGTTACTGAAATACATTGGTTCGGCTGACTCAACCCCCGGTACATCCATCGCCTGATACAAGCGTCGCCGCGAAAACGAAGACATACTTTGCAAGTTACGGGCTTGAGGACTCAGTAATACAATATCTGCTTGTAAACTGCGATGCAGTCTTGTATTACTGTCATACAATGCCCTCTCAAAGCCAAGCTGCATAAACATCAGCACATCAGCAAAAGCAATACCTGATAATGCTACCAACAGCCGACTTTTTTCATGACTCAGTTGCAGCCATCCTAAAGGCGTGCGTCGCTGCATTTGTTTGATTATTCTCCTCATATAACCTCTAATCTCTAGCCCCTAATCTCCAGCCTCTTTATCAAAGTTGAATCACCACTTTGACCTGCATATTGCTGAGAGTGGCTGCTTTTTGACTGGATGTTTTATCTAGTCGGATATGTACTTCTACTACTCGGTTATCAATGTTACTCAAAGGGTCAGTATTCACGAGATTTTGTCGCCGCACTTGCAAGCCTTTGCGTTCTACTGTTCCTTGCAATTCAATTGGCAAAAAATCACCAACTATTTGGACTTTCTGTCCTGGACGCACTTTACCGATATCGCTTTCGTAAACTTCAGCGACGACATACATCTGGGTAGTTTGTCCAATGTCCGCAATGCCATCGTTACCAATCAATTCTCCTGGCTGAGTGTGAATTTCAATGACTTGACCATCTTGCAGCGATCGCACGTAAGCTTGTTGTAAATTTACCTTAGCCCGATTCATCGCTGCCATAGCGCGGTTTACTTCGGCTTGGGCAGCTTCTATATCGACTTGCGGCACTTCGGTAATTTGGTCTAGTGTCGCTGTGGCTTCTTTGATTTGTTGTTCACTAGCTGCTTGAATGCGTTTTAACTGGGCTTGGGCTTCTTGAAGACTTTTTTGGGCAGTTTCTAAACTTAAACGTTTACTATCGCGTTGCGAAACGGAAATTGCACCTTCTTTAAACAGAATTTGATAACGATTATTTTCAATGACAGCGTTTGCGACTTCGGCTTGTAAGCGGGAAACAGTGGCGACTTGAGCAGCAATATCACCTTGACGTTCGGCTTGGAGACTGGCAATTTTCGCGGTTTGGGCGGCAATTGCTCCGCGTTTTGCGCCTGTTTTGGTACGATTTAGGTTTGCTTGGGCGACTTTTACTTGTTCTTGTGCTTCTTTATATGCTGCTTCTAAGCGATCGCGATTATCTAAAATGGCAATTATTTGCCCTGCTTTTACTTTATCCCCTTCATTAATTAATAATTGTTCGACTCGACTAACTTCTGTTGATGTCGAAGCTGAGAGTTTTATCAGTTTTCCTTTTGGTTCAATTCGCCCTAAAGCCGTTACTGTTTTGATTTCTGGTAACAGCGCAGATGGATCTTGCGCCCTTTGATTAGCAACTTCCCGAAATTTCAACACAGTAAAAATACTGCTGCCAATTACGGTTAAAGATACAATAGTCGCTATCAAAAAAGGTGGACGGAAAATTAACTGACGAGATATCGGTCTGCCTAGCTTTGAGTTCTGCACGATAGCATACCTTTGAAACCATTCCAATTGGTTGATTCAAATTCCGGTGGCAAAATAGAGTTTTGATGAGAAGGAGTCAGAAGGCAGAATTCAGAATTCAGAATAGGTAAAGGTTTGGGCAAGGAAACAATTTTTATTCGGTAATTTTAAAATCATCGTCCAGTCGCACAGCATCTATTCTGGATTCTGACTCCTGAATTCGGAATTCTTCTTTGGTAAATGTCGTGACCCAGTTTGGATGTAGATGCTCAACGGTTATTCAAGAACAATGAAGCGGGAAATACAAAACTAAACCGTATAGTTATATAATTAGGATTATACTAAACCGAGTAGTTTAGTCAAGCGATCGCGAAAAAGTATCTACTATTTAAAAGCATTGCTCGACCTGCTTCCGAATCAGGTGTTACAGCTACAGAAAATCTTCAGACAGATTACAAAATCAGGAATATTGAAATATGGCACGCCCAAAAGTGGGAGAAATAGACCGTTCCAATTCAACAGAAAAAGTCGAAAAGATTCTCCAAGGGGCAATGCAGGAGTTTCTCGCCCACGGCTACGCGGCTACGAGTATGGATAAGGTAGCCGAAGCTGCCAACGTTTCTAAAGCCACGGTATACAGTCATTTTCAAGATAAAGAAGGGTTATTTCGGGCATTAATCGAAAAATTGGCTAGAAAGCGGTTTCATTCAATTTTGGGGACGCAACCTCTCCAGGGAGAACCTTATATTGTGCTGCGGCGGTTAGCCAAAACAGCATTAGACCAAATGGTGAATGACCAGGAATATCAAGCATTTGAAAGGCTATTAATGGGAGAGTCGGCGCGGTTTCCCGAATTAGCGCAGGTATTTATTGCTAGTATTGCCAAACCTGCAATTGAGGCTATCAGTAAATATTTAGCATCATGTTCGGAATTAAACATCCCTGACCCAGAAGCCACAGCCAGAATACTGATTGGTTCACTGGTGCATTTTGTGATGACCCAAGAGATTATGCACGGTAAGAATATTATGCCAATGGAGAGCGATCGCATTATCGATGCCTTAACCCACCTAATTGTCAATTGCGCTGATTAACAGCTTGCAATTTCCATAAGCCAAAAACTGGCTTTTTACCTATGTAAAGAGATTCTAAATTATATTTACCTTTCAGATATTTGTATAAATTTCTAGATGGGTATAACAAAAATAAATTGTCTTTCACTTTCGGAATTACTAAATCTTGAGGCTGAGTAGTTAGCTGAAAATTAACATCTGAATTAACTATATGAGTTAATCCTAAAATATAAGGGAATTTAGCATCACTTATTACTATAGGATGAGGAGTTTGATTGATGACAGCAGCGACTTGATCTAATCTTAAATTATTTGCCGCACCTTTATTCCACCAAATCCCAGCCGAAGAAATAATTACACAAGATATCACACCACAGGAAATTATAAAAATCGTAATTAATCGCCAGATGTTTTGCCATTTTATGCTTTGAATCGAGACTGATTTACTAGCTAAAAGATGAGCGACTGTTAATTGAATTCCTAAAAAAGTTGGGATGAGATATCTAGCAACTCCCGAACGCCTACCACCAGAGATAATATCAGGAATTACTAATGCTGTTGCTGTTGTCAAACTCAAAATGAATAGAAAGAACCAAGTCGTTTTAAGAGTTGAACGACAGAGATAGTAAAATCCATAGCCAATCAAAACTATCAATACCAAAGTAAATGGTATTAACCAAACGATTTCTTTAAATGATGTATTTTCATTAATAATTACCCAATCTAAAAAAATTCTGGTAAGATTTAGCAGCCATTTTCCAATTAACGCTGGTAAACTAGTTGCTTCTGTGATCCAATCTAATCTTTGAATTCTGCCAGAGATTTTACCTTGGTAAATAACTATCAGCCAAGGAATAAAGGCGATGATGGCTGCTGTGACAGATAATAGATAAGCAATTAATGACTGAGTTTTTTTGAACCTATTGATGCCTAATATATAAATACCATGACCAAGCGCGACAAAGATTGAGAATAAAAATGTGTAAAAACTCAAACTTAGAGAAATTGCATAAATAAACCAAGTGAAAAATGTGTTTTTCCTTAAAGCTAAGAGAATTGCATAATTAGCAATGATAATAGTCAATGTCCATAAGCTATATTCTCTGGCTTCCTGAGCATATAAAACATGAAATGGCGAGATAGCTATCAGTGAAACAGCCATCCATCTTGTTAAGGGCAATGCAAATAATTCTCGGCATAAATAATATATGCTGATTAAAGAAAGCACACTAATAATGGCAGATAAGCTTCTAATTGTACCTACCGAACTACCAAACCAAGCAGACCATAACCAAGCCAAAATGTAATATAGTGGCGGATGTTGAGAATCTTCTACAGCCAACCGTTTAATTGCACTACTGATACCCTGAGCTGGATTTACTTGCTGATATTGTTGTAATATGCCAACATTAACAATTTCACCATGATAAAATTTGTCAATAATTTCTGTACTGGGATGACCAGAAAGCCATAATGAAGTATAAACTTCGTCTGTCCAATAAACTTTTTGATCAAGGTTAACAAATCGAAAATAAATTCCTAAAAGCAAGAGAAAAATAACAAAAATTTTTAGCCATAAATATTCTCTTTTGTGATGTTGACTATCTAGAGTTTTCATTGTCAAAGAAGTTAGAGATCATCTACAAAGTAAATCTTTATTCGAGTGCGTTATGGGTTCAACCCAAAGCACCAATATATAACATAAATTTTACTCATCTGGTCATAAGTACATACTGAAAAAATACTCTCTTATGTTTGATTTCTTCAGCCAACTATTGGGATTAATTTGATAAAAGTACTTTTTTATACAATTATTTTTAGGTATTTAATAATTACTAAGCATTTTTGCTTATTGAAAGGCAGCAATTAGTCTCATCTCTCAATTCATACTGAGCAGTTACTGACCATGAACGATGTAGGTTTATTCTTGTTGTAATTGGTATGTTTCAAGAAAAAAGCACAAATTTTGTGGCCTCTATGCCAACAATTTAACCCCCAGATAGATAAAAATTTGTATGCTGAAGTTAACAGGTCTTAATAGTTCTTTTTAAAGATTGTGCAGGAAGATTTTAGATTAATTGTCGATTTAGTATCAGTTTTGGCTGTCGCAGCCTGTGGGGGGTTGTTGGCATCCCTTTTGAGACAACCCGTGCTGTTGGGCTATCTCATCGGCGGAATGGTTGTTGGGCCTGCGGGGTTAGGACTGATTAAAGAGGTTATTCAAGTAGAAACTTTGGCGCAGTTCGGGGTAGCCTTCCTCTTATTTGCCTTGGGTGTGGAGTTTTCTTTTGCTGAATTAAAAAAAGTAAAAGCGATCGCCCTTGGTGGAGGTGGACTACAAATCGCCTTGACAATCTTAGTCACAGTGGTGGTGTGTGGCGTAACGGGAGCTTGGGGCAGTTTACCCGCTAAAGGTGTATTCTTGGGGTCTATTCTTTCCTTATCTTCCACAGCCGTTGTCCTCAAGTGCTTGATGGAGCGTAACGAGACAGAAACGCCCCACGGGCAGGTAATGCTGGGAATTTTGGTAGTGCAGGACTTAGCTTTAGGGCTAATGCTGGCTGTTTTACCTGCTCTACACGCACCAGCAGAAGTGATTGGTGTAGCAGTACTCACAGCCTTGGTACGGATTGGGTTATTTGCGGCTGGGGCAGTTGTGGCTGGTATTTGGCTGATACCGCCATTATTGCGAATGTTAGCCCGTACGGAAAGCCGGGAATTATTTTTACTCGGTGTAGTAGCTTTATGTTTAGGTATTGCGCTACTTACAGAATATTTGGGCTTATCAATTGAAATGGGGGCGTTTGTCGCCGGCTTGATGATTTCTGAGGTGGAATACGCCGACCAAACCTTAACTTATGTAGAACCTCTACGAGATATTTTTGCTAGTTTGTTCTTCGCGGCCATTGGAATGCTGATTGATCCGGTGTTTTTGTGGAACAATCTGGAATTAATTTTAGGGTTAGTGGCGTTGGTGTTTGTGGGCAAGTTTTTGATTATTACGCCCTTAGTGAAACTCTTCCGCTACCCGTTGAAAACAGCTTTAATTGCTGGGTTTGGACTGGCACAAATTGGGGAATTTTCCTTTGTTTTGGCTAGTGAAGGTCAAGCATTAGGGTTGGTATCTCGACGTATATATTTACTAATTTTAGGAACTACAGCCGTTACCCTGATATTGACTCCTTTTGTGCTGCGGCTATTACCATTTTTGTTTAACTTTGCCGAATCGATGCCTTGGCTGAAACCTTATTTAGCTGGAGAGGGTGAAGCCAGAGATGTATCGGAAGAATTACCTGTAAAAGACCATATAGTTGTTTGTGGTTATGGGCGGGTAGGTAAAAATTTGGTGAAGTTATTGCAACAGCATGACTTACCTGTGGTAGTCATCGACCAATCCGAAAGCCGAATTCAGCAGTTACGAGATGCGGGTGTGGCTTATGTTTATGGTAACTGCGTGAGTTTTCACGTTCTGGAAACCGCAGGCGTAAACCATGCGAAAGGAATGGCGATCGCACTTCCTGATCCTATGAGTACTCGTCTGTGTTTAAAACGTGCTTTAGAATTACATCCAGAATTAAATCTAGTTGTCCGCGCCACCCAAGACAAAAATATTGAAGTGCTTTATCAATTAGGGGCGAGGGAAGTTGTTCAACCAGAATTTGAAGCCAGTTTAGAAATGGCGACTTATTTATTAAATGGCTTAGGCTTCTCGCCATTTATTGTTCAGCGAGAAATGCAGCAAATCCGTAACGATCATTACTTGGATTTGCGTCCAGAGCGTTCTGCTGACGAAGTTTCCCGCGATTTACATCAAGCAACCCGCGATTTAAATCGTCGCTGGTATCCCTTACCATCTACTTCACCTTTGATTGGGATGAGTTTAGAAGAAGCGGATATGCGTTACTTAACAGGGGTCAGCTTGATGGCGATTCGCCGCGCTAATGGGACGGAAATCGACTATCCCAACAATCACACAAAATTAGAAGAAGGCGATCGCTTATTAGTTGTCGGCGCATCCGAAGAACTAGCCGCCTTAGAAGAATTTGCTCAAGGTAAAATAGCTGTTCCCGGAGAAAATAGTGCTTGTCAATGGATAGCAGTCGAGGCTGATTCTCCCGTTGAGAATAAAACCCTGGCTGACTTGAAAAATTACGAAAAATTAGTACAAATACAAGCACTCCGACGGGATGGCAAGTTTATTCGCCGCCCTGATGATAAAACAGACCTGAAAGTTGGCGACCAAGTATTATTATGTGGTAGCTTACCCAGTCTGAATCAGCTACAATCTTTATTCACCGCAGCCAACAAAATGCCTTTGTCTATCCCCATAGCCAAAGCGAGTGAAGCACAAACCCTCAAAGAGTTTCTGTCTTGAAAGTGCTGAGTTGAGAGTGCTGAGTGCTGAGTGCTGAGTGCTGAGTTGAGAGTTCTGAGCAAAAATACTAGCCCCTAGCCCCTAGTCCCTAGCCTCTAGCCTCTAGCCCCTAATTAACCCTTGGGTTGAAGATAGACGATCGCTTGTTTCCAAATGGTTGTCTGCTGACTATTCGCATCCGCAATACAAACACAACTGGGATCTTGCCATAAAATCTTACCTGTCAACAAATCACCTGTGACCAGTTTGAACTCAACCACTGCGGCTTGTTTAATCAGGTTCTGTACTTGCCGAATGCTGGGCAGTGAAGTATCAAATTCAGTTGTAGACATTTTTGATAGAGCTTTATGCACAATAGAAAATTTTTCACTCAGGAGTTGTAAAGTATGAATCATCAATTATGAAGCATAAAATTTCATACTTCATACTTCATACTTCATACTTTCTAATCATTGATAATTCATCATTGGCAAAATGGCAATTGAATTTACTAAGTATCACGGCCTAGGCAACGACTTCATTTTAATTGACAATCGCGCGTCAGCCTCGCCAGTCCTGACTCCAGAACAAGCAGTTGAGTGGTGTGATCGCCACTTTGGTATCGGTGCCGATGGTGTAATTTTCGCTTTACCAGGAGAAAACGGTACTGACTACACCATGCGAATATTTAATTCTGATGGTTCAGAACCGGAAATGTGTGGTAATGGTATTCGCTGTTTAGCTGCATTTCTCGCCGATTTAGAAGGTATATCCCGCACTCAAGATAAATATCGCATTCATACCTTGGCGGGAACAATTACACCCCAGCTTACACCCGATGGTCAAGTAAAAGTGGATATGGGTGTACCTCGCCTACTAGCTGGCGAAATTCCGACTACTCTGGGTGCGGCTGATGCCAAAGTGATTAATCAACCCCTAGAAGTCGCTGGACAAACTTGGGAAGCAACCTGTGTGAGTATGGGGAATCCCCACTGCATCACTTTTGTGGAAGATGTCGCCGCAATTCCCTTAGAAACCATCGGCCCGAAATTTGAACATCACCCAGTTTTTCCCCAAAGAACTAACACCGAATTTATTCAAGTGGTCAGTCGTGACTATCTAAAAATGCGGGTATGGGAAAGAGGCGCAGGAATTACATTAGCTTGTGGTACAGGTGCTTGTGCATCTTTAGTGGCTGGCGTGTTAACTGGAAAATGCGATCGCGCCGCGACTGTAGAATTACCAGGAGGTTGCTTAGAAATTGAATGGTCAGAAATTGACGAACGAGTGTATATGACTGGCCCCGCTGAACGAGTTTTTCAGGGTACTGCTTGAAACAGAATTTAGAAGTCACGCGGTGTGAAACTTTCTCTCCAACTTAACCCCCAACCCCTTCCCTGGTAGGTAAAGGGGCAAGATTCAAAGCCTCTTTCCTTGTAGGGGCTACCGTGTACACACAAGTCAAAAATTTTCATGTTCAACCACATCCCGCCTAGAACTAAAGTTCCAGGCTCATAGCCAAAGTCCACAAAGCGTCGACTGTCAGACATTTTTAGTTGAGTCATCTTGAGATGACTTGCGCTATGAGGCTCGGAATTCATTCCGAGGCGGGACAGATGCACTACACGAATATTTTGTGTGTACACCGTAGCGGTTACTCAGCAACGCCAGTTCGCTCAAGTCGGCAGAAAGAGCCGCGCGACTGGCTCCTCAGCACTTTCAACTCAGCACTTCTTATTGCTTGACTGCTTTCATTGACAAACTAATCCGTTTTAATTTCTCGTTCACTTCCAAGACTCTCACTTTAACCACTTGTCCCACCTTCACAATTTGCTTCGGGTCTTCCACAAATCTATCGGCAAGTTGGGAAATATGTACTAAACCATCTTGATGTACACCAATATCAACAAATGCGCCAAAATTAGCAACATTTGTGACTATCCCTTCTAATTCCATCCCCATTTGTAAATCGCAAATTTCTTTGATGCCTTCTTTAAAGGTGGCATACTTAAATTCGGCGCGGGGGTCTCGACCTGGTTTTTCGAGTTCGTTGAGGATGTCTCGCAATGTCGGTTCACCAATGGTATCGGTGGCATATTTTTTCAGATCGAGTTTTTTGAGTTTTTCGGGAATTTGGCTGACTTGATTTAATTTAACGTTGAGGTCAGATGCGATCGCTTCCACGACTGAGTAACTTTCAGGATGCACAGCTGTATTATCTAAAGGATGATCACCATTGCGAATCCGCAAAAATCCGGCGGCTTGTTCAAAAGCTTTCGGCCCTAATTTCGGCACTTTCAAAAGTTGACGACGATTTTTAAAAGCACCATTTTGATTACGATAGGTGACAATGTTGTTGGCAACTGCGGCTGTAATCCCAGACACAAAAGTTAAAAGTTCTTTAGATGCTGTATTTAAATCTACACCCACAAAGTTGACGCAGCTTTCTACAGTTTCATCCAGTTTTTTTCTCAACAGCTTTTGATCAACATCGTGCTGATATTGTCCCACACCAATAGATTTCGGATCTATTTTGACTAATTCTGCCAAAGGGTCTTGCAAACGGCGACCAATACTAATTGCACCCCGCACTGTCACATCTAAATCAGGAAATTCTTCTAAAGCTACTTTGCTGGCAGAATATATCGATGCACCAGATTCATTCACCATCACCTTAGTTGGTTTACGGTCAAGAGTTTGTAATACTTGCGTGACAAACTCATCAGTTTCCCGCGAAGCTGTCCCGTTACCAATAGCAATTAGCTCGATTTGATATTTTTCAATCAAATTTTTAATCGTTTGTGCTGCTTTTGTGCGTTGTTCCGCCGCTTGGTGGGGGAAAACTGCCTGATACTCTAAAAATTTGCCAGTTTCATCTAAAACAGCCACTTTACATCCAGTTCTAAATCCCGGATCTATTGCCAAAGTAGGTTTCATCCCCGCAGGTGCAGACAGCAATAACTCCCGCAAATTAGCCTCAAAGGTTTTGATCGATTCTATGTCTGCGTAATCTTTTTTGGTATAAATTACCTCTGTCGTTAGAGAGGTTTTCATCAGTCGGTTAAACGCATCTTTCAGCATCGTCTGATAAAAATCTCGCATTGCTCGAACTTTGGTATGAATTACTTGAGATTCGAGATAACCAAGTACATAATCTTCGTCAAAATTAATATCAAAGCTTAATACTCCCTCAGCTTCACCCCGACACAATGCCAACATATTATGGGGAGCAATATTTTTGACTTTAATTTGATAATTGCGGTACATCTCAAATTTAGTTGTACCGTCAGGATGATCATCTTTAATCCGAGAAACAAAAACTCCAACTTCTAGAAAATAGTCACGCAAATAAGCCCGCAGTTCTGCTGTCTCGGCTACTGCTTCTGCTAAGATGTCGGCTGCACCTTTGAGTGCTTCATCTGCGGTTTTTACGCCTTTCTCTTCAGAAATATACTTGCTTGCTTCTGCTTCTAAAGATGCAGCTATACCATTTTTAATATTTAGAGATTGAATGAACTCGGCTAAAGGTTCTAATCCTTTTTCTTTGGCAATTGTGGCACGGGTGCGGCGCTTTGGTCGATATGGTAGGTATAAATCCTCAAGTTCTGTTTTTTGTTGACAAGAGATTATTTGCGTTTTTAACTCATCAGTGAGTTTACCTTGTTCGGCGATCGCATTTAAAATTACAGATTTTCTGGCCTCTAATTCTGTTAAGTAATTGTACTTATCAAACAAATCGCGCAATTGCACTTCATTCATTTCACCAGTGCGCTCTTTGCGGTACCGTGCAATAAACGGAATCGTTGCACCCTCCGCCAAAAGTTCCAGCGCGTTTTGCACCTGATAAAGTTTGAGGTCTAGTTCAGCTGCTAAGAGTTGAGGAATGTTTAGCATTGGGAATCTAAGGGGAAAACGTTACTTCTAAAGGTAATATCCTAGATCGTTATTAGAGTGACAGCACTGAGTGTTAAACTTATTTACTAGACAATTACGGAATCTTGACTTACAGAGTGTTTCTTTCTTTAGAGGATTGTGAAGAAAACATTTTTAGATGTAAGATTGACAGCAATGATTATGAATAAAAATTTAAATTAAAAGTTCTCAGTCCTTGGCATCTTATTTTAGGAGAAGAATTGCAATGCCTTTGTTTTTTTTAATCCCTCTATTTACTGGTTTAGCAACTGGCTACTTATCTAAAAAATGTAGTGATGAACTAGCCTACTTAACTGGTGTGTTTACCATCATCAGTCTAGTTGTCAGTTTAGTTTTAGCGCCTTGGCAAATCCAGCTACTGCTGTTGGTTTTTGTGGTTATCACTACTAACAAACTTTTAAGAGATAATGATAAAAAATATACTCAAATCAGTGGAAAATAGGTAATCAAGAATTAAATAATACTAAAACAGCGATCGCTACTAGCAAAACTTAGGGTTATACTTGCAAAGATTGAAACATAGATACTATAGCTGAAAAAGCTAGGTATAAGCGCGATCGCTTATTTTTGGAAAACATTCTAAGCGAGAAATAATTGACGAAAAAATTCAGCATGTTGAGCGATCAAGTTCATACCATTGACATTTATCTTTTAATAGGTTTGAAAGTTAGTTTTTTCTCCGTTACCAACCATACCTAAAATATTCAAGCGAGAAAGCTTCAGGTTCTCAATAGCAGGTTTCAACAGTGCCGACTGGGTTTTACCAATTTTTACTACCATTAAAATACCGTCTGTATGTGGTGCAATCAAACTCACATCAGCCAACCCTACCAAAGGAGGTACATCATAAATTACTAAGTCAAAAGAATTATAAAACTCTGCCATCAATCGCTTCATTTTGTCCGAAGATAGTAGTTTCGTAGCATCTGGTGGTATCGGCCCAGAAGTAATTACAGATAGTTGACTTAATGTTGGTATTTGTTGAATAGCCTCTCCTATTGGCAAATTAGTCGAGATTAAGTTACTCAAACCCCAAAGATTACTTAAATTAGATAAACTATGGATTTTGGGTCTACGAAAATCTGCATCTACAAGTAAAACTTTTTGTCCCATTGCTGTAGCAATTTGCGCCAAATTAAAGGCTACCGTAGACTTACCATCACCAGGCATCGCTGAAGTAATGACAATAGACCGAATTGGGCGATCGGAACTGAGAAGCTGAATATTTGTATATAGTATCCGTAAAGCTTCTAAAAAGTTGGTGGAGTAATTGCTATCTTCTTGAACTGTAGCAATATTAGAATGAGGCAAAAATTCTGAGAAGTATTTTGGTAAGTTTATTAAAGGGAGATTCTCTGCAAAGTTATGCTCTTGCTCAGTTTGAATTTGCTTTTCAAAAGGTATATTGCCTAATAAAGGTAATTGCACTTTTTCCTTTAAATCTTTAATACTATTGTATGTACTATCCAGCTTTTCTAGTAGTAAAGCAACACCAATGCCCATAACAATACTCACTACCAATCCTGAAATTAGATTTCGTTTTAAACTAGATGAAGTTACTGGAGCAACTGGCTTCATAGGTGCTTGAATTAGTTGCCAACTAAATTCTGTTTGAGATTTTTGAATTTGCAGAGTTTCACGAGTAGATAAAAAACGATTTAAGCTTTCAATAGCTACTTGTAGTTTTCTTTGTAAATCTGTATATTGTCGTGACAAAATAGGCAGTTGTTGGCGTTTCTGCTGTAGTTGTTGTTCTCTTTTAGTTAACGCCTGACTTTGTACTTCCAAAAGTCTAATTCCAGTAGCTATCTCAGCACGTTTAGTATCTAAAAATCGCTTGGCTTCTTGATTAATTAAAGGTAATAAACTATCTCGTCTTTCTTTTAATGATTGCAGTGTTGGATTATTTGGTTGAAAGCGAGTAGATTCTGCAGCTACCTGAGCATCTAATTGACTTTTTTGTGTTACTAACTGCTGATATAAAAGCGCATTCATTAGTGCCGCTTTTGCCCCATCTGGTTTTTGGAGTAAATTTAAATTAGCACGAGCTTGTACTAATTGAAAATTAATCGATTGCTTTTGCTCATTTAAACTGGCAGTTTCACTATCTAATACTTTTGTCTCTGTTTCTGGGTCGTTAAGATTATATTTTTGTTTGAGAGTTTGAATTTGTTGTTGTAGCTGATCAACTCGATTTTGGGAAACTTTTAGCTGTTGTTCAACAAACTCAAGCCCTTGCCGAAGTTTAGTTTGCCGTTTTTCTTTACTAAATTCTAAGTATGCTTGAGCAGTTTTATCTAAAACAAACTTAATTTTATTAGGGTCATTATCTCGATAACTTACTTGTATAACTTTTGTTTTACCTAGTTGAGAAACATTTAAAGAGGGAGCTAGCGATTCATAACTAACATCTGGATAAAAAACTTTTACCTGTTTAACAATATCTCCTAAAATTACAGGACTTTTAAGAATTTGAATTTGACTATCATAATCTAGTGCAGACTCAGTTGGATTTGAATTAGAATCTTTAACAACATCTACAGTTTTATTGTCATCATTGACTGGTTCTACTAAAATTTGAAAATTTGCTTCATACTCTGGCTTTGTGGGGTTGAGTGTTAAACCAATAACAATACTGGCCATCGCAACAGTGGCAACTCCAGAAATGACTAGCCATCTTCGTTGTAAAATACCTAAAGCTTCTTGAAAGTTCCAACCTCCTTCTGATTCTTCAGTCCACGGAAGAGGTTGATTTTGGGAAAGATGTTCAGGATTGCTATGGTGTCCTGAGTTAGAGTATTGAGAACGATGATTTTCCATTATGTATCAATATTTAGTGATAAATTAAACAATATTATTTATAACAACTTTTTCAGATTGGTTTCTTGGTGTAGCATTCAGATTGGTTTCTTGGTGTAGCAATGAGTAAAGAAAATTTCTACCTTATACAAGTTGTAATAAAGTTACTTAAGCTTTCCTTGGTTTAAAATTTAATAGTAATTTTTACTACTTGTCGTTGCAAAACACAAAGTATCATTTTTAACATAGAAATAATTTTATTTAATATATATAATATTATAGTTAATAGTTAATATTTACTAAATCTTCAGTGATTCATATCAAATTTATTAGATATTTAAAATACCTACATACAGTAAATACATAATTAGTTTTTCATCAATTTACATTAAATTAGAATTTAAAAAATATATCATAATAAGTATTTTTGATGTACTATTTTATATCTTATATGTGAGTCAGCGCTCAAGATGATGTCAATTTGCTTGCTATATTTGCTATCAAGTAGAAAAATTTAAATTTAACTATGAAACTTAAATATCTTTAGAAACCTTACTATTAAACAAAGCTAAATTCATAAGAACTATAAATAGTTAAATTTATTTTGGGAAAAACTGATTTTTTTGAGATTGGGAATTATTTACGTTGAGAATTAGTAATTTATTATACTGTTAATAATAGCTTGATTAAATTCTATTTTACTAATTAGTTATTAATAAGATGACCAAAGTCGAATATACATAAGAACTAGTACTTAAATAAAAAAGGCTTTGTATGAAGATATTGTATGAATTGAATTTAGCAAAATGAATTTTTGATGAAGCTCATGAGTAAACTTTGAAACATGATATCTTACGATTTAAGATAATAATTGTGATACATAGCAAAGTTAAAAGTTGCATATAATCACTCATAAATGAAGATCAAGATAAACAACATGCAAAAGCGTACAGATGTAAAGTTAAAAGCGTAAAAATATAAAAATTACGCGAAATTTAATCTAAATTGCCTTGAAAAGATAAAAATCCACCAAGTTTTATGTTGACTACTAACCTGTGTAAGGCACTCAATTCCCAAAAAAGTTTTATTGAAAAATAAAGCTTAAAGTATATTTGCTGTTCCCGTGTTTAATGATTTTTATTATGACATTAATATTAGTCAGCCTACTTGCATTGTAAGGATTTACTAGCTCTCAAAATTATAGACGAAAGCGTTAGAAAATCTTGATAGAATATGTGATCAACGCACCAGAATTTCATCGAACTAACATCTGGTATGAACTAAGTAAGTGTTAGTATCAATTAATGGCTTAAGAGTTTTAGTGGTTCAGTAATATTTCCCTATAAATTTCTAAATTCTTAAGTAGGATATTGCCAATGAGACTCAATGAATGGATTAATCAAAAGTTTTTACAATCCATTTCTACTGGGTTAGAAGAACCAAGTGAAAATTCTCTCAAAACTCAGCAATCTATTAAATTGTCTGTAGTAACGCAATATTTCCCTCCAGACTATGCCGCTACTGGACAGTTAATTGAGGAATTAGTAAAACAGTTAGGACAGCAAGGGGTAGATGTAGAGGTTTTTACTAGTCAGCCTGGCTATGCTTTTCACTCAGCAGCAGCTCCATCCGTTGAGAAACAAGACCGTATAAGAGTTCAGCGATCTCGAACAGCTCAACTTTGGCCAGGGAGAATTCGTGGCAAAGCCGTTAATGGTGTTCTGTATACTTTACGTGCTTTCTTATATTTGTTAAGAGCTTGGCGGCGTAACAATGTAATGTTGGTGACAACAGCCCCACCATTTTTGCCATTGCTAGGGTATTTGGCTTATCTATTATTCAAGCTTCCTTATGTCTGCATAATATATGATTTATATCCTGATATTGCGATCGCCCTGGGTGTAATTTCTAAGAGCCATTGGCTAGTTAGAATGTGGCGTACCATCAACCGACAAGTTTGGTTGAATGCAAAAGGGATTATAGTTTTAAGCCCAGCAATGAAACAACGGGTGTTAGCCCATTGCCCACAGATCAGCAATAAGATTTCTGTCATTCATAGTTGGGCTAATCCAGATTTAATTGTTCCAATTGCCAAACAAGAAAACTGGTTTGCTTGGAAGCATAACCTTGTACAAAAGTTTACAGTTCTCTACTCTGGTAATATGGGGCGCTGTCATGACATTGAAACTATGCTAGAAGCAGCCAAAGAACTGCAAGATGAACCAATTCAGTTTGTATGTATTGGTGGTGGAGCAAAGCGAGAAGAATTGCTCAAGGAAGTAAATCGTTTAGGGTTGAAAAACTTTACATTTCTACCATATCAAGATAAGCAGGTACTGCCTTATTCGTTAACAGCTTGTGATTTATCTTTCGTAAGTGTAGATGAAACTACAGAAGGTTTGGTTGTTCCTAGCAAACTCTACTCTGCCTTGGCTGCGGGAAGACCCATAGCAGTGATTTGTTCACCCTACTCTTATCTGAGGCAGTTGATTGCAGAAGCTAACTGTGGCGGAACTTTCGACAACGGAGACGGACACGGACTAGCTCAGTTTATCCGCTTACTTAGCCGTGACCCACAATTAGGAGAACGGATGGGAAAAGCAGGTCGGCAATATTTGCGCTCTCATTTCACGCCTAAATTGATCTCTCAACAGTATTTTGAAGTTTTACAACAAGCAGTCACTACTGATGAAATGATTGCTGTGTCTCAGATACAAACAAAGTAGATATTCCTCTTGTTCTAACTCTGACACCATAAAAATATTAAGGTTAGTGTGATATTTCAACAGAGTAATCTTAGTAATTCTCTAATCATCTGTTGATAATGAACTCACTAATAAACATAAAACTTATCTTTCAATTTTGTTGGAGAAAATGCAATATTTAAAGTATTTTTCTAATTTCATCTTTATAAATAGTAAATGAGCATAATCGAGTAATGAACATAACTGTTAAATATATAAATAGACCCACCTAACTAGGAAAGTGATGATTGTTCATACAAATGAATAATCATCACTTTCGGCCATAGAGTATTTATAGCCATAATGATAAATTACATTGAACTAAAAATATTTATTTCTTAGGAGAATATATTTTCTTAACAATTATCATTTTATTTCAAATTTTTAGTAATCTTTATTATAAAAAAAAACAACAATTTAAACCGTGTTATAATAGCGTATAAGCTAGTAAGTTAATAAAGTTACTTGCTATTCAAAATATCTCTCATAAAAAATATATTTTTTAGCAATAAAATGCTTAAGAAATGTTTTTAAGTATTGATATAATCTCAAAGACTTAATCTAGAAATTTTTAAGTTTAAAAAAATTATCTAGAACTAACAAGTGTTGAGAAAGATAGTCTAACTAAAATTTAGTAGTCAAATTTGAAATATTTAGGATGTGGGCTTTGATGGTCATTTTGATCTCAGTCCCTCCAACAAAACCTTCCTTATTTTTATATTTTGTAGTTCATCTAATGATGGGAGGCCGAATTGCAGAGAAGGTGTGACAGAAATCGGAAACGTTCAAAAAGGCGGGCTATCTACTGTCCAATTCACAGTTGCTATCTAGATAGTGTCAGTCAGAAATACCCAATTTTCGCTGATCAACCAGGACAGTTACAGCAAAGAGGTATTAGTCGGCGTAATGCATTAATGCTAGTAGCCAGCCAAACAGCTGTTCTTATAGAAGGAGAATGGTTAGAAGCATTTTGGTGTGACAAATGCCAACAAACAAAATGGTATCACGTCCAAAAGTTTGGCGATCGCACATATAAACTTTCACTAGCCCCACAAGAACTTTGGCAACAGGTGACAGGAGTTATTCATCCACATGGAAATCCTTCAGTTGGAGAGTTTACTCGCAGACAATCAAGAGTAATGAGTTACAACAGCATCAAAGATTTTGAGTTTGTGAGTTAAGTAAGTATCAATTTATTGGTCAATGAGAGAGCAAAGTATCGTCTCCAAACAGGAGCTAATAATTGAAGCTGGACGTACCGAACGCCAATACTGGAGAGATTTATGGCGCTATCGGGAACTATTTTATTTTTTGGCTTGGCGAGATATTATAGTGCGCTATAAACAAACAGCCATAGGTATAGCCTGGGCTTTGATACGTCCGTTTTTAACAATGGTAGTATTTACAGTCGTATTCGGAAATCTAGCCAAGCTACCTTCTGAAGGTGCGCCATACCCGATATTAGTATTTGCGGCTATGCTACCTTGGCAGTTCTTTGCTAACGCCTTAAGTGAGTGTAGTAACAGTCTAATTACTAACTCCAACCTAATATCTAAAGTATATTTTCCCCGTTTGATTGTGCCTACCAGTTCAGTGATAGTCAGTTTTGTAGATTTCCTAATTTCTGGCATAATTCTGTTGGGGCTAATGGCTTGGTATAACTATATACCAGACTGGCGAATTCTGACATTACCATTGTTTATATTGATTGCATTTGCAGCGGCGATTGGAGCAGGTTTATGGTTAGCGGCATTGAATGTAGAATATAGAGATTTTCGTTACATAGTGCCATTTATTGTGCAATTTGGCTTGTACATTTCGCCTGTAGGTTTTAGTAGCAGTATCGTACCCCAGCAATGGCGATTAGTTTATTCATTAAACCCTATGGTGAGTGTAATTGATGGCTTTCGCTGGGCAATCATAGGTAATGAATCAAGCATATATGTCCCAGGATTTTTACTATCACTAGGACTTGTAATATTTTTGTTAATCAGCGGAGTATGGTATTTTCGCAGAATGGAACGAACATTTGCTGATGTCATTTAGGCTATATCCGCTTACTGGGCTAAATCACTATTGACAAAATTTACTTTATTTCACCTGAGATGAATTCTCAATTATCAAATTCTCGTGTGAAACTAATTTCATACATAACTTTATTTGCCAGCATCGGATTTGGCATAGTTGGTCAGCTGCTGATGAAGCATACCATGAGTCAGACAGCGACAGGAATTTTTACTTGGACATTTATTCAGCAATTAGTACTAGCTTTAACTATTTACAGTCTGGGAATAGTGAATTGGATATTTGCTCTGCGAGTTGTAAAACTTAGTATTGCTTATCCACTCACTAGCTTAAATTATGTAGGGATTTTATTGGGTTCATATTATTTTTTTGATGAAAAAATTACTCCTGGTAGAGTATTTGGAATAGTTTTAATTTTTGTTGGTGTTCTTTTGGTTGCTTTACCACTGAAAAAACGCACAAATATTAAGGAAGACATTAGCTAAAGCTCTGTTAATGGCTATATAAGGTATTTGTTGATGAACATTATTCCTTGGCTAATTTTATTGCTGGTAGTCGTATTAGGTACAGTAGGTCAATTATCACTGAAGTATGCGTTTCAAGCTAATACTAGTCAGTCGAAAAGCAAGCCAATGCAAAATATTCTATTTTCACCTTATTTTTGGACTTGGTTTGTTTCCTATGTGATTGTAACTGTTTTATGGCTAATTGTTTTGCGAACAATTCCTCTTAGCCAGGCTTTTCCTACATTGGGATTAACATTTGCTTTAGTACCTTTAGCATCTTATTACTTCCTACGTGAGCATGTTGTTTTGAGCCAATGGATAGGAATTGCCATTATTGTCACTGGTGTCATATTAGTTGTCCAAAAATAATTGCTTACCTGTTGGCAATTAAATTTCATATCTTAGACAATTTTAGAAAAGAAAGTTTATGAGTCAATCACCTCGAAAAATTTTAGTGACAGGAGTTGCAGGATTTCTAGGCTCCCATTTGTTAGATAAGCTCTTGGCATCAGGTCATGAAGTAATTGGTATTGATAATCTTTCTATGGGTAAATTAGAAAATATTTCCCATAACTTTAGCAACAAGGGGTTTCAATTTCTTCAAAAAGATGTTACTGAAAAAACTACATTTGAAAATTTAGAAAATGACATCGATTGCATTGTTCATCTAGCTGCTTTCAAAATTCCACGATATGGCAAAGCCATTGATACTCTTAAAATAAATTATCAAGGTACAGAAAATGTTCTCGATTTAGCACAAAAATTAAATTGTAAATGTGTTTTAGCTTCCACCTCTGACGTATACGGACGCAATCCGAAAATACCTTTTAGTGAAGAAGATAACTCAGTGATTGGCCCGTCGACGGTATCACGTTGGAGTTATGCAGTATCTAAGTTATTTGATGAACATTTAGCTTTTGCTTACCAAGAAAGTTATGGTATCCCTGTTGTCCTTCTGCGCTTTTTCGGTTCCTATGGCCCACGGCATCATTTATCGTGGTGGGGAGGCCCTCAGTCGGTATTTATAGAACAAGTATTGAATGATGGCGAAATCACCATTCATGGTGATGGACTGCAAACTCGCAGTTTTACTTTTGTTAGTGATACTGTAGCTGGTATTTATGCGGCTACTATTAAACCAGAAGCTAATGGGGAAATTTTCAATATTGGTAGCAATCATGAAATTACAATTCTTGATTTAGCTAAAACCATTAAGCGGCTAAGTAATACACCAGGAGAACTCAAGCTGAAATTTATTCCCTATGAATCTTTTACAGGGCGCAAATATGAAGACGTTAGACGGCGTGTCCCAGATAGCAGTAAGTGTGAACGAATTCTTGGGGTGAAGGCTGGAGTAAGTTTAGAAGAAGGACTGTATCGCACAATTGAATGGCAACGTCGTCTGGGCCTGTATAAATATTAAGAATTAAGAAAATAGGTGCGTTACAAATTTGCTAAACGCACCTTGCCTTAAATTGCTTTGTTTTCACAAATTTAAATTTCAAATATTATGAATATCGGTATTGTAGGTGGCGGAATGATGGGGTTAGCGTTAGCTTATAGGCTTTCGCAGCAAGGACATAAAGTAACTGTTTTTGAAAGCAACCAGCAACTGGGCGGACTTACTACCTATCATGATTATGGTTCTTTTATTTGGGATCGTTTTTATCACGTTATCTTACCATCCGATACTCATCTCATTAAATTTATTAAAGACATTGGGCTAGCTGACAAACTGCGCTGGCATAGAACACTAACGGGATGCTACATCGACCAAAAATTATATTCCATTAGCAACACTCTGGAATTTTTGCGCTTTCCACCATTGACTATTATTGGGAAACTGCGGTTAGCAATAACTCTCTTATATGGTTCCAGAATTAATAACTGGCGCAGACTAGAAAAAATTCCTGTTGAAGATTGGCTTTTGAAACTTTCAGGGAGAAATACATACGAAAAGTTATGGAAACCGTTACTGTTAGCCAAACTAGGAGATAACTATCAACGTGTCTCTGCCGTATTTATTTGGTCGTATATAAAACGCCTGTTTTCAGCCCGTGATTCCTCTTTGCATAAAGAACAACTTGGTTATGTTGCAGGTGGCTACAAGACTGTTTTTGACAGATTAGAAGAATTAATTCGTCTTGCTGGTGGTGATATTCACACAGAAGCAAAAGTTGAATACATTGCACCACATCAACATGGTGGGATTTGGGTTGAATACAATGGTAAGAAAGAACGTTTCGATAAAGTAATATTTACTGGGCCAGTAAATGTTTTACAAAGCGTAGTAGCCAGAGACATGGTCAAGATAAGCCAAACAAGTGGCACAGTAGAATACTTGGGTGTCATTTGTATGGCATTAATTACCCGTAAAGCTTTAGTTCCTTACTATATAGTTAATCTTGCCGACCAGCATCTTCCCTTTACAGGTGTTCTTGGTATGAGTAACTTAGTTTCCTTACAGGAAACAGCAGGTATGCACATCACATACTTTCCGAAATATGTGCATTCCGACGACCCAATTTTAAAGCAACCAGATGATGAACTGCAAAAGTTGTTTTTTCAGGGGCTGCGTTTAATGTTTCCAAAACTTACAGCAGATGACATTGTAGCAGCACATATTAACCGCGCTACTAAAATGCAACCACTACAAGTGTTAAACTACTCTAATCTAGTTCCGAAAGTAGTTACTGAAAACAATGATTTTTTTGTTCTCAACACTTCGCAGTTTGTGAATGACACACTGAACAACAATACTGTTGTAAAGCATGTGGATGAATTCGTAAAAAATATTAGAGAATAAAAATTAAATTTGCCTCTAATTCTAATTCTGGAGGCTGGTGATTTATATGAAACAAAGCTGGTTAAAAGTAGACATATGGCTATTTGCCGTACTTGTCTTTTTCACTATATTTGCTTGGGCTAATTGGGGCAAGATCCAATTCCCTATTATTGACATTGGACACGAAGTTGTAACTCCACCTCGCCTTTTAGCAGGAGAGGTTCTGTATCGTGATGTAGATAGTTACTATGCTCCTCTTTCCTACTATTTGAATGCCTTATTTATCTTAATATTTGGATACCATTTGGAAGTATTTTATGCAATAGGTTTATTTTTATCGTTGGTAGCAACATTATTATTTTACTCTCTAGCAAAGAAACTGATGAATTCTCAATGGGCGTTTCTTTGTACAATTTATATGTTGGCATACTGTGCAATTGGACCTAGTATTACAAACTTTATTGTTCCTTACAGTTATGGTGCAGTGTATGCAATTGTATTAAGTTTACTAGCTTTTACTTTTATTGACCAATACGCTCATAAAGGTCAAACACTATGGTTAGTCGCTGCTGCGATCGCTTGTGGATTAGCTGGGCTTTCTAAACAAGAATATGGAGTAGCCTTATTAGGATCAGTACTAGTTGGTACGAACATTTATGCTTCTCACGACCAGAATATAAAAACTCAGTTCTGGCGTAGCCTACTTGTAATTTTAGTATCAGGTGCAAGCTTTATACTACCACTTACTATACTTATTTGTCAGCAAGTTTCTTGGGAACAACTAAAACAGTCACTTTTACCGTTATCAAAGTCTCAAATTTTAATAGACAGTGGTATGTTTGGTTTCACACCAGCGCGTACTATTAATATATGGTGGCGCGGCTTAAAAAATTTTTTAGGAGCGTTTCCAGTTATTTTAGGTGTAGTCATATTATCTAATTGGCTTTCCAAGTTAATTAAATTAAAGTTTTACCGACAATTTAAAACTTTATTTGAATTGTTATTTAGCATTGTAATTTCAGTAGTTTGTCTCTTTTGGATAAATTACTTAGCTTTTTTTAAGTACTATACTTTTACAGAATTTATTCAACCAATTTCTGATTTGTCTTGGTCAATTCCTTTAATTTTATGTTGGTTTTTACTAAATAGACAAAAAATATCTCATATTAGAAATGCATCTTTATTATTGTCCTTACTTATTTTTTCATTATTAATAAATTCTCGTTGGCTATTTCATATTTATTTCTATGGATTATTTGCAATCTCTGTAGTTTTATTATTTTTTGCTTTAATTTTTTATATAACTCAGCGAAGTCGTAGAATCTTATGGTCTTCTTTATTAGTATGCATATTAATTGCTAGTGGTCTAAAATTATGGAATTTAACACCCTATCGTTATGCAGTAACTTCAAATTTTGGAACTTTTTATACTGAAGATATAGCATTAGCTGATGCTTTTAATAAAACTATTAATACTCTAAATACTTCTTATGCTTCTTCGGTTTTGATTTTGCCACATGGAAATATTCTTAACTTCTTGACTCGAACTCATTCACCTAGTAAAGAAACCAATTTTATTCCTGGTGTTATTCCTACTGCTAAAGACGAACAAAATTTTATTTTAGATATGGAGAAACAATCTCTCGACTTGATTGTTTATGTAGATGTACCATTCTATTCACTCAATCCAGGTTATCGGACGTTTGCTGAAATTAATCCCCTAATTCATAAATGGATTATTACAGAACATCAATTAGTTAAAACGTTTTCCATTAATAGCAAATTTCCTTGGAACAATGGAATAATTAAAATATTTACACCATTCAAATAAAAATTTTTTGTTACTTGGTACACGGTGTGTTAATTTTGGTATTTTGTGTACTGAGTAACCTTTATTTTTCGATATTCACTCATATAATTTGTAACCATTCAGGAGCAGAAAATAAATATATGGTAAGTGTATTTACAAATCAGACACCAGATTATCCCAATGCTACTGATAGTGCTTCCTATGAACTGGGGATGAAATTTCGCAGTACTCAAGCTGGTCAAATTACTGCTATTCGTTACTGGAAAGCACCAAGTGAAACTGGTACTCATATTGGTAAAATATGGTCAGCAAATGGTCAATCTCTGGCAACAGTGACCTTCGTAAATGAGACAGTCTCAGGATGGCAGGAGCAAGTACTTGATGCGCCATTAAATATTCAAGCCAACACAACTTATGTTGTCAGTGTTAACTGTAATAGCCATTTCCCCATTACTTACGATGTCTTCGCAAACTCTATTAGCAATGGAACTCTAACTTCAGTTACAGACGGGAATAACGGAATATTTGGTGTTCCTGGTTCTTTACCGACAAACTCTTACCGCAACAGTAACTATTTTCGAGACATTGTATTTACCGCCGTGGTTAGTACCCCAACAATGACCAAAGTAAGTGGTGATAATCAAACTGCCACAGCAGGAAATGCTTTGCCTAACCCTCTGATTGTTCAAGTTAAAGATAGCTCTGGTAATCCTCAATCGGGAGTTACAGTAAACTTTGCAGCCACAAATGGTGGTGGTTCTGTTTCGCCTACTAACGCTGTAACTGATGCTAATGGTCAGGCTAGCACAGTCTTAACATTAGGATATGCACTGGGCGCAACTAGTCCAGTGACAAATACAGTAGATGCAACAGCCTCTGGTATGGGTAGTGTAACTTTTACTGCCACAGCTAACCCTTCACAGGCAATTAATAACCAAAAAGTTTTTACAACACAGACACCAACTATTTCCGATGTCAGTGATGGTGTTGCTTATGAACTGGGAATGAAATTTCAGAGTGCTAAGGGTGGTCAAATTACTGCCATTCGCTATTGGAAAGCAACAAGTGAAACTGGTACTCATGTTGGTAAAATATGGTCAGCAAATGGTCAGTCTCTGGCAACAGTGACCTTCGTAAATGAGACAGTCTCAGGATGGCAGGAGCAGACTCTCAATTCTCCACTAACTATTATTCCTAATACAACTTATGTTGTCTCTGTTAATATAAATAGCCACTTTGTTCTGACTTACAATCAATTGGCAAGTTCTGTTGTTAATGGAGATCTTAGTTCTATTGCTGGTGGTAATGGTGTTTACGGCAATATAAATACTTTTCCAAATAATTCTTATCAGAATAGTAATTATTTCCGAGACATTGTTTTCGTTGCCGGTAGTTCTCTAGTCAAGGTAAGTGGTGATAATCAAACAGGAACTGTAGGAAGTACGTTACCTACTCCGCTAGTTGTGCAAGTAAAAGATGGTTCTGGTAATCCTCAACCGGGAGTAACGGTTAACTTTGCTGTTACTAGTGGTGGCGGTTCAGTGTCACCCACAAGTGTGATCACTGATGCAAATGGTCAGGCTAATACGATTTTAACTTTAGGATCGATACCCAGTGGTCCCAATAGTGCTACTCAGGTAGAGGCAACAGCTTCTGGTATTGGTAATGCTTATTTTACAGCCCAAGCTGTTCCAGCCAATGCTAATCATATATATTTGGAAAACCAAAAACCTGGCACAACAAACTGGAAGATTACTTCAGGATCTAATAATAATGAAATTGCTGGTTATGCATCAGCAACTAGTGTAAATAAAGGGGGAACACTAGATTTCAAAATTTCTTTAGCACAACCAGGAACATATACAGTTGATGTGTACCGCTTAGGTTACTACCAAGGTAAAGGAGGCAGACTCGTATTTAGTACTGGCTCCTTGAATGGAATTACCCAACCACCCTTAACTTTAACAGACGCAAGTACTCGCCTCTATGAGGCAACTAACTGGTCAACTTCTTATACCCTACAAATAGGCAATGATTGGACTAGCGGACTCTATATAGCTAAGCTAAACGACCAACTTAGCGGCAGACAAGCATATATATTTTTTGTTGTACGCGACGATAACACCAACTCAGATATTTTATTTCAAAGCAGCTTTAACAACATGTTGGCTTATAATTCTATGAGTGGTTACAGTACTTATGCCTGGAATAGCATGAATGGTCAAAGGGCATTTAAAGTCTCATATGATGTACCATTCATACAAGCTAGTAGTGGCTATTGGATAGCTAATGATACTAATTCTATGCTGCGCTATGAATACAATATGGCACGATGGTTAGAATCTCAAGGTTATAACGTAACATATGTAACCAATGTCGATGTCCATAATAACCCTCAATTGCTACAGCGATATAAGGTATTTATGTCAGTAGGTCATGATGAATACTGGACAATGGAAGCATACAACAATGTCAAGCAGTCGCGTGATACTAGTAGTGGAGTAAATTTAACATTTTTCTCGGCTAATACTTGTTACTGGCGAGTACGCTTTGAAAACTCTAACACTGGTCAGTCTAACAGGGTAATGGCATGTTACAAGGATGACTGGCAACAAGATCCAATTGCCCCAACTAATAAATTCCGCAGTATCCAAAATAACACACCTGAAAACTCCCTGTTAGGGGTAATGTATACAGGTGATAGAAGTAATGACGCTTTCGGTGGCTATGATTTTGTGATTAGTAACAGTAGTCACCCCTATTATGCCCATACAAACGTTAATGATGGTGATCAACTGACTTTACTGGTAGGCTATGAATGGGATGCAGTCGTCAATAATGGCTCTACACCAAATGGTTTAGTAACTTTGTCGGAATCACCAGTTGATCCACAAAATGTAGATACGGATGTTCCTCCTGGAACGAATTATCAAATATCAAATGCTGTCTGTTACACTGCTGCTAGTGGAGCTAAAGTCTTCGCAACTGGTTCTATTCAGTGGGCATGGGGATTAGATAGTGATGGTGTTCAAACCCCACGCGAAGATATCCGTGCTAAACAAATTGCTGTCAATATCTTAAAAGATATGGGTGCAATCCCAACAACCCCAGATGCAGGCATCATAGTGTCTTGATGAAAACTGTAAAGCAGGTAGTAATCATTGACTTTGCTACCTGCTTTACATCTGAGAAATATGTATCGTCTCAGCCTTATAGAAATATTTTTAATAAATCTAGAAATCATATGAACCTGAGCTTAAAACGCCGCAGATTTGGTCAGATGATGATCGCTAGTGCTACTACCGCCGCTATGGCTAATATGGCAGATAAAACACTAGCACAATCTTCATCTTCAAAACTAGTTGGCTTTAGTCTTGCCTCCAATAACCTCAAAGTTGGGCTGTCTGTGGGTGGTTTACTGTCTGTTGATGTGTCATTGAAGACAGATCTAATTAATACGACTCCACAAATAGTTATACAAACTTTAGACTTGCTCAGCGGCAAATTATTATCAACTCTGGAAGTCGCATCTAAGCTAGTTACAAACTTAAGAACCTCAACTGAAAGTTCTCCTAAAGCCTTATATAGCCAAACCTACGAACGAATTACTGATGCAACTACTTTAACCGATGGTAGGTTGGTAATTTCCTCGGTAACAAGTACACAGAAGGGAAATTATAACAAAATCGTGATATTTGATGCTAAGACCAATTCATATCAAGAAGGTATAAAAGTATCAGGATTTCGTAGCAATAACGCCACTATTGAAAGCGTGATGGCAATGAAAGATAATCGGCTGTTAAGTATTATCAGTTTCGGTGAGGGAGTTCCACCTTTTTACTTCGCTGTGATTGACTCTACAACAGGTAAAATTTCTGCGGGGACTGAACTAGCTTTACCTGATTTGTCTCCAGATGAACGCTTCAGTAATTTGGCTCAAGCTCCTGATGGTAAAATTTATGCTACCAATATTGATCGAGAAGGAAATACAAATATAGTTCAAATAGACTTAAAGAACAGGTCATTACTTACTGGTAAAGCAAAGATTGTCCCTTATGTGCAGTTGCGCTTGGAAAAAGAAGCTTTGAGAAATGATTTGTTAAGTATGGCCTTTTCCTCATCAGGACAACTGTATGCACTTGCTGCGCCTAATGGTGAAAAAACTAAATCGTTGTACACCATAGACATGAAAACAGGTGAGTTGCAGTACTTAACAGAATTTTTAGTTGAGCAAATTGCATTTTCTTTCTATTAATTTAACAGGATCTAAAATGCAATTAAATTTCTCTCAACCCCTACTTTTCGATAGGCAGGGGTTTTTAGTACTGAATACTCATTCAATGATTTAAATAAAGGCGAAAAATATGCACTCACGATTCTCGTTGTTAAAAAAAATAGAGCAACAGCAATCCATTAGTATTATAGTTCCCTGTTTTAATGAATCTGAAGGGATTGCATCTTTAAAGAAAAAACTGGGGCCAGTTTTAACAGAACTGAGAGCAACTAGATCAGTTGAAGTAATTTTTGTTGATGATGGTAGCAGTGATGATACTTTTTTGATATTACACGAATACTTTGGTCAAGAAGCTCAGATTATCCGTCATCCAAAAAATAAAGGTTTGTCAGCAGCAACAAAAACTGGTGTGGCGCATTCAAGAAGTGATATTATTTGCACTATAGATAGTGATTGCACGTACGAACCTTACCAGCTAGTTGGTCTTTTGGATTTTATGTATAAAGATGTTGACATTGTTACAGCATCACCTTACCATCCCAAGGGTAAGGTAAAAAATGTTCCAGAATGGCGCTTATTCCTTAGCAAAGGTTTATCCAAGCTTTATAGACTAGTGTTGCCTCAAAAGCTATATACTTATACTAGTATGTTTCGAGCCTACCGCAGGGAAGTATTAGAAACAGTAAATGTTAACCATCCCGGATTTTTAGGTTTAGTAGAAATTATCGCAGAAGCAATGTTAGTGGGTTATAAAGTTGTAGAGTATCCAGCAGAATTAAAGAGAAGGGAATTTGGACAATCGAAACTACGCGTCGCTAGAGTTATTTGGAGTCACTTAAAGTATATTAGTAAGCTAGTTGTAAGACAAACGTTGCAACCTAAAAAAATTCGTTCACGGCAGTATACTTACAAAGCTAAAATTTATACAACTAAGATAAATAATGAAAACGATTACACTATTTAGTTTATCAAGCGAAATTTAGTCAAGTATTTCAGTAAATTTTATCTAAGCTGCCTTTATTTTTATTTTTATACAAGAAAAAAGTAGATGTAGTCCGAAATAAAATTGTACTTGATATAGTATATCTAGCGATCGCTGACTTCCTTACACCTTGTCTGATTGTAATAAGTATTTCTGAATTGCTGAAGTTGTTAGTTGATTAAGTTTTCTTGAGCAATTTAAATAGAAAAATATGCGATCGCTGAAATTACTAGCTTTTCATCACGTGGCTAAGATTTAATTCCAAGAGGTCTTATTTAATGTCTGAAACTTCTATTAGAGTAGAAAGTTTGGGAAAAAAATATATTCTTACTCATCAAGATGAAGGTCTAAAATATAAGGCTTTAAGAGATGTTGTTACAAGTAAAATTAAATCTATTAGTAAACAAATTTTTAAAGCAGATGACAAAAATACACATCGAAATGGTGAAGAATTTTGGGCTTTAAAAGATATTTCCTTTGAAATTAAACAAGGCGATCGTGTAGGCATTATTGGTCGTAATGGTGCCGGAAAATCTACTTTACTAAAAGTTTTAAGCCGCATTACAGAACCTTCTAAAGGTAAGATAACTATCAAAGGAAGAGTAGCAAGCTTATTAGAAGTTGGTACAGGATTTCACCCAGAATTAACAGGCAGAGAAAATATTTATCTCAATGGTGCCATCTTGGGGATGAGTAAAGCAGAAATTAAACGTAAATTTGATGAAATTGTTGATTTTGCTGAAGTAGAAAAGTTTTTGGATACACCTGTTAAACGTTATTCATCAGGTATGTATGTGCGCCTTGCCTTTGCAGTAGCGGCTCATTTAGAACCAGAAATTTTAATTGTAGATGAAGTACTGGCAGTGGGTGATATTCACTTCCAGAAGAAGTGCCTTGGAAAAATGGAGGATGTTGGAAAAGAAGGACGTACAGTTTTGTTTGTCAGTCATCAAATGGCTACTGTCGAAAATTTATGCTCACAAGGCATTGTATTGAGTGCTGGCAGTGTCAAATTTATTGGCAATACAAAGTCAGCAATTAATTTATATTTAAGAGATTTAGAAGCTCAAACAAAGTCTGTAAATGTTGTAGATTTAAAACGTTCAGGTTCTGGAGATATAAGAATTACTAACTTTTCTCTAGAAGACATTTATGGCAATCCTCTAATGTCAGCAGCTTCTGGCGAAGATTTGGTTTTAGTTTTTCATTATGAAGTAACTGTAAATAAATTTATACAGAATGCCACTGTAGGATTTTCAATCCATACTTTTTCAGGAGAAAGAATTACTATTTTGTATAGTGATTATGTAGGCAGTACATTTTCTGGGATTCCAAAATTCGGGAAATTTAAGTGCAAAATTAAAGATTTTCCCTATGCAACTGGTAGATATTTTATAGCAGTAAGAGTACTAGTTAATGGTATAGAAGCTGATTGGCCTAGAGACTTTATCGGTTGTATAGATGTTGTAGCAGGAGACTTTTATCGAACAGGAATTAGTGGGCATAGTGGCACTGGGTTAGTCTTATTAAGAGGTGATTGGGCAGTAGAGGAAGTTTAAAACAACATTATTTGTTTTGTCTAAAGTAATTTTATTTAGGGTTATTCAAAAACTTATTAAAATTAAATAGAATATTTTTAACTGCATTCTGAAGTGAACTAACTATATTATCCAGTCTCATGAAAAGCAATAATTTATTATATAAAGCATCTACCCATATTAATTGGCGTACAGAGAATATTTTGGTCAGCTTACAAAACTTTGTCATCACTCAAGAATTAGCTAAATTAGGGTGTCCCAATGCTAAAAATATTGACACACACATGACAACCCGTGAACTAAACACTCTTTATATCTTAGCAAAAGAACAGGGCAATTCTGCTCAGGCACTAGAAATAGGCTCGTATTTGGGAGCTTCTAGCTGTTACATTAGTGCTGCTTTGGCTCCACAAGGTGGGCATCTATTTTGTGTTGATACTTGGGAAAACCAAACCATGCCAGAGGGTGAACGTGATACCTTCTTTGAATTTAAAAATAATATTGCTGGTTTAGCCAAATACATAACTCCCATTCGTAAAAATAGTCAAGACCTAACACCATCAGAATTCGCACAACCATTTAATTTTGTTTTTATTGATGGTGATCATAGTTATTTGGGTGTCAAAAATGATTTCGAGAAGACTAGTCCGTGGATTCTGGGAGGAGGAATTCTAGCCTTTCATGATTGTATTGCCTTTGAAGGAGTAGCTAGAACTATTGGTGAAGCCCTTGTTAGTGGTAATTGGAAATTTGGAGGACAAGTTGATAACCTTCTCTGGCTGCGTAAGGTGAAAAAAGGTTATTTGGAATTTGAACATTCAGCATTTTAAAGCCAATCCCAAATATTAGATGATATGGAACTGCCTATTAGTGTAATTATTTGCGCTCATAATCCTCGTTCTAATTACTTAGAGATGGTTTTAGCTGCTCTTAAATCTCAAACTTTATCTAAAGATTTTTGGGAACTTTTGTTAGTTGATAATGCTAGTGATAAAATTTTAGCTTCTGAAATTGATTTAAGTTGGCATCCTCAAGCTCGTCATATTAGAGAAGAAAAATTAGGTCTGACTCCTGCTCGACTACGAGGGATTAAAGAAGCTCAAGCCCAAGTACTAGTTTTTGTTGATGATGATAACGTTTTAGATTCAGACTATCTAGAAGCCACGTGGCGAATTAGTAAAGACTTTTCAATTATTGGAGCTTGGGGCGGGCTAATTAAACCTGAATTTGAGGAAACTCCTCCATCGTGGACAAAACCTTATTTGGGAATGTTAGCAATTCGAGAGTTTGAGCGTGATCAATGGTCAAATTCAATCAACCAGTATGAGACAGTCCCATGTGGAGCAGGACTTTGTGTTCGCAAAACTGTTGCTCAAAAGTATGCAGATTTAGTAAACATGAATCCTAAGCGTGCAAGTATGGGTCGTAAAGGAAAACTGCTAACTTCTTGTGAAGATTCAGATTTAGCACTTACAGCCTGTGATGAAGGTTTAGGTACAGGGGTGTTCACATCCTTAAAGCTAACTCACTTAATACCTTCAAATCGTTTGAAAGAAGACTATCTGTTGCGTTTAGCAGAGGGCTTATCTTACTCACAAACTATGTTGGCATATTTTCGAGGCACGGTTTCATCTGAATCATTGTGGAAATCATCAAAAATATATTTGCTGTATTTAAGTCTAAGATATGGTTTTAGAGTAAGTCGTTTATATGAAGCTGGACAAAAGGGTAGAAAACTCGCATTAAAAGAAATTGCTAATCTGTAAAATAACTGGCTGTAAATTAATAACTGTCTGAACCAAGAGTTGTGCCTAAATTACCTATTATTTCTATTATAACAGTAACGTATAACTGCCTTAAGGGTTTACGTGAAACATTTGCTAGTATTAATTCTCAGACCTATAAGAATATAGAATATATAGTCATTGATGGAGGTTCCCAGGATGACACAATAAATTTTATGCATACAAATGCAGACAAAATATCTTATTGGGTGAGTGAAAAAGATGATGGAATTTATGATGCTATGAATAAGGGAGCTTCATCTGCTACTGGAGATTGGATAATTTTCATGAATGCTGGGGATAAGTTTTTTGCAGAAGATACGTTAGCTAAAGTTGCAGAATATCTTAATGATTCCATAGATGTGATTTATGGAGGAGTTGAATTTGTTATTAATGATAGGTACGGCGATCGCAGCTATCAACGCCAGCCAAATAATTTATCGATAATATGGCGTGAAATTCCTACTTGCCATCAAAGTGTTTTTGTTAAAAGAGAATTGCAAATTAAATATCCCTTTAATACTGCTTTAACTTGGTGTGCAGATCATGAGTTCCTAGCTAAACTTTACCTTTCTGGCTACTGCTTTCAAGAAATTCCTGTAATCATATCGAAGTTTGATGCATCAGGAGGAGCATCACGAGATTTATTGAGCTTTACCAGAGAACGTTGGTCTATTTGTAGAAGATACTTTGGCAAATCATTTGAGAAAGACTGGTATTTTATTAATGAGTATCAAGCTTTTTGGTTACAAAAAACCTTTATTAGTAAAATACGTGAGCTGATTCCTTCTAAATGGATTGTGGCTTTACGTAAATATCGAGGAATATATTAGTTTAACATAATGGATACTTCTCAAAGTATTGGAGTTTATTTTTCAGCTAATGATGTAGTTTATGATTGGACGATCGCTTTTCTCAACAGCTTCAGATCATTCAACCCAGATTTACGCCTGATTCTGATTCCTTTTAATGAGCAGTGCGATCACCTCCTAAAGTTAAGTGATACTTATCAATTTGAGATATATACTGATTCATCATTTTCTCGTTTAGAAGCGATCGGTCAATCATTTGAGCTAGGTTATACATCTACAGGCCCGTACTGGTTCAGACGCTATGCGTCTTTTTGGGGTATGCTAGACCATTTTATGTATTTAGATGCTCGGCAAATAGTCTTAACTGATCTCAAACCTGTTATTGAAGCAGTAGAAACTCTTGAATTCGACTTTTTACATTATGACTGCGCCATTGACCAAGTTTATGAACCAGGAGCATTCCGTCAAGAATTGTTGAAACAAGGGCGTGGGCGTGGTTTTAATTCTGGGCGTTGGGCTTCTCGTAAAGGATTATTTTCAATAGAAGAATTTGAACAATTGGCAGAGAGTGCGCTGAAAATACGGAACCAACTTAACCCTCGAAATACAGATCAAGCTTTTATTAACTATTGCTGCGATATGAAACCTGTACGCTATGGGCATTTTGCAGAAGTAATAGGGGGTATCTGTCAAAATGGATGGGCAAGACAATCAGGGAAAATTTACTGGAAAAATGGAAAATACTACTTGTGGGATTACGGAGGTTTAGATCATAAAAAGCAAATGTTCCTTTTACATTGGGCAGGCTATAAAATGAAACCTTTAATGCCTAATAAATTTTTATTTTATAAATATTTATTAATAAATCAATCTATTTTGAAATGGGTTTTAATTTATGTTCAGCTTGGACTATATTATCTATTTTTATTTCCACTAGAAACAGTGAAAAAACATCGCTTTTTTAATACAACATACCACAAAATTGCTAATTATAGAAATTAATAATTTTTATGGAATTTTGATAATTCTAGTATAGATTACCTTAAAAAATAATTAAGAATTATTTTTTTATTTTGTATAGTTAGAAACTTTAAATTCAATTATGACAAGAACTGCCATTTTAATCGTTACTTATTTAGAGTTCGACTTCTTAGTTCAACCTTTATTAAAGCTAATCAACCATTTTTGGTTAGAGCATCCTCCTATTTTCATTACAGGTACAAATAAAAATTTTAATGAGACAGAAACCATTTCAATTAAAGACTACAATTTTAAAAATTGGGTATCTACGTATTACGAAAGCTTAAAATTTTTACAACAACAAGGATTTGATTCTTTTTATCTAATTTTGGATGATATACATCCTATAGGGAAATGTGATGCTAACTATTTAAACCTATATTTGCCTCAAAAAGCTGAACAGTATAATGCAGGTTACGTTTATTTAATGGAACACTTTAGTTTGTTGAAAGCAAGTGAATGCCAGGATGATGAATGGCTGCATATTGTTCCCAAAAGCCCTTATTCTATTTCACTACAATTTGGTTATTGGCATATAGACTATGCATTAAGTATTACAGACAAAATTCAGAAAAAAGGAATAATAAATATTTGGAACTATGAAATTCAAGGTTCATTTTTGGATCTTCAAGATAACCGTCCAAATTTCATTTTTAAAGAGGCAAATAACAGCCTTATTCCTAATTCAAAATTAGAAACTTTACCAGAAAAAGTAAGATGGCATGTGTCACGTACCCCCTACCCTTTTGTAAGAGGTGGTTTTCTTTATCAAGGACGTTCTACAAGAATTACCCGCCGAATTTATAATGAGTTTGTGGGAGAATTTCCAGAAGTAAAACAAATACTTGAGTATACTAATACACCACAATATCATACTTTTGACTTGATTCGTCGGGTTAAAAAGAGAATAAAATCATGGGAATTGTTGTTCGCAGATTAAATTAGCCAAAAGCTTAATTATATATGCAGTCACCTATTGTCACATTCATCATTCCTTTAAAGAGTCCAGAAGTGAGCAAGGACTGGTCTTTTGTTTCCCGCCTTTGCTGCCAGACATTAAATAGCATCCTTCGGCAAACTTGCTCTGATTTAAGAATAATTTTGGTCTGTAATGAACCCCCAAAAAACTATCCTCAAGATTCAAGGCTGGAAATAGTAACAGATTCTTTTCCCATTCCAAAAACATGGGGTGAAGTATTCCTTGATCAAAAATTAAAAGTAAAACGAGGAATGATTGCTTGCAAAGGTTTTGGAGAAGGATATGTAATGCGTATGGATGCAGATGATTTCATTCATCGTGAATTGGTAGCTTTTTTAAAAAAAAATTATGGCTCAAATGGATGGTATTTTCCAAAAGGATTTGTATATCAAGAAGGAATGAGATGGATCTATCTACGTAGTAATTTTCACTATTCAACAGCTTCGTCACATATTGTATGGCTAACAGAAAAAGATTTACCTGAGTCTATGGATACTCCAGATGAAGAGTATTTCGTAGATTTATGGGAGCATTTAAAACTAAAGAATACTTGTGAGCAATTAGGACGAGCATTACAGCCTATGCCATTTCGAGCAGCAGCTTACACTATTGGTCATAATGAGAGTGTTATGCTCAATTCACTTGCTAACTGGCGTTCTTTCAAAAAATTAATTTGGAAAGCAGTTAGTATTAGGCCATTAACACAACACCACATTGATGATTTTGGACTATATTATAGTATTGAATAAGTATTTAATTTTAATCCTGTTTTATTAGTGAAAATAGCTGCTTACATTCACCCTATTCGCACATATCTACCCTGCACAGGAGTAGGACGGCATATCAATCATATTTTGTTGGATATTTCAGGCAGAAAAGAGGTAGAATTAGAACTTTTTTTCTCGCGACAATGGATTGGAAAAGATAATAAGTTAGACCTACGCTGTCCTTTACGCGAATTACCTAAGCGTACTTTTCCTACACCAGAAAACTCCACTGAACGAACATGGAAATTACTTGGCTATCCATGTATGGATAAATATTTACCAGATGGCATAGACTGGCTCTACGCACCGATGGAAACTTATATTCCAGTCTCAAAATGCCCAGTCGCAGTTACCATACATGACGTACAAGCATTTGAACTAGATTTACCTTGGTCAAGTACTTGGCAGCATCAATGGTTCCGTTATAAATGGGGACGTTGGGTACGTCGTGCTTTGTCTGATTGTCAGGTGGTTTTTACTGTCTCAGAATTTTCTAAACAGCGGATGGTAGATTTATTAGGAGGCAATCCACAGAAGATTATAGTGGTTGGAAATGGTGTGGAGCAGTCTTTCTTTGAAGTTGCATCAAAAAAACTAACAGGGTTAAAGCGGTCAGTTGAAGCACCTTATATTTTAGTAGTGGGTGGTCTGCGTAAGAAAAAAGGAGCTGATCATATCCTTGCTGTTGCACAGACCCTTCTGAAGCGTAAAAGTAGCTTAAAAATTGTGGTTGCTGGCGAGTTAGAAGCAAATTACGTTGAAGCAGCTAAAGCTTATTCTAATGTAACCTTGTTCGGCATGGTTTCAGACGAGGATTTACCTCAGCTGCTACGTGGAGCATCATCTCTTTTATTTCTTTCTCTTTATGAAGGATTTGGTATACCCGCTCTGGAAGCAATGGCTGTGGGTATTCCAGCAATTGTTTCTAACAAAGCTTCTCTGCCAGAAGTTGTTGGAGATGCTGGCATTGTTGTTAATCCAGAAGAAACTGAGGCTATAGTGGAAATACTGATGAATTTGGCAGATAATCCCTCTCTTGCTAAAGAATATGCTCAACGGGGGCGCAAACATGCAGCACAGTATACTTGGTCACGATGTGTAGACCGAGTAATAACTGCCTTACAGCAATTTGCTTAATCTGAACATAGTAGCTATGACTCTAAAAGTAGTCTTTTGCTGGACGGACATTTCTGGTTATATGGCAGCTTGCTGGCGAGCTTTACATAAAGTATCAGAAATAGATATATTTGTCGTTGCTTTTCAAGCTCGTACTGAAACAGCATTTTCTGACCAGTTGATGCAGGGTATTCCCTGTAGACTCTTGGATATCCAGGAAAGACTAGATACCAATTTAATTAAGCGTTTAGTGTCGGCACAATCACCTGATGTACTGGTTCTATGTGGCTGGTTACACAAACCTTATCGTCAATTGGCATTTGCATCTGAATTTCAGAAAACAGGCATAGTTATGACTATGGATACCCCTTGGTGGGGTACGTGGAAGCAATACTTAGCTCCCTGCTTTTTACGCTCCTACTTACAACGTATAAATAGTGTTGTTGTTGCTGGAGAACGTAGTTGGCAATATGCAATGCACCTGGGAATTAACTCAGGAAATATAGTGCGTGGAGTTTATGGTATTGATTATGATGCTTGGTCGCCGTTGTTTTCACAACGACTACAGTATCAATGGCCGCGTTCATTTTTATTTGTTGGTCGTTACGTTTCAGTAAAGGCAGTTGATGTATTAGTAGAAGCTTATCAAATTTATCGTTCCCAGGTATCTAATCCTTGGACACTGGTATGCTGTGGGCAAGGCCCGTTAGAATCACTTCTTCAAGACAAACCAGGAATTGAAAATCGAGGATTTTTACAGCCAGCAGAAATGCGAGCTGTATGGCAATCAGCAGGAGCTTTTATTCTGCCTAGTAGATTTGACCCTTGGCCATTAGCTTTGGTGGAGGGTGCAGCTGCTGGGTTACCTATTATATGTACTGATGTCTGTGGTTCTGCGGTTGAGGTAATTCGACCTTGGTATAATGGGTTGATGATACCTAAAGAAAATGCTCAAGCTTTGGCAAAGTCACAGCAATTCTCATTTTGAAAT
>JAGKSW010000193.1 GCA_018993265.1 Nostoc sp. TH1S01
TACGCATCACGACTCGTAAATTAAAATCTGTGTCATCAAAGCCTGGGGTAGTATCTTGTGATGTCAAAGGTGCAAGTGTAACAGCTTTTGCTGGGCTATGTAAGATAAATAATCCTGATATCATTAACCCTGTAGTCAACAACAATTGACTATTAGCTCGGTATTTTGTTAGAAATGGCATAAATTCTCCGAAAAACAGCTATTTTTGGTGATTTATTGACAAGTTAGTAGCCTGCACCTGACTAATTTAGTTCCATTTTTTACTCAGTAAATAAATCCAGTCCTCATCAATTCTCAACTTTGCTGTCCATTCAATATTTGGATGAGCAAAGTTTTTTCTATACCAGTAATAGAGATAGGCGGATGTTTTGTGTTTTCAGAGTAAAACAAAGTCACTTACCCTGTCGATAACTAGTAACTGATTTTGATTGAAACTTTATCTTATATAAAAGTTTAACTTTTTATCTAAGTATTAATACGCAAATAAACACAGCTTTATACATTTTTTAGGGGTTCATCAAGGAACTTCCAAATAAATAAATATTCCATCACTAATAGCAACTGGGGTAGCTGGGGAAGAGCTTACTCATTGTCTTCGCTTTGCAAATTTAATAATTTAATTTCTGGAATTCCCCAACTGAAAGCTTGTAGCTAACAATTAATGTTAAGCCTCACCTTTTAGACAAAGAAAACTTATATACCAACTCTTGGTGTTGAACATCATTGGTGATGCTGGTCTATTAGAGTTCTGTTGTTCTACATAAACACAAGGAATAGGGCTTAACGTCAAACTCAATTTCTTTCTGTCAAACAGAATACTATTTTTCAAACTTTCCGGATACACACTCAGAAACTAAGTAGCAGTGAATATTAGAGTTCACAATAAATATCTGCTATGCGTGTTACATTTTCGCTTTTAGTTTCTAGTTTGGTACTCGGTTCTTTGGTTGTTAACGGTTCAGACAAGTTAAGTCGCTCGCATACAGTCATTGGTGATACAGGAGGAAAAATGTTGTTATCAGCAAAACCTAAACCTAAACCTAAATCGAATGAGCCAGAAAATCCTACACCTCATCGTGGTAGCGGACGCAGAGATTTAATTGAGTCTCTCAATAATGCTTTTCCTGTTGGTTAGAACTTTTTCAGGCAAGAATTAGTTACTGACAAAAAAATCCTATCAAAATCGAAGGTTTTCCAGTATTTTTGGCAATTACATCTTTTCTCCTCAAAGAAATTTAACATTATCTCAGTATTCCGTCATTAACCTCTTTTCCTAAAACTTTCTTGCATCTTTGTATTGGTAATACCAAGGCGATGGACTGAATCTATAACATCACCTATTCTTTAGAATCAGAGCATTTCTTCTTTTTTGAAAATTTTTTGAGATTTTACACTTCAAAATCTAGGGCATCTTATTTAGATATTTTGGAAATTTACTGAGACATTTGCATCTACCTGTATCTAAGTGCGATCGCATCATCTTCTTGCAGGGAGCGGTAATATAAGAAGAAACTAATATTGATGCTGTGTTATGGCAACCCAACTCAGTGCAGCTAAATCGCCAGCAGAAATGGTAATCTCTTGGGAAGCCTTGCCCGATGATTATCAATTAGAGGATGAACCTGTGGAGAATACCAATCAGCCAATTTTGGCTGGTGCGTTGCGTGAAAGCCTAGAAATTAGTGGGTTCATTCAACCACAGATGTTGATAGCCTCGAATTTTGGTCTTTGTGCGACTGTCAATGGACAATTGATTTTAAAAGCACCTGATTGGGTTTATGTTCCAGCAGTAAATCAAGTTTTAAGCGATCGCAAAAGTTATACTCCTAATTTAGAAGGTGAAGTACCTGCGATCGTCATGGAATTCCTCTCTGACACCGAAGGCGGAGAATATTCTGTCAAGCGCACTTATCCGCCAGGAAGATGGTTTTTCTATGAGCAGATTTTGCACGTTCCCATCTATGTGATTTTTGAACCAGATGGGGGTTTATTAGAATTTTACCAGCTGAAAAATCAACGCTATGAGTTGCAGCTACCCGATGAAAATGGTCGTCATTGGGTAGAGTCGATGAATTTATTTTTAGGAACTTGGCAAGGTAGTAAAGAAGCTCGGACTGGTTATTGGTTGCGCTGGTGGGATACAAACGGTAATTTGTTACCTTGGGCTGTGGAACAAATTGAACAAGAACGCCAACGTGCGGAACAAGAACGTCAACGCGCTGAACAAGAACGTCAGCAAAAAGAACGATTAATTGCTTATCTCGCATCTCAAGGTATTGACCCGAATAATTTGCCTCCTTTGGTGTAGCAAGTAAAGAAGACAGAACTAACGCACAACCATTGTCTTTTGAGACTGGGTGTAGGGGTTTTCATGAGTGTCAACTTAAGGTAAAACTCATGTCCGGCAAGGAACTCAAGTTCCTTGCTCATAGCAAAAGTCATTTGAAGTTGACTAAATATACCCTAAATTTTTTAGTCTACTTAAGTAGACATGAGCTATTAGCCTTGAACTTGAGTTCAAGGCGGGTGACTAATTTAAACTTTAGTTTTCTCTGTTTCTATCTCGCTCTTTTTGATGCCGTTGATGAACATTGGCACAAACTTTTCCATAAATTCTTGTGGGTTACGCTGCCAAGCTTTTTGTGCTGCCTGAATTCTGGTAAATTGCAATTCAGGGGCGAGTAAAGCTTGGGGTAAGCGTTCCATTAGGTATTGGGGACGTTCCCAAAGTGGCATTGTATTAGCTACTTCCACTAACCTTGTTACACGTCGAAGTTCTGCACCTAGAGTAATATCCATACCTGACTCATAAGCAGCCTGTTCTATTGCTGCATATTTACGCTTGGCTTGCTCAACTTTTTGGCGATGTTCTGGACTTTTATCGGCTATTTTGCCTAACCAACGGTTTCCCCAACGGACGTGTCCGGCTTCTTCTGGCAGAATTTTTTCTATGGTTTCGCGGATTTTGATGTTTTCTTCGGTCTGTGGCGCTTGCTTGAGGGCATAAATGTGAGCAGAGAAATATTCGCAGCCGCGTTTTTCAGTAATGTTAATTGCTGCCATACCCGCAATTATGGTGTCATCCAAGTTAGTTTTTGGATCATGAGTATTTTTATCGAGCAGCCATTCAAATTCATCAATATAAGGCATTCCGGGGGGATTTCCGACATTGGCTCCCAAGTCGATTAATAAATCGGTTAACCACATAGCATGACGCGCTTCGTCGGCAATGTGATGGGATAAATCTTGAATGAGTTCTCGTGGCTGTCCGTCTAGCCGTTCAATGACTTCTGTAAGGTCTTTGCAACTGCGTTGTTCACTGTAACGGTAACGATTGAGGGTCATTAGGTGTAGTTCGCGATCGCTGACTACCCGTTTTAAGATATCTCTCGCACCTAGATTATCCTGAAATTTCCGTGGGTAAGTAACTGTCATAGTATGAAGTTTTATTAACTGTCATTTTTGATGCTATCTTAGTTTTTCTTGATTTGCCGGAAACAGAAATGATTGATTTTTCTAAAGTGAATTTTAGTTGAGATATCAGCAATTCATGACTTTTATAGTTTCTACTCACGCAAAAATACTCATTACAGCCTCCAAATTATTAAGATTTATTATTTTGTGAGCCAAAAAATAAAAATGGTAGCCTAAGCTACAGAATTTTTGCTATATTAATAAATGAAAGGATAAGTGTCTAAAAAATATAACTAAAACCTTAAGGGGGACTGAAGTATGTCTATTCAAGAAAAATCTCGTGCATTGATGGTGCGCCAACATCAACAAGTTAAAAACCGTCAACAATCAATGCTGATGCGTGCTGCACAAGAACTTGGTCTTCCTGAAGAGGTGTCCCATTATTGGAATCCCATTCAAGGGAAGATAGACCAAACTACACGCACAATTTATGGCAGTAGTCATGCTGCAATGAGTTAGGTGAAAAGAGTTGTCAAAAGAGTTTATGAATAAAAAAAGCCACCTTCAGGGGTGGCTTAGAGATCACTATAGGTTGCAATTAGCAGTCGTAGTAGAGGTAAAACTCATAAGGATGAGGACGCAACTGCAACTGCTCAACTTCATTAGCTAGTTTGTAGTCAATCCAGTTTTGGATAAAGTCTTCTGTGAACACGCCTGTTTCGGTCAAGAAGGCGTGGTCATTCTCTAGGGCTGCTAATGCTTTATCTAGAGAACCTGGAGTAGAAGGAACTTTTGCCAACTCTTCTGGAGATAGTTCATAGATATTTTTATCTAAAGGCTCGCCGGGATCAATTTTGTTTTTGATACCATCCAAGCCAGCACAAAGCATAGCCGCAAATGCCAAGTATGGGTTAGAGGTAGCGTCTGGACAACGGAACTCTAAGCGTTTTGCTTTGGGGTTAGTGCCAGAGAGAGGAATACGCACAGAAGCAGAACGGTTTCCTTGGGAGTAAGCCAAGTTAACAGGTGCTTCATAACCTGGTACTAGACGCTTGTAGGAGTTGGTAGTGGGGTTGGTGATAGCCAATAATGCTGGTGCGTGTTTGAGAATACCACCAATGTAATGTAGTGCCATTTCACTCAAACCAGCATACTTATCGCCAGCAAATAGAGGCTTGCCATCTTTCCAAATGGACTGGTGACAGTGCATACCGGAACCGTTATCGCCAAAAATTGGTTTTGGCATGAAGGTAACGGTTTTGCCATATTTTTTAGCTACGTTTTTGATGACGTATTTGTAAGTCATCAGCCAGTCAGCCGCTTCAACTAATTTACCAAAGCGGAAGCCGAGTTCGCACTGACCACCAGTTGCCACTTCATGGTGTTGCTTTTCAATGGGCACACCGCATTTTGCCATTGTCAGCAACATTTCTGTCCGAATGTCTTGGAAACTGTCGGTAGGCGACACTGGGAAATAACCTTCTTTGAAGCGTGGTTTATAACCCAAGTTGGGGCCTTCTTCTCTACCAGAGTTCCAACGACCTTCTACAGAGTCTACATAGTAGTAGCCGGAGTTGGCGGTTTGGTCAAAGCGAACATCATCAAAAATGAAGAATTCAGCTTCCGGGCCAAAGAAAGTAGTATCACCAATACCAGTAGAAACCAGATAATCAACAGCTTTTTGGGCAATAACCCGTGGACAACGGTTATACCATTCCCCTGTACGGGGTTCCTTAATGCTACAGATTATGCTTAAGGTTGGCTCTGCCATGAATGGGTCGATCCAAGCTGTGTTGGGATCTAACACCATTGTCATGTCTGATTCTTCAATACCCTTCCAACCCCGAATACTGGAACCGTCGAAAGGTACACCATCAGTGAATGAACTTTCATCGATTTGGTTATGGTACACGGTCAAGTGTTGCCATGTTCCTGGTGTATCGATGAATTTCAGATCAATCATCTGAATGTTTTGGTCTTGGATCAATTTCAAGACTTCTTGTGGGGTTGTCATTGTTACTCCTTCTCTGCCAATTTCCTATTGTAAAACCAGAATCTGCCAAAGCATTCTAACCCTACTGATCCGAACCAAGTTGTGACACACCTGGATTATCGTAAAGATTTGAGATTACATAATTATGTAGTCTTTGTTACAGATTGCCTGGATTACAGGTTATATTAACCTTTCGCACGGCATCTGTAAAAACAAGAAAGTTCATTTCATCGGGGGCAACTTTGGCATAGAATCCTTAAGTAGCGGATAGATTGTTTTTGTGCAGAACTTATTTTAAATAGCACAAAAATTTACTGGTGCGTAAGTGCAGCCAAATAAATATCAAACCATAGATAGTAACGATTGGGAGAAAAGGAATGCGCGATGCAGTTACAACTTTAATTAAGAATTATGACGTAGCTGGCCGTTATTTTGACCGGAATGCGATCGACAGTCTGAAATCTTATTTTGAAAGTGGTACAGCACGGGTACAAGCTGCGGCTGCTATCAATTCAAATGCGGCTGCAATTGTCAAGCAAGCTGGTTCTAAATTATTTGAAGAATTACCAGAATTGATTCGTCCCGGTGGAAATGCCTATACAACTCGTCGTTATGCGGCTTGTTTGCGCGATATGGACTATTACCTCCGCTACGCTACTTATGCGCTAGTTGCGGGTAACACCAATGTATTGGATGAGCGTGTATTACAAGGCTTGAGAGAAACCTACAATTCTTTAGGTGTACCTATTGGCCCGACAGTTCGCGGTGTGCAAATCATGAAGGATATCGTCAAGGAACAAGTAGCAGCAGCAGGCGTAGCTAATGCTGCTTTTGTTGATGAGCCTTTTGACCATATCACCCGCGAGTTAAGTGAGCAGGATGTTTAAAAGCCGAGAGAGGGACTAGGGACTAGTTTTTTAGGCTTGTCAAGCTGTATTTTTTCTGCTGCTGTATATGTCTGCTATCTAAATTTTTGTAAAGCGATCGCATCTTGTATTTGAGAAGAGGCGATCGCTTTTTTAGTAATCTTTACCTACGCTATTCCCCCAGTCTCACATAAGCCGTATTATTTTTTACCTTTGTAATTTATGCTAGTAAAAACTAAAAATCATCAACTGACACAGGAAGAATAGATGGCTGACCTATCTCCCCTGAACCACAACGAGCCACCTAATCAAGCGAGTGCTTCAGATCCGCAAGAAATAACTAACAGCAACTTCACATTAAATTGGTATAAAGAACAAATTGACCCAAATAACATAGAACCAATTCGTAAAAATAAAACATTTACCGCCACAACAAATGGTGAGTTGCTATTGACAGTGAATGATATTTGAAGGAAAGAGAAAGGAAGGAAGTATATGTTCCACCTTTTAATGAAGATAACTTTGAATATTACCTAACACTAGCTAAACTTCAAGTTGGCTCAAACCAAGATTTTGATTCATGGTCAAAAACTACCCAGCGTCAAAAAGCTCAGGAGCAATATCAAAAGCGATTAATGCAATGGCAAGAAATTGTTAAACAAAAAAACTGGAATGTTTGGTATAACGATAATACTGGAGCTTTTTCTGTATCTATAAGTATTAACAAATGAATTTGAATAGGGTTAGTATCCTACCGAAAATGCTATGAATAAACTAACTCGCTACCGGGAAATTATTCGTCAATTAATATTTGAATATGCTGGTCACAAACCTGCTAATGGTCAAATAGATATAGAAGCAGTGATTGACTCAGAGCGAGACCATTACGAAGTTGTACACGTTGGTTGGGATGGGGTGCGACGTGTGCATGGTTCGATAGTGCATACAGATATCATCAATCATAAAGTGTGGATTCAATATGATGGCACGTCTGAGCCAGTGGCAGAAGCATTGTTAGCAGCAGGTATCCCGCACGAAGATATTGTTTTGGGTTTCCATCCCGAAGAACTGCGGCAATATACAGATTTTGCGATATCTTGATTTTTTTGATGTATGGCAATCCTACGTGAGTTGTAAAAATTGAAAGGCTCAGATCCCCGACTTCTTCAAGGATACAGCTGGCGAATAGGGGGTGTGACCCCTCAAAAGTAACGGAGTTGGAAAATAACAGAGCAGTAAGTTGCCACACTCAAAAAGGTGCAATAGAATTCTGCACCTTTTTGAGCATGAAAATTAAAGACCAAAGCACTTTTAAGTGTACCTGGACAAAACAGTTGCTGAAAAACGGCTTGAAAATTTTAAGACTGACGCACTGCACAAAATAACTATTTTGTGGATCAATGTAAATACCTTGTTTCAGGCTTTGAGCAATTAGCTTTAATTGAAAGCAATCGCTAAAATCTCATTGAAAAATCTAACTATCAGCCTTGGAGACGCTAGCTGTTATTTTGGCTTTTCTGTCAATGCGTCAGTCCTAAACTTAATCTAGCAAAATGACTAGTACGAGTTCGAGCTTTAGGAAGATAATTTGACCAAGCAAAAAACCGGGTTAAATTAATAGCACAAGCGGTAGCAATATGTTGTAAATGTGTTTTTGCTATACCAAAATATCGCGTTCGTCGTAAGCCAAACCTACCTACACCTTGAGAAATAGTACCCTCAACACCAGCACGAACTGCATAATTTTGCTCAAACTCCGGAGTTTGTTGTTGGTGACGACGTTCCACAAGTGCTTCATATTCCTCACGAGGTCGCAACTTAATCTTTCGAGCCGCGGTTTTCGCTGAAGTACAATGAATCCGTACTGGACAATTAGCACAAGTCTTACGGTCAAAGACAACTTCAATTAAGGGATTTTGGTTACAGTCACGAGCTTTTCGCCATAGACGACTTTTATGTCCTTGTGGACATATGCCAACTTGTTGATCCCAATCAATGATAAATGCACTAATATCAAAACCTGTGTTTAACTTCGCTTGCCAACTGGTATCAACAGCCACTGCTCCAATCAGTGAAACTTGATAAGCTTGATTACTTTCAACTAATTGGTAGGCATCCACATAAGCAGCATCTACATAATGCTCTCCTGGTAGCAGGCCTTTAACGTAACGCGAAAGTCCC
>JAGKSW010000194.1 GCA_018993265.1 Nostoc sp. TH1S01
GGGTAATAAAGTTGAACCCAACTGACTAGAAGCTATCCAAGGTTGGGCAAGGCGTTGGAAACGGGCAGTATCTTGAGCATAAGTCATGGGGACAATTACATCTATATCCCCTTGCCTTGCCCACACTTCCCAATGTTGTTGGAGTTTCTGAATGCGTTCTCGTTCTGGTAAGGGAAATACCGCCACAGACAAAATTAACTCCTCGCGCTTTTGTCGCAGCATTTTGGAGACATCAGCTACAAAGCTATCAACTTGTTGGGTACGAAATTCTGTCCACTTTTGCCATAATTCTGTTTGGCTGGGCGAAATCGTCAAGGGATCAACGCCTGTTAACTGTTGAAATTGCGCTCTGGCGGCTTTGCCATAACCGTAACTTCTGCCAGCCAAGGGATCTTGGAAAGGATAGCGAATGTAATCTAGCTGTAAACCATCTACTTGATATTCGCTGACAATTTCCTCAAACAATTTCAGGAGATATTGCCGCAGTTCTGGGTTAGCTGGATCAAAAAATGGTTTGGTTTGACCAGGGGGAATGGTGTTACCTTTGTTGTCGTAGTTTGCCCAATCAGGATGCGCCGCCAGTACTGGCCCTGGATAATCGGGATGAACATTTATCACTTGGTTGTGGCGTTGGTTTCCAGCCGCAAAAGTCCACACCCAGGCGTGTAACTCCATACCGCGTTCATGGGCTAATTTCACCGCCACTGCTAACGGGTTCCAGCCACGAATTAGGGGGTTTTGCTGGGGTGCAACTTTACTGGGGTAAATGGGGTAACTGGCGTTGACAGTTTCAAAAAAAACGGTGTTAATTCCTGACTGCGCCAAGCGGTCAAAGATTTCGGCTAATTTCTGTTCGCCACCAGCCCGGACAATTGTACCCCTATCTAACCAGACGGCGCGGATTTCGGCGGGTGCTAATCTTTGGTTCAGGGGAAAATGTTTCCATAAATTGGTTCTGGTGGCTAAGCACTGTTGCCGGACTAGGGCATAGTTTTTATTGGCGAGGAGTTGGGGAATGTTTTTGGCGACTAGTCGTGCTTGGGCAATAGCTTGTTCTTTACTCTGGCTAGATAATCCTGGTCTGGTGGAGGCGACACGGGTTTCTTCTTCTTTTAAGGATTGGGGGTTGCTGGTGATGGCTTCATCCAGATTAGCTGTGTGAACTGAGGCAGCTAAATGGGCGCTTTCTACCCGACTAATTAAATTTTCTAATTCTTGCTGGAGGGCGATCGCTTCTTTTTCGTCAATGGGTGCATTGGAATTTGGTTCGACATTCCAACGTACTGTTTGTTCTAGTTGATCAATCGCTTCTTGAGAAGATGGACGGGGAATGCGAGGAACTAGTGGTGCTTCGGGTACTACGGGAGTGATATTAGCGGTAGCAGTCTCGATGGTTGTTGAGCAGTTAGAGTCAGCCCCAGCAATTTTTGGCTGTCCTAGAGATGATGCCGTGAGATGATGCTTGATGGCAGCTTTTAACCAAGCATTATCTAACTCAAAACTAGAAGCCGCATCTATTCCCCAACGCCAACCGAATAAGGTAGACCATTCTGTACTAACAACGGCGGCGGGATTATCTTGAGCATTCCAGACTGCGGCGGCTTGACTAGCCCCACCTTCAGGAATGATTACACCACCTCGCACTTGCCCAAACAGTTCTTTTTGGTTAGCCCATCCCTGTGGTTTATTTTTGGCTGGTTTGATTTGTTGTGTCTCATCTAAACCAAACCCCCAATAACTACCCAAAAGCGATCGCAACAACTGCCGGACTCCCGGTGCTGATAAACTGCCCACAGGGCCACTAGCGATGACTTTGCCGCCTTTACTTACCCAGGATTCTAAAGCGATCGCTTGGGCGGGGGTTAATGTCTCAACGTTGGGCAAAAATAATACCCTGCGATCGCCCCAATCGGCACTGCTTCTCACTTGCGCTAAGGGAATCACACAATACTTTACCCCAATCGCTTGTAAACGCTTAGTAATTCCTGTCCATTGTTGTTTGTTTTCTATACTCTGAATTACACTTAATACAGGTTCTTCATCTGCCGCCTTTACTGGTAAAATATTAAAACTATTTAAACAATTAACAATTAAAAAGTTAAAACTAAAAATGAAGAATCTGGCTTTTTTGGTGACTTTGATTGCAGTTTCGTGATTCTTCACTTTTAACCCTCACTTTATTGAGTATTAAACACTACTTATTATTTATTATTCAGCATAACAATAAACTACCTCCGAAAAATAACTGATGTTTTTATATTTATCAAATAGAAGTCAGAAGTCAGGAGTCAGAATTCTGTTTTTAACGTAGACGCGATAGCGGCTTCCCGCAGGGTACCGCAAAGGGCGCAAAGAACGCAAAGAAGAGAGAAGAAGAAATCACGAATGATTTGTGACTGCTATGAATGATTCACAAACAACTCTCTACTTTGTCCCTCTTGTCTCTTTCGTTTATCTATCAGATGGTACTGTTATACAAGTAGTAATCAATTCTTCCACGCCTGCCACTGGCAAGATTTTTGTATTTAATTTTGTCGCTAGGTCTGCAACTTTAACATCATCTAAAAATACTAATTCGCCATGTTTGAGCATAACATTGGGCAGCAAAATACCATCGCCTAAATCTTTATTTTGCAGATTTAAAAGTAAATCATGTCCTGTAAGTAAGCCAGTGACACTAATAGCTTGCCCCCAATAATCACTAGCTAAAGCCATCATATTCACTTCTAAACCGTCAACAGAATTTAGGCGTTGCAATATCGGTTGAAATGCTTTTTCCACGGCGTTACCTACTACCCAAGTGAATTTTCTGGGTGGAGAAATTTTGCTTGGGAGTAATTGAGCAGCAGCAGATGCAAATTGCTTAATAAATAACTGAATCGAACCGACACCGTTATCAATTTGCGGATAGTCTTCGTATTCCGCTTCTGTTGGTAGTTCTTCCCCAGCAATTAAAAACCATTCATCGGCTAACCAAACAACATTTGAGCCGCATTTTTGGCGAAATTGTTTGGCAAGCGATCGCACCTGTAAAATGACTTCTTGCGCTTTTTCTCTGGTAACAGGGATCAGTTCATCCTCTTGGGGGCGAAACCGCGTCAAACCCACCGGCACGACTGCCACCGATGCCACAGCAGGTACATCACCAGTATAAAATGACGCTAAATCTTTTAATGTTTGTTCCAGATGTTTGCCATCATTAATACCAGGGCAAACCACAACTTGAGCATGAATTTGCAATCGTCTTTTTTGAAACCAGCGCAACTGTTCCATGATTTGTCCCGCCCGCTGATTTTTCAGCAGACGGATTCTGACATCAGGTTCGGTAGCGTGAACTGAGATAAACAAGGGAGACAAGCGCATTTGTTCAATCCGCTGCCATTCCCGTTGCGGTAAGTTGGTTAATGTTAGGTAAGAGCCATACAAAAAGCTCAAACGATAATCATCATCTTTTAAATATAAGCTAGAGCGCTTACCTGGTGGTTGCTGGTCAATAAAGCAAAACGGACAGCGATTATTACACTGAATTAAAGCGTCAAATAAAGCAGTTTCAAACTCTAACCCTAAATCATCGTCGTAATCTTTTTCAATTTCGACGTGGTGGGTTTTACCAGCGGTGTCTAAAACTTCTAATTCCAGAAATTCATCTGCACAGAGAAATTGATAATCAATCAAATCGCGGGGACGTGTACCATTGATAGTAACGATCGCATCCCCCACTTCAAAGCCAATCTCAGCGGCGATGGAGTCTGGTAGCACCTTAGTAATTTTGGCAGGATGAATGTTAGTCATGAGTCATTAGTCGTTGGTCATATATTTATTACCTTACCCTTTCCAACCTGCGGCGATCGCCAATAACAGCACACTGCCAAATGCCAATCTATACCAAACAAAAATCATTGTATTTTTAGTTTGTAAGTATTTAATCAAAAAGGCAATTGAAAGGTAAGAAAAAATAAACGTTGAAATAATTCCGACAATCAATAATCCAACAATGTTATCTGGTAATGCTTGGTCTTGAAATAATTTGAATATTTTTAAACTTTTATACAGGGTGGCGATCGTTAAAACTGGGAATCCTAACAAAAATGAGAATTTTGCTGCTGTCGAGCGTTCTAATCCTAAAAATAAAGCAGTAGTCAATGTTGAACCAGAACGAGAAACGCCTGGAATCAAAGCTAATGTTTGTCCCAATCCCACTAAAATTCCATCCCGAATCTGCAATGAATCAAAACCACGCTTACGAGTGCCAAATTTTTCAGCCAATCCTAATAAAATTGCCATAATAATTGACATAATGGCAATAATTAATGCACTCTCAGGAATAATATCTTTTAACACAAACCCAACAACTAAGGCAGGTATTGTTCCGACTGCAATCCCAACCAGAATTTTCCATTCTTCACGTTGCCAGTCTTTCTCTTTAAATGCAGTGATTCCACCTTTGATAACACTAGTAATGAGTGACCAAAAATACCCGACAATGGCGATTACACTGCCAAATTGAATGGCATCAACAAAATCTTTAGAGCCTAATTCTTTCCAACCAAATACTTTAGTAGCAATTAGTAAATGTGCTGTACTACTGATGGGCAAGAACTCTGTCACACCTTGAATAATGCCCAAAATAAAAGCTTGAATAAACTCCATCATTTAATTAGTACCTTTTTCTGTTTTAGAAATCATCATGAATATTGTTTCGCTGATAATGTTGCTTTATATACTTTTTACTACACTCAAGTTGGTAGAAAACTTTATTCTACCGATCAACAACACTATCTAAGACGCTGACCATGTTCTTACAACAACTTCAATAAGTCAACGTCTTCCTGCCAATTCATCAAACTTTCATCAATGAAAAATTACGTCTGATGTGAATTATCCAAATCAATGAAATATCAAGGATTGTGCGTCCTGTCTTGACGTTGCAATGCAACGTCAAGACAACGATAAATCAAGGGTTTTAACATCTAATCCACACAATGCGTAAATTAAAAGTTTAGGCAAGGGTGCAAGGGTATGAGGATATAAGGGGAATAAAATATGCGTTTTCCCCTTCACCCTCGTCTCTTATCCTCTATATCCTTACACTCAGTGTCAACAGACAACCTGTGTGCGTAAGTCCTGAAAATATTTCCCCGTTGCTTTTTTAGCAGCCGTCTAGACCACTGTCCAAAATTTCCGTATAATAAAAATGCCCTAGGGGGGGATTTTTTGGGTATGCTATCTTAAATAAGATAAAGTTTAGTTACAATTATTAAAAATTTGGTTAATAATACATTGTTTAGCTACAACGCTTCTACCACCACTATAGATAAAGAATTACCCGTAAAGAGCGCTGGGCAGTTAGATATAGAAGAATTAGAATCTACACTTTCTGCGTCGCCATCTTTACCATTGTTAATATCGTCCCGACAAACTTGGTTAGTGTTGGCGGCGGCGGTGTTTTTAGTATCAATCCCAGTATTTATTGAAGCACCACTGGTGCGATCGCTACCCAGTCTGAGTTTAGCCATGACAGGGTTTTGGGTATGGTTGAGTTTTCGCTTAATGTCACGTCCTGCAACATACCTCTGGGGGGATTTACTCTTAGGCTTTAGCTGGAGTTGGTTAGCAGGGGCAATTTATTGGGGTTGGTTGCGTTGGGAACCTTTGTGGCATTTACCAGTAGAGTCTATCGGCTTACCGTTTGCTTGTTGGTGTCTAGCAAGAAACTGGTGCAAGGTTGGTAACTGGTTTTATTTAGGTTCTTTATTCGGTACAGTTTTAACCGATGTATATTTCTACATAGTTGATTTAATGCCTTATTGGCGACAAATCATGCAAGTCGAACCTGATAGTGTGTCGCCGATTTTACAAGCTGCCGTTACTCAAGTGCGAACACCTTGGGGTCAAGCTTGGGCTGTAGCATTGGCATTAGTATTACTAACAGCTGGAATTTTGCCTTTACGTAAGCAGCAAAAACACTGGTTTGCTTTTGGGGGAGCAGTTTTAAGTACTATTTTGGTCGACAGTTTATTTTTACTAGCTGCTTTAGTCGCTTAAATTTACAAAATTTCTGTGTTGGCTAAGGTTAGATCAACTATCAATTAGCTGCAATATCAGTAGACCTCTTGCATAGATGTTTTTTTGTCTCGCGCAAAGGCGAGGCAGCGCGTTGGGCGGGTTCCCCGACTTGAAGCGACTGCCGCCGCAAAGACGCAAAGAAAAGCTCGCAAATAGCGACTTTTGCAAGAAGTCTAGTAGTTAATTATTCATAAAATCTGCTCAAAAAGCTGTAAACTTGTGGCGATCGCATCAAGGGGATATCTCTGCAACTCGCTAAATATCAGGATTTACAAGTTCTTGTTGGTAATTTTTGAGCAGAGGTATTTATGACTGAAATTAACATTGAAAATCTGCCACTTTGGGTACAAGAAAGAGACATAGTACTCAAATACAATACTCAGGCAACTTGGCGTTATGGTGAGCAACCAGATTACACTCGTTCTAATGAAAATTTAGCTCAGGAAAGTCTCTGCAATCATCCAGCAAATTCCCTAGAAAAGCTTGTCCAGAATTTGGTCAGAACTTTCGACATTGAAGCAAATTTCAAAACAAATCCTCAAGAGTGGTTGTCTGTAGTTCAAGATAAATTTCGTATGAGTACCAATGGCGGTACTAGCTATAAATTAGAAGATTTAGTTCAGGCAGGTACTTACAAACTTTTGATTGGGAATACCCAACATTATCAAGCTACCCAAGAAGATTTTGAATCTTCTACTCAGCTATTTCATAATGCCTTCCCCGATGGATTTTTGTGGGAAGTATTAGAAGTTTATTCTGCACCACCTACGATTGCTTTTAAATGGCGGCATTGGGGACATTTTCGCGGTAGTTTTAAAGATTATGCCCCAACTGGACAGATGATTGAAGTAGTGGGGATGAGTGTTGTTCAAGTTACAGAAAACTGCAAAATTCTGTCCTTGGATCACTATTATGATAATGGGAAATTTCTCAATCAATTAACTTCGGGTGGCAAACTAGCAACTGCTATCAAACAGCAGTCAATGTCAGAAACAACACCATCTGCTAATACTTGGAAACAAACTTTCTTAGGTTTTTTCCGGCGCTTCTTACCAAATAGAACCAAACCAGCATCGGCTAATTTAAGCGGCAGTGGTTGTCCGTTTGCAGCTTTATTACGTTGAAATACGCACTGAGTGTAAGGGTGTAGTGACCTGACACGACTAAAATGTTGCATTTGGGATGGGCTTCTAGCCCGTCCGGTGCAGGCAAGATGCCCACACCACAAAAGTTATTTTTATACACTATTTTAGTCTTGCTACGCCAGTAGGGTGTGGAGGTGTAATGGTTTTTTCTTACCTAGACCTCAAATCCTTGATGTTTCGTCTTAAGGTTTCCAGGTATAACTTTACAAAAAGTTACAAAGTGAGCAATCAAAAAATTTACTCTCAAACGCTGGTGTTAATTGTCAGGAAGTGAGATCAGCGAATAAGCTAGAGTATCCTAGCCAGTGCTTTGGGAAGCAGAACACAGATGTGGCTATGTCAGCAAGTCAGTGAAGTAAAATAATTTTTGACAAAAATAGAGTCAAACCCAGTAACAGTAAATATTGTGGATATTAATACGCTGTATATTAGTTTCTGATGACTGCTGTGTGTTGATTGAGCTATCAGTTCCTAGTTAACAGGAGCTAGTGCTGTTGTCGGCTGTGCCGAGTTGTAGCAACTGGCGTTCAAAAATCAAGAGTCATAACTGTGTCTCAAAGATTATAAACTGTTGACAGCTGTCAGCTTAAAGCCATTATTCAGTTTGATGGAAAGAGGTAAAAAAGTCGTGAAAAGATTGGTGCGTTTATTAACAGTATTTAGTTTGTTGCTTGGTTGCTGGGGATGGTTAGGTACAACTGGTGTAGCCCAAGCTGCTGGTATCAACAGTCTGGCTTTACCACAAGTGCCTGTTTTAGCAGTGGAGTTCCGAAACAAGGCAGATGCTAAATTAGCAACGGAATTTGGTAAAAAAATTGATTTGAATAACACCAACGTCCGCGCTTTTCAAAATTACCCTGGTTTGTATCCTACCCTGGCTAAGAAAATCATCAAAAATGCTCCTTACAAAAGTGTAGATGATGTATTGGAACTACCAGGATTGAGCGATCGCCAAAAACAAATCCTACAAGCTAATTTAGACAACTTTACCGTTACCGAACAAGAATCTGTCTTCAACGAAGGAGACGATCGCTTTAACAACGGTATCTACAGATAAGCTCAATTATCGTTAATGTAGACATATAGTAGTCCACTCCCAATTTTTGGGAGTGGTTCTCTTATAGCAAAGTGCTGAGTGCTGAGTACTGAGTGCTGTACACTGAGCGTAGTCGAAGTGTACGTGCTGAGTTTACAAGCTGGTTTTCCAAACATTCGTAAAAATCTTCCCCTATCTGAACTTTGTCTGAAATAGAAATTCCTCGCCAATTTGATGTGATAGTGGTCGGTGCTGGCGCTGCTGGACTATATACAGCGTTGTGTTTGCCAGAGTCTTTGCAAGTCGGCTTGATTACCAAAGAAACTGTGAGTTTGTCTGCTAGTGATTGGGCCCAAGGTGGAATTGCAGCGGCGATCGCTCCTGAAGATTCGCCACAGTTGCACATTGAAGATACAATTCAAGCTGGTGCTGGTTTGTGCGATCGGCAAGCGGTAGAATTTCTCGCCCAAGAAGCCCCTAGCTGTATTCAATCTTTGGTAAATTTGGGCGTAGCTTTTGACCGTCATGGTAACGCCTTAGCTTTAACTTTAGAAGCTGCCCATTCTCGTAATCGGGTGCTTCATGCGGCTGACACCACCGGTAGAGAAGTCACAACTACTTTAACAGCGCAAGTATTACATCGCCAAAATATTCAAGTTATTCAGCAAGCTTTAGCGTTGAGTCTGTGGCTAGAACCCGAAACGAATCGCTGTCAAGGAATCAGCCTGTTTTATCAAGGTGAAATTACCTGGGTGAAAGCCAAAGCTGTAGTTTTAGCAACTGGCGGCGGTGGTCAAGTTTTTGCCCAAACAACTAACCCAGCCGTCAGTACAGGCGATGGGGTGGCGATCGCTTGGCGGGCTGGTGCTATCCTGCGAGACTTGGAATTTGTACAATTTCATCCCACAGCCCTGACTAAACCAGGTGCGGATCGCTTTTTAATTAGTGAGGCTGTCAGAGGCGAAGGCGCACATTTAGTTGATGATACCGGGCGACGGTTCGCCTTTGACTATCACCCAGCCGGAGAACTCGCGCCCAGAGATGTAGTTAGCCGAGCTATTTTTAGCCATTTACAACGTACTGCTGTTGATCCGGCTACAGCCCATGTCTGGCTAGATATGCGTCCTATCCCTGCTGACAAAATTCGCCATCGCTTTCCCAACATCATCAAAGTTTGCCAGCGTTGGGGAATTGATGTCTTTAATCAGCCCATTCCGGTTGCGCCTGCGGCTCATTACTGGATGGGTGGAATTATGGCAGATTTACAAAATCGTACAAATATTCCGGGTTTATACGCTGTCGGTGAAACCGCTAGCACAGGTGTACATGGGGCAAATCGTCTCGCTAGTAACTCTTTGCTGGAATGTATTGTCTTTGGCGCACAGATGGCAAATCTTCAATTGGCAGACATTGAATTGCAACCAGAGTTCTCAGAGTTATCTGTGCGGGAGTTTAATTTAGATGAGAGTGCTTGGCAAGCGCAGCAAGTACAATTAGAAACGTTGCGTGATAAATTACCCCGTTTAGTATGGCAAAGTGCCGGGATTTGTCGGGAACAGTCACGATTAGATGAGGCGATCGCAACTGTAGAAGCTTGGCAGCAAGATTTCGCTATTTTACCTTTGAGTCAATTCTTACTTTCTTTGCTTTCCAACGAGACTGTAAAGTTTAAGCTACCTGATATAGAACGGCAATTAAGACTGTGGGCAGAAACTCGCAATTTACTGGATGTGGCTTATTTAATTCTCAGAAGTGCTGCTTTTAGGACAGAAAGCCGGGGTGGACATTACCGCATCGATTATCCACGACCTGATCCTAATTGGCAAACTCACACACTTGTACAAGAACTTCATTGGAGTAAATCTCTACCTTGAAGCTAATTACTGATCGATAAAACCTTTATCTCTTAATTGAAGTTGGTTTTGATACTAACGTGTACCACTACCGCGCTGACTGTCAGGAACGCCATAATTTGGTGGAACGTAGACATCTGTTAACTGTTGAGACTCCACATTAGAACTCTTCAAACTGTTAGTGTCTGTCTGCTGCAAACTATTAGCCACTAAATCGTTTAAATTTCCTCTAGCATCAGCGATTTTAGGAATCACCAAACAGGCGCTTACACACAGGATTAAAATGCTGGTGATTTTTAAGTTTGTAACCATAAAGCTTTTATCCGTTTCCTGCATTTTGATTTCACCCAGTACTTTTTTTACTTACATCTGATTCGGGCTTGGTCTCGTGAAAAAATTAAACTTTAGTAAAATTTTTTATTTCTAAGAAAAATTATTTTAGTGAAAAGCCGTGGTCAGAAAATCTGCTCAACACTTAAGAAATATACCTAAAGAGCATCTATAGACATCAGCCAAAAGTTAGAACTCATCATAATCACCCTGCTAAACGTTCGTTAATTACCTCTAAAGTCATAGACTAAAACATAAAAGCTTAATATAAACTTCATGTCTTTGCGTTGAAATTCTATCTTGACTTGTAAAAATATATACAAATTAAAACAGTATTTACGAGGTAAATTGGGCACATCTCAGCAAAAACTAGGAAGACTTAGTACAAAAGTCTGTCATTACAAGTTTTTTTATTAAATCTTAATTTATAAAACTAAGTATAATTCAAAATTAGTTTAAGTACTGTTACTCATATATAGATTTCCAGACAATCCGAATCACCGTACTAGAATTCGACATTGAGCTAATTACAGTACAATTGTACCATTAACTTATCGACATCAAAAATTTAGCCATTGTTGAAAATGGCTAAAACTGTTGTATTCCTCTAAAATTCCTAATTCTCCTTCTGTTGACTAATCAAGCCAACTCATAACGGTTTTTACCTAAGTGCTTAGCACGGTACATAGCCGCATCTGCTTGTTGAATCAAAGTTTCTACGTCTTGGCTATTTATGGGATAAATACTGATACCAATACTGGCAGAAATTTTAGTAGTGTATCCTGATAAAACAATTGGTTCGGTAATGCTGGCTAGAATTTTTTCTGCAACTCTAGCCGCCACTTGGATTTCAGGAATTGCTCTCAAGATAACTGTAAATTCATCCCCTCCCAAGCGAGATACAGTATCGCTTCCACGCAAACAGTTGCTGAGTCTCTGGGCGATGATTACCAGCAGGCGATCGCCCATATCATGCCCTAACGTATCATTAACCTGTTTAAAGCCATCCAAATCAATAAACAACAGCCCCAGTAACAAGTCATTGTTTTGCGACCACTGCAAGGACTCGTGAAGCTGTTCAATAAAGAATTTCCGATTGGATAAACCTGTCAGGGGATCATGGTAAGCCAGATACCGTAAATGGTCTTCTTTGAGTTTTAATTCCGTATTAGAGCGAAATAGCTCAGCCGCAGTGCGTCGTAATTCTTCTTCCATCAGCTTGCGTTGGGTAATATCTCGAATTACCCCGACTAGAAAGAAATTACCCGCCGCATCCTTGTGAAGCGATCGCTTAGTTGCAATTAGATGCGTTTGACCCGTAGCATCAGTGAATTCTTCTTCATTTTCTCGCGGTTTTTGGGTGAGAAATACTAAATCATCTTGTTGGCGAAAAACATCAGCTTCATGGCGAGGAAAAAATTCATAATATGATTTTTCCAGTAATAAACTATCAGGATAACCAATAAATTGACAGTAAGCATCATTTAAAACAATCCACTGATGCTTTTCATTTTTGACAAAAATTGGATCAGGAATAGAATTGATTACTTGATGTAAAAATTCTTTAGAACGTTTCAATTCCTCTTGCATATATGCAATATGAAAAATCATCCAAATTGAGGCGCTACTAAAGGCGAGTATTCCGGGAACTAAAGGCAGCCACCACCCAAATAAGAAAGCTATATAACTACTGAAAAATAGGATTAGTAAAGATAGGCAAACGCGGGGAATACTTTTACTAAAAGATTTAATCCGCCAAATGATTGCTGCTCCTAAATAAGACCAAGCAAAAATCAATAAATATTCCCCAAATTTCGGCAAAACTTTTAATAAAGGTCGTCCTGTCACGGCAGATGAAATTAACTCACTAATAAAATAAGCTTGCAGTTCAATACCCGCCACCAACTTGGTTTTACCCAACATTTGGCTAGAGTAGGGAATAAATACAAAATCTTGCAAACTAGGAGCAGTAGAACCAATCAAGACAATGCGATCGCGTATCCAACTAATTGGTGCTTTACCATCAAGTACATCACTCATCGATATCTGACGGAAACTACAGTCTTCGCCCGTAGCTTTAGCGCATGATGGCTTAGGAAAGTTAGCTAAAATTTGATAGCCTCTATCATCAGCTCTAACGTAACCACCATCATTGGCACGGAAGGGTGTGAATACGGCCTTACCTAATCGTAAATAATCAAGGTTTTGAGCAGCTTTTTGCGGTGTAATATTTTCTGCTTGTAAATATAGTAATGCTAACTTGAGGGCGAAACTTTCATAATGTTGATTATTCATGTGTAAATACAACAAATTTCGCCGGACTTTGCCATCAGGGTCGTAAAGTAAATTATTAAAACCAACTTGCTGGGGATTTAGTTTTAGTGGAGGTGAAACCCGCGTATTTTTGTTCTGCGTTAATAGTTCAATGCCAATTAAATTAGGCATTGACCTATAAATATCGACTAATTCCTGATGTCCTGGATTGACAGCTAAATCTCGATAAATATCTAAACCAACAGCACGAGGTTGATAAACTTGGATTTTTCTTAATAACTGAGCAATCATACCATCCGAAATTGGCCAAGAACCTGCTCGACGCAAGGACTCTTCATCAATCGCTACAATCGTGATTCGCTCTTCTGGTTGTTCGTTTGGACGTAAGCGAAAAAATTGATCTAACCCGGCTAATTCTAAGGACTGAAACATCCCTAAACAGCGCAACAGTATAATGCAGGCTGCAACGCTACCAGCAACAACTAATTCTCTGCATTTTCGATCAAGTGACTGTTTCAGGTTTAACTTCAAAATTAACCTAGTAAAACGCTTTCCTAGCTGCTTACTCATTCCCATTACCTAGTGGGGAGAACTATTTTTTATTGGTATAAATATCAACCAGCTATCAAACACCCAGCAAATATACTAGAAATATTACTGTGTTTATCGTTAAAAAGCTTATCAGTAGGGTTATGTTCCACCAAATAATTGGAAATAGTGTTAACTAAAGAAGAGTTCATGATGACTAATGATTAAGCAAAGGTTAATCAGTATTTCTGTATCGATGAGGAACAGGTTCAGTATAAATATTGATTGCTAATAACAAAAGTATATTTTCGTTGACGAAAAAGTGACAAATATTTTATTTCGGCTGTGAGAGCTAAGAGATCCAAGATTTAAATACTTTTGTTGTCACTTATACTAACGCCGGAAAAAAGATTTGCAAAAAAATAAGTCAACTGGGAACATATTGTTACATTCAGCCAGTTGACTACTATGGGTGAAAACTAATTTAAAAAAACAGTTGTGCTGACAGTGATTACTTAAAATACTTGAAATTCGTTGGGCCTGTATAACCAGTAATTTTGGCTAGTTCTGTGAGGTTTTGGACTCCACTATAAGTTTGACCATTGATAATCCAAGTGGGGAAAGCTTGGATTTTTGCAGCTTGACACAATTCTGGCTTACCTTTGGGACTGTCGTTAGCACACTCTACCTTAATATTATCGTTAACGATTTGGTAAGCTTCTTTACCGAAAATTAGTTTCTGTTCATGGCAATGGGGACACCAATAAGCAACATATTCTTTCGCGCCCACCTTCACCAGATGTTTTGCTAAAGCAATTTCAGCCTCACCAGAAGTTGTGGTAATTGGCCAACCAAATTCTGGGTTAGGGTTTTCTGTTGGCGTGAAGGTAATCTGTTGTTGTCCATTAGTTGAGCCTGGTGTAGTACCTGATTTATTCACACCAGTATAAACGCCCAAAGTGCCTATGAGCGTTACCATCCCGACAATCAGGGCAGTAAATAAAATTTGTCCAATATCTTCCCAAGTCCGGCCAAGAAGTGTGAAAACTAACAAACTGAGGGAAAACAAGGCGGAGGCTATACAGTAAGGACACAAGGCTTTGATTTGAAAAGCCAGCAGATACATTAAGTACCCACTGAAAACAGACATGGCGATCGCTCCCACTAACAACAGCAACCATGTCAAGTTTTCGATTTTTTTACGCTGGCTGTTATCCTCAGATTTCACAACCAAGGGAGCTAAAGCCAAAATCACCATACTGGTGTATGCCAAAAATCCAAACAAAGCTAGTGGTTGACCAAAAACCGTACCCCAAGGGCTGGAAAGTACGTCATTACAACCTCTTGTGCTAGCTTGTGCTACACAAGCTACACTGCCTCCGGTTAACTTTTCGATGGTGAGATAGCCTGTGACTAAAGCACCAAATCCGGCGATCGCGGCAATGATTGGGCGCGACCATTTATGAATCCAAGGAGTAGAACGGCGGCGAATCATAACTGTAAATTATGAAGTATGAAGTATGAAGTGTGAAGTATGTAGACACCCTTTAGGTGGCTTCCCGGAGGGTAGTGTGAAGTGTGAAGTAAGCAAGCCCTTGCGGGTTCCATGCTTCAGTTTTTAGCTTTCCTACTCCCTACTCCCCACTCCCTACTTACTAAGAATGTAACTTTACTTGTTCTGTAGATTTGCTTGTGCTTTTAGAGTTCCAACTGCGACGAGCCGCTTCGACAAATTGGCTGACGCGAATCGGATCAATTGGTTGCTCAATTTGACCATGACGTTTTAAGGAACTGGAAACTATCACCCCATCTGCTGCCTGCAACAGTGTAGCAACATTTTCCCAGTCGGCTCCACTACCGATAAATACTGGTGTGCCTTTGGCTGCACCACTAGCTAGCTCTAAATCTTCCTGAGTGGGAGGGCTACCTGTCGCCCAGCCAGATAAAATTACTGCGTCGGCTAAACCTCTTTCAATCGTGTCTTGAACCGCAACTGTCAGGTTCGGAGAACTTAAAGGTCGGGCGTGCTTCACTAAGACATCTGCCAAAATTTTGACATCTGAGCCTAATTCGCGGCGATAGCGGAGTAACTGATGGGCTTCTCCTTCAATTAATCCTTGATCAGTTGCCATTACCCCTGTCAACACATTGACACGAATAAATTGCGCCCGCACACAACTAGCGATCGCGATCGCGCTTTTGGCATCATTCCGCAATACATTTAAACCTATAGGCAAAGTTACTAAATTTTGTATCCTTTGTACCACTACAGTCATAGCACTCACAACTGCCGGATCTACTTGATTTTTGGTAAATGGCGCGTCGAAAAAATTCTCTACAATAATGCCATCTACTCCACCACTGGCCAGGGCTGTTGCTTCCTGTTCAGCACGGTCAATCACGGCTTTTAGGCTACCTCCCCAGCGGGGTGAGGTGGGTAATGGCAGTAGGTGAACTACGCCAATAATTGGTGTACGAGTTTTAAAGGTCTGATATAAGTCCACGTCTTCAAATATTATTCAGAGATCAGGGATTAGGGATTGGGTTTTAGGATTAAAATTCACCTATCTCCCATTTTCTCGTCTCACGTCCCTACTTCCTTGATTAGCATTGATATGTTCGCTGGTACTTGTTTTACTACCTCCATCTGTGGATGGAATTTAGCGTAAAACGTTCCATAAGATATGTTAAGATAAAACCTGGCTACAAGAGGAGTTTGCCACTCACAAGACGCAAGGCAGCTTCCCGTAGTTTAGGCATCTTGCCTAAGCATTAGGGTAGCATTATTGCTTGATTAGGCGTAGTCGCAAGCGCGATTTACCTGAGGGTAGCGACTTCTCATAACCAGCCTTTTGGGCGGCTTCCCGACGGGTAAATTAGCAACGCATACGCTACGGTAGTGTAAAATACTAACAGGCGATTTGTTAAAAAATATTACAGGTGTCCAAAATAATCCAAGACACTTCGATTTACCCTGGGAAACAAAATAATAGTAGACATATCATAACATGGCCTCATTTATATAGGTCATAGAAAGACAGTTACTGGTAGTGGAAAAATCCACCTAGCTAGGCGTTGTCAGCATCAAGGCGTGCATCACAAAGAGCGAAGTCACTGCGCTTTGTGTGACCAGAAGAAAAAACCTCAGATATTAAAGTATGGGTGAAAAGCCAACAATAGCAATATCTCATTTAGGCTGCGAAAAAAATAGAATAGATACAGAACATATGCTAGGGCTGCTAGTAGAAGCAGGCTATGGCGTAGATACAAATGAAGAATTAGCTGATTACGTTATCGTTAATACTTGTAGTTTTATTGAAGCAGCAAGAGAAGAATCTGTCAGAACTTTAGTAGAATTGGCAGAGGCCAATAAAAAAATCGTAATAACAGGCTGCATGGCGCAACACTTTCAAGAGCAATTATTGGAAGAGTTGCCCGAAGCAGTAGCCGTGGTGGGTACAGGAGACTATCACAAAATTGTCAATGTCATCGAGCGGGCCGAACAAGGAGAGCGTGTTAAACAAATTAGCGCCGAACCAACTTACATCGCCGATGAAACCACACCGCGTTACCGCACAACAACAGAGGGTGTTGCCTACCTGAGAGTGGCTGAAGGATGCGATTATCGGTGTGCGTTTTGTATTATTCCCCATCTGCGAGGTAATCAGCGATCGCGTACCATTGAATCAATTGTGGCAGAAGCCGAGCAGTTAGCCAGCCAAGGCGTAAAAGAAATCATTCTGATTTCGCAAATCACGACTAACTACGGGTTGGATATTTACGGCAAGCCCAAACTCGCCGAATTACTCCGAGCCTTGGGGAAAGTGGACATACCTTGGATTAGAATGCACTATGCCTATCCCACAGGATTGACCCCAGATGTAATTGCGGCAATCCAAGAAACACCCAACGTATTACCTTACTTGGATTTGCCTTTGCAACACTCTCATCCTGAGATTCTGCGCTCCATGAACCGTCCTTGGCAAGGACGGGTGAATAATGAAATTATTGAGCGCATCAAAACTGCACTACCAACAGCAGTATTGCGGACAACATTTATAGTTGGTTTCCCAGGAGAAACCGAAGAACATTTCGAGCATCTACTCAACTTCGTGCAGCAGCATGAATTTGACCATGTTGGTGTCTTTACCTTTTCACCAGAAGAAGGAACCCCCGCTTACAGTCTGCCCAATCAGTTACCCCAAGAACTTATGGACGAGCGGCGGCAAAGACTCATGGAACTTCAGCAGCCCATTTCTTGGCACAAAAATCAACAGGAAGTCGGCAAAGTAGTTGATGTCCTGATTGAGCAAGAAAATCCTGAAAGTGGGGAATTAATTGGTCGTTCCAGCAGAAGTTCGCCAGAAGTTGATGGTCTGGTGTATGTCAAAGGCGCAGCGAAATTAGGAACCATTGTGCCAGTAGAAATTCGCAGTGCTGATACATACGACCTCTACGGTCAAGTTGCCCACAGTTACAAATAGATTTCGATTTCCCAGTCTAAAAGTCTAAAAACAAAATCTAGGAGAATTGATGACTCTTTCGTTTATTGAACTAGGAATTTCCCAAGAACGCGCAGAACTACTAGAAAAAATGGGTTTTACCGCACCTACTAATATTCAAACCCAAGCCATTCCCCAATTGTTGGCAGGCCGAGATGTAGTAGGACAGTCTCAAACTGGAACAGGCAAAACAGCAGCCTTTTCTCTACCAATCTTAGAACGGCTGGATGTCAACCAAAGAGGCGTGCAAGCTCTGGTTTTAACACCAACCCGTGAATTAGCTATACAAGTCCATGATGCTGTTAGCCAATTTATTGGGAATAGTGGCTTACGGGCTTTAGCAATTTACGGTGGTCAATCAATTGACCGCCAAATTATGCAACTCAAACGGGGCGTTCACGTCGTTGTCGGTACTCCCGGACGGGTGATTGACTTACTAGAGCGCGGTAGCTTGAAATTGGATCAAGTCAAGTGGTTTGTATTAGATGAAGCCGATGAAATGTTAAGCATGGGCTTTATCGATGATGTCGAAAGAATCCTGTCACAAGCACCCCAAGAACGGCAAACAGCATTGTTCTCTGCCACAATGCCGCCGTCAATTCGGATGTTGGTAAACAAGTTTTTGCGATCGCCCGTCACCGTCACAGTTGAGCAACCCAAAGCTGCACCCAATAAAATTAACCAAGTAGCTTACTTAATTCCCCGCCACTGGACAAAAGCCAAAGCTTTACAGCCAATTCTGGAAATGGAAGATCCAGAAACAGCCTTAATCTTTGTGCGTACCAGAAGAACTGCGGCAGAATTAACCAATCAACTGCAAGCTGCTGGTCACAGTGTTGATGAATATCACGGTGATTTGTCCCAGCAAGCTAGAGAAAGGTTGTTAACCCGCTTCCGTAATCGTCAAGTGCGCTGGGTAGTAGCAACTGACATTGCAGCACGCGGTTTAGATGTTGACCAACTATCTCACGTAATTAACTACGACTTACCTGATAGCGTCGAAACCTACGTACATCGCATCGGTCGGACTGGTCGTGCTGGTAAAGAAGGTACAGCAATCACCTTAGTTCAGCCTTTTGAGCGTCGCAAACAGCAAGTATTCGAGCGTCATATCCGCCAAAGCTGGCAATTACTGTCCATTCCCACACGGGCGCAAATTGAAGCACGGCACATCAACAAATTGCAAGAACAAGTCAGAGAAGCCTTAACTGGTGAACGGTTAGCTTCCTTCTTACCCATTGTCAGCGAATTGATTGAACAGTATGATGCTCATGCGATCGCAGCTGCGGCACTACAACTTGCTTACGATGAAACCCGTCCCGCTTGGTTAAGCTCTGAAGTGGAAGTTCCCGAAGAAGTTCCCGTTGCTAAACCCAAAATTGTGAAGCGTCGTGAATTTTCTGGCGATAGAAACCGTTCTTGGAACAAATCAGATGCTAACAATGGTGATGAAGGACGCTCCACACCCAAGCCCAAACTACGCTCAGGTCGTCGTGAAGCCCCCGTTTCTGCCAATCAAAAGTTAGGTTCTTCTACAGCTAGAGAATCTGCTTCTTAAGTAGTGAGTGCTGAGTGCTGAGTGTTTGGATGTGTACTCAGGACTCATAACTTACAACAGTGGCTAACCAGTTCTATCAGCTTGTAGGAACATAGATAAAGATGTATTTTCTATAGTTTTATGTTCACAATTGCAGATTTAGAGCAGCTACAAGCTGAACATCCAGAATGGCAGATGGAACTGGTAGATGGAAGCATCCTAGTTATGGGGCTATCAGATTATATTTCAGAAGAAATTGCTGTAGAGTTTGCGCGGCAGTTAGCAAACTGGGTACGTCCACGTAAGCTAGGAAGAGTTACTGGTTCTAGTGCTGGTTTTATTCTGCCTAGCTTGGAAACTAATCATGAAAAACGCAATTTCCGCGCTCCAGATGTGTTTTTTTTGCGTGCTGACAGACTCAAAACTAGTAAGCACGATTTTGTAGAATTAGTACCTGACTTGATGTAGAAATTAAATCCAAGTCAGACCGTGTGAAAACATTAGAAGAAAAGATTCAATTATTTTTAGAACTTGGTTGTACTGTTGGGATTTTGATTGACCCAGATGAGTTGATATTAAAAATTTATCGGCTGAATCAAGCACCAGTAATTTTACAAAATAACGATAAATTGACACTGCCAGATTTATTTCCCGGTTGGGAGTTAACCATATCAGAACTTTGGCCGCCTGTATTTGAATAATGGTAAGCATTATGTGAGAATATTGGTATCAGTTACTCTATGAATGATCACTGAAAAAGCCTAGGTGAATTTAATGCTAGGGACAAAACTCCGAAATCGCTACAAAATTGTCAGCCAATTAGGACAGGGAGGTTTTGGAGAGACTTATCTGGCTGAAGATATGGATTTACCTGGGAATCCAAATTGTGTCGTTAAACGGTTTAAACCTCAATTAACAGGCCCTCAAGTATTGCAACAAGCAATGATACTATTCGATAGGGAAGCTAATGTCCTTTATCGGTTAGGTAGTCATGAGCAAATACCGCAGCTTTTAGCTCACTTTGAGGAGAATCAAGAATTTTATTTAGTTCAAGAATATGTACAAGGTAAAGATTTAAGCACAGAACTGAAACCTGGTCAAAAATGGAGTGAAGAGCAAGTAATTACTTTTTTGCAAGACATATTAAAAATATTAGAGTTTATCCATCAACAGAACGTTATTCACCGCGATATTAAGCCAGCTAATTTAATTAGACGTGATGCTGATGGTAAGCTATTTTTAATTGATTTTGGAGCGGTAAAAGAAATCGGCACGTTGATGGTTAATAATCAGGGAATAACCATAGCTGTTGGTACTCCTGGTTATATGCCTAGTGAACAACGTAATGGACAACCGCAATTTTGTAGCGATATTTATGCAGTTGGAATTATTGCTATTGAAGCATTGACTGGTATTTCTTCTTTGCAACTACCAAAAAATCCAAAAACACTAGAAATTATTTGGCGTAACCAAGCCCAAGTTAGTTCTCAACTAGCAGATATTTTAGAGCGGATGGTGAAATATCATTTCAGTCAACGCTATCAGTTCGCATCTATAGTTTTACAAGCAGTAATAAACTTAACTATAAAACGTAATAACCAGTGGTCAAAAACTAAGAAAATTGCTTTAGCTTCGGCAGTATTAGCGATTATCTTGTTTATGGGATTTCTAGTAGTTCCAAGATTAAAAAAAGTATTTATCCCGGCTTCACAAGACTTATCTTTAAGGGATTTCTTAGTTTACAAAAACTCTACTTACGGAATTAAAATAAAATATCCTAAAACTTGGTCAATCAAAGAAATAGAGCAAAGTAACATAACTACAACAGATGTAGTCAAATTTTTATCACCTCAAAAAAACGTAGGTCAAACTTATCAAAGTGACATAACTATAGAAATTGAAAATCTGGAACGAAATACTTCTTTAGATGAATATACTAACTTGAAAGTTAATGAGATAACACAATTTCTTGTGGATGCTAAAATTGATAAATCAATTTTAAATCAATTAGCAAATTACCCAGCTCATGAAGTAGTTTACTCTGGTAAGGAAGACAAATATACTATAGAACCCATTTGGGATC
>JAGKSW010000195.1 GCA_018993265.1 Nostoc sp. TH1S01
GCGGCAGTGCAGGTAGTTCACTTTAAGACTTACGCACAGGCAACGGAAAATCGTAGACGCGCACTCCGGCTACTCTTCGAGAACGCCTAACGGCGAACCCGCAGGGTACCACTCCAGACGCAGAGAGAAGTTGCTCAACGCGGGTTCCCCGCGTTGAGCAAACTTCGGGAGTTCACGGAGAAATACAGCAGTTTCGATATTCGTGAAACACTGTAGAGACGTTACATGTAACGTCTCTACATGGTTTGAGGTTTTACGCTTGTACCTCATGTACCCAAAATATGCTGTAAGAGTTTGAAAGGTTCTTTGCGTAAGTCCTAAATAAGATAGATACTTTTCTCAAAACGGTTGTTTAAAATTCCCTAGCAAGAATTATAGGAATTTCGGTAACTATTTTGATGAATCATATTCACAACCGCTTTAGGAATTTCAATAAAAAAAGACTTGAACGCGGTGAAGTACAACAGCTAGTAGACGAATTTTTTGCAGAATCTATCCCTAACACAACATATTTAATTTTAATTATTGGTTCTTGTGCGATCGCTACATTTGGTTTACTCTCTAATAGCACGGCTGTAATTATTGGTGCAATGATTATTGCCCCTTTAATGTTGCCAATTCGCGGTTTAGCTTTTGGCGCATTGGTGGGCAATGTCAACTTATTTCGTCAAGGTACAATAGCAGTTTTCTGCGGTACATTATTAGCTCTTTTAATTTCTTACAGCATAGGTTGGCTTGTTAATTTACCTAGTTTTGGCAGTGAAGTGCTATCTCGCTCTAAACCTACTTTGTTGGATTTAGGAATTGCTGTAGCAGCAGGTGGTATTAGTGGTTATGCTAAGGTAAATTCAAAAATCTCTGCTAGTGTGGCAGGTACAGCAATAGCTGTTGCTCTGATGCCTCCAATTTGTGTTATTGGTTTAGGTCTAGCAAAATCTGACTGGGCGTTAAGTTTAGGAGCAACTTTACTTTATCTCACCAATCTTTTAGGCATTAGCCTTGCCTGTATGCTGACATTTTTTGTCACGGGCTATTCGCCTTTTCATCGCGCCCGAAAAATATTGTTATGGGCATTAGCTTTAACAGGGGTTTTACTAATACCTTTAACAGTGAGCTTTACCGAATTATTTAGACAAGCACAACTTGAAACTTCTCTGAAAAAAGCTTTATTAAATCGTACTATAACTTTTCAGCGTTTAGAATTACTAAAAACTGATACTAATTGGCTGACTAATCCGCCTGAAGTTCGCTTGAGTGTGCGTGCTAAAAAACCTGTAACATCTAAACAAGTGCGTCTTTTAGAAGAATTCCTTAAAAGAGAAATGGGTCAAGCATTCAGGTTAGTTTTTGAAGTCAGTCAAGTCACAGAAGTTAGGGGAGAAACGCCAAGGTTTGAAGAAGAACCCAGAAGTCAGAATACATCCGTCAGAATCAATTAGTGGCGGATTCAGATGCGCTACTCGCACAGCATTCAATTCTGAATTCTGACTCCTGGCTCCTGAATTATATTTTGATAAATTTGTAAATCAAATAGGATAGCTAGAGAATTGCTAAATTCCTATATTGCGATAAAATTTATTTTTTCATCCTATTTATAGACTACAAAACCAACTACAGATGGAATTAAATAACCAAAGTTTTTTTTATTATCAGCAATGCTGATAATTAAGCAACTGTCATGAATGCAGATATATCCGCCCTCTGGAACAAAATCCAGGGAATGATTAACGGATTTATTGTATTGCTACCGAATCTCGTGCTGGCATTGATTGTATTTACAATCTTCTTTTTTGTCGCTAGAGCCATTAAAAGACTAGTTAAACGCTTAACCCGCGATCGCCACCAAGCTCGAAATTTAGGACTAGTACTAGGACGTTTAGCTCAGGGTACAACACTGCTGCTAGGGCTATTTATTGCTTTGTCAATTGTCATTCCGACATTCCGCGCCGGAGATTTAGTGCAACTGCTGGGGATTAGTGGTGTGGCAATTGGCTTTGCATTTCGAGATATTCTGCAAAACTTCTTGGCAGGCATTCTGATTTTATTGACAGAGCCGTTTCGCATCAATGACCAAATAGTTTTTAAAGATTTTGAAGGAACTGTAGAAAATATTGAGACACGGGCGACAACAATTAAAACTTACGATGGTCGCCGCATTGTAATTCCCAATTCAGAATTGTTCACTAACTCAGTTACGGTTAACACTGCCTTTGAAAGTCGGCGGCTCCAGTATGATGTTGGCATTGGTTACGGTGACGATATTGACCGAGCCAAGGAGTTAATGCTTCAAGCAATACATAGTGTACCAGAAGTACTGCAAGACCCTGCACCCGATGTCCTCGTCATGGAACTTGCTGAGAGTACTGTTAACATCCGCGTTCGTTGGTGGATAAAACCGCCACGACGTGCAGATGACCTCGCCTCACGGGACAAGGTGCTGTCTGCAATTAAGAAAACCTTGGTCGCAAACGGCATTGATTTACCCTTTCCCACACAGCAAATTTTGTTTCACGACCAAACAGAAGAAACCGATGGCAACCGCTCCCGTCAGCGAGAAGGCTGGCCTGCTGGCAGAGGCGAAGTTCCAAAACCCCGTCGCATCAGCGATTCACTTCAAATGGTTGCTCAAATGCAGTCCCAGAGAAATGATCACAATAACGGCAAGAGTTAGTGCTAAATATTCTCTTGAATTGGAATATCCTTATGACATTAGATTCTGCTATGAGTGAAGTTTTAATTGCAGAACAACTCAAGCAATTTCTCCTAGTACTTTCTGTCTCTTTAGGTGTAGCAACATTACCACAAATTTTTAGTTGGTTACGCCGCATTCCTTATACACTGCTATTAGTTATTGTAGGATTGGGATTAGCATTCGTGAATGTGCGATTAGTCAGTCTCTCTCCAGCATTAATTTTGGTAATTTTCCTGCCACCATTACTGTTTGAAGCTGCTTGGAATTTAAAATGGTCAGACTTAAAACGTGATTTATTGCCTATTTGTTTGTATGCAGTGATTGGGGTAATAATTTCGATTGCAGGAGTCGCATTTGGTTTGAATCAATTTGCCGGCATTGAACTGAGCATTGCGCTGTTGGTGGGAGCTAGTCTGTCAGCAACTGATCCAGTTTCGGTAACGGCTTTGTTTCGAGAACTGGGAGCAGGTAAACGCCTAAAAACCCTGATGGAAGGGGAAAGTTTATTTAATGATGGGATGGCGGTTGTCGCTTTTGGTTTATTAGTAGCTCTGCCATTGGGTGACACTAAACTAGATTTACAATCGGCTGTATTAGAATTTTTTCAGGTTGTAGGTATTGGTATTGGCGTTGGCGGATTAACGGGATTTGGTATTTCTTACCTCACACAACGTTTCGATTTACCATTAGTAGAACAGTCGCTCACCTTAGTTTCTGCCTACAGCACTTACTTAATTACAGAACATTTGGGTGGTTCTGGGGTAATTGGTGTAGTCACTACAGCTTTAATTTTAGGTAACTTTGGTTCGCGCATTGGGATGAACCCACGCACACGCATAATTGTCACAGAATTTTGGGAATTTTTGGCTTTTTTTGTGAATTCAATTGTGTTTCTGCTAATTGGTGATCAAGTTCACTTTCTCATTTTAGGAGATAACCTCAAAACTATTGCAGTCACAATTGCTGCGATGACTTTAGCTAGGGCTGTATCTATTTATGCTTTGAGTAGTATCAGCAATTGGTTAGCTAAATCGGAAATTCCTTTAGCGGAACAAACTGTGTTGACTTGGGGTGGACTTCGTGGTTCGGTTTCTATTGCTTTGGCGTTGAGTGTACCAGCTATACTGCCGCAAAGAGAAGAAATTATTGCCACAGTATTTGGCGTAGTTTTATTTACCTTATTAGTGCAGGGTTTAACTACCCAACCATTATTAGAAAAATTACAACTTTTAGGTTCGCAACCATTACGCCAACAATATATGGAAGCAATTGCGCGTCAAGTTGCCCTCCAGCGATCGCTAGAATATTTAGAGACAGCACAAAAGCGTCCTGGTATTAGCCTAGAGTTTTATCATTATCAAAAAACGCTACTCACAGGAGAGATTAATTTTTTACAAGAAAAAATTGATAAATTGTTGGATGAATATCCAAATTTGCAAGAGTTTACCACTGAAGAACTGCGAGGAGAACTGTTAGCTGTGGAAGCAGAAACCTATGCTGAGTTTGTGCGTGCAGGCAAGTTAAATAAAGAACTGTCACCTTTTTTGCAAACAAATCATGATAGTGGTAATCAAGAATAAAGATTTTGGGTAACTTCTAAATAAATATGTTCTAAACGCACAGGCTGACGAGCGATCGCATCAATATTTATACCTTCAAATCGGGCAATAATTTCGTTTAATTCCAATGGCTCTGGTAGCCAAAAAGCTAACTCATTACCGTAATTTTTAGGTGTAAAACCATATTCTTGAGCGCGGGCGATCGCTTGTTGTTTTTCAGCAGTTTGTAAAACTAAAACTTCGGCTGCTGGAATTAACTTTCTCAACTCTGCTAAACTGCCTTCAGCCAAAATTTTTCCATTTTTGAGAATACCAATTTTATGACAAAGCCGCTCTGCTTCATCTAATAAATGCGTTGTCAATAAAATTGTCATTCCCTGATTACTCAACTGCCGAATTAATTCCCAAATCTCATATCTTGATTCAATATCTAACCCAGTAGTTGGTTCATCCAAAATTAAAAACTTTGGTTGATGGACTAAAGCAACTGCAATATTCAACCGTCGCTGCATCCCGCCACTGAGAGTTTCTACGGGAATTTTTGTCCTATCTAATAAATTGACAGCCGCCAGAGTTCTTTGTATTTGTTCCTGGCGGTTTTTTTTATCTAATCCATAAATATCAGCAAAAAATTTTAAATTCTCTTCGCAAGTCAGAGTTTTATACAATAAATTTTCTTGGGGTACAACGCCAATTAGTTTTTTTGTCGCCTCTGAGATTGGCTGATGATTAATTGTAATATCACCACTATCAGCCTTGAGTAAATTACAAATAATATTAATTGTAGTTGTCTTACCAGCACCATTCGCACCGAGTAAGCCATAAATTTCTCCTGCTGCTATATGCAGGTTTAAATTTTGAATAACTTTTCTTTGAGAATAAGATTTATTCAGGTTTCTGATGATCAGCATATTTTAACTTCTCGATTATGTAGTAAACCTAGCTAATGCTTAATATATTTGTTCGATGCCTTATAGCATCAAACATTATGTTCTCATTAACGGGAAACAGGGAATAGGGAACAGGGGAATATCACGCAACGCCGTTTTTCCTTTCTGTTGCCTGTTGCCCGTTCTCTGTTCCCTCTCCCGCAGAGAGTTGATTTACAATTTGGAACAACAGCAGAACGAATTCAGGTAGAGAACATCACTATGACACTTGCACTTGGCATGATTGAAGTTTATGGAGTTCCCGCCGCAGTAGAAGCGGCAGATGCTATGTGTAAAGCTGCCTGTATTACTTTTGTTGGTTACGAAAATACTGATTTGGGCAGAATAACCATACTGATTCGGGGAGAAGTTGGCGAAGTTAACGTTGCGGTTGTCTCAGGATTAGCAGCAATAGCACACGTCAATGGTGGCGAGGTGCTTTCTTTTCATATTATTCCTCGTCCTCACGAAAATCTCGAATATGTTTTACCCATTCATAATTCAGCAAATATAGAAAATTTCAATGCAGATATTCGATTTCCTCCACCCTTGTCAGCGTAATTGTGCTAATAATTACAACCAATTACTGTTCAAACAACCTCCAAAAAAAATAAAATATATTAAGATTATTTAAGTAAGACAATTACTCATTTAGCGACAAAACAGAAAAAACGCCCAATAGCACTGCGAAGTAAAACCATAACAAAATTCAGATGTATTGATATGAATTTAACATCAGCAGTTAAGAAAGGTAGGATTAATTCTGCGTTTAAGCAACTCATGTCTGTACATTGGATCATGTCTGCCTGTTATTTAGTTTTATTTATAACTGGTTCAGGTATGGCACGTTTATCCCGTGGAACTTTCCTCAGATCAGAAATATATGATTTTCATAAATCAATTGGAGCTTTGGTAGTAGCTTTGCTAACTTGGCGGATTTTAGTGTTGTTGCAGGTATGGTGGCGAAAATACACTAAAAATTTGCCAAGATTTACTCCTGAATGGACACGTAAATTTATACTCCATACGCTGCTTTATTTATTGATGTTTGCAGTTCCAGTTAGTGGGTTCTTTTTTTCCAATTCTTATAAAAGTAATAATGTCAATTTTTTTTGGTTGACTTTACCAGATTTTTTCCCACAAAACTCTAGTTTAGTAGATTTAGGTAGAAGCGTTCATTTTTGGATAGCCTATACATTTTTAGCTTTGATTCTTCTGCATATACTACAACAATGGAAAGTTGTAAAAGCAAACTGGCGGAGGTTGAAAAGCTTTTTGATGACGAGAAAACTGAATAAAATTGCTAATTAGGAATGAGCTAACAATACTGGACTTACTCAACTGGTAAAATAGCAGGTGCGTCAGCAAAATTAAAACTTAGGCACCCAACATCATCAAGGTAGGCTTTGTTGGGTTCCACTTCGTTTCACCTTACCTAAATTTTCACTTAAAATTCAACACTTCTATGTGTGATATATAGTTTTCAAAAATATTGTCTTAAGGAAAAAGCTTATAAATATCTTTACGATGTGCGACTCGTTGACAAATTAGTGTTTGTGTTTCTTTATCAACAGTAATACCTATCTTCTAATTGCCTACACGAATCTTATATTTATCTTCATATCCCTTCATTTTTTGGAGATAACCCAAATCAAAAGGGTTTTCTGATTCTAATTCTTGAAAAACTATTGGTTCAATTCTGGCTTGAACATCTTCTGGTAAATCTGCCAGTTCATTTAAGAACCTTTTAGTATATTCAACTTGCCACATTCTTTTGCTTTAAGGTTTGGTAATATTTCAATGCTTTATCTTTAGTCAGTCGTTCCTCTTTTTCTGACTCTTCCATTAACTTTACCAAGCCGTAGTTTTCTAATATTTCCTCGATTTTTTCAAAGTCAGCAATGGAAATTTGTACAGCAATAGGTTGCTGATTTTCATTCATCACGTAATTTTTGCTTATTTCTAGCATTGTTTTGACATTTTAATTAAGTTATTGGTCAGATATATAAGATAATTCTATAGCAATTCTGTTTGATATATAAAAAATCGAGAGTCACAGTTAATGTCACCCCTTAAAAAGCCTACAGTATATGCTGTAGCGCCTTTTAGGAGTCTGGGAGGGAAATGTCTGTCGAATTCACCCTAAAGTTAGTTGGATGATAACTTACTAGGATGCTTTGCCTTGTAACTTCTAAACCAACTACAAATAGGATAAAGCAGAATTATCATAATTATCCAGAAATTGTAGATCATTGGTAAATCATATCCATAGTCGCTAGGCATTTGGGAAGAAACAATAAAAGGCAGAATAATTGCCTTTAACCCATATTTAGGTAAAGCCAGCAAAATTGCAGCTAAATGAATCAGCCAAATGTGAACTATATAAAAAAATAAAGGAACTTGACCAAATAAAACTAGAGGTTGGAAAATCCTCAATCTGTACTTTTCAAATAGGTAAAGCAAGAGCATTGCTAGACCAAGTGTAATTAATAAATATAGTAATGAAGGTGGATATTTTTGACAGTTAATAAACGATAGTATCGTAAACGATAAATTCTTCTGCACAGCCCAAGGGTACGGGTCGCCATATATATTTAAAGTGCGGAGAATTACAAAGCAAGCTATTAAACCAAATCCTAACCGGACAAATAATCGCTGCCGAAAACTCTTTTCCTGCTTCATTAAAGTTCCAAAGGCATAACCTGTTGCCATTACCCCAATCCAAGGAATCAGAGGATAGCCAATAAATAAATTTTTATTAGCAAAAGGCATTAGCATTTTGGGTTCATGAAGGATTGCCCACAACCAACTCCATCTTCCTAGTTGTTCAGCATGAATCTGATCAAATAAATTATGTCCAAATATCAGCACAAGTCCGAAAGTAGCTATTAGAGGAATTGGCATTCTAATTAATGCGGCTAAAACAACCATTGACCAACCAATTGCCCAGAGTACCCCCGCGGCAGAAAAAGAGTAGGTAGGTTCAAATATCCAGCCAAAACGTACTACTGTTAACTCTAGAAACACTAACCACAGTCCCCGAATTATCAGATAGCGTGATAATTCTTGCTTGGTTTGCAGTCGATTCTCAAAATAAAGATAAGCTGCTACTCCAGCCAAGAATATAAATGTGGGAGCGCACAAATGAGTTATCCAGCGTGTAAAAAACAGGGGTATATTTGTTTGTGTCAAGTCTGTAGGGCGGAAGCGAACATTAGTAAAGAAAATTCGTACATGGTCTAGCACCATTAATACCATTACCAACCCGCGCAACATATCTATTGATATGATTCGCTTAGTTCTTAATTGGTCAGAGTTAGAAGTTGCAGCAATTGAAGAATCCATAGTTTATTCAATATTTGTCAAAATAATTATGATTTTTACATATTTATAATTTTCTTTCTACTATTAACATGCGGCGATAAGACAACCATCCCCCAAGCATCATTACCAAAGTAAAAATTAATAAAAACCAAAAATGCGAGGCAATATCACTAATTTGCTTTCCCTTAGTTGAGACTCCCACAAAAGCTTCATTCATGTGATAAATGGGATCATATTTAGCAATATTAATTAAACTTTTAGGAAATAGTGAACTCGGTAAGAATGCTCCACCTAAAATTAATAAAGGTACACCAAAGGCAGCAACTAACGCATTCACATCTTCAATTCGTCTAGCTAATTGTGTACCTAAAATAAAACCTAAGCCGACGTAAGCCGCAATACTCATCAAAATAATTATTAATCCTAAAAAAATTGAGCCTTTAAATGTAGCACCCCAAAAAGCTGCAACAGTGTAAACCAGCAAAGTTTGTCCTAAGCCAATGCAACTATGAGCTAAAAAAATTCCTAAAAAATAGGATATACCACTCAACGGCGAGAGAAACAAACGTTTGAGAGTTTGTTGTTCTCGCTCTGAAACGACAGTTGCAACAGTACCACCCAAACAACTGAAAAATAAAGCCGCACCTACTAATGTGGAAGGTGCAGTATATTCAAAAGCAGTGCTGATTGGTAATTTTGCTCTTTCTGACAAAATAAATCCACCAAGAATTAAGACGGAAATTGGAAAAATACTCCAAAAAATCAGGCTACGTCGGCGACGTAGTAATTCAATTAAGATGCGCTGAGTGACGGCTATGGTTTCGCGCCAGTATTTCATCTCCAGAAATCTCCAGTATTGTTTACTCTTGACAATTTCTGCCATTCTGGCAAAATAAATCCGTTCAGGACTTAGCACGATGCTCACAGAAATATTCTTAACAATACAATCTGCGAACTCACAGTGATCATTTCATAACTGTGTTGTATGTGAAAAGTTAATTTTGTAACCAATGAGCCAAATACCTAATTTGCTGGAATCATCTACTATCTCCCGTCGTACATTGCTGAAGTTGTTCAGTGTTGGTACAGTTGCAGGAGTCGCAGGATACTCGCGGTTTAGTAAGCCCAAACCAACAGTATTTCAAAAAGATACTCTCGATTTGCCACAAATATTAAATCAACCTAAAACTGTTGTTGTCATTGGGGGTGGTTTAGCAGGTTTAGCTTGTGCTTATGAATTAAGTCAGCGAGGATTTATTGTCACACTGTTAGAAAAATCTCCCCAATTAGGTGGCAAAATCGCTAGTTGGCAAGTAAAAGCGGCTGGGGAAACCTTTATGATGGAACATGGGTTTCATGGGTTTTTTCCCCAGTACTATAACTTGAATAGTTTAGTAGCAGAATTAGGGATAAGTGATAATTTTAAATCGCTGAATTTTTATTCTGTTGTTTATCAAGATGATAAATATAAACCAGAGGTATTTCGACCCAGTAATTCGGCTTTTCCTTGGAATATTATAGATTTAGCGATCGCATCTCCAAATCGTTTCCGTTGGGGCATTAATTTAACAAAAATCAAGCATTTGCAAGTCTTTCAAGCTATCACTGGCTTTCAAAGAGAAAAAAATTATCAGCGATTTGATAATATATCCGTTGCTGATTGGGTAGAAAGGGAATTCCCTCAAGGTTTATACGATTTATATTTTCTCCCTTTTGCTAAATCTAGCTTGAATGCACCTGATTTAATGAGTGTGGGAGAACTGATGCAGTTCTTCCATTTTTACTTTTTTGGCAACCCTGAAGGACTAGCTTTTAATGGCACAAAAGACGATATGGGGACAAGTTTAGTTCAACCTATCGCTCAGGCAATTGTGCAGGGTGGCGGTAAAATTATCACCGATGCAACTGTGGCTGAAGTTTTGGCTGTCAACGGTAAAATTGATGGCGTGAAATATAGCACTGATGGTAATTATAATTCTGTGCCGTTTACGGTGAAACAAAATCCAGCGATCGCAGATGACAAGATAGAATATTTTGGTGCGGCTGATGAAGTATTTGCATTACCATTAGGCTCTCAAGAAGCAATTTCTCTTACCTGTACTCATCAAGGTTGTACAGTCCAAAAAGTAGAGGATGGGAAGTTTCAATGTCCTTGTCATGGAGCAGTATTTGCTGCTGATGGTAAAGTTATCAAAGGGCCTGCAAAACGAGATTTAGCTAAATTCCAAGTAGTGGAACGAAATGGTGATGAATTGCAACTGGTAGCAGTTAATCAAGAGTTGGCATTACCCGAAAAACTTAAAGCAGATTATTATGTTTTTGCTACCGATGTTCCGGGAGTGCAAACATTGTTTCAGCGCATCAATGGTGATGTTGATGCCACAGTACAAAGCCAAGTAGAAAATTTGAGTATTGCTGATCCTTTTGCTGTATGTCGCTTTTGGTTTGACCGCGATTTTGAATGGCAACAAAGTAATTTTACTTCTTTATCTGGCTACGAATTAACAGATAGCATCACTCTTTATCATCGCATTCAACAACAATTTATTGAGTGGTCACAACGCACTGGTGGTAGTGTTGTAGAGTTACACGCCTACTGTTACAAAGAAAAGCAATTCCCTACCCAACAAGCTTTGCTAAAAACTTTTGAACAAGAACTATATGCCATTGTTCCAGAGTTAAAACAAGCAAAAATATTACATCGAGAATTAGTTAACCAACATAACTTTTCCGGATATCCACCTCATAGTTATGCTGAACGTCCTGAAACTAGTACTAATATTCCGAACTTAATATTTGCTGGTGATTGGGTGAAAATGCCTTTTCCTTGCGGCTTAATGGAACGTGCGGTGAGTAGTGGTTTATTAGCCGCCAACGAGATTTTACACCGGGAAGGTTTGCAGCGGCGATCGCTGTTCTCTGTCAATCCTGAAGGATTATTGCAAATATAGTTAACTTACAAGATCCTTGACTTCTGAAAGAAATCAGGGATCTGAAGTTTTTTGAGTTATTATCGGTGACAGATAATATATAAATTAAGAGAATTTTGATGCAAGTGAATAAAATAGCCTTGGTAGTTACAGCATTTCTTACTATGTCACCCTTGACTTTAGTAATGGTAAAAGATGTGCAAGCTGCTGCTGTAAAGGAACAAGTAAAATCAACGCCAGCTAATCAACCAGAAGAATCTGTACAAAAAACTTTTACCAATCTCATTAATGCCATTGAACAAAACAATCATACGCAGTTTATCTCTCAAGGAAATCCAGCTTTTAAAGAAGGTCTGACAAAACAAATATTTACACATGTTAGTGAACAATTAGCGCCTCGCTTCAAGAAAGGGTATTCGTCTGTTTTCTTAACAAAGTTGAACCAGCAAGGCTATCAAGTTTACTTATGGAAATTGTCATTTAAAGATGGCAGTGATGATATTTTAGCTAGACTTAGCCTGAAAGATGCAAAAGTAGCTGGATTTTGGTTGAACTAAGAGCCAATTTATATAGCGAGGCAAGGCTTAGAGATGATTTATAAAGTAAACCCGAAATTTTAGCATACTGACACAACTAAAATGATGCCATAAAGTTTGGATAAAATTAACCGCAGATAAACGCAGATGGACGCGGATAAAATTAATCTCTACTGAAACATTTTAGCCTTGCCACGCCAGTAGGTTCTTTATCTTGTTGATTAGGAGTAATCTGAGACATAATTGTCATCTGTGTAAACAATTACTAATTTATAGTGCAAATCACATTTATTGCAGAATCACAAATTGCATTGGTGCTAGATTAATTTGTACAAATAATGATGTATTACTAGGATCTGGATGTTTTTGCACAGTGACACCTCCCTCTTTCCCGTAAAGAAATTTCATTGTGTCGTGATTTTTATGTATGGTACTGTCTACAATCAAAAAATCACTGCGTCGCTCAGTAATAGAAGTATTGTAGGCAATTAAAATCTCTTGGTTATCCAAAATTCGAGAAAATGCTAAAGTGCAAGGCTGACCCCAAGGTAAGCCAAAGTCATGACCATTACCAGAAATTTCTCGGAAATACATCCGACCAAATCTTAATGCTGGGGTATCTTGAAATATTTTGGCAATTTGAGAAATGTTTTGGTAAATTCTACAATTTTGATTAAGATAGCTCTTTTGAGAATCTTCCAGGTCAAACAAAGCTTCTCTGATGAATTGATCTCCATTACCTTGTCCAGAAAATCCTTGCTCAGTACCGTAATAAATGCAAGGAGTACCAATCGCACATAGTACATAACCAATAGCTGCAATCACCTGCTCATCAGGGGTATCAGCACCAAATCTCCGTTTATAATTTTGTCCAATCTGGTCATGGTTATCTACGAATGTCACTAGGTAACGGCCTAATTCTCCACGACTTAAAGCGCGTCCTCTTAATGCTTCATAGCGATTGATTAAGTTTTCTGGAGTACTCAGACCCTTAATTACATTCGGTAAAATCCAGTACAGAGGAAAGTCTAGTACTGAGTTCAGCCCAAAGTAGATAGTTTTATTATCTACTTGAGTTGGAGTATTTGCACCTGTATAACGATTGATGGCATCATCACCAGCAACTAGCTCACCGAATAAGAAAAACCAGCGTTTCCCTAAACGATAGGAATACTCACGAACTGCGGAACAAAAGCGAGAAACTGCTAGTTCCCCAAGATGCTTAACAGCATCCATCCTGAAGCCATCAATATCTGCTTCACGCATCCAGTAACAGTGAGCTTTAACTAGAATATCCAGCAGTTGTAGCCCATGTTGATCATCATCATTATTAAAGTCTTTTAGTGAAAAAAAATCTCCACGCTGAGTTTCAGGGTAAGCATCCCAATTCCGAATTTGACCTCGACGGTGGTAATAATTTTCGCATCTCAATTCTCTAGGAATTGGTCTATCTTCTCGCCGCCATCCTCCAAAAGGAAACGGCCAATCTTGGTAATAATAGTAAGGCAGATCATTACGATAGCACCAGTTATCTCCTGAATGATTGATTACTATATCCAGAAATACTCTCATTTCCCTTTGATGGGCGGTTTCTACTAAGTCTATCAAATCTTGTTTAGTACCAAAGCGAGGGTCGATATCAAGATAACTTTGAATAGAATAGCCGTGGTATTTGTCTGAGTTAGGATTTGGTGCATCATTGTTTTCAAAGATAGGACTTAACCATAAAGCAGAACAGCCTAAATTGTGAATGTAATCTATGTTTTCTCGAATTCCTCTGAGAGTTCCACCACAAAATTTCTTGAGTTGTTCTTGAGTACCACTACCTTTGGCTCTTGCAGATGTATTAACTGGCGTGCGGAATTTGTCATCGTGAAAGCGGTCAATTATTAAGAAATAAATAAACTCTTCTCGCCACTCACGGTCACAATTCCAATATCTTTTTCCTGGTATAGGATTGAGATCAATCTCAGCAATTGAAGTTGGATTATTCATGCTCAACTCCTTTAAGTAGACTTGTCCGAAAACTCCA
>JAGKSW010000196.1 GCA_018993265.1 Nostoc sp. TH1S01
CATAATTTGCTGTCTAATTATTTAATTCAGCAACTAAAACGCCCAAGTATTCTTATGTGCTTGGTTTGATTTAAATTGTCCCCTGGTAGGGCTGCGCCCTGCCCACTATTTGTGCCAGTTGCGTAAGTCCTGATTATGATAAGTCTTTTAGCGGACACGATATCATCCCTATCTCTCACTCCACCGAATGTGTTTCTTGAAAGTTGAGTCATAATAAACCTAATTCGTTTCTTGAATTTGTAGGCGGATAGTGTGATCGCTTGTTCCACTCAGTTGCAGTTCCATAATTTCTGTACCAAGGGGTTCAATGGAACTAAGGAGCGATCGCAGGTTTGGTGTACTTGCACCTGTATCTACATATAATCTATCGGCTAAACTACTGATGCGTTTCCATGTCATATATAGCTTGCCAATTAGTTGTTCCATTTGCGACGCTTGATTAACTAAATCAGCCGCAATACTTAAACAGCCGACTCTGTGCGCTTCTTCTAAGGCGGTTTCTATATCTACATCTTCTTTAGCTAGTGCTTGGACTTGTGCCGCAGATTTAAGATATTTGGCTAACTGACGTGCTTCTGTAGTTACTTGCTTGATAGTGTCTACATCAGGGTTGGCAATAATTTCTTTTTGAATAAATTTTTGATGCTGTTCTGGCAATTTTTCCATTTCCTTCACCAATGGGGCAATGTAGCGCGGTGGTAAGGAATTCTCGGCAGCTTTTACCTTTACTGCTTCCGGGATTAAATCTGAAGACATCGCCATCCATTCATCGGTGAGTTGGCGGACTTCGCGGCGTGTGATGCGATCGCCTTTTTGGGCAGCTTCACTCACCATTTGTTGTACTTCTGGCGCAGATTTCGCCGTTTCGACAAAGGCGCGTTTGCTAAAGTTATTGACTGCTGCTGGTTCTAGCCGACCTTCTTCTAAAAGTGTATCGGCACTGTTGGCTAGTTGAATCCACGAATAAGCTTGACTCTTGCTAATTTCGCGTTCCTTTAACCATTTGAGAAAGCCTGTACCCCGTCCATCACCACCTTTTTTTTCTCTATCACGTACAGCCCTTAAAATTCGTCCCCGCCAAATTTCTGTTTGCAGGTCAAAGCGATCGCATACTTGCCAAGCTATATCTAACTGCTGTAAAAAATCAGACTCAGGAATCTTTTCATCTTCTGGGTCTGGTAGTTCAAAAGTAAGATCAGTGGGCTGTTGTAGAGCAGCAGCAAGGTCATTAATAGCGTCGGTATCTTGCACGGTGGATAACTGACTAGGGTATGCGTCGGCTTATTATGACACAATCTTTAGCGAGTGGGGAATGGGTAGTAGGGAATAAGGCATTTGATGAAGATTTGGTAGTGCAAACCTGGTTTTACGAAACTCGAAAACTTTACTTAGCTAATTTGTGTTGACGTTGCGATCGCTACATGACATGTTTGATGAAACAAAAGGCGATCGCCGAAATTTGATATGATTGAGCATCAACTAACAGACTCTTTGTTAGTGATGCTGATTGCTGCATATATTCAGTGACCCATAACTTTTGAGACTGGGTGCAAGGGTAGAAGGGTGAAGGTATTTTTAATTTTTATACCTCTGGTTTTTCACCTACACCCATTCACCCCTAAATCTTCATACCCTTAATTAACCTACACATTAAACCGGAATAACATGACATCCCCTTCTTGGACAATGTACTCTTTACCTTCACTTCTAACTAAGCCTTTTTCTTTTGCACCATTCATTGAACCACTTGCGACTAAATCATCGTAAGCAACGGTTTCGGCGCGAATAAATCCGCGTTCAAAGTCAGAGTGAATCACACCTGCGGCTTGGGGTGCAGACATACCAGCGTTAATTGTCCAAGCGCGGGTTTCTTTGGGGCCGCTGGTGAAATATGTCCGTAAACCTAACAAAGTGTAAGTAGCGCGAATCAAAGATTTTAACCCGCCTTCTTTCACACCTAAAGATTCTAAGAAATCTGCTTTGTCTTCTTCAGCTAATTCCACTAATTCTGCTTCTACTTGAGCAGAAACGATGACGACTTGAGCATTTTCTTGGGAGGCAATTTTTCGGACTTTTTCGACAAATTCGTTACCTGTAGCTAAGTCATCTTCTGAAACATTGGCAGCGTAAATAATCGGTTTACTGGTGAGCAGTCCTAGCCCTTGAATAATTGCTGCTTCTTCTTCATTTAAACTGACTTGACGAACAGATTTACCTTCGTTTAAGGCTGCTACTAATTTTTCGAGAACTGTAATTTCACACTGAGCATCTTTGCTGGTGCGGGCTTGTTTGCGGGTACGTTCAATGCGGCGTTCAATTTGGGCTAAATCGGATAAACCGAGTTCTAAATTGATAATTTCAATATCCCGTGCTGGATCAACAGAACCCGCAACGTGGATAATATCATCATTCTCGAAACAACGTACCACATGAACGATCGCATCAACTTCTCGAATGTGGGATAAAAATTGGTTCCCCAACCCTTCACCCTGACTTGCACCTTTGACTAAACCGGCAATATCCACAAACTCAACACGGGCTGGGATAATTTGTGCAGAACCTGCAATTTGCGAAAGCACGTTTAACCGCTCATCCGGTACTGAGACAACGCCGACATTCGGTTCAATCGTGCAGAAGGGAAAGTTAGCAGCCTCCGCTTTGGCATTGGCTACTAAGGCATTAAACAAAGTAGATTTTCCGACGTTGGGAAGTCCGACAATTCCGGCTCTTAGCATTTTGGGTTTTAGATTTTAGATTTTGGCTCAAACTACTAAGATAATTCAAACAGGTTCAGGTATGGTTTGGGGAATTGGCCCAGGAACTGTTTGCGGAATGGGCACAGGTACAGTTTCTGGTACAGGCCCAGGTATTGGTTGAGGAATGGGCGCAGGTACGGGTTCCGGTGCAGGTTGAGGAATTTTTGGTTCGGGAGTTGGTAGGGGGTTTGGTTGCGGTGTAGGAATTTGCGGATCGGGAATCGAAATAGCTTGAATCTCAATCATGGGTAGTCTAGTTAAATTATCTGACTTCCTCAAGCTAGATGATTACCTTCTATGCTGATATCTGTCTCAATGGCTAACTTTACCTTGATTTTGGCAGGAAGCATTATTCCTCATAACTAAGCGATCGCCCTAGTGGGTCATTTGGCACGCTTATAGCCATTGTTAAAACCAGGGAAAGCTTACGCTGCAATGGCTTTGCCAATTTTGGCCTAGACTCATTTATGACATTTGACCCACTAGTATTTTTATTTACTATGTTGTCTTGCACCGATTATTTTATTGCAATTACAGTCAGGTGCCAGTTAGTATTAGATATTTTAATGAATTGATAAATGTATCTATCCTAAGTAAGATTTCCTAAAATATATATCAATAAAGGTTTTAGGGGTTAAGATGCTCACATATCACTTTTATCAATAAGTTCTAAACTTAATTATCTTTTAATAAATATGTTGTTAATACTACTACAGTAAAATAATAGCTATTAGTAGCTATATATACACATTAATTATTGATTATACATTAACTTCTGTTATTGCAAGCAATTTTTTACTAATATTTACGTATACAATTACATCATAAATATATAAAATTATACTTATAAAGTATAATTCAAAATATTAGAATTTTTAATATGTATTAATTAATACGAATAAGTGATTGTACTCGTTTGCGGTTCAATTAGTATATATTCTGACTTGTATCCTATTTAAGAAAGCTATAGCTTTCTTAAATAGGACTAAATGTTTGTAGAGCTATAGTTTTTAATTGGAATTTCCATGTCATTAAGCAACGATGCTTGTTTTTAATGCCTCTGCACAAAACAGAATTCATCCCATCAATCAAAAATACCAGAAGGTAAATCTATGACTACTATTCCTTCCGATCCCTTATTTCCGCAGCAATGGTATTTATATAACACTGGACAATCCGGTGGTACTCCTGGTGTCGATCTCAACGTGGTTAACGTTTGGGATGACTACACAGGGCGAGGTGTTGTTGTCGGTGTTTTTGAAGGAGATGGAGTTGAATACAATCATCCTGATTTAGCACCGAATTACAATACCTCCATAGATTACGATGGCGTTACCAACAGTGGTGAACCATACCCTCTACCTGGAGAAGATGCTCATGCTACTTCTGTTGCAGGCATTATTGGTGCTGCTGCTGGAAATGGGATTGGTGGTGTGGGTGTAGCCTATGGCTCCACTTTGGCTTCCTTCCGGTTTGCTTATGGAAATAATGACAGCCAGATTCGGGCGTTGCAGCGTTTACGCAATGTTGATGTGGCTAACAATAGCTGGGGTTACGTGTCGGGCTTTGCGGATAATTTCCTTGACCCGACTTTTGCTCCAGCAGTCCAAGCTATTCAAGATGCTGCTCAGTTTGGACGTAATGGATTAGGAACAGCGATCGTATTTGCTGCTGGCAATTACCGTGAAAATGGAGAAAATACTAACTATCACAACTTCCAAAACTCTCGCCAGATTATTAGTGTAGCCGCACTCGATCATTATGGCTGGGCATCTTCGTACAGTACTCCTGGTGCTTCTATTCTCGTTTCAGCTTTTGGTAGTGAACCCAGCAGCATTGTCACCACAGATCGCCAAGGATATGAAGGTTATAATTTTGGAGACTACAACTATAGTTTTGACGGTACTTCTGCTGCTGCACCGCAAGTTTCTGGCGTAGTTGCTCTGATTCTAGAAGCCAATCGCAATTTAGGTTATCGAGATATCCAAGAAATTCTCGCCTATTCTGCTCGGCAAAACGATCCCTTTGACTATGGCGCTGGAGGATACATTTGGCAAACTAACGGCGCTAACAATTGGAATGGTGGTGGTTTACACTCCAACGATAGCTATGGATTTGGCTTAGTAGACGCACTTGCTGCTGTGCGTTTAGCAGAAACTTGGCAAAAACAGAGCGTATTTAGCAACGAACAGTCTCTTTCCTACAGTTCCGGTAACTTAGGCTGGGTTATCCCAGATAACAATACAAGCGGAATTAGCAGTACCATTAATGTCGCCGCAGGCTTAGAAATTGATTGGGTGGAAGTCGAACTCAATCTAACTCATCCTTATCGCGGTGATTTGGTTGTTTCTCTCTTTTCTCCCAGTGGAATGGAGAGTCTTTTGATCAATCGACCTGGTAATACTTTCGATGATGGAGACAATATTGTATTCCGACTCTCTAGCACCCAACATTGGGGAGAAACCAGTGCTGGTAACTGGACACTGAGAATCCAGGATTTAGGCCCCTCAGATATCGGTATCCTCAATAGTTGGAATTTGCGTTTATATGGAGATGCAGATACAGCTAACGACACTTATTTCTATACCAACGAGTATGGCATCTATGGCGCAACTACGCTAACAGACAGTTCTGGTACTGATACGATTAACGCGGCGGCGATTACTTCCAGTTCCTACTTGAACCTGACTCCCGGTTCTGTGAGTACATTGAACGGCACTAGCTTAACTATCAATACGGGAACTATAATCGAAAATGCTTTCACAGGCGATGGTGATGACACAATTATTGGTAATAGTGCTGCTAACGATTTGTCTGGTGGTAGGGGCAATGATTATCTTGACGGTGGCACAGGTAATGATACTCTGCGAGGTGGTAGAGGTGACGACATCTATGTAATTGATAGCTCTGGAGATATTGTCACAGAAAATGCGAACGAAGGGATAGACACAGTTCTGTCATCTATTAGTTATACACTAGGCGCGGATGTTGAGGATTTAATTCTCACTGGTACAGATGCCATCAACGGTACTGGCAACAGTTTCAACAACATCATCACAGGCAATGGTGGGAATAACACTCTCAATGGCGGTGCAGGTAACGATATTTTAATTGGCGATGGAGTTGTTAACCAAAGTTATACTTTTAGCAACACATCACCTCTCAGTATCGCTGATTTGTCCACTGTCAACTCGAATCTGACAGTTAGTGGTATAACTGGTGCGATCGCCGATGTTAATATCACTTTAAATATTACTCACACCTGGGATTCTGACCTCAATGTTTTCCTGATTAGTCCCACAGGAACTCGTGTGGAGTTGTTCACAAACGTTGGCAGCAGTGAAGATAATTTCACCAATACAGTGTTAGATGATGAAGCCACAACATCAATTACTTTTGGTCTAGCTCCGTTTAGTGGCGCTTTTCAACCAGAGGGATTTTTATCCGCCTTTGACAATCAAAACCCAAATGGCACATGGACTCTAGAAGTTAGTGATGTTGCAGGCGGAGATATTGGGACACTCAATAGCTGGTCGTTGAACTTTACCGTTGCCGTATCACAAGTGAGCAATGATACTCTTAATGGTGGTACTGGTAATGATACTTTGATTGGCGGTGCTGGTAACGACACCTATGTAGTTGACAGTTCAGGGGATATCGTTATCGAAAATGCTAACGAAGGCACTGACACTGTTCGAGCCTCCATCAGTTACACCTTGGGAGCCAACCTCGAAAATCTGACTTTGACAGGTACAGCTGCCATTAATGGTACTGGCAACACTCTGAACAACTCCATCACTGGCAACTCTGGAAATAACATCCTCAATGGCGATGCTGGTAATGATACCCTCAATGGCGGTGCTGGCAATGATACTCTCAATGGTGGTGCTGGCAATGATACTTATGTTGTCGATAGTTCAGGGGATATCATTATCGAAAATGCTAACGAAGGCACTGACAGGGTTCAATCTTCTATCAGTTACACCTTGGGAGCTAACCTGGAAAACCTGACTTTAACGGGTACAGATGCCATTAATGGTACTGGCAACACTCTGAACAACTCCATCACTGGCAACTCTGGCAATAACATCCTCAATGGTGGTGCTGGAAATGATACCCTCAATGGTGGTGGTGGCAATGATACTTATGTTGTGGACAGCACTGGAGATGTGATTACAGAGAACTTGAATGAAGGTACTGATACTGTTCAATCTTCTATCAGTTACACCTTGGGCGCTAACCTCGAAAACCTGACTTTGACAGGTACAGCAGCCATCAACGGTACTGGAAACACTCTTAACAACTCCATCACTGGTAACTCTGGCAATAACACCCTGAATGGTGGTGCTGGTAATGATACTCTCAATGGTGGTGCTGGTAACGATACTTTGGTTGGTGGAGCAGGAGCAGATACTCTGACTGGCGGCGGTGGAGTTGACTTTTTTACTTTTAACTTTATTAGTGAGGGAGTTGACAGAATCACCGATTTTAGCGTAGTTGACGATACTATCGCTGTTTCTGCGGCTGGTTTTGGTGGAGGGTTAGTTGCTGGTGCAGCGATCGCAGCTAGTCAGTTTGTGATTGGTACAGCAGCCACTACAACTAGTCAGCGATTTATCTACAATCAAAGCAATGGTTTTCTGTTCTTTGACCAAGATGGCACAGGTGCGATCGCTCAAATTCAATTTGGCACCCTCAATGCTGGACTAGCACTGACAAATGCAGATATTGTTGTGAATGCTTAGTAAATAAGATAAAACTCTATAAGCTAGGTAGAGTAATGGATGACGTTGCATTGCAACGTCACTACCAAAAGATTTCTCTTATTTATTAATTGAATTAGTGTAAGGTTTAGCCCTGAACTTATGTACAGGACTAAATCTAGTTAATAGTCAAGTCAGGTTCAAACTTCGGCTGGGTGATATTCTTGTTGTCTTTCGACAAAAGTTTGGACGCGGTGGCGGTAGTTGCGGATGGTGTCGTCTACCCAATCGCGATCGCTACTATTTGCATACAAATGTACTAATGGTTCACTGGCATCGGGTAAAACTAACAGCCAATTGTCATCGAATGGTTGACCAATTTTCACGCCATCGATGAGTTCCAGGTTTTGGGCTGGGTGCGTTTCTACCAAGTAACGCATTAATGCACCCTTAGCAGTCCAAGGACAGCGAATTGTATGAGTTCTGTGAATTACACGAGGCAATTCTGAACGCGCAGTAGCGAGCGATCGCTCTTGAATTGTTAACATTTCAATGATCTTGGCAATGCAGAACATGGAATCAAACCCCGGATGCAGTTGCGGGAAAATGAAACCAGTTTCGCCACTACCGCCCAGAACTACATTGGAATTTTTTTGGCAAGCTTCCATTAAAGCGGTTGGGTTAGCTTTCGTCCGAATCACTCTCCCATCGTGGCGACGGGCGACTTGTTCCACCGCACTAGAAGCGTGAACTGGGACAACTACTGTACCTCTGGGGTTAGATGTCAATATCATATCCACCATTAAGGCAGTTAACATTTCTCCCCGAATCGGAAAGCCTGATTCATCAACTAAAATTAGCTGTTCGCCATTAGCTGAAACTTGCACACCAAAATTAGCTTTCAGGGCTTCTACCACATGACCTAGCTGGGTTAATAGGGCTTCGCGGTCAGCAGTGGTGACAGCGTGTTTATTTAAGCTGGCGTTCAGTACTACCGCATCCGCGCCGAATTTATCCAGCATTTGCGGTAAAACTGCCCCAGAGACAGCATAAACATAATCAATGACGATTTTGGCGCGGCTGTTAGTGAGGGTCGAAACGTGCAGTAATTTCTCAAAGGCGGTGCAGTAACGGTCAATGACTTGGCTGGGATAAGCGACATCGCCAACTTCATGAATCAACGCTCGACGCATATCTTCTTTAAAGAAAGCCCCTTCAATTTTCTTTTCTTGGGCTTTGGAAATGTTAATCCCTTTAGCATCCATGAATTCAATTAAGATATAGTCGGGGCGGTCGGGATGGACTCTGACATGAATACCACCAGCTACCGACATGGTAGGAATCACAGTCCGGGCGATGGGGATAGCGGTAGCATCAAGGTTTTGAATATCAACCCCTACAGACATTAAACCTGCAATCAGCGATCGCGTCACCATGCGAGAAATGTTGCGTTGGTCTCTCGACACTGTAACTTTAGAACCAGGTTTTAATATCGAACCGTAAGCCGAACCCAAACGCACCGCAAATTCTGGCGTGATGTCGATATTTGCCAATCCTTGTACACCACGTTGCCCAAATAAATTTCTTTGGGCAGTGTTACCCCAAATCAAGTTGATGTTTAAAATAGCACCAGACTCAATTTTTTTACTCGGCCATACACGAATACCCGTGCTAATTTGCGCTTCTTCACCAACCGTAGATAACGAGCCAACTACAGCAGCTTCTAATACATGGGCGCGGCGGTCTACACGAGTACCACGGGAAATGACGCAAGCACTTAATTGTGCTTCTTCGCCAATAAACGCCCCATTCCAGACAATTGGACGCTTGAGATTAGCATCAGCCCCAACAGTAATGTTATCACCAATCACTGTGCCAGATTCAATCTGGACTCTCGCCCCAATGCGGCAATTATCGCCAATGATGGCAGGAGTTTCAATATTAGCTGTCGCATCGATAAAAGTATTTTGTCCTATCCAAACACCGGGCGAAACTTCTTCATAAGCAAATTCGAGTTTTACCTTACGGTCTAATGCATCATATTGTGCTTCCCGATAAGCATCTAAATGACCGACATCACACCAGTAACCTTGAGCAATGTAACCATACATTGGCTCATTTTTTGCTAAAAGTAAAGGAAACAAATCTTTAGAAAAGTCAGTTTCGGTGTTAGCTGGTAAATAATCTAAAACTTCTGGTTCAAGAATGTATGTCCCAGTGTTGACTGTATCTGAAAAAATTTCGCTTGTAGATGGTTTTTCTAAAAAACGCTTAATTTTTCCTTCTTCATCAGTAATTACTACCCCAAATTCAATGGGGTTAGGAACCCTAGTTAAAATCAAAGTGGCTTTTGATTGTTTTTGTTTGTGAAATTCAATTGCTGCTGTTAAATCAAAATCTGTGATGCTATCACCGCTAATTACTAAAAAAGTTTCATCCAAAAGTTCGGCAATATTTTTCACACAGCCCGCCGTACCAAGAGGCTGATCTTCTTCCACCGCGTAGGTCATTTGTACGCCAAAATCGCTACCGTCTTGAAAGTAGTCTCGCAAAACATCGGGTAAATAATGTAATGTGGCAATTACTTCGGTGATTTGATGTCTTTTGAGAAGATTGATAATATGTTCGGCAATGGGGCGATTGAGAATCGGCACCATAGGTTTAGGTAAATCGCAAGTTAAAGGACGAAGCCGTGTCCCCGAACCGCCTGCCATCAGTACTGCACGCATAAATCCTCCTAAGTCGTTTGCAGCCTTAGCTGCTTGCAAACATCTGAAAATATCTTGGTTTTATCTTTCTTTAGTGTCTTATAGATGTTCTGAATTCAGGAACTTCCACAAGAGACATCTAATAAGTGTTAAGCATATTTACTCAACACCAAAGAATTAAGAAATGTTGTTAAAAATCGAGTTTACTTATTATGCCAGTTTCCTATGCTGTTGAGGTAGCAAGAAAGTAGGAAAAAGAACATAAAAATCTAGAATAATATATTCTTTTGATTTTTATAATTTAGCTTATTGAAATTGTGCGCTAGGATACTAGGTTAACTAGAGACAATGCCAGATGCTACTTTACACTGGAAACAGAGAATATGCGATCGCATCCTCAACTAGTCGGAAAATAAAGGCTAAGTTTTAGCTTGTCAGTATAAATTAAGAATTGCTGAGATATTTTGATAATTCTTAACTTAACTTTGGTTAGCAGCAAACGGAGTTCATTACAATGGATGGCAGCTTGATTTTATTTCTTTTGCTAGTAGGTTATGCAGGTTTAGGTTGGAAATTTTGGTCGGGATTTACCAGAACTAACTTTACACCATCCTTACCGAATCGGATTGCTTTATCTTTGTTATGGCCGGTTTTATTTATCGCTAATAAATCTTATCGTCGCAACTTTAGAAAGGCATTGAAGGGGTAGGTGTTAATTTGGTAAGAATTCAGCACTCAGGAGTCAGAAGCGATGCCCTGAGCTTGTCGAAGGGTCAGAATAATAAAGTCCAGTAGGTAAGTCAGGAAATAGATTTATCAAATATTGTTCCTTATTCTTTAACCCTTCTGGCTCCTGGATTCTGTTTGATAATTATTTAGTGCGATCTTACAGAGATTTGGTATCAGGATCAAATTTTGGCGATCGCCTAATATTTCCACAGCAGTAATCCTTGTTTGTAATTTAGTTGATGGAGAATATCAAATCAGTAAGTTTCGAGATGGAGAGCGCATTATCTCCCAAACTTTACCGGAATTAAATCTTACCCCAAACCAGATTTTTCAAACTGGTTTGGGATAGCAACTTACACCAAAGATGATGTTGCTCGTCGAATTTTGTGCCAAATTAACCCAGCCACAATCAACCCTAAGCCGACTTGCCAGATAGCCGAGTCTACCCAAAAGGCAAGAAATAAACAAGATAATAAACCTAACCCGCCTACCCACACGGGATAAAGTCTCTCAGAGGCAGAAAGTTTGAGAGAAGCTAAATTAGTAATTGCATAGTAAATTAAAACGCTAAAGGCGCTAAATGACCAAGTAGTTTTGACGTTACCCAACAAGACTAAAACAGCGATCGCAATTCCGACTACAATTACTGCCAAATATGGTGAATTTTGTTCGCGGTTTAGCCTAGCTAAAACTCTTGGTGCATCAAAACGGCGACCCATTGCTAATAACACACGCGATAAGCCTAAAATCAAGTTCAACAGCACACCTAACATTGCCGTCATTGCACCGATAGCTAACACCAAAGCCACACCAGAACCCGCCACACTGCGAGCGACAACTTCTAAAGGTGCGGCTTTGCTTTGACCTACAGTATCACTTAAAAAATCTGCACCTACAGCCCCGATTGCAACAGTAGCGACAACTATATATAACAGCATTGTCAGCAGCAAACAAATAATCATCGCTTTAGGAATTGTAACTCTGGGCGATCGCGCTTCTTCTCCCATTGTGGCAATGCGTCCGTAACCAGTGTAAGCCACAAACATCAAGGCGCTGGCGTGGAGTATTGCCCCAGGAGAAGTAGTAAAAAAAGGTGTTAAATTTGTTATTCCTACCGTTGCTGCACGAGGTAGACAAACCAACACAAATAAACCTAAAGACAGCAATGTTACCGAAACAATTACTGTATTAGCAGTATTAGACCGCCTAATCCCGGTTAACACAATTCCTGTCATCACCACTACTGCTAAAACAGCCACAGGTACAAGCCAAATGTTACTCCACCCTAAAATATTGAGAAAGTAACCTGCAAAACCCAAAGCAGCCGTCGCCGCCGAAGCTGTTTTCGCTACTAAAAACATCCAACCTGCGGTAAAACCAAAAGCCGGAGTCAGATATTTATAACCATATTCATAAGTACCACCACTAACTGCATGATTAGCAGCTAACTGGGCGCTATTTAGACCATTACAAGTAGCAACAATTGCGCCAATTACCACCGCTAGGATTACTGCTGGCCCTGCTATCCCTGCTGCAATTCCAATACTGACAAATACACCCGTTCCCACAATTGAACCCAATCCCATCAGGGTTGCACCAAAAACTCCTAACTCGCGTTTGAGTTGGGTTGGTGAATTGCTCACGGACATCTTTTGAATCTCCTGATTTAGAAAATTAGAGATGTAGTACTCATTGCTGAGGATACCACTCTACAAAGACAGCAGAGATGCAAAATTTCATCACGGGCGATCGCTATAAGCATCATGAGCAATGCTTGTAGGCTGCGGAATAGGTACAATATCTTCTAGATGAAAAAATCCGAGTAATTCTTTCACAAAAACAAAGCGATATCCTGTAAATATTGATTAACCAATAGGTAAATTACCTGGATTGACTGCATGAATATATTCACTACCAGAGTGCGGTCTACCTCGTTTGTAACTGGCTTCTTCGGGATTACCCCATCCTAGTTGTAAAATCAACTCTAAAAAGTTAGGATTTTCCCACTTCCATAAACTTGCCCATTCAGTTCTGTGAGCAATTCTTGCAACATCATCTGTGGTAATTTGTTGATGTTGCTTACTGTTATTAAAACTTAAATATAAATCCATCTCTACAGTGACTTCATACCAAAAATTCAATATCGAATCTTTGGAAGATTGTAATATTGCCATGTCACTAGTCAGAGCAATTAATTGATTATCTACTTCTGGGTAGCGCAAGGTTTGACCTTTGACTGTCATTTCGCGCCAGACAATACCGGAAACTTGATGTTCTCTTTGATAATTGTGAATAGCCGCTTTAAAATCTTGATAGGCAGTGAACTTTTGTAACCCATCGGTTCTGATAAACTGGTCTATTACAGGATTGCCAGAGACTTTTACTTCTAACTTCAGACGCTCTCCTTTGAGACAAGCTTGGCGTTCGGCAGCCAAAATTTGGATTAGCTCTTCGGTAGTGTAAACTTTTGACATCAGTTATTAGTCAAGGGTCTAGTGTCAATAGTCAATAGTTTTTAACTTTAGACTATTAATTAATTTCCGCAGTTGTGAAAACAGGTTATTTAAACATTATCCTTTGCTTGATTGGTGATGCAGTAGCGGACAGTACTAAAAATTAGGGTAGACCATCTCAGTCTACCCTGGCAGTTATTTCGCTAACTCACTACTAAATTCATTAAAGGAACGCCGCTTTAATTCTACTGATTCAGAGCGCGGTAATAAATCAAACACTTCTCTGAATTTATCGTCGATTTCTTCAAAGGGTACTTGACCTTTTTTGTTTAATACTACCTGGCCTGACTGGTTAAACACTACAACTTGCGGAACAGCACCAGTGTAATAGTATCCTGGTTCGGTGGGATTGTATTTCTCTTTGATGGGAATTGTATCAACATCAACAGGGATGATTTCTGCGGCACGACCATAGTATGCCTGTACTTGAGAAATTACAATGGCATATTTTTTGCAATCACTACTATCATCAACATAAAATGCTAAAAATGCAGGTTTATGTTCTTCTAAAGTCTGTGCGAGTGTCTGTCTGGGTGGAACTAAAGAACCATTGCCAGCATAAACGACAAACATATTGCCATCATAATTATCATCATTAATACCAGCAAAAGCCGGTTGAATACTGAACATCAGTAAACACACAAGCAACAACAGGCATTTGGATACCAACCGTCGCCAGTCAGCCATTGGTTTTTGTAAAAAAATCAACTTTGTAATATTCATCAAAAGGAACCTTGCAAGCTACGATTTGTCGTAAGTTTGTGCTGAATTCGGCAACCTAGGCTGGATATGTAATTATACCCGCGCACTATTTTTTAAGATAACGTTTTAAGGATGAAGTATGAAGTATGAAATCTGAAGTGGGGGAAAAGAAGCAAGGGAGCAGGGGGAGAAGCATAACAAATGACGAATGACAATTGACAAATGACTATTGACCAATGACTATTGACTACCAGAAGATTAGGGTACAGTTGTGGGCAAAAAAATAACACTGATAGATAGAGTGCGACTCGGTTTTGCGGTATCAGCGGCAAAAAGTGTCACTTTTATGGTGCGATCGCTGCGTTTAGGTGCTGCTAGTGTATTACCAGGCTCAATTGCGCGTCGCATTGAACCTCGACTTTTGCAATTATTAAGTCAGCAAGTAAACAATGGTGTAATTCTCATTGCTGGGACAAATGGCAAAACTACCACGTCGCTGCTATTAAAAACAATTCTTGAACGCAAAGGCTACCGCATCGCCCATAACTCCACAGGTGCAAACCTAGAGAATGGCTTGATGACAGCCTTACTAGAAAACACTAACTTGGTGGGTACGCTGGCTGCTGACTATGCAATTCTCGAAGTAGACGAAAATATTGTCCCGAAGGTATTAACACCACTCCAGCCGCGTATTATTCTGTGTTTAAACTTGTTCCGTGACCAACTCGACAGATACGGGGAAGTAGATACCATCAGTAAACGCTGGACAAAGGTAATTTCGACTCTCCCAGAAGAAACAGTAGTAATTCCCAATGCTGATGACCCGACTTTATCTCACCTCGGTCAGCAGTTACCGCAACGAGTGTTATTCTTTGGCTTGAATGAACCAGAACAATATCTCGAATCAATTCAACACGCCGTAGATTCTATTTACTGTCCCAATTGTGGACATTCTTTAGATTACAAAGGCGTTTACTTATCCCACTTGGGAGATTTTACTTGTCCGAGTTGCGGTTTTAGTAAGAGTAAACCAACCCTAGAAAGTAACGAATGGGGACAAATTCTGGTTGGTTTATACAACAAATATAACACTTTAGCGGCTGCGACTGCGGCTATTGAATTAGGCGTTGATGAAGCAACTATTAGAGATACTATTAACAATTTCCAAGCTGCGTTTGGTCGTGCAGAAGATTTAGTTATTGATGGTAAAAAGGTCAAAATTTTATTATCAAAAAATCCTGTGGGGACAAATGAAACTATTCGAGTAGTGAATCAAAGTAGTGATAAAACTACACTAATGGTATTGAACGATCGCACCCCTGATGGTACTGATGTATCCTGGATTTGGGATGTTGATACAGAAAAATTAGTCGAACGTGGCGGAACTATTGTAGTGAGTGGCGATCGCGTCTATGATATGGCTTTACGTTTACGCTATAGCGAAAAATCTCCGGAGAGTAATTTAAACTTAATTGTTGAAGAAGATTTACGGCAAGCGATCGCAACTGCCCTAGAGCATACACCAGATAACGAAACTTTGCACATTCTACCTACATATTCCGCCATGCTAGAAGTGCGTGAAGTATTGACTGGAAGAAAAATTCTTTAGGAATAGGGAATGGGAAATTGGGAATTGAGAAAATTTTTTATAATCTTTCTCATCTCCCTCATTTTTATCACTGTCTAAACTAAATAAATGGTATTCGGGACAATAGGAAAGAAAGCGTATTCATACCAAGCAGTCCAGATAAAACTTCTCAACCAGCGTTGACGCTTGTCGGGATTGAATTCATACTCAAATACCCCGCGAGATGTATCAATAGAAGATAAGTGAGAATTGCAACCACAACCATGTTGATAAGTAAAGCCATATTTAGAGGCTATACTTTGCACCTTCATTTGCATTGCAAAAACTTTACCTGCATGTAATATCGCATCCCAAGAACGCTTATGTTTGATATCACGCTTATCAAATCTTAAAGCGCGTTCTTCAAATATATGATCGCGGTAAATTGGTGCTAGATGCACATGATAAAAACTAGCTGGTAGTTCATAGCCAAACTCTTGGAAAAGTTCTACTCCTATCCGAGCTATTTTTAATTCATTGGCAAACTCTTCTCCCTTTGATTCTAAATCTTGAAGCAGTGTAGCAAAATCTGGATAGCTAGTTTTTATAAAGTCATAACCGTAAAATTCTAGGGTTTCCCAAGCTAATTTTCCAAATAGTTGGGAGAATGACGATTTGAGATATTCTAGTTCTGGATGTTCGTTAAATAAGTCAACATCACCCTGTTCTAACTTATATTGAAATAACTGTGCCATCTCAACATAACTTTGTGGATCAGGGATTCCTACATCTGCCAATCCGTTAGCAATATCTTGCCACACAGAAGGTAGTTGAGACACAGGAACTGCATTTTCATACGCAATTACCGTCAAATTGGGAGCTTCAATCGCTTGCATATAATCTCCATTGAGATATTCACAATTTGTCGCTTAGTTAAACAAAGTTAACTTTTTGGGAAATTTGCACAAAAAGAGTGTAACTGTTTACCCCTTATTTAGTAAATTTACAGTTACCTGTGGAGATTATGGCTGTCTGACAATTACAAAACTGTGACCTAAAATACTGAAACCTGAAAACAATGGCTATATGTCCATCCAAAAATTTTAACTACCAAACCCATTAGCGAGGACGGATTTACGATATGCTGACCCCAGCATCTCCGGTTTTGGATATGCACCGGATTCTGCAACCATAGAAAGAAAAAAGTTATAAATTATCAGTTATCAGTTATGAGTAAAGAGTTATGAGTTCTGAACAATTAAAATTAACTATTGGTTGGCTATATCCCACCTTAATGAGTACTTATGGCGATCGCGGTAATGTTATCACTATAGAACGTCGCGCTCAATGGCGAGGATACAGCGTTAAAGTTTTACCTTTAGACCAAAATTCCACCGCCGAAGATATTAAATCTGTAGATGTAATTGTTGGTGGTGGCGCACAAGACCGTCAGCAAGAAATTGTCATGCGTGACTTGCAAGGTGCGAAAGCTGACGCAATGCGCGAAAAAATCGAAAATGGCACACCAGGAGTTTTTACCTGCGGTTCACCCCAACTCCTTGGACATTATTATGAACCAGGATTTGGACAACGAATTGAAGGTTTAGGAATACTCGATTTAGTCTCTATCCATCCTGGGGAAAATACCAAACGTTGCATTGGTAATTTAGTTATTGAAGTAACAGCCTCACGCCTCGCCCAAGATTTAGAAGAGATGACAGGTAGCAAACCTTATCTCGTCGGTTTTGAAAATCACGGCGGACGCACCAAGTTAGGTAAAGTGGAAGCCTTGGGACGTGTGGTGTATGGCTTAGGAAATAATGGCGAAGATGGTACAGAAGGTGCATTTTATCAGAATGCGATCGCAACTTATTCTCACGGCCCCTTGTTACCCAAAAATCCCTTTGTCGCTGACTGGTTAATTCAAACTGCGTTGCGGCTGAAGTATCAACAACCCATCACACTCAAACCACTAGATGATGACCTTGCAATGCAAGCAAGAGAAGCCATGTTTAAACGCTTGAAAGTTGCAGTACCATCTTTTTGATCACAAACGTCACGACATTCATAGAAAACATCAAGGCGTTTATTAAAAACGTCACTGTTAGAGAATGTCTGAAAACTTTTTAGTGTTGTATTCGTCGAGACTTGTAGACCCCCTAAATTACCTTTTTTAAAGGTAATTTAGGGGAGTAGAAAACTCTTTACATATATAAAAAATGTCCTTGCATAAATGCGGGATGAATTGAGATATTTAACCAAAATGAAAGATTGATTTTTCGCGCAAAGGCGCGAAACAAAATTCATCACTGAAGAATAGCGAGCGCAGCAATTAAAATATCTTAGGTGGTAATTAATACGCAAAACTATCTTTTAAGTATCAGTCAAAATTATTGATAACCGACTACCAGTAAGGCTTTCAGCTATAAAATAGGGTAGACTTTTATAGCCAAGTCTCGCCTAAAAATATTTCATAATTAAGGGAAGAACATCCCAACGGAGAATACAAGAATGCTAGAACAATATCGTCAACACGTTGCCGAAAGGGCAGCATTAGGAATTCCCCCTTTACCGTTGGATGCGAAGCAAACCTCAGAATTATGTGAATTACTGAAAAATCCGCCCAAGGGTGAAGAAGAAACATTATTACATTTATTGCGCGATCGCGTACCCCCTGGAGTTGACCCAGCAGCTTATGTTAAAGCTGGGTTCCTTACCGCCGTTGCCAAAAAGGAAGTCAAAAGCCCCATCATTTCCCCCATCGAAGCGGTGCAATTGCTAGGAACAATGGTCGGCGGCTACAACGTACAATCTTTAATTGAGTTACTGCAATTTGCCACCACATCTGTATCTGACTCTTCCGAAACACCTTTGGTAATGGGAGGGGAAGGTAAAGAACCCATTGCAGCTTACGCCGCCGCCGCCCTCAGCAAAACTTTGCTGGTGTATGATGCCTTTCATGATGTTTTAGAATTATCAAAAACTAACCCCTACGCCAAACAAGTAATTAACTCTTGGGCTGAAGCTGAGTGGTTTACTGCACGTCCAAAACTACCAGAATTTATCAACGTCACAGTATTTAAAGTTCCTGGCGAAACCAACACCGACGACTTATCCCCCGCTACCCACGCCACCACCCGCCCAGATATTCCTTTACACGCCTTGGCGATGTTAGAAACACGCCAACCGGGAAGCTTAGAAACTATTGCTGAGTTGAAAAAGAAAGGTCATCCGGTGGCTTATGTTGGCGATGTCGTCGGTACAGGTTCCTCCCGGAAGTCTGCAATTAACTCCGTGTTGTGGCATACAGGACAAGATATACCCTTTGTGCCAAACAAACGTGCTGGCGGATACATTTTAGGTGGTGCGATCGCGCCTATCTTCTTTAATACAGCCGAAGATGCCGGTGCTTTGCCCATACAATGCGATGTCACCAAGCTAGAAACGGGAATGGTAATTACCATCTATCCCTACAAAGGTACTATCACAAACGAAGCAGGCGAAGTAGTTTCTACCTTCACCCTCAAACCCGACACCATCTTCGATGAAGTCCGCGCCGGTGGACGCATCCCCTTATTAATTGGGCGTACCCTCACCGACAAAACCCGCCAAGCACTAGGCTTAGAACCCAGCACCGTCTTCATCCGTCCCCAACAACCAGCCGACACAGGTAAAGGCTACACCTTGGCGCAAAAAATGGTCGGGAAAGCTTGCGGTTTACCCGGTGTCCGTCCTGGTACATCTTGCGAACCCATCATGACTACCGTTGGTTCTCAAGACACAACAGGCCCCATGACCCGCGACGAGTTAAAAGAACTTGCTTGTCTCGGCTTCAGTGCAGACTTAGTAATGCAGAGTTTCTGTCACACAGCCGCATATCCTAAACCAGTTGACATCAAAACTCACCACGACCTCCCTGACTTCTTCGCCCAACGCGGCGGCGTTGCCTTGCGTCCGGGTGATGGTATCATTCACTCTTGGCTAAACCGGATGCTGTTACCCGACACCGTAGGTACAGGCGGTGACTCGCACACCCGCTTCCCCTTGGGTATTTCCTTCCCCGCTGGTTCTGGGTTAGTCGCCTTTGCAGGTGCGTTGGGTGTCATGCCTTTAGATATGCCAGAGTCAGTATTGGTAAGATTTAAAGGTGAATTGCAACCTGGTATTACCTTGCGGGATATCGTCAACGCCATTCCTTACATCGCCATACAAAAAGGCTTGCTAACTGTAGAGAAGCAGAACAAGAAAAACGTCTTCTCCGGCAGAATTTTAGAAATCGAAGGCTTACCAGACTTAAAAGTAGAACAAGCCTTTGAACTCACCGATGCTTCCGCCGAACGTTCTTGTGCAGGTTGCACCATTAAACTGAGTACCGAAACAGTTTCCGAATATCTGCGTTCTAACGTTGCGCTGTTAAAGAACATGGTAGCCAGAGGCTATCACGATGAGCGTACTATTATGCGCCGCGTTGCCAAAATGGAAGAATGGTTAGCTAACCCCGTGTTACTAGAAGCTGACGCAGATGCGGAGTATGCAGAAATAATTGAAATTGATTTGAACGAAATCAAAGAACCAATTGTTGCTGCTCCCAACGACCCTGATAATGTTAAGTTATTATCGGAAGTTGCTAACGATCCAGTACAAGAAGTATTCGTTGGTTCTTGTATGACAAATATTGGTCATTATCGAGCAACTGCGAAAGTTTTAGAAGGTGCAGGTTCAGTCAAAACTCGCCTGTGGATAGCACCACCAACTCGCATGGATGAACACCAATTAAAAGAAGAAGGTGTGTACGGTATTTTTGGTGCGGCTGGTGCAAGAACAGAAATGCCTGGATGCAGTTTATGTATGGGAAATCAGGCGCGAGTTGCTGATGGCACAACTGTATTTTCTACCTCTACCCGCAACTTCAATAACCGCATGGGTAAAGATGCCAGAGTCTATCTAGGTTCAGCAGAATTAGCAGCAGTTTGTGCGTTATTAGGGCGTATTCCCACAGTTCAAGAATATCTTGATATTGTGGCGAATAAGATTCATCCTTTTGCTGAGAATTTATATCGGTATTTGAACTTTGATCAAATTGCTGGTTTTGAGGATGAAGGGCGTGTGATTCCGTTGGAACAGATGCCTAAGATTGAGGATATTTTAGGTATGCCTACTGCGACGAGGTAGGTAATAGTAGGTGGGCGATGCCCACCTTATCAAATTGTCATTTTTGGAATAGTTTACTAACAGCAAGTAATTCACGTCCTTGTATTTCTACAGTTGATGAATCTTTTCTTGTGAAAGCTTTGTCACCAATAAAAGAAATTTCTGTTTGTACTGGTACAGTAATTCTGATTACTGTATAGCCTTTATAAGATATGGTGTCAAATTTTGTTAAAAGTTGAGTTTTTAATGGTTCTGTTAAAGCAGAGTGTTGGATAGCACTAGTTAATATTTTTACATACTGTTCTACATTATTATTAGTTTGAATTTTGGACTCTCTATCGACTCCAACTACATAGCGTCCGTTAATTTCTATAGGTTTAACATTGTCTAATTGTGCAATTTTTTCAGCATCTTCTTTTTTATCAGCAACTCCAATATGAATGTATCCATCACCATCTAAACCTAAATTAGCAATACCACATATTGTTTCAATTATTCTTTTCACTAGGTCATTGTTGAGTTTTCTATTGTTTGATAAATCTAGCAAGCCTTGCTTACACTCATATCTTGTTGTTTCTCTAACTGAACGGCGTAAAGAATTCTCAAAATCTAGAGCTAGTTCAACGCCATGTCCAAGTAATGGTGGTTCTCTCCTGGCAAAAAAATCCTGAATCAATCCTTTAGTTTGGTTAATATTACTTTTTCTGTTATCTGTTGTTGTGTAGTGACTGCTTAAATTTAGTTTTGTCTGTAGTTCCCTTAAAGAATTAATAATATTTGTTGGATCAATAGGAGTAAGTTCTTGACGAATTATTAAATCGAAGAATGCCATAAAAATAGTATAGAATGCTGTCCTAATTGGATTGCTGCTATTTGGATTAACAACTTTGAGTAAACATTTTGGCTCAGAACTATAAGATTCAATAGTTTCTCGTAAGATAGCAAAAGTTTTAATGATGTCGTCACTCAACTTATTAAACCCATAAGTTACTAGTGCTGCTTCTACTTCTTTGCTATGTTTACTGGCAGGCTCATACAAACTATCTAAACGTTCCGTACTTACTGGTAAAGGCTCATGAAGTAAGATAGATGCAGCAATATCAGCAATTATTTGCTCATCTTCACTTTCCCGTAATTGTAAAACTGTAAGCGCACCTTGTTTACACCATATAGTTTCTTCAGCTTGAATTTTATAACCTTGTTTAGATTTTTGCGAATCAATACTTATCTCTGGCATATTAGAAAGTAGTAGCACCTTCTCTGAATCATCTCCTCGCAGTTTCATGGAAACTGTTTTTACCAGTTCTGAAAATGCTGTAGTTACACCTGCTTGTCTTCTTTCTTGACGGCTTAAATGCTTGCCATTTGCATTGATTCTTCCAAAAATTTCTGTAATATCTTCTTCATCCATTGCTGTATAAATAGTAACAGCCAATTGATAATCTGTAATATCAGCGCATTCTTGCCTAGAAAGAATTTGATAATTTTTTTCTCTATTTATTTGAAATACACCATTTTCAGATAATTGTTTAGCATAAGAAAATTCATTAATATCAAAATACTGTTTTTTATAAGCAAATGAGTTCTCTATAAATCCAAAAATTGCATTTAATCTTTGCATTCCATCAACAATTTCATATTTACCGCTACCATATATTTGAGGACGCTCTGCTAATAAAATCAGAGGAATTGGATACTTCATCAAAATACTGCCAATCAATTTTTCTTTTTCTGTAACTGTCCAAACAAGTTTTCTCTGATACTTACGGTTAACAAATAAATTGCCAGAGCGATAAAGGCGATAAGCTTCTGTCACATTCATCGGGCGAGGTGCAATACTCATATTTATTCTCAAAATTAGTAAGATTTAAAGCGTATTATATACTGACGTTCAAAGTATCAATTCTTTTTCATATAAATTTAAATGTGTATCGCACTTCCCATATTCCAAATAAACCTAACCCCCCAGCCCCCTTCCCTACGAGGGAAGGGAGAGAAATCATGCTCCCCTCTCCGCGTCGGAGAGGGGTTGGGGGAGAGGTCAGCCATAATGTATGAATTAACACCAGCTTCTATAATTCATACATGAATAATCCAACACCAAGAAAAAACCACACTAACAATATAGTCATCGGACAAACAATAAACCCAGATAAAATACAACTTGCTAAAGAACTTCGTCGCCAAATGACCCCAGAAGAAAAAATTCTTTGGCAAAATCTTCGCAGTAATCACCTCAATGGTTTACACTTTCGTCGTCAGCAAATCATTGATGGTTTTATTGCAGATTTTTACTGTCATGCAGCTAGATTAGTGATAGAAGTAGATGGAAAAATTCATGAACAACAAGCTGAATATGATGCAGAACGTGACAAAGTTTTGTTAGCAAGAGGACTGCGTTTATTAAGGATTAAAAATGAGGAAGTGAAACAGGAACTTGATCGGGTTTTAATGCTGATTTCTCAAGCTTGTTTTGAAGAGACCTAACCCCCTAACCCCCTTCCCTACGAGGGAAGGGGGGACAATTTTGATGTCTTTTTTGTAATGAATATTCAGGCGATCGCGCTAAATTATTAATAAACCCTGTAAAGCTAACTCCATGAAGTCCCTACAAGACTACACCACAGTTATCCGCCCCGATGATAACGGTACATTCGTTGCTTATGTACCCGCAATTCCTGGTTGTCACGCTTGGGGACAAACGCCAGATGAGGCACGGACTGAACTTATATATGTGTTTGAAATGATTCAAGAAGAGTACGCAGAACAAGGCCGTTCTCTACCTGAAGATGTTGAACTGGTGATTGCAAATGCCAGCTAAAGCTAGTGAATTAGAAAGAGTTGCCAAAAAGCTAGGATTTGAAAAAGTCCGCCAAAAAGGTAGTCATGCTCGTTGGAAACATCCAGATGGACGAGCAACTACCATTCCAATTCATGGCAATACTGAAATTGGTAGTTGGTTATTTCATGAAATTCTTAAACAGTTGGGTATTACAGAAGAAGATTTTAACCTGCTTCGGTAATTAAGGCGATCGCTCCTTCTCATATTAACGACAAACCTAACCCCCCAGCCCCCTTCCCTCGTAGGGAAGGGGGAGAAATCATGCTCCCCTCTCTGCGTCGGAGAGGGGTTGGGGGAGAGGTCAGCCATAATGTATGAATCAACACCAGCTTCCATAATTCATACATGAATAATCCAACACCAAAAAAAGACCACACTAACAATATAGTTATAGAACCCATTTGGGATCTATTCGTTAGCTAGACGTTTGAGCATCAATCTGATGAAACAAAGGTTGAGCTTTGCTGTGGCATGATTAAGGGTTTTTTCAAAGTTTTTAACCAAACTCTTACACCGTTCCATCCAAGCATTTGACCGTTCAATTACCCATCGAGTGGCAACTGGGATAAATCCGGTTTTACCAAGGGCTGCTTTTTCAGCTTTTGTAGGCTTGCG
>JAGKSW010000197.1 GCA_018993265.1 Nostoc sp. TH1S01
GGATGTTTGCAGTTCGCTACACCTAATCACAACTCGCGCTTGAGCCATATATAGAAGTCCTTAAGAATGACTGAAATTATTGCAGACATAACTGTGAGCATGGTTGCAATCAGATGCCCATGCCAAAAAACTAGATTCGACGCAATTAGGTTGTTTTTGGTTTTCTAAAAAATTTGCAGACTTTTTGCGTCTTGTCTATTACAATATCACATATCAGCTACAAATTAGCGCACTTTTTTGTATGCCATGAGAAAACTTGCACTAATTAGCTAGAAATTAGTCGTAAAAAAGTACGATAGAAGGCAAATGTATATGTTAGATGCAGTGAGTAAAAGAGTTCACGTAACGTTACCTGATAAGGTTTTTGACGCATTAGAGCGATGGGCTGATGACCAAGGTCGTCCCGTTGCCAACCTTGTAGCGTACCTAGTTGAAAAAGCTATAGAAGAAGCTGAGACACAAGGGAGGATTCCGCAATCATCCAGCAACGACAAGAAGGACAAATGAATACAAACAGTAACTCTGCCATCACTGCGATTAATAAAGCGATCGCCTTCTGTTGCCTGTACAGTCCAAGCAGATAAATTCCCTTCGATGAAAGTTATCTTATGGCAGCGAATGATTTAAATCCTCAACTTCCATTAATAGTAAATCTCAACTTGATTAATCAAGGAGGTCAGGAAAACATTGACCTCAGTAAATTAATCATAGAAATTGATTCAACTTTATTTCCCAACCAAGAACAGTTTCTTAAAGCTTTACGTACTCATTTATTACAGTCTTTTAAAGAAGTTCCTGTAATAAATTCACTCAATATCACAAAAACAGAAGTTGATTCTTTTCAAAATGTCGAGGATGATTTATATCCTCCGGCTACCAAATCCCAAACGAAGAAAAGTAAAAATAGTATTCAGGAAAATGAAACTTCTCTTGAAACTACAGCTAATTCCGCATCTAATACTTCAATCAAAGTTAGACAGACAAAATTATTTAAGTCTCAAGACTTTGAAGCTATTCCCACAGCAGCAGTTATGTTTTCCAGTATTGACTCTCAAATCAAAAAAGAATTGTGGAAGCAGAATGAAGATGGGATAGCCTACTTACAACATAGAGCTAAGGGAGATTCCCAAAACTTCATTGAGCATTATATTGCCAGCCCCGGTGATATTTCTATGCTTCCTTGGGATGAAGCATTACAAATCATCGATAAATTTGGGTTTAATAGTGCAAAACTGCATTTAATCTTTGCTGCCTATGCAATGAAACAAGAAAGACCGTGGGAAAGTTTATTTGTTCTCAATGCCAGTAACTTGATAAAAGATATGGGTTGGGATCAACGAACTGATTTACGTAAACATAAAAAGCTCTCAGAAATAGCTAAAACAGCATTTGCATTAGATTGTTTATTAGTTAAAGCAGTATGGATAGAAGGTAGAAACAAAAAAGGTGAAATAAATGCCAGCACCCCTATAGGCAGAATGTGGAACATTACAGTTGTGCCTTATGGCCAAATAAATTTACAGGGGAAAATAGAAGAACCTGATGAAGTTCAGCTAATTATTCAACCAGGGGCTTGGACTAAACATTTTTTGAATAGAGCAGGAGCCAAATCAAGGGAGGCTTTATATCAATTTGGCTATTTAGCAGAGCAAGTCTTAAAAATTGATCCCTACCATGATGAACTCGCGCTAAGGCTGGCTATCTATCTAACATTAGATAGTCGAATTCGCATTGATGGAAATTACAAAGTACAGGAGCTATTAGAAATTGCATTCGCCAAACCGATTATAGATAAAGCTCGGTTAGATCGCCGCCGAGCCTATGACTTAAAACAGCACTGGGATAGTGCCATAAAGCTACTGCTCAAACTGGGCTGGCAGATTGCATTCGACCCCGAAACTTATCCCGAAGAGCTAAGACCGGACTTCAAGGGCAAGAAACCCAAAGGCTACCTTGATAAGCTGTTGGATGCAAAACTTACCATCAAGCCTCCAAGCCCTATTCCAGAACTTATAGCATCCAAGGCAAGACTTACGGTTGAACGATTACAGCCGACAGTTAAATCTAAAGTAGAACAGTTACAACCTACAGCCACGCCCACCCAGGAACAACAAATCAGCTTAACTAGCAGTCAAGTGAAAGAAGCACGTATTGCTAAAGGCTGGTCTCAAGCTAAACTGGCTGGTTTTCTCGGCGTATCTCAAAACTTCATTTCCCTGATTGAACGGGGTGAGCGCAGTTTCAATCCACAGCTTGCCACCCAGATCCAAACGCTTTTAGATATCCAAGGGTAAGTATTACTACTCTACATTTCCCAACTAAGAGTTGATTATCAGCTGTAGTTGGCTGGTTTTCTGTTGCAGTCTTGTTTTAAAAAAAATAATTCAAAAAATTGGCTTTAAACCTTTACGCTGTAAGGCTTTGGCTCTTAAAACAAAGGCTCTAGAATCCCTGGACAAAAACTCTAGAATCCCTGGACAAAAACTCTAGAATCCCCGGACAATCCATTTTTTAAATCCTTGCTGCATAAGGGTTGTAGCCTCTTAAAACAGCCCTGATTAATTAGATTAATTAGATCAACTTTGCCTAGTGGTTTTGGCCAATCTGGCAATATTTCTTAGTGTCCAAAAATATCAAAAACTTTTCGGCTACTGAAAACGAAAACCTTAACTGCCCTCAAACCTTACTTCCTGCAATAAGCACCCTAGCTTGTACCAACAAAGGGAGTAATGGCTGATAAGCGGCGGTTTCATAGAAGGAGTGACCAATAAATGACAAACGCCGCATTTGAGAGCAGAATAACGGAGCTATCCGAACAAAAATTTATTTGTGATAACGCGTCTTCATCCCAAGTCAAACCCGATAGTAAAATCAAGTTTGCATTTAATGCCACAGGCAAAAATAAAGACTGGGACTTTAAGAAACTTGCTGCCAACTTTCGAGATACCGAAGGTACTCTAGAAGATGTCCGGCAACACATTAAAGCAGGTCACGCCATCTGTGCAGGATTGTTAGGTAATAAATGGCGCAGTAAGGCCAACGTTATCGGTTCTCAATGGATACCTCTCGACATCGATAATTCTGATGTTGCCCGTGATGCAGAGGGCAAGCCAATCAAGGATGATTTCGGCAATTCCATCAAGGTTTACACTCCACAACTAACCATTGAACAAGCCCTAGCCCATCCCTTCATTCAAAAGCATTGCGCTTTAATGTACACCACTGCCAGCCATAAACCTGACTGGCATAAATTTCGGTTGATTTTCCCTCTCCCGCAATATGTTGAAGGTGCTGATACTGTAGAAGCTTGTACACGTTTTCTCATGCAGCAGCTACCGCATGATCCGGCGTGTAAGGATGCCAGCCGTGTATTTTATGGCAATACAGAAGCAGAATTTCTCATAGTCAACCCAGAAGCCACCCTACCAGATGAGTGGGTAAGTGAAGCAATTGCGATCGCCCAGAAAGAGAGAGAAGAATACCAGCAGCGCATTACTGAAATCGAGTCACGCCGTCAGCAGTTCCGCGAAATCTCCGACACTGAAGGCTGGGACATTGAACAGCTGATCCAACAAGCACTTTCATTCATCCCTCCCCGCATAATAGGCAGTGGCAATTACGACGAATGCCGCCAAGTGCTGATGGCACTGGTCAACCACTACGGCGCAACAGATGCCGAAGTCATTGCTGAAAAGTGGTCGCCCAGCATTAAGGGTACTACCTGGAACATCCGCGCCAAAATTCGCAGCTTCCGACGTGCGGGAATATCGATTGGCACACTGTTTCACATCGCAAAACAGTACGGCTTTCGCTTTCCACAACGGCAGTATGAACCATATCAACGTGACCAAGGGGTGATTAGCCGCGAACAATGGGAACTAGGACAAGTCCGAGAAGATTTGACCAGTTTCAAAGATTTATTAAAGCAGGCTCTAGCCCCATTCGTTACAGCAGCCAAAGGATTTTCAAAAGCCACATCACCCCAGCCAGAACCCGCTTCCCCACAGCCAGCGCCCGAAATTACCAAGCTTTTACGTCAAGTAATCATCTACAAGCGGGGCAATATCCCAAACCGAAGCGAAATTACAGGCGATATCTATATTGAGTGCCGACCAGAGGAGCATATCGCCGCATGGGTGGAAGCTATCTCTAAGGGCTGGAAACAAATTTTAGACAATTCCCATCCTGGGCTGGGCAAGTCTTACAATGCTGGACAACTGACGGCGGCCATGTTCGGTATCAATAAACTAATTTACCAAGATGCCAACCACAGAAACCCGTCAACATTGCCCATTGAGACTAACTTTGTTGACCTGCCTGTGCGGCACAACGGTTTAAAAATCGACCCCACCCGCACAACCCCGACTGGTGCTAATTTCCTACTACAGCCAAAAGCTCTTGAAATTCCCGATACTGTTGGTAACTGTAGTAGAACTGGGTTGTTTGGCGCATTCCGTGACAAGAACTTTGTCAGCTTAGATTTTGAAGAAAGTGCTATTAGCCCCATCTGCAACGGCTGTGTCAATAAGAATCAGTGCCGTTTCGCTTATGGTGATGGTTTCGGCTTCCGTTACCTTAAACGGCTGGTCATTCAAAATTACTCCGAAATTCGAGCGCATCCCGACTCTACCCCAGTTGAGTTAACTAATGCGGCTGGTGAACCTTTTACAGTGGGGCGCATTTGGGAAGAAGCGGGGACTCTCATTAAGCCTGTACACTCAATTGAAGTGACGTTGAAGGATTTTGATACTACCGTTGGTTCCTTAGTCGCTGGCGGCTTGCCGACTGAGCAATGGTCAAAACTTCAGACCTTTTTACCAGTTTTGCGCTCGCTCCTTAATGGAGACATTAAACCCGATTCTCGTTACGGCTTTAATGACGCTGCACTAAGGCAAGAGTTAGGCGAATTTCCCCAAGACTTAGATATTGAAGCGATTCGGCAGATATTACAGCCTAATTTAGAATTTCTCGCTGATTTAGACTCCATTGATATCCAGGCAGATAAACAACTGCGAAAAAGTGCCGCCGCTCGTTTTGCTGCCAAACGTGTGGCCAAGGACAGCGCCCGACAAGCGGGTAAACAGTTCTTTGATTTGCCCCTTTACTGGTTTCCTGATTTCCTCGAAGCTTGGAAGGGTGAGGGTTCTTTAGCTTGCAAATGGGGCATATTGACCATTTATCGCCCCGACACCAAATATACTGAGTTAGCCGAATCTGCCCAATTCAATGTTTACCTTGATGCCACTATCAGCCCAGAACTGTTGAAATTGAAACTCGGCTACGATGACTCAATGTTAGTCATAGGTCAGTCACGCCCCGACTACAGCAATTTAAGGGTGGTCAACGTCGTTGGGCTGGGTAAGTTACCCAAAAAACGCTCAACTTCTTTAACCTACCGTGTTGATGCCCTCAAGGAAACTTTGCTCAAGATATCCAAGAAACTGGGCATTATCGAGTGGAAACAAATTGCTGACCAAGCTGAAGACCGCATTGAATACGGTCACTTTGTCGATGGTCGTGGTGTTAACCGCTTTAGTGACTGTGATGCAATCGCATCTTTTGGCATTCCTTACCAAAACATCGGTGCGGTGGCTGCACATCTTCAGGTGATGACTGGTCAGAGAGTCAATATTGGAAACTCAGAAGATATCCTTCAAAAGTATCTCACCGAATTGATAAAAGCCGAAATCATTCAAGAAATTGGTCGATTACGCGCTCATCGTCGCTCCAATGAGGAGCTTACATTTTACTTCTGCGCTGACTATGACCTGAGTTTTCTGTTAGATGAACTGCCGGGAGTCAAGTTAGAGGTTGTCGATGCGTGTACTTTATGCACCGAAGCGGGTAGCCGAGATCAGCAGACTGGACACGCCATAGTCAACACTTTCACTTCTCTTTGGCAGTCACACCAGAAAATTGGCCAAAAAGCGATCGCTAAGATTTTGGACATCTCCCAAAGTTGGGTTAGCCAATTTACCAAACGTTGGGGGGGGTGGCGCAAGTTCAAAAAAATATTACTACTGCTATTAGATAGTCTTTATAGCGATAGTAATAAAAATTTGACAGACCTCAGTGATGAGGAAAGGTGGTTTGCCCATGAATACTTCCCCACGCTGATTACTGAATCGGAATCATCACCAGATAATGCCCTGAAGTATATAGCTGAAGTTGCCACAAGTGTTACTAATACGGAGATGCGGCGGATTTTGCACAGTTGCACCCCGGCTGTTAGGGCTGGCTTGCTGATGATTGTATTGAGTTGCTTACCTGCTGACGTTTACTCTGACTTTGCCCCGATGCAAGCCGAATGTAACCCGACAGTGACCTGAGAAAATTTATCGCTTTTCATTTCTACTGACCTATCAGTAATAAAAGATGCTCTGCTTCATGATTGTGTACTTAATCATTGAGTGAGTGTCCGGTTTACTATGCCTTGAAACGCTTTTTTACTCCCTGTAGGGGTTGAGCCGAGATACCAATGAAACGTTAGGCTTTCCAATCACCTATTCCATTCCAAGCATAATCAAGATTACGTCGGTCGTAGATAGGAACAAGGTCGCAAGCTAGACGCATCAAATCAAATCCCCCTAAGTTGTTTAATCTAGAGCCTATTTCTCGTACTCGCTCTAAATTTTGACCATAATAAGGCGATCTGTCCTCACCATAAGTTCTATCGTTAATAGAGAATTTGAGCAATTCAATAATTATTTTTTGTTCTAGGCATATTCGGGGATAATTTTCGGCAGCAATTAATTGTCTGGCAAAATGCCGAGATGCTTGATAGTCATCGTCAATTTCTTTTATGTATCTAAAATGTTCACTTTGGCTAAAGTGTTCGAGCTGGTCTTCTGAGTAAATTGGATTAAACTTGTCTGGTTTTATGTCAGAAAATGTTATGAATTGATAATTTTTCTGCAAGGCGCGTTTTTGATTAAGGCTATTTTGTCGTTTTGCTTTACCCATTTTTTGTTTTATCTTAGGAATTTAAGAGTGTGTAGAAATTGCCGCACTCAACCAACCAAAATTTAACCCGGCCCAAGTTCGCTCGACTGCGGCTACCCCAATGGACGCTCACCAGCGCCCAACTGCTAATTTGTTTAGTCAGATTCAAAGTCCATCAGAACAGCATCGGCCTGAATCATTTCGTCTCTAGCTTTTAAACCGATGTCTCGACGGATACTGTCTAGAATAGAAAACCCTGTGCGTTTGCTGTTGGGGTAGGGAGTCCAGAGGGCGTTGACTGTAATTTCCGTCCCGACTATAAATGTGTTGACTGCACCGACAAAATACTCACCATCCGCATAATCTAAGCGGACAAGATAAACACGAAATTTGTCAGCATAGTGAGCATTTTTTATGTCAAGGGCTGTTTGATAATCGGGATGTGATTCAGTCAAGTAGGTGATTTTAGGCTTGTCGGAATGATTAAATTCTTCAGATTGACCCCAATTGGGTTCTGAGTTCTTACGCCGTTTTGCTTCTCCCATCTTGACTCCTAATATTTGACTAACTTGACCTGCCAAAAGACTAAAAGGGTGTACTATTGTTTCTATTTTATTGCTGCTTCTACTGCTTGCTGTTGTTTTTTCTTACCCAGAGTACTCGTCACTGGTGTTTCTTCAGCTTTGCTGCTGGTTGTAACTGCTGACTGATTTTCAACAGCCCCATTCTCTAATGTACTACTATCGCTGTCAGATGTTTTCTGACGGCGACGACTGCTTTTCTTCAACTCGCCTATTAAATATTTGATTCTGCTACCAGTCAAATTAATCCCCAGACCCTTCAGCATCTCTGATACTTCGTCGTAAGTGTAGCCGTACTTGTCAGAAGTTAGTTTCTCAATGTACCGCCTCATTTTCCGAACAGCTTCTCTGTCCGATACATCTTCTCGCTCTTTTGGTTTCTGCTCCTTCAGCAGATTGATAGCCTTATCAATCTTTTCTTTCGTGATTACTTCTGAATTCTGCTGTTCAGCCATTGTTATTTCATGAATTCCAATTAATTGATAATTATCGCCTGTTTGAAAAAATCTGATTCAAAATCCTAAAAAAATTTGACCCATGCGGCTACGCCGAATCGCCCTTTTACTGTGACGGCTATGCCTTTATTTTTACCTAACCTAATGCTTTGAAAAAATCGGCTATTACGGCTACGCCGAATTATGTATCCGTATTACAGCTTCGCTGAACAATTATTTTCTGTGCCAGCTTCGCTGTTATTCTCCTTCAATCTAAGCCAAAAAGCCAGACTATTACAGCTACGCTGAATTTAGAATTTTTATATAGCAGCTTCGCTGTATTTACTTTTCTGCTATGGCTACGCCGAACCAGAATCTACCTCCTGCTTAATTTTTGAAAATTATCTGCTACGCCGTTGCTATCCATTTCTGTAAGTTGTAGCATTAACAGCAGAACGGCTACGCCGCCTGATTCCGTCCCTGTCTCCGCAACCTCCCCCAAAATCCGGCTAGAAGCAAGCCATGTCTTAAAGCTGACGCTTTACCTCGCTGCGCTCGGACGACGGCTTGTTCAAGGGGGAGTACCCCCCTTAAAAAACCCCCCTCGTGTTGTGCCGAAAAATGGTCAATCGTAAGCAATCAAAAAGACTCGTCAGGAAGCACCTCTTCTCACTGAGATTGAGTGATATTGAGTTGGATTTGTTGCGGTTGAAATCAGCAGATGCGGGAATGTCAGCGAGTGAATTGATGAGGCGTAACGGATTACTGCGACCACTGCCAAAACGACTGAGTAAGATTAGTTTAAAAGCATATTGGGAATTAGGACAAATCGGTAACAATTTAAATCAGCTTGTCAAAGCCACAAACACAGCCATAAAGATGGGGCGTACTCCACCAGCTAACCCTGAACTGTTAGAAGAACTTTTAGAACTACTACACCAGTGCAGACGAGACATTGCACAAGTTGACACCGAATCGGATGACTGGTCAGAAGATGAGGAGGAGGACGAAGATGATTGGCAAGCAGACGAAGGGTAGAGGTTTTCGCAAGCTGTTAGATTATTTACATAATAGTGAAAATGCCAAGCTGATTGGCGGTAACATGAGTGGGAGAAATCCCAGAGAACTGGCCAGTGAGTTTCGACTGTCTCGACAATTAAACCCAGATGCCGAACGTGTTGTTTACCATGTGTCTCTATCAGCAGCCAAGGGTGACATAATCTCTGAAGATAAATGGTGTGAAATTGGCAATCGCTACATGAAAGAAATGGGTTTTGATGCCAATCAATATGTTATTTTTCGCCACGAAAACACCGACGATGATCATGTCCACATTGCCGCCAGCAGAATCAGGTTAGATACTGGGCTATTAGTCGATGATTCTTGGGATTATGTGCGCTCTGAGAAAGTGCTGCGGCAGATTGAGCAGGATTATGATTTAGTTCAAGTTCAGGGCAGCAGAGAAAAACTGAATCGCACCCAAAGCACAGGACAATTCAGGCGCATTAAACGAGAGCAAGAAGAATATGAAATTGGTAGGCGTGATACTCCACCAGAAACCAGTGTTAAAGAGTCAATTCAGCAGACAATTGACAGCGCAACTGTTGATCATCCCAAGATGCCCGAATTTATAACGCGGTTGCAGCAAGCTGGTATTAGTGTAAGGACAGGATTTACCAGGAATGGGAAGTCAAAAGGTATTTCTTATGAGAAAGATGGAGTTGCTTTTAGTGGCACACAGTTAGGTGCAGCTTATACCTTCCCTGGTTTGCAAAAACATCGTGGTGTTGACTACCAGCCAGAACGTGATGATGAGCGCATTAATCTAATTCTGCTGATTCCTGATAAACCACTGCCAATTGAGCAGTTAGAAAAGTTTCTTCAAGAGATTGAACTTAAACACACTCAATTCACGCCACCAGCAGAAGATGAAAGCCTGCGCCCAGTATTGCAAAATTACCTCACTCAAAAACGAGGTTTAACTAATTACCTTGTAGAGCCATTACAACGCCAGGGGTTAGGTTACGTAGACCAGCAGGAAAATGTTGTCTTTATTAAGCGCGATCTGAACGGTGAAAAGTCAGGCGCACTGCTTTGGGATACCACACGCCTTGACAATCGCTGCATGGAGTATCCCGAAAACAGCGATCGCTCACAGGGATGGTTTTACCTAAAATTGGGTGGAGAGCTTGACGATAAAATCGAGAGAGTTATCTTGTGTGATTCCCCAATTGAGGCACTGTCAATTGCACATATTGATAGGGATGCACACAAGGGACAGCCACCAGTCAGAACAATGTACATGGCTGTTGATGACCCGAACTCGTTGCCCCTTGAATTGCTAAAGGATGTGAACAGAATTGCTTTGGCATTTAATAACGATGAGCAGGGTAATGAAACAGCGCAAGTCGTTCAAAAAATGCTACCGCAGGCTAAAAGAGTTGAACCGTCTGGGCGGACTTGGAATGAGATTTTGATTGAAGCGCAGCAGCGAGAAATCGAACAGCAGAAACAACGGTCTAGGGGTTTTAGCCGGTGAGTCGTGTTGAGCCGACGAACTCGTTGCCGCTATCGCTCAATTAGGCGGTGCTGGGACGGGGCAATAGTTTACTCGTGGGGATGCCTAGTTTATCAAAACCCCGCCCAGCACTCCGCTATCGCCGCCTAATTGCAACGGGTTCTAAAAGGGGTAGTGTTACGGAAGCTGCGGCCAGGGGCAAACTAAACAGTTCAGTGTATATGATAAGAGGCGGATATGACTAACACGGGGGTGAACGAAAAAAGGTGT
>JAGKSW010000198.1 GCA_018993265.1 Nostoc sp. TH1S01
CATTACCAAATATCTGATTTGCCGCTAGACGTGAGGACTTGGACTTGTCCTAGCTGCGGTACTCATCACGATAGAGATGGTAATGCGGCGATGAATATTAGAGCCGAAGGTATCAGAATGAGCCAGTTGCTTGCGGGGGGAACCCCCGTTGTGCAAACTGGCGTGCTTTCCTCCTCTGGGACGGGGGAGAAGATCGCCAATGGAGAGGATGTAAGACCAATTCGCGGACGCAAATCCAAGATGCGGCAATCTTCTGTGAAGTTGGAAGCCCACTCTGTACCCGATAGGGTCAGCCTTGGGTAGTTCACATAGCACACTTCGCATTCGCCTAGTATTTCTTGTCCTTTTAGCTGTTGTTCCAGCACTAGGATTAATTCTGCACAGTGCTTCCGAACAACGGCGTACCGCTACAGTAGAAGCACAAGAACAAACACTAAGGCTGGCAAGATTGGCAGCTAATAACCAAAAGCAGGTGATAGAAGGAACTCGTCAACTGCTGATGATCTTGGCACAGTTACCAGTGGTGCGTCAGGGAAACTCAGCGGGGTGTAATCAATTACTGGCGGATATTCTCAAACAACATTCAGCTTATGCTAATTTTGCTGTGCTGAATTCTCAGGGAAATACTATCTGTTCTGGGGTGCCTTATTCTGGTGTGGGAAATGCCAAAGACCGCACTTATTTTCAACGTGCTGTGCAAACCCGGAAATTTGCAGTTGGTGATTATCAAATCGGCCGTAGCACTAAAAAAGCTACCTTAAATTTTGCTTACCCAATTTTAGATAAAACCGGGCGTGTGCAAACTTTGATTGTTGCTGCACTGGATTTAGGGCAGTTAAACCAGTTGGCGGCGCAAGTAAAAATGCCCCCAGGCTCAGTGTTGAGTGTGGTTGATAACAATGGAATACTTTTAGTCCGCTATCCTAATCCGCACGCTTGGGTTGGCAAATCTATCTCGTCAGATGCTCTCACAATGATGAAAAATGCTCAGGGTGAGGGGATTGATGACGTAACGAGCCTGGATGGAGTACAGCGAATTTTTGCTTTTGTTTTTATAGGCGATAATCCACTCAATCCCGATGGATATATTCGAGTGGGAATTCCTAAGTCGGCAGTTCTGTCCAATGTTAATAGTTTGTTATTCAAAAATTTAATTAGTTTAGGTGCGGTGACTTTTTTGGCGATCGCAGCTGCTTGGATAGGTGGAGATATTTTCTTTCTCAGACAAATCAAATCTTTGGTGCAAACAGCCAAGATATTAGGTAGTGGTCAACTCAACACACGTACTAGACTTTCTCATCTATCGGGAGAATTTGGTCAACTGGCGCAAGCAATTGACGAAATGGCCGCCGCACTAGAAGCACGGGAGATGGCGATCACTTCTTTGAGCCAAAATATGCAAACTTTATTTGAGTTAATTCCTATCGGCATTCTGATCACAGAAGATATGGAATTTCAGGATGTCAAATCTAACCCCGCATTTGCTGAAATGTTAGGTATCTCCCCAAACATTAATGTTTCGGCGACTCCTGTAAATGCAACACCTCCAAATTATAAAATTCTGCGGGATGGCAAGGAACTTTCCCCAGAAGAATATCCGCTACGCTATGCAGCCTTGCATAATACCGAAGTTAAAGGCACAGAAGTTGATATTGTCCGGGGTGATGGTAGTGTATTTAATTTATTTGGTTATGCAGCCCCCTTAGTTGATCAGCAAGGTAATCCAAGGGGAGCGGTAGCAGCTTTTTTGAATATTACTGAACGTAAGCAAACCGAAGAACGCACACATCGATTGATGAGCCAGGTGCAAGAGCAAGCCAATATATTAAATGCGATTCTCTCGGCTTCGGTGGATCATATTTTTATTTTTGATCGGGATGGTCGTTATCAGTATGTCAGTACTGGCGGCGCTGCTGTTTTTGGTTGGAAACCAGAGCAAATGTTAGGTAAGACTTGGCAAGAACTGAATTTTTCCCCAGAAACTTTGGCAACGATGCGTCAGTTAGATAGCCAAAGGGAAAAAGTCATGGCTACCGGACAACCCATCAAGGCAGAAAGTGAATATTGTGACGCTGATGCAGTCCATTGTTACGAATATATTTTGGCTCCTCTATCTAATCCTGAGCAAGCGATTGCAGGTGTGATTGCCATATCCCGTGATATTAGCGAACGGCAAGCTGCACTGCGTGAACTTCTGCGAACTGAACAAGCACTACGCCACAGCGAACAACGCCTGCGACTTGCACAAAGAGCGGGCAAAATTGGCACTTGGGAGTGGAATTTACGAACTGGTGAGGTATCTTGGTCGGAAGGAATCTGGGATATCTTGGGATTGGAAATAGGTACAGAAGAACCTGGATTCAGACCTTGGGTTGATTTTATCCACCCTGATGATCGCCCACGCATTATGGCAAGCGTAGAAAAAGTCTTAGCAGAAGGTCAAGACTATTATGACGAATTCCGCATTGTTCGCCGAGATCACACAATTGTTTGGTTAGCATCCAAAGGTAAAATTATCCGCAATGCAGATGGACAAGCTAAACGGTTTTTAGGAGTCAACATTGACATTAGTGAACGCAAGCAAGTAGAAGCAGAACGGGAAGAATTATTGTTACGTGAACAAGCGGCGCGAGAAGCGGCTGAAACTGCCAACCGCATCAAAGATGAATTTTTGGCGGTATTGTCTCATGAATTGCGAACACCACTGAATCCGATTCTAGGTTGGATTACATTACTGCGGACTCGCAAATTAGATCAAGAAAAAACAGCGATCGCGTTGGAAACCATCGAACGCAATGCTAAATTACAAACTCAACTCATTGGCGATTTATTAGATATTTCCCGGATTTTGCAAGGCAAATTAACACTGACGATTTCACCTGTTGATTTAGCAACAATTATTGCAGCGGCCCAAGAAACAGTCAGGTTAGCAGCCGAAGCTAAATCAATTGAAATTTATACCGAAATCCCACCGGATATCCCGTCTTTTATGGGAGATGCTAGCCGTCTGCAACAAGTAGTGTGGAATTTGCTGACGAATGCTGTAAAGTTTACTCCAACTGGTGGCGAGATTAAAATCAAGTCGGAGTCTGCTGCTAATTATGTCCAGATTCAAGTGAGCGATACAGGTAAAGGCATTACGCCAGAGTTTTTACCTTATGTTTTTGAAACTTTTCGTCAAGCTGATAGTGCCACAACTCGGAAATTTGGTGGACTAGGATTAGGGTTAGCAATTGTGCGTCATATTGTGGAAATGCACGGCGGTACAGTTCACGCCCATAGTCTCGGAGAAGATAAAGGAGCGACCTTTACAGTCAAGTTACCACTGATATCTACAGTTTTCCAATCCAATCAAAATCCCACATTAGCCAAAAAATTATTGGATTTACAAGGCTTGCAAGTGCTAACAGTCGAGGATGAACAAGATACCAGAGAATTACTAGTGTTCACAATTCAGGAGTATGGCGCACAAGTGAAAGCTGCTGCATCCGCTGATGAAGCATTAGAAATTTTAAAACAATCTCAGCCGGATATTTTAGTATGTGATATTGCTATGCCAGAGATGGACGGCTACACACTCATCCGTCAGATCAGAACTTGGCCCAAAGAACAAGGTGGACAGATCCCGGCGATCGCCCTTACAGCTTATGCTGGAGAATCAGATCACAAACAAGCCCTCGCCGCAGGTTTTCAAAGACACTTATCTAAACCTGTGGATCTGGAACAATTAGTAGAAGCGATCGCTAGTTTCTGCAAGGTTGGATTTTAGATTGAGAATGGTATCAGTAAACCTCTACTCCCAACTCCCTATATTTAACAAATTTAAATTAACTGTTTGGCTACCCGATCAAGATTTTTGCGAATTTCTAAAGTGGCGACACCAGTGGTTGCACCTGCGTCCTCAGCCGAATATTGAGCGGCAAATTTTTTGACTGCGGCTACAGTTTTTGGCCCATAAAAGGGATGATCTTTGGGTAAGTCGGCTTTGACAACTACATTCAACTCATATTGCAAAATTCTGATCACTTCTTCCGCTTTCGCCATTGTTTTTGGCCCGACTACGCCATCTACTTGTAGTCCATAGTCTGCCTGAAAGTTTTTGATTGCTTGTATAATTTTAATGGTTGTGAGTGGCGAATTATCTTTACTAACTGGAAACCCCTGCCCCAAAGCAGCAAAATCTTGAGCTAGATATCCTAATCCAAATAAAACAGAACGGAATTGAGCATTGGTGTAGGTAATCATATTTGCTAAAGCTCCACATCTTCAGGCGGCAAGATTCTATTACTGAGTAATTGGGTTTTATCCATTAACATTAGCTACATCAATAATTGATGCAATTCCTAATGGAACACATCATTATTTGGTAGCAGTTGAGTTTCAAACCGAGAGTAAACCAGTTCAGTTGTATACCAGGAGGAAAACCAGTATAAATCTTGAATGACTTTACCAGCAAGACTTTCATCTGTCGGTTCAAACTGCACTAATGCTAAATTATTCATCCCAACTACTTCTTTTCCATCTTGAAACCACTTGGATCTCCAGAACATTAAAAATTGTAGCGATCGCAACTTCGCTTTTTCTGGGCGGTTCCAAGGGGCAATAAAACTTAATACATCAATGGCTAAATCCGCAGTTTGGGTTTTTTGCCGGGGAATTAACTCCAGCGCACAACGCCAATCAGGATGAAGCGCGTTTTGGCGCTGCCATTGTTTAGCAGAAACTTCTACCATATCAGCCGGATGATTCCAACCTAACCAATATCTAACTTTCTCTGGTAACAGCCAATTTTTCAATTTGGTATGAATTAACCGCGTGAGAAATTCTTCATTTTTTAACGCACTACAAGTTAATTGCACCAATACAGATGACGATTGCGAATAAATATCTTGATGAGATAAACGCACCACCGAACTATAGTGAATATCTCCAGACAAGACAATTACTTGTTGACGCTGAGCAAATAAAGTCGTAAGAAATTGCGCTAATGCTTTTGTATGAATATTCCACGCATCACCCACATCTGTAGAAAAAACTTTGTCGTTTTTTAAATGCCAATGATGCACCAAATCTATGACTTTTAAGCCAAATACATTGGTAGGTGCAATCACAAATGTAGCGGGAATATTCGTTTTTTCTTGTAAAGGTGTCAGCAGTTGTTGTTTTAAAGTATAAGCTGATAACAATCTTGGCGGAGCGATGGGTTTTTCGTCGGCTGGATAGCCCCGCCAAGTCCGGGTATCGAGAACAATCACTTCATGGATAGGACTGCGAATAATGTAATGCCAATTGAGAGATTGGGCATGTCTGGCTAAAACTAATGTTGAATCATCTTGAGTAAACTTTGGTAAGCCTGTGAGAGAATCTGTATCTGGTAGACCAACATAACGAGCGATCGCTTGATCGGCATAACTATCTGTACCGTGAGAAGCTGACCAAATTTCCGCCGCCGCCAGCAGTTTTTCTCCAGATTGACCAAAGGCGAATTGTTCAGGTGTATTTCCCCAAGCTTGAAATATACTGTAAGCTAACAGGGCATTCTGCACCACCCGCCGCCCCAAAGGTTTACCCAAAACGCGCAAACACCAAGCTTGATTCAAATTCCAGTCATCGCTGACATCGTGGTCATCAAAAATTGTGTAGGTGGGAATATTCGCCAAAGCACGCCGCACTTTTCCCAAAGTATAAATGAATTGTTGTAAATCTTTGACTTCTCGATTCCAGTTTTTGATACCTTGGCGATCGCTGGTTACTTCTTTTCCTGGAGGAAATTTCCTTGGCCAGCAAACAGGCGACCAAGTTAATAAATAAGCCGCGTAATATTCTCCCAAACTGAGAAGATGACTGTTAACTTTACTATATTTGTTATGTAATCCGGCGGTAAAACCAGCTTGTTCTGTCGCCACTTCCGCCCGTTGTCTGGTAGGTAATTCCTTGGGGGTGCAATAAATTGGGCTGACAGGTAACTTTTCTTCCCAACCCAATAAAATATCACCCAAATGAGTCGCCACCCATAAGGAAGGATCAGCAACATCATCACCATAAATTTGGTCTCCCGTGAGAAACAATTGCTGGGGACGACGTTGGGGTTGATTTGCTGTAGTTGCAATTAAACCATCTAGAATTGGTAACGCATCCAACCCATGACCATGTGGTTTGCGACAAGAAGCGTGGACAATTTTTAAATCTTGCAGACGGCTGGGAGGTAAAGCAAAGGTTGGTTGTTGATGGTCAAAATAACTAATGCTATCTGCGGCAAAACTCTGAGAACTTAATGCTTGGGATAGAGTGCGCCGTTCTGCACCACAGATAAATTGTAAGTTGTAGGCGTAGATGCGATCGCCTACCAGATGGTTGCCATCTTGACATTGAGCCGTTACCGCTACAACATGCAGATTTTCACCCAAAGCAACTGTAGGGCGTTGCCCAGTCAACAAACAATTTCCTAATGTTGCGCCATGATTTGTTGTTTCATAAACCTTCAGTTCTACCAGACAAGACTGCTTGAGGGCTATCCATACCGTCACGGCTGTTGATTCAGTATGTTTTAGCATTGGCCCTGCCAAAATTAGCGGCAGTTCTGTTATAAACTCGCTTCCAAAAGGGTTATGCATAAGTGACTTTTATCTGCGTGTATCTGCGTACATCGGCGGTTAATTTATTCCCCTCTTTTTTGTTGTTTCTCTGGGACAGGCAAGCTGCCCATCCCACAAGAATTATAATCAACTCTTGGCAATACCTTCTTCACGGGCTGCTCTTTGTACAGCCGCCGCCACAGCCGGGGCGACACGTGCATCAAACACAGAAGGAATAATATGTTCAGGACTCAAATCGCTGGGGTTGACCAAAGAAGCGATCGCACTGGCAGCTTCTAAGTACATTGTGGTAGTAATTTCTTGAGCGCGACAATCTAACGCACCCCGGAAGACTCCGGGAAAAGCCAAAACATTGTTAATTTGATTTGGATAATCACTGCGCCCTGTCGCCATTACCGCCACAGTTTTGCTAACTAATTCTGGCTGAATTTCGGGAATGGGATTGGCCATAGCAAACACAATGGGGTCTTTCGCCATTGCTTGCACCATTTCAGGGGTTAAGACTCCTGGGGCGCTAACACCAATAAAGACATCTGCACCTTGCATTGCACCGGCTAATGTCCCTTGGGGTTTCACCGCAAATTCTTGTTTTTCTTCTGTCAAGTCAGTGCGGCTGGTGGAAAGAATACCTTTGGAATCACACATCAAAATTGTTTGCGCCCCAGCTTTCCGCAGTAACCGCGCGATCGCCACACCCGCAGCACCCGCACCGTTAATTACAATCCGGATGTCAGCCATTGATTTATTGACTAATTTCAACGCGTTGTATAATGCTGCTAAAGTGACAATCGCCGTTCCATGTTGGTCATCATGAAATACTGGGATATCTAATTCTTGCCTTAATCTTTGTTCAATTTCAAAACAGCGGGGCGCAGCAATATCTTCTAAATTCACACCACCAAACACAGGCGCAATTTGCTTCACCGCCTGAACAATCTCATCAGTATTTTGCGTAGCTAGACAGATAGGAAAAGCATCTATCCCCGCGAATTCCTTAAATAGCATAGCTTTACCTTCCATCACAGGTAAAGCCGCCGCCGGGCCGAGATTGCCCAATCCCAAAACTGCACTACCATCGGTAACAATAGCGACAGTGTTTTGCTTAATTGTCAGATTGTAAACTTCTTCTGGTTTGTCGGCGATCGCTTTACAAATCCGCCCTACACCAGGAGTATAAGCCATTGCTAAATCTGAAACACTTTTCAGGGCAATGCGGCTGGCGATGCTAATTTTGCCACCACGGTGTAAATTAAATGTGCGATCGTAAACATCTACCAGCTTAATGTTTGGTAGGGCTTTGATTGCTTGGACAATCGTTTCAGCATGTTCTGTACTAGCCGCATCAACTGTAATATCGCGGGTAGATTCTTGACGGGTTTGTTCAATTAAATCTATTTGACCAAGATTACCACCACAAGTTGCGATCGCTTGTGTCACTGATGCCAACATCCCGATGCGGTTAGGAATCTGCAACCGGAGTGTCAAACTAAAACTGGAATTAGGAGTTAGGTCTGCCATTGTGATTTTGGAATAGTGAATTTTAGATTTTATATTGAATCGCTGAGTAAAAATCTAGACTAAATTAAAATCTACAAAGCTACTTTTTTCTCCCTACTCCCTATTTTCCCATTAAGAAGCGATCGCCTTGAGGGTTAATCAATGCGATCGCTTAATTTTGGTTCCGAATTTTTACATCAAGAATCTTACATTACGCAGCTACTTGACGGCTATATAAACGCAACAGTAATTTATTAACCTTGAATTGCTGGGGTTTGCCAAGCCACAGGCAAAGCATCACCCCCAGCTAAATCTAAAGGAAAGTTGTGTGCATTGCGTTCGTGCATCACCTCAATACCCAAGTTGGCACGGTTAAGAATATCCGCCCAAGTATTAATCACCCGTCCTTGAGAATCAATCACCGATTGGTTAAAGTTGAACCCATTCAAGTTAAATGCCATTGTGCTGATACCCAAAGCGGTTAACCAAATACCCACCACAGGCCAAGCAGCCAAGAAAAAGTGCAACGAACGGGAATTGTTAAAGCTGGCATATTGCCAAATTAATCGCCCAAAGTAACCGTGAGCCGCCACAATACTATAAGTTTCTTGTTCTTGACCAAACTTATAGCCATAGTTAAGAGATTCCGATTCTGTCGTCTCTCTCACTAACGAAGAAGTGACCAAAGAACCGTGCATCGCACAAAACAGAGAACCACCGAACACCGCCGCCACACCAAATTGATGGAAAGGATGCATCAAAATATTATGCTCGGCTTGGAACACTAACATAAAGTTAAAAGTGCCGCTAATACCCAAAGGCATCCCATCGGAAAAACTACCCTGACCAATTGGGTAAATTAAGAAAACAGAAGTTGCTGCTGCTACAGGTGCAGAGTAAGCTACACAAATCCAAGGACGCATCCCCAGACGATAGCTTAACTCCCATTGCCGACCAAGCCAGCAAAAAATACCAATGAGAAAATGCAGAATAATTAACTGATAAGGGCCGCCGTTATACAACCATTCATCCATTGATGCCGCATCCCAAATCGGATAAAAGTGCAAACCAATGGCATTAGATGTGGGGACAACTGCACCTGTAATAATGTTATTGCCGTATAATAAAGAACCAGAAACAGGTTCACGGATGCCGTCAATATCGACGGGAGGCGCAGCAATAAAAGCAATAACAAAACAGATGGTAGCAGTTAACAAAGTCGGAATCATTAACACACCAAACCAGCCGATATAAAGCCGATTTTCTGTGCTAGTTATCCATTCACAAAACCTTGTCCAGAAGTTACCGCTTTCGCCTCTTCTGAGAATTGTGGTCATAACTGTAATATTGATAAAGTATTAACAACAAACTCTCTCAATTCCGCAAAATGAATTGAGAATTATCAGCTTTTTCAAGACTTTGCCAAATACCTTCTCCCTATGCGTCGGGAGATTCTATTTACCGCCTCACACCAGATACCCTGCTAATAACTTTCCCTAGGGAGATGGTTTTATCAAAGAAGAATTTTTACCGACTCTATAAGATCCGGTTTTACATTAACTATTTGTATTTTTCAATAAATTAAAATTAAGTTTTGCTAAGTAATTGTAATAAAGTACCAGTGCGAGTGTTTTTCCAAAAAGGCTAGCAATTAAAATTGCTCATCCAAGTCAAGCAATAATATCCTGAAAAAATTGGGATTGAACAGATTATTTGATAATAAAAAAGATACTTTGATTTTAAAGTATCTCCAGATTTAATCACTGAGTATCAGAGCAATAATAAAGGATTTAAAAAGTGAAACTTTTTAGATATTATTTAGGAAATATTATTTTATATTTTAAAGAGTTAAAATATAAAAATGAAGATATTTTATCAATTCTTTACATTAAACGTCTAGAAAGCCACTTCCTACAGAATATAGCAAGTTCTCTGCCTTCCTATAGGACAATGGCTATGAGATTTACATTTATAAAAATCACGATTAATTAGTTGGTGGTTCGTACCAAACTTCAAGTTTATTAAGTTTTTCTCCAACAATGTTCCTATACAACTCTAGTGAACGGTAAATTTGATCGGCGCTGGGTTTTCCATGAGCGAAAATTGCACAGTAAAAGTTATGAATTTCTTGGTGAGTGATTTCACCGTCTTTAACATACTGTTCAATCATGGATTTTAATTTTTCCAGTTCCAGAGCTTCTTCTGGTGTAGGTTCTTGAGCTAATGGTCGTTCAACTTTCATGTCATCTTTCCATAAGACTATGATTTTTGTAGAACGAATCGCAAATAGAGATTCGTTTGTTTTACAGACCTTGTATTTGGTTTTTGCTCATTTATTGGCTAACAAAAACAGTTCGGTATACAAGTTATACAGGAAAGTTGAGGATTTTGTGAGGAAGTTGCGCGACTTTCAGTTATACACGTCAATCAGCATGAAAATGCTCACGCTACATTCGCATAACTTTGTTTGCGTCTGTGCGTGAGGTTGAAAACATTGATTGGCTGCTACTGCTTATATCGGCAACTGGATAATAAACTCCGTTCCTTCACCAGGTGTAGAATTCACCTCAATACTTCCACCATGTTTTTCTATGATAATTTGACGAGCGATCGCTAATCCTAAACCTGTTCCTTTACCGACTGGTTTGGTAGTAAACAAGTGATCAAAAATTTTCTGCTTAATTTCAGCAGAGATTCCTGTGCCATTATCTTTAATGTAGATTAATGCACTCTTATTCTCTTCATTAAGTTTGGTAGTCAGCGTAATCCGATTAGGATTAGCTTTAATATCATCTAGATTACGTCCGATATTTGATTCTTCCAAAGCATCGATAGCATTAGCAATCAAATTCATAAATACTTGACTAAGTTGACCAGGAAAACACCTCACTAATGGGATGTCATCATAATGTTTGACAACTTCAATTGCGGGACGTGCTTGGGAAGCTTTCAAGCGATGCTTGAGAATTAAAATTGTACTGTCGATAATTTCATGGAGATTACAAACACTTGGTTTTTGAGTATCTCCTCTAGAGAAGGTACGCAAACTTAAACTGACATCATAAATTCGATTTATTCCCTCTTGCATCGAAGCAATTAATTTAGGTAAGTCTTCCCGCACATATTCCACATCTACATCTCGCAAAGTTTTGGTAATTTCTGGTGCTGGCTGAGGATAGTATTCTTCATATAAATCAATTACCTTTAACAAGTCTTGTATATACTCACTTGCGGGTTTTAAATTGCCAATAACGAAGCCAATGGGATTATTAATTTCATGGGCGATACCTGAGACTAAATTACCCAAAGTAGACATTTTCTCGCTCTGCACTAATTGCAGCTGCATTTCCTTCATATCAGACAGTGAAGACTCTAATTGTTTGGCATAGTTTTGGGCTTGCTGATATAGTCGAGAGTTTTCTAAAGAAATTGCTGCTTGAGATGTAATTAAATTTAAAATCTTGATATTTTCTTTGGGAAATGCACTGGCAATTAGTCTATTTTCTAAGTACAAAATGCCAATGAATTTACTCTGATAGAAGATAGGATTACATAAGATTGAAATTGGTTTATGACTTTGTATATAAGGATTAGATTGATAATTAGGCTCAGCAAGAGCATCGTTAATTACTAAAACTTCTTGAGTTCTCGCAACATACTCAACTATAGAAATAGGGATATTTACACTTGCTTTTACCGGAGTGGATTGCAGAATAATGGACTTATTTTCTATATTATTAATTGCTTCGATAAATAATTCATTATCTTTCAGTAAGATTAGACAAACTTTTTGAGCAGCAGCATTTTCGAGAATTATCCGCAAGAGATTTTCTAACAGCTTATCGAGAACTATTTCGCTACTAATTGCTTGTGATGCTTTAAGTATTGTTGCTAAATCTAAAACTCCATCATTGGTACTCGTTGTTCCCGCATAATCAATTTTGGTTGTGGCGATCGTACGAGTAACATCTATTGCTGATCTTTTATTATTGATACTACGAATAATTAAATTATTGTAATTTTCATCTAAATATTGAACTTTGGCTACAGCCCCCCAATGAATATAACCATAATAAGCTTCAGTCATATAAGTCTTGGCAATTTTTTCTTTACCAAAATCTAGATAACATTTAGCAGCTAGTTCATTTGCCAAAGCTTCCTCGGCGATATAGCCATTCTGCTTAGCTCCCGTAATAGCACGATCATACAAATCTATTGCTACTTGAAATTTACCTAATACTCTAGCTTTTTCGGCTTCTACCAACTCATATTTATGTTGAAAGTTAGATGGTGCTTGTGTAGCCCACTTTTTCATTTGCTTTTGGTTAGCTGTTATTTGTTTTAAATATTGCTGTTTTTGTAAAGAGGAAGCTTGATCATAAAGTGCTGTCAGAGCTAATGAGTAATAAAAATTATTAGCAACATAAATAAGTAAGCCAACATTATCTGTATGAGTTTTCTCTGCTAATATGGCATTTTCTCTGGCTAGCTCATATTCATTAAACAAATAACATATTATAGTTTTGCATCCATAATAAAAACCCTTAAATGAGTAATTTTTCAATAGCTCAGATGTCATTGTAATTTCATCAAAAGCCTCACCAATTAAAATAGATTTTTGTGGTGACTTTGCTCGTAAATTTAAAGCTGCTTGTCTAAAAAGGCTGGTAGCTGCTGCTAGAGATTCCAGCTTTAATTTCTGCATTAAATCAACATAGCCAGATATTTTCTGATCTACTAATTCCAAATTTTCCCCAGACAGCAAAGCATGGTACCCTGCAATCACAGCACAATAACCAGCATTTTCAATATTTCCCAACTCTAATCCGCTCTGCATCCCTTCTAAAAGTGGCGGTATAGTATCTTTAAGTTGCTCTTTATAAAAGCTAATTGTACCGTTATGTACAAAATAAACTGTTGCTTTGAGTGAGTTATCACTCATATTCGCTAGTAAATATACTGCTAGTTTACCTAATTTATATCCTGTTTCAAATTGACTAAATTTGTCAGTTAAAATAGTACCGTAAGCTGCATAACCATAAGCCGAAACAGGTGATTTACCGTATTTGATAGATAATCTAACCATCGCCAATACAGATAACAAAAATAGAAAAGAGCCTGCCTGACTAGCAGCTGGTACAATTTGCAATAAGATTTGCATAGCTGCTAGTTTATAAGGATCAGACATTTCAGGCAATAAAGCTAACTTTTCTATTGGTTTACCTATCAATGCTATTTTTGTTTCAATTAATGCTGATAAAACGTGTAATTTTGTGGGTTTATTGGGTAATATTACACCTAGTTCCTTCAGAGATTTAACCCCAATCTCTAAAACTTCTGGCATCTGATTTTGTGCCATGTAAGTTAACATTTTTACTTCGTACATCTTAACCTTATCGAGAACATTATTTGCTCGATTTAAGGCAATATTCCCTAAATGATTAGATTGCTCAAAGTTACCGTTTAAATACTCTATTTCCGTGGTTTCTGTATACAAATCTAATGTTAATTCATAGTTCTTATGCCAAGCATCTGCTGCCAAAAGTTTTAAACCTATATTTAAATATCTAGCAGATGCCTCATAAGCAGTAGCCGCTTTTGCTTTCCTACCAGCAAGCAGATTAAGTTCAGCTAGTTCATATTTTTCAGATTCTTGCGTTAATAAATCCCAACCTACATTCAGTTGATTAACAATATCTAAAATATTTTCTGAAAGTAATTCAGCCGGAGTTTGTTCTAGCAACAAACGACCTATTTGTAGATGTGTTTCTTGTTTCTGATTTTCGGGAATTAATGAATAAGCAGCTTGTTGTATGCGATCATGTAAGAATTTGTAGCTAATTTGTTTAGAGTCAAAAGTTAATTTAGCACATTCATCCTGTTCAAAAACTAAGGGTATGCGATAAGCATCACTCAAAGGTAAAATCAATCCACATTGTAATGCTTTGTATAAATCCTTTGCAGTACTTGCCGGAGATTTACCGCTAACAATAGACAATATATCTAGCGAAAATCTATTACCAATACAAGCAGCTAGTTGCAATATTTCTTGTGTGGCAAGTGGCAGGTTTTTAATTCTGCTGGCAATTAATTCTACGATACGTTGATCAATAATCCCAATTGTTTGGATTTTCTCTATATCCCACTGCCATGAACCACTATAAAAGTCAAAATTAAATAAATTTTCTTGATGTAATACAAGTAATAATTGTGTTAAAAAAAATGGGTTACCCGCAGTTTTATTATAAAGTAAGCCTACTAAATGTTTCATTTTTGCTGAATTTTCATTTAAGGTATCAGCAATTAATTGATGATAGTTATCAAGCGACAAAGCTTGTAAAACAATATTGTTAATAACCTTGCAACTTTTATTAATCTCTTCTATGGTTTGAATTAAAGGATGTGTAATGCTAACTTCATTATTGCGATAAGCACCAATTAAAAGTAAATATTTAGTTTTCCGGTCAGTAATCAGTAATTCTATTAACTTAAGAGTGGCCGAATCAGCCCATTGTAAATCATCTAAAAAGATGACTAATGGATTATCTTTTGTAGCAAAGACGCGGATAAAGTCTGTAAAAACACGATTGAAGCGGTTTTGTGATTCTGCGGCACTGAGTGGAACTATGTCTGGTTGTTTGCCTATGACTAATTCTACTTCGGGAATTACATCAATAATAACTTTGCCATAGGACTTCACAGCTGCTAAAATCTTATGCCGCCATGCTTCAAACTTAGCATCATCTTCTGTAAGCAATTGGCGCATTAATGAACTAAAAGCCTGAATTAATGAAGCATAAGGAACATTTCGTTGAAATTGGTCAAATTTACCACTGATGAAAAACCCTTTGGCGCGAGTGATGGGTTTATTAACTTCATTTACTACAGAAGATTTACCAATTCCTGAATAGCCGGAAACTAATACTAGTTCACTCTTACCTTTACTAACACGTTCAAAAGCTTCTAAAAGTGAATTAACTTGAGATTCTCGGCCATAAAGCTTTTGAGGAATTAGCAATTGACTGAGAACATCTAAGCGACCAGGTGTGAAATTACAGATTTTACCTGTTTTTTCTAACTGTTCTTGACAGATTTCTAAATCTGCCAATAATCCTTTTGCTGTTTGGTAGCGATCTTCAGCATTTTTTGCCATCAGTTTCTTGACCAGAGATGAGATGGCACTAGGAATTTCAGGGTTTAATATTTCAATGTCTGTAGGTTCTTTAGCAATATGAGAATAAACCAACTCTAAGGGGTCATGACTTTGAAATGGTAATTGCTCTGTCAGTATTTCATAAAAAGTTACCCCAAGAGAATAAAAATCGCTGCGATAGTCCAGATTCCGGTTCATTCTCCCGGTTTGTTCCGGGGACATATAAACCAAAGTACCTTCGAGTTGGTTGGGATTAGCTAGTTGGGGTATTTCTTTATCTAAACGTGAGGCAATACTAAAATCAGTGAGTTTGACAATCCCAGTTTCTGGGTTAATGATGATGTTGGCAGGTTTAATATCTTTATGAATAATGTGATAACTATGTACAGAGACTAAAGCTTTCGCTAGTTGAATAGCAATACTCATAAAGCTCTTTAAGTCTTGTCTGCCTTGACTTAGTAGTTGTTTTAAAGAATAGCCATTAATATCTTCAAAGACGATCGCTAGCCGATTTTTGTGGGTTTCAAGCCTTAAAACTTTGACAACCCCCTCTAAATTTAGATTCGCTGTAATTTTGTATTCATGTCTCAGACGAGCGATCGCATCTATGGAAGGATAGTCTGCTTTCAAAATTTTGAGAATAATTGGTTGTTTGTCATACGCTGATCTAGCACGATAAATAATCGTATCATCTCCTTCGTGGAGCATTTCGTTTAAGTCATACCCTGAAATTGAGTCTGCTGCTAGCATTGCCATTACCTTTGTTAATAAATAAAAAATAATTAATTGTTTTAACTATTTTTTAGTGAGTCACAAATTAAAGATTTTGATACTCTAGTAAGCCTTTTTTTTGTGAAATTGAAATACCTAAATTCCCGAATTAGGTGATAAATCGGGAATTTAGTTTTCTATTAATAATTTAGAGCTGCTGGATTTGGAAATTGTCTGGTCAAGAACTGTCTATCAAAGTTGGGTAGGTATTGCCTAATCAAATTCTGATCTATTGTTGGACACTCAATATTAGTACCCTCAATAGCCTGAAGGACGTTTTCTGTAAGGAAGTTAGGAGTGCGATGGTGTAATTCTAAAATCGTGCTGCGGTCTTGATAGACTTTCTCTTGGAAGAATGAAATCAATGGATGCAAGGGATTAGTGGTTGACAAGGTAGATAGAGCATTCAACCAGTTTTTTGGAGAAATCTTTTGTAGGGGATAACCCAACTCTTGAATGTATTCAAATATTTCTAAATGACTTAATTCTTTTTCTTGGGGTACAAGGATGTTGTACTTACCACCTGTATATTTTGCATCTAATGAAAGATGAGCGATCGCAGCAGCCACATAGTCTACAGGTGTTGGAACCCATCTTTTTTCGGGAAAATCGGGATACATACCCATCTGAATGCAACCACTAATAAAGCGGTAAAACATATCATTGAGGTTAGCAACTTTAGTTTGTCTGTGTCCGGAAATAAAACCTGGACGGTAGATAGAGACTGCTAATCCTTTTTCTTGGGCTGAGTGCAACATCCTTTCCGCAACCCACTTTGACCTTACATATCCATACTCTACGGACATAATTCCTTCACAGAGATCAATGTCAAGCTCTTCTGCAACATCATTGATACCCAATAATGATGTGATTGAGCCATAAACAGCCAGAGTAGACAGATAGTGCAGCGTTTTATGACGACGATGAGCAGCTAATGTCAAAATATTTGCAGTGCCATCGACATTAGATTTTTTGATGAGTGAGTAAGGTTTGATGTAATTCGTATCAGCCGCCACATGATATATTTGGTCAACTTCCTCTGCTAGTTGGTCAAATAATTCTGTTGGCAGTTGTAATTGTGGTTGCTCGATGTTGCCAGTAATCACACTTACCTGCGCCAGTTTTGCTGTCGGGATCTGATATTGAATGAAAGTTGCCCGCAGCCTTTCCATTGCAATAGCCTGACTTTCTGCCCTGATCAAGCAATAAATTTTTCGATAGCTGCCTCTTGTCAACAGTTCATCAAGCAAGTGTGCGCCGAGAAAACCTGTCGTACCTGTAATTAATGCACAGTCATATTTAGCTTGTGGTGGTTGTTGGCAAATTGATGTATTCAAATTTGGAGAGAGTACTGCTTCTGCCTTTAAGTCAATGTGTCTATCACTAGCGACACTTTCGCTTTTGAGCTTAAACTGCTCTAATAATCTGGCAACATCCGATGGTGTCGGATATTCATAAATCAAGCGAGAAGGAATAGTGACACCAAAATCGCGTTCGAGTCCATATAAGACATGTGCTATGCACAGTGAACTGCCACCTATCTCAAAGAAATTAGTATGAGGCTTGCAAGTTCCAGTAGGCAATTCTAAAGCTTCATCAAAAATTACCGCTATTTTGGTAGAGTTATCCATCGTATCGGTAATAAAAGATGGTGTTTGAGGCAGTTCTGGTAAAGCATTGCGGTCTACTTTACTGCGATTAGGAAGCAAAGGCAATTCGTCCATGAACACAAAACGTGTAGGCACCATATAATCTGGTAACTGTTCGGCGGCAAAGCGTTGTAGGTGCTTTTCTGTCAAAAATTGCCCAGCTTTAGGAACGATATATGCAGCCAGCATCGATACACCATAATTTTCTGGCACATCGCTACTTTCTATACGTGTAGTTCTAATTGCTTTAACTGCATTCGTCTGTACTCCAGGATGTTGAGCAAGTATCATTTCTATTGCTTCTATTTCTATACGCTTGCCCCGAATTTTCACCTGATGATCTGATCTACCGGCATAGTGTAAAAGCCCAGGATGATGCGGATCTTCGCAAACGATATCACCTGTTTTATAAATTTTGCCGATACCAAAAGGGTTATCTAGAAAACGAGAACTGGTAATCTCAGGTTTATCTAGATAGCCTTTACCTACTCCCATACCACCTACATATAGCTCGCCCTTTTCCCCACGCTGACAAAGCTGAAGTTCGTCATCAAGGACATATAGCTCTACATTTGGCAGTGCATAGCCAATGGGCAGGCTAATATCCTGTTGCTTGAACTCGTACATTGTGCAACAAACGGTTATTTCTGTTGGCCCATAGGCATTGAAAAAACGGGTTTGGGGTGAAACCCAAGCTTTCGCAAGTGATATAGGACAAGCTTCACCACCTACCACCACCATGCGTAAATCAGGTAAATGATTGCGGAAAGGTGTAAGTGTTGCAAGTACGGAAGGAGGTAGCATCAACCATTGCACTCGGTGTTTTGTGATAAAGTTTGCTAAAAGTTGCCCAGGAAGCATTTGCTCTCTAGCACCTAGTACTAATGTGGCTCCACCACATAATGCTGTGAAGATTTCCCAGACTGCTGCATCAAAACTGATAGAAGCAAACTGTAGTAAACGTAAACCTGGTTGGACATTAAAAGTTTTACAGCTAGCTTCTGCAAGATTCAGCAAACCTTGATGGGTAAGCATTACACCTTTAGGTACGCCTGTAGAACCAGAGGTATAGATAATGTAAGCTAATTGGTCAGGCTCTATGGAAGGTAACGAAGCTGATGTAATTAAAGGTTGCCAGACTGTAGGAGTGTCTAAAAAACACATTTGTCCATCTAAACCACTCTGCCGCATGGCTGGCTCAATATCAAAAGCAAACTTTTGCTGTGTCAGAATCGTGGTTAATTTAGCATCAGCAATCATGTAACTGAGCCGCTGACGAGGTAAATCAGGGTCAAGAGGAACAAAAGCTGCACCTGCTTTTAAAATGGCACAGATTGCAATTATCATTTCAAAAGAAGGTTCAATACACAATCCAACTAAACTATTGGGTTTGAGCCAACCTTGTGCTGTTAAATATTGAGATAACTGTTCTGTTCGCTGCTGTAATTCTCTGTAAGTAAACTGCTGATCTTCTATTACAACAGCCAATTCATCATGATATTTTGCAAAAATGCAATCGATTAAAGAAACAACGGTTTGATGTATTTGGTAGTTTTGAGTATTCATTATAATTACAGATACGTATTTGCTCAAAAAATGCGAAATTAAAGATAGGTAGATAGCACTTGATAAAACTAAAGTCTTAAAGCATATTTCTTGAATTCGAGAATAAAACTATTAGCAATTTCCATTTGCTTAATCGATGCTCCGAGATTATGGATAATTTTTACGTGACTTGTAAAAATAATTTTGGCTCAATTAACTGCATAGTTAAAAGTAGAGTATCCAGATATTAATGATGAGATATCAAGCTATTGATATTCAAAAAAATTATCGAAAGAAAGAGCCTTTTCAAAGTAGCTAGTATTCACAAGAGATTAAAAACTTGTATAAACTACGATTTATTCTAATGTCCACAAATTTATATTTAGATATTTGTTTAACAAGTTAACGTAAACATTTTTTAACATGGCTTTTAAAAGCATCATCTAAATTTCTGAATAGAAAAATCTGAAGCTAGAAAATTATCTTGCCATAGCTTGTATGAAATATCTAGGTGTTAATTCAAATCTTTAACTTTATAAAATAACTATATAAAATACCTATGCAAAGATATTTAAGTATATGATGCGAAGTTAACCTTGCTTTTATCAAATAGCTAATAAAGGTTTTAATCAATAATTTATGAATAATTTATTTTTTCTAAATCAATTAGAAGAAAACCCATACTGTAATTTAAAAATTTAAAGTAATTATACGTAAGTAGTACAAGGAGTATTTTGTTACAGTGGTTTTGAAATAGCGATAATTTTCAATCTAGACAGGACTATATCCGGAGACGAAAAATCAAGGGTTTGAGCAAGGGTGTAAGGGTATAGGGGTGTATGTGCTTAGTTGCTTGACCTAAGTCACAATCTATTCTCAAATCTGCTGGGCCTTCTATTGGTATCGAGCAATAGGTTCATCTGTTTGTTTTTTGATCAGGGGCTTGCTATTGCAAGATGTTTGTGAAATACTACCTCTTAATACGGTAAATCAGTAAAGATTTAGTAGTATTTATCAGGACACACCATAAAAAATCCTGTCCTCAAAGGAATTGTGGACTAATTCTTAAGATGACAAACACAGGAATTCGTACTAATCAAGTCAAAGTCCCAAACGGCGATTTGCAGATTGGCGCTTATCTAGCAGAACCTGCCAAAGAAGGGAAATTTCCCGCCATCATCGTGATTCAGGAAATATTTGGAGTCAACATCCATATTCGGGAAGTTGCAGAAAAACTAGCTAACGAAGGGTATGTAGCGATCGCACCAGCATTATTTCAACGGACTGCACCAGGTTTTGAGGCGGGTTACACCCCGGAAGATATTCAACGAGGTCGCGCCGCTAAAGATCAGACAAAAGCCGAAGAGATATTGAGTGATATTCAAGCAGCGATCGCTTATTTGAGAACTTTACCAAATGTCCAAGGAGATGCGATCGGTTCTATTGGTTTTTGTTTTGGTGGTCATGTTGTTTATCTAGCAGCTACCTTACCAGATATTAAAGCTACAGCATCATTTTACGGTGGCGGTATTCCCAGCACTACACCTGGTGGTGGAGAACCTACAATTACCCGGACTCCAGATATTAAAAACCCAATTTATGCCTTTTTTGGTACAGAAGATAAAGGCATTCCTTTAGAACAAACCGAACACATAGAAGCGGAATTAAAGAAACATGGAATTCCCCATCAAATCTTCCGCTATTCTGGTGCAGAACATGGCTTTTTCTGTAATCATCGCGCCAGCTATAATGCCGAAGCCGCGGCTGATGCATGGAATCATGTTTTAGAACTGTTCCAGAAAAATCTGCAATTGCAGCCGGTCTCAGGCTGAATTGCTAATGCAACATAACTCCTCCTTACCTCAACAACCTCTGCCATAAATTTGATGACTTGGTAATTGGTAATTAGCAAATAATTACCAATTACCCATCTTTACTTGACATTTTAATTCAGAAATTTATTAAGTCAGATTGCTCTGGCTGTGATTTGTCGTGTCTAGCTTTTCGCCAATAATTTCAAAAACATGGTAACAGCGTTAAAAGAATTCAAAATTAATATCTTTCGCGGTTTTTCTATTTTCATAATGCCAGGGATATTTACTATTTCTACAACCTTAGTTAGTTGCTCAGTTGAAACCCCAAAATCAGAAAATAAAACCACAGGTTTTACAGCTAAAATTGTCCACATGGGATATCAAAGCTCTGGAGATTTAGTCAGACTCAAAGGAGTATTAGAAAAGCGTTTACAGCCTTTAGGTGTAACTGTCGATTGGGCGCAATTTGCAGCCAGCGAACAATATGCAGAAATAACTCCGAAAACTATTAGCCAGAGATAAGATTATGGAAATATTTTGGTATTTACCGACCCAAGGCGATGAAAGATATTTAGGTACAACAATTGGCAGACGACAAGCCAATTATCCCTATATGCAGCAAATTGCCCAAGCTGTGGATAAATTAGGCTACGGTGGGATGTTAATTGGGACTGGACAAAAGCAAGATACTTGGATTGTGGCTGCTTCTTTGATTCCGGTAACGCAACGCTTACGGTTTTTGGTGGCGTTTCGTCCCGCAATTATGTCACCATCGTTAGCGGTGAGGATGGCTGCTACCTTTGACCAACTTTCTAACGGTCGCATTATTTTAAACGTAGTAACTGATGGCGACGCTAAAGAATTAGCCAAAGATGGCATTTTCTTAGACCATGACCAACGTTATGAATTGACTGATGAATTTTTAACAATTTGGCGATCGCTTATGCAAGGCGATGAAGTAACTTTCAAGGGTCGTCACTTGCAAGTTGAGGGCGCTAAATTGCAAATCCCGCCTGTACAAAAGCCTTACCCTACCTTATATTTTGGTGGTTCTTCTGATGCGGCTTTACAAGTTGCAGCCAAACACATTGATGTCTATCTCACTTGGGGCGAACCACCAGCCCAAGTAGCCGAAAAAATTAGTAAAGTTCGCCAATTAGCCTCCCAACAAGGTAGAACAGTCCGTTTTGGGATACGGATGCACGTTATCGTCCGGGAAACTACCCAAAAAGCTTGGGATGCAGCTAACGAACTGATCAAATATTTAGATGATGACACAATTGCAGCCGCTCAAAAACGCTTCTCCCAGTCAGAATCAGAAGGACAACGGCGGATGGCGCAGCTAAATAACGGTAGCCGCCAAAACTTAGAAATTAGCCCTAATTTATGGTCTGGTGTGGGCTTAGTGCGGGGTGGTGCAGGTACAGCCTTAGTTGGAGATCCAGACACAATAGCAGTGAGAATGCTGGAATATGCTGATTTAGGAATTGATACCTTCGTATTCTCCGGCTACCCCCACTTAGAAGAAGCTTATCGCGTTGCTGAATTACTGTTCCCTCGCTTACCGCTGCAAACTTCTCAAATCTCCATACCACAACAACTACCAACCCCCTTTAACGAGTTTGTCACCAAGACAGATTTACTCAAACCTCAGCCTGTGTAGGTAGTTTTAGGCGATCGCCCTTATTTCGACGATAAGATAAATTAGAGGCGTATAAACTTACGCCCCTAATTTCTATACTCACAAAATATTTCTTTACTAGCAATAAACTATAAGTCAATACGGTTCAGTTAAGGTGATGAGAGTTGATTTCTCAATTTCTGCTCTACCTATCAGACAATGAGCAAGATTTGGGGGAGAATCCCCCAAGCCCCCAATTGGGGGACGGTTGCGTCCCCCAAACCCCCTGCAAAATCATTTTTTCGTTTTTTGTTGAGTTATTATTTGTTGGTTTTTTTTTGATTTAGCTTTCTTATCTGAACTGTATTGAACTATAAGTGGGAAATGAGAATTTTGAATTTTCACAGTAGGCGTTGCTGATTTTAGAGACGAAAAAACTCTGAAAGTTAAACTTTCGGATTTTGTCCACCTCACTTTCAGCAACGCTGACTATTTTGCCAACAAATAGACGCGATCGCTCGCGCCTCTATTCAGCTTTATACTGCTTCTGTATTCTTTTCTCCAGTCCTAATCCGTACCACTTGTTCAACAGGAGAGATGAAGATTTTACCATCGCCAATTTCCCCTGTGCGGGCAGCAGAAATAATTTTATCCACTACCATATCAACTTGGTTATCTTCAACGACGATTTCTACTTTCAGTTTTTGCAGAAACTCAACGGTGTATTCAGAACCACGATAGCGTTCTGTTTGTCCTTTCTGCCGTCCAAAACCTCGAACTTCTGAAACTGTCATCCCAACGATACCAGCATTAACCAAAGCAATCTTCACTTCGTCAAGCTTAAATGGGCGAATAATTGCTTCTACTTTTTTCATGCATTTGACTCCTAAATTTTAATAGGTTCGTTTATCTATCTAATCAGATCAACCGTCTGACATTCTTACCAATAACGCGATTACAAAAACATAATGTAATAATCGCAACTTTTTTTAAAGTGTCTGGTCTTTGTCTATGCAGTATTGGCATCACAGATGGAAGTCTGAGAGATTTAGAGGAGTAAGGAGCGAGGTGAAACTTGCTTGATTTTCCTTAAACATAGAAAAATTCCATATTTAAGTAGATTTGTTAACAATTCATAGCAAAATTAGTTACTTTGGTGTGCAAATAAGGGTCGCACAATTAAATACCCAGCACCAAAAGCGGTAAGCATAACTAACACAATAGTAATGACTAATCCCCAACCATTAATTTCCTTCTTTTCAGCTTCCTTAGAAGGATAATAACTGACAGGCTGCTCCTCGATAAAGATTGTTTCTGGCAGGTGAGAACTGATGTTTACTACAGGTACCGAAAAAGGACGGCGTTTGGCTTTGGGTGCTTCTGGTGGACGCGGACTCGCTGACTGTGAACGAGGGCGTGCTTCCTTTTTTCGTGGTTTGGCTATATTTTTCACTTCACTTGTAGCACGGGGAGGAGAGTTACTATCCTTACTCTCAGGGCTACGGAAATCAACTAGCTTTTGCAAGTGTGAGACAGACTGCAAGACTTTGGTAATTTCTTGGCGGAGAAATTGATTTTCTTGTACTAGTTGTTGATTTTTAGCGGTGAGTGCATCTAATTGTGCCTGGGTTGCTTCTAACTCTGCTGCCAATTCCCGATATACGTACAATGGCACAGAGGGCGGATGATTTGGAGAAGCGGGCCGTTTTGCAGAGTGGCTATGAACAGCTGCTGTGGTTGTTCGCATCGGTGAATTGGTATCAAAAGTTAAGGTAATGGAATTTTACAGAGATGTTATGAGAAATGGCTAGATATGAAACTATGCCCAAGAATAATAGATAAATGCCGAGATAGCAAAGATTTTTTTTGGTCGAATCAATACCTAAAAATCGCTATAACAAGCAACTAACAACTTACAATATTCCACTAAACACAGGTCAATTTCGTAACAAAGGAAAAAAGTGTCCTACAGGGCCTTGACCTTTGCCAATACTGAGTGAGTAAGCAAGAGCAGTTGTAACATAGTCTTTCGCCTGTTTGACAGATGTTAACAAATCCTTGCCCATGGCCAGATTAGCGGCGATCGCAGCTGATAATGTACAACCCGTACCGTGGGTATTTTGCGTGTCGATTTGTTGTGTTGTCAAGAGTTCTAAACGATTGCCATCAAACCAGATATCCACCCCACGGGCATTGCCTTGCATCCCGCCACCTTTAACTAAAACAGTTTGCGCTTTTAAGTTACGGTGAATAGTTTGGGCAGCAGCCCTCATATCATCTAGAGTATTAATCGGGAAACCGCTTAAAATCTGTGCCTCATGGCGGTTAGGGGTAATAATAACTGCCTGGGGAATTAATTGCTGACGTAACGTCTTAATAGCATCATCATCAATTAACTGCGCCCCTGTACGGGATACCATCACCGGGTCAACCACTAAATTCTTAATTTCTAAAGCTTCCACTTGCTGGGCAACAGCCGCGATAATTTCTTGATTTAGCAACATTCCCGTTTTCGCTGCTTGAACGCCAATATCCTCGCCTACAGCTTGTATTTGGGCGATAACTGCCTCTGGTGGCATCGCATCAACTCGCGCCACTCCCAAGGTATTTTGCGCTGTCACGCAGGTTACAGCACTAGTACCGTGGACACAATGAAAGGCAAAGGTGCGTAAATCAGCTTGTATTCCCGCACTACCGCCACTATCAGAACCAGCAATAGTCAAAGCAACGGGTATTTTGGATGTTGTTTCAGTATTCATAAGGGTAGGGAGTGGGGAGTGGTGAGTTGGGAGTTGGGGTGTGAGGGTATGAGGGTGTGGGGGGACAAGGTAGAAGCAATGACCAATGACATTTGACCGCTTCTAGAGTCAATTAATTTCATACTTCATACTTCACACTTCACACTTCATACTTCAGTTGACCTTCAATAAAGGATTTGGTTGCGGGTTTTGGGGTCTGGTTTGTGGCACAACTGTAAGATAAGGTTGCAGTTTTTCGGAGTCAACCCAGCCAGAGTAATATTTTACGCTGGTAGATTTAGGAGAAATCTCAACTAACTCTAAATCACCGCGCATCGCATTCCAATTCATTGGGAATTCTGGGTTAAATTCTCCAGAACCGATACCTTGAGGGCCACCACCAACTAAATTGAGGGAGACTTCATCTAAGGCACGGATAAAGCGTTGTCCATTCCAGTGCCATTCAAAACCAGGCCATTCAATAGATGGTTTTCCTGGTGGTAAAGAACGCCCAAACTCATACTTACTTGCACCTTCATTGAGTTTTGCTGTGAAGCCTTGAGGATATGTCAATTCGTAACGTCCCTTGTTTGTTTGGAAATTTACAGGACTCCACCACAAAACTTCTACAGTCTCATTAGCAGCCAAGGATGCAGCAGACTTTTTATTAGTTGAGGCACTATAAATTGGTAATGTTTGTGGCACCTTAGCCATTGCAGTAAAGCGCCAACAAGACCAATTTTCTGGGTTATTAGCAGCTTGCCATTTCACTTGGCAAACTCCATTAGCACTACTAACCCACAGAATGTTATTTTCTACTCTGATTTTGTCAGGAATTGCCCCAACTAAAGGACTGTTATGTGTGTTGTAGGTACTTAAAGAATTATCAGGACGATAAGCAACTAATCCCTTGGCAGGAATGTAGAGATTTCCTTCACCACTAACATTAGTACCCATCCAGAAAGTTGGATGATTTGCATCGCCAGTAATGGCTAAATCTGTAATTTGTGTAAATGCTAGGGCTTCTGGTTGAATCAGGCTAAATTTATCAGTTTTTGGGTCATAACTAACAATAGTAGCAATGCCGTTGTTACCTTCACCTTGCTCAAAGGCAATTGACCACCAAATCTTGTCTCCATAAATTAAACTAGATGTAACTCTTGGAACACCTAACAAATTTCCTTCAGCAGAAAATCCAGCTTTCACTGCTGCATTCTGCAAATCTTTAAGAGTGTAAAGAGTTTGGCGCTGAGGAGTTTTACTATTAGGTGTAATGAGTTCAAAAACAATTTTATCTTTGGTTGGGTCTGGTACATCTGGTCTGGAGAGATTATTATTTGAACCTAAAGAATAATTTGGCTCTTGGACAACTCGATACTGATAAGTTTTACCCTGAAAGTTAATATTTTTGAACTTGGGATTTACTATATCTTGAGTAAAGGCTGCATAGTTTGTTGGTGGCTGTAAATCCTTGGGTAAAGTTCCTTGTTGTACTGTCCAAGTGTTATTAGCCCGACAGAAAACAAAATCCTGCTTTAGAGTTTGAAATTTTATCGTGTCATCATCCGCTACAATATTACGAATATGCCAATCAAACCTGTCATAAAAGCCTTCGTTTTTATTTTGTCCTGGTAAAGTAACAACCTCAGCTTTAGGACAGTTTTCTACTTGTGCTTTTACGGTATTTGTAGCTTGAGAAATGCCGTCAATACCAGAATCACAAGCACAAATAAGTAATAATAAACCTAAAAAAGCAATATTTTTTTGCATGACAAGTTCTCATCTATGAACAAAGATTGAATATTTCTTATCTCTTATATTGACTACAATTTATCTCAACAATATTTCCGAAATTTTTAGTAAAAAAATAATTAATTTGGCAAAAAATCTTTATAGATAAAATTTCAGGAAATTATATCCCCGACTTCTTGAAGAAGTCGGGGATATAATAGTAATTCGCTTCTCAATATACCTTGCAATTTCCTATGATTTAGGACTGCTTTAAGATGGGCTTTGTTCCCCATGTAAATTTTGTAATGCTCCCTGTAAATACTTAGCCCATTGCGCTGCTAAAGGAATTTCTGTAAATGGGACAAGTATAGATTTAGCGGGTTCAGCAATAACAAATTCTAATTTGATATCTCGACCTTTTGTAGGTGGTGTTTCTATATTGATGCTGGTGTCATTTACCAAAAGATTGATTTCTTTGACATCCAGCAAAGAAAAAGTTTCTAAATTGATTGGGCCTTTTGGTGTGGGTTTGCCCCAAGTTAGATTGTTATCTTTTTGACCTAATACTGCATAAATATCATATTTAGCTCGTTCAAATTGTTCTGCCCAAGTCCGATAAGCTTCGACTTTTTGATATTCTTTAGAGCCTTGCCAAGCTAACCAAAAAAAAGCTATCAACAAAGGCAACCATAAAAGACCACGTTCCATCGTTTAAATAATCCTGAGTCGTAAGTGAAAGTTTAACTAACTAAAGTGACAATTACACCAATCAGGGATGTAAATAAGTTATGTTAGTGAGCAAACTGGCAAAAGCGGTAACGAGTTAATATGAGAAGGCTATTATTATTGTGCCTGTTTATTATTGGGCTGGGTGCTGCTGTTTTTGGATTTTTAAATTTTCAAGGACTAGCAGCTAAAGGCGATTTTGAAACGATTGTGCTTGATTTTCGGGAAGATATTCCTAAAGATGAAATAGACCGAGATTTGCAAGCGATCGCTCAACAATACAACGTTACACCCCAATTAGATAATAAGTTTTCTGCACAAGACAATGTGTATATTATCAAAGGCGATCGCCAAAGACTCAAAGAACTGAAAAAATCTCAGTTTGCCAAAGCCACAGAATTTATTGAACCAAATTACATCTATAGAATTCCCCCAGAACCTCAAACCACTGTTCTTGGAGAACTCACCCCGCCCCAAAATAACGAGGCCAAACCTTCCTTAATCGGCCCCAACGACCCATATTACAGCAAGCAGTGGAACCTCCACAAAATCGGCATTGAAGGCGCGTGGACTGAAACCAAAGGTAGTGGCATCACCGTTGCAGTCATTGATACTGGTGTTACCCAGGTACGCGATTTAAAGGAGACAAAATTTGTCAAAGGCTACGATTTTGTGAATGACCGAGAACAAGCCGCCGACGACTACGGTCATGGTACACATGTTGCAGGTACAGTGGCCCAAGCTACCAATAATCAATATGGTGTCGCGGGTGTTGCTTACGAAGCCAGTCTGATGCCGCTAAAAGTATTGAATGAGTACGGTGGTGGTACAGTTGCTGATATTGCCGAAGCCATTAAATTTGCCGCTGATAAAGGTGCAGATGTCATTAATATGAGCCTGGGTGGTGGTGGTGAAAGCCAGTTAATGAAAGATGCTATTGATTATGCCCACAGAAAAGGTGTAGTTATTATCGCGGCGGCTGGCAATGAAAGTGCCAATGGTGCAAGCTATCCAGCCCGTTATCCCCATGTTATTGGTGTTTCCGCCTTCGGCCCAGAGGGTGAAAAAGCAGACTACTCTAACTATGGTGCTGGCGTAGATATTTCCGCCCCTGGTGGTAGTGACACTGGCAAGATTTTGCAAGAAACCATCAACGAAAATGGCGAAAGTGAATTTTTGGGACTCAAAGGTACAAGTATGGCTGCGCCTCACGTTGCGGGTGTAGCAGCTTTAATCAAAGCTAAAGGTATAGAAAATCCCGATGACATTTTAAAAGTTCTCAAACAGTCAGCCAGAGTCATTCAAGATGATGGGTTGAACTATTATGGCGCTGGACAACTCAACGCCGAAGCCGCAGTTAAACTAGCAGCCCAAGGACAAATCAGTTTCCCAGATTTCTTCCGGTGGTTGCGTGATAACGGTTATATTAACCCTGGCTTTTGGATAGATGGCGGTGTCGTAGCACTGTTACCTAAGCTTTTAATGGTAGTCGGTTCCTATTTACTGGCTTGGTTTTTACGGGTTTATTTCCCCTTTACCTGGAGTTGGGCTTTATTTAGTGGCTTAACTTTTGGCAGTTCTGGGTTATTCTTCCTCAAAGGCATCTATATATTTGATTTACCCCAGTGGCCTTTCCGTCTGTTAGGCAGTTCTCTACCTGAGTTGGGTAACACCCTACAAGGTACCAATGCTTTTAATCCTTTATTTGCCAGTGTGTTAATTCCCCTCTTGCTGATTGTATTACTGTTAGGGCATACGACTGGGAAATGGTTTGCCGTTGGTTCTACCTTGGGTGTAGCAGCTTGCTTGACAGTCAGTGCAATTTATGACACCGCCGTTTGGGGTTTGGGTGATGGTGATTTAGCCAGAATATTCTTAATTGTTAATGCCCTACTTTGCTACGGACTAGCTCGTTTGGCAGTTAACAACGAAAGGCAAGTGGCATAAAATATCAGGGAATAGTAAGTGGGGAATTTTTACTAATTCCCACTTTCTACTCAGCACTCAGCACTCAGCACTTAGCACTTATTATGAGCATCACAATTACAGGTACTATCGAACGTCGTGATATTGGTATGGGCGCTTGGGCTTTAGTTACAGATGACGGCGCAACCTACGAAATTCTCAAAGGCGCTGATAAAAGCTTACTCAAAGCTGGGCAGCAAGCTAAAGTCACAGGAAAGGTGCGTGAAGATATTATGACAGCAGCAATGATTGGCCCAGCTTTAGAAGTTAAATCTTTTGAGATCCTTAATTCTCATTAGCAGTGGGATTTAAAACTGCTTGCAGACGGCTTCTAAATTCGCCTTTGGGATGTCCGCCTTTAACTTCACCAATAATCTGAAATTCTCCCTCTGGAGAATCACAAATAATATAAGTAGGCCATCCCATCTCTGATTTATCAGGATACTGGGTGAGCAAAATTTTCCGATATTTGCGATAAGTAGCTGTATCTTGCATTTTCACATCAATAAACTGCAAACCCAATTCTTCAGCTACTTTTTGGTCATAAAAAGCCATCTTATGGCAGATGCCGCAGTCTTCAGAAGAAAATTTAATTACAGCTAAACTCATATAATTTTGCGCCTCCCTGTAAACAGGCAATAAATGCTACCATACTTTTTCAAAGTAAACATCTTACTAAGGTATGAGTAATTGAGGGTAGCGCAATTCATGAAAATTTAAGTAAAAAATTCAGAATTTTATCTAAAAAAAATAATTTTCAGGAAATAGTCATAGTGAAGAAATGCTGTTGACTATGCCACAGAATTTAGCCGAAACCTAAGCTATAGCTTTGTTCCAGGTTGGAAAATGAACTCAAAAAAATTAATTTTTAGCAATCTGTAATCTGGTTTTGACAAATCAGTAGAAATCTGACTATAAACTATGATAGGATGTACAAACTTACGATTCTCATACAGGGTAGCTTCTGCAAAGCAACTGAGCGATCGCAACAATATTTCCACAATCCATCTGCTGCTTGCTAATAGTAGAAGGTAAATAAGTGAGTTTAATCTTATAAACACTAAAAGTGTTTGATAAACTCTATCGGTGGCATGATAACTGCGAAGATTCAGATTCAAGTTAAGTCAATAAATGCTGACACTGATAGTCAAAAAACACCATTTGCACTAGTATATTGTCTGAAACTTGCGCTAGAATATACGCCTAAGCAACTACCAACAAAAGACAATAATTGTCTCAATAACTTTCAAGTAAGTGTTAGGTAATCCAGGGAGTTAAGTATCAGGGTACATCTACCAATTAATTGTTCCAAGGTCTAGCAAAGTCTTCCGGAACAATTAATATAAAGGTTTTTGGGTGCTTCAAAAGCAAAAATATAGTTGTATCTACCAAGCAGGAAAGTTAGTTATCTTAGTACAACTACCAATAATCTGTTTCTAGGATTTAGAAGTATGTTCCGGATAAAAATTCCAAAAATCAGTATGCTGCTAAAACAGCATAAAAAAATCTACCAGTTATGGCCAGTGCATAGGGGAGTTAGTTATTAGGGCGCGTCGATTGATAATTTATTTATTCGAGAATTTATCAACATCTTCCGAATAAATATGCAATAATCATGGTTGCTATTTACCAAATATTAAAAAATCTCCCAGTAATGTCAGATAAATAGGAGATTTATTTATCAGGGTGCATTTATAAAAATTATTTGGTTCGAGATTTAATTAACATCTTCCGCAGAAAACATATATAATTACTTTACTTCTGCTGAGATGTTGCTAGTAAAAAAATCCTCCTAGCCAGTGTCAGCCAGCTAGGGAAGAAAGTTATCAGGTGCATCTACCAATTAATTGTTCTGTTCTCAAATCGCATCTCCCGGAATAATTTTTCACAAAAAGCATCATCTACCAAAAAAAATCCCCCAGCCAGTGTTAGCCAGCTAGGGAAGAAGTTATCAGGGTGCATCTACCAATTAATTGTTCTGTTCTCAAATCGCATCTCCCGGAACAATTTTCCACAAAAAGCATCATCTACCAAAAAAATCCCCCAGCCAGTGTTAGCCAGCTAGGGAAGAAGTTATCAGGGTGCATCTACCAATTAATTGTTCTGTTCTCAAATCGCATCTCCCGGAACAATTTTCCACAAAAAGCATCATCTACCAAAAAAAATCCCCCAGCCAGTGTTAGCCAGCTAGGGGAGTAAGTTATCAGGGTGCATCTACCAATTAATTGTTCTGTTCTCAAGCTGCATCCCCCAGAATAATTTTCAACAACAAGCATCATCTACAAAAAAAATCCCCCAGCCAGGGTTAGCCAGCT
>JAGKSW010000003.1 GCA_018993265.1 Nostoc sp. TH1S01
TACGCATCACGACTCGTAAATCCGACAATCAAAAGGCGAGGGTCAGGAGGTAAATCTGCACGCCTTTGCATCATCTGGTCAAAAACTTTCAGTTCAAAGTATTCTAATAGTCTGAGCCTTTGAACCCCAACCAAAATTAGTGTAACTAGCACGCTAGTCACTATTACTGGCTGTGTGAATAATTTTTTTGCCCCTGCAAACATAGTCTTACGAAAGTTGGATCTTTATGGTAGGCCAACTACGTTAAAGTACACAACTTTGGCGTTAGTGTAACCATACACATTAAAAGTTATTGTAGGTTGATCACTTAAACTTTCGATAATATGTATCGGAACTGGAACAAAAGTAATTAAATCTCTAGAAGTAGGAAAAATTATCTTTGATTCTCCCTACTTCAATTTACCCTAGTTTGTTTTGGCGATCGCACCGCAAGCTAGACGACCACCACCTGCTTCATCAGCTGTACCACCAGATTTCTTTTGATCTTGGAGTTTATGGATAATAACTGCACTACCATCACCGTCAAATAAGCTGATGGGACTATCGTAAAGAGTCACACTGCTAATAAATGCTTCCAAACGACCTTGACCTAGAGGATTAATTTTAATATTGGGTAAATCACCCAGATGATAAGGATGGTTCTTTTCTACAGGCTTTGATGAACCAAAGGGGCCGGGATCGAAGTGTCCGCCAGCAGAACTAAAAGGCTTTTCGGTACCTGCTTCACAAGTACCTGTCTCATGAATATGAACGCCATGAAGTCCCGGAGTCAAGATTTTTGGGTCTCCTTTGAGTTCCACCGCCAACCAAACAAACCCATTCTCTGTTTGTTGTGCTTTGAGCGTCCCTGTAATACCAGGGCCATTAATTTGGGCTTGAGCTTTGAGTTGTGGCCCAGCACCGTGAGAAGGAGCGTTACAAGCTGTGAGTAGTACTAGACAGGCAATAACAATGTAAGAGATAAATTTCATAACTAAGATTCTCAACACTCAATCAACACTGATTTTGTTATTCAATATCCTTGCAACAAGAGGAACCAAAAATGCGTGAACGTTTACGTAAATGGATACAGGATTTTCAAGAGTGGATTATTTTCGCTGTGATATTTGTATTGTCAATAGTAGTGATTCGAGTTTTTGAAGATAAACCTCCATTTAAAAGTATTGTGGAATCATTAATTAGTTCTAAGTTTATTGGTACTCTGCAAGACTTGAGTATTTTAGCGGCGGTTATTCTTTATTTCCGAGAAACTCCTTCCCGAAAAAAACAAGAGCATTACGAAGCATGGCGTGTGATTAACTCAGCTTATGGACAACGAGCTAGTGGCGGTAGGCTGCAAGCATTACAAGACTTGAACAACGACGGTATTAGCTTGGCCGGACTGACTGCGGAGAAAGCTTATTTAGCTGGGATTAATTTAAAAGGAGCCGATTTGCGAGATGCGAATCTCGAAGGTACTAACCTAAAAAATGCTTGTTTGCAAGAGATTGATTTGCGAAATGCGAATCTTCAACAAGCTGATTTAAGATATGCCAATCTTGAGGGAGCAAATTTAAGGAATGCTAATCTTCAAGGACAAAGTACAAACCTCAGCTATACAAATTTTCACAATGCTTACTTGAGTCATGCCAATTTTCAATTAGCCTACCTGTGGAGTGCCAATCTTCAAGGTGCTGATTTAAGTTATGCCAATCTCCAAGAAGCTGATCTGAGTTATGCCAATCTTCAAGGGGCTAATCTCAAATATGCCAATTTTCAAGGTGCTGATCTCAGTCCGACCAATCTTGACAAAGCCAATTTTCAGGGTGCAGACTTGCAAAATGCTGATCTTAGAGATGCTCAAAACTTGAATCCAGAACAAGTTAAACTCGCAAGGAATTGGGAACATGCCAAATATGACGAGGCTTTGCGGATGCAGCTGGGGTTAAGTCCATCTAGCCAAAATATTGAAGTCATTCAATCAGAAAACTCTGGTAAAGACTACAATTTATTCGATACCCAGCAGTCCCAACTCACTGACGATGTTTAACGCTACTAGATTGGGTAACTAAGCATCAATCACGACCCTACCAACAGGATAAGCCACACAAGTTAAGACATAGCCTTCTTTAATTTCACTTTCTTCTAAAGCTTCGGGATCATAGCCTTCCATTTTGACAGTTCCTTCTAATTTACGTTTTTTGCAAGTTCCACAAACCCCAGAACGGCAACTACTGCGGATTTTTACGCCTTCTTGGTCTGCCATATCCAGGATGGTTTCTTCTCCATCACAAGCTACTTCTTTACTTGATTTAGAGAAAACTATCAGCGTTTGACTAGAAGATGATGGGGCGAGAGAAACGGGAGTTGGTGTCGCTGCTACTGGGGTGGTCGCCACACGCGCTACTACATCTTGGACTGGTGCTGCTTCTGTAGAGATTTTACCTAGCATCTCGCGTAGTCCTTTTCCCGCAGGAGCAGCAACTTCTACCTTAGCTGTAACAGGTGCTGGGGCTTTTTTAACTTTTTTCCGAGGCGGGCCAAAGCTTTCTTCATAGTAATTTTGCATCGGGAAATCGATGCTTTCGAGCAAGTCATTGACCGATTCCATAAATGGGTTCGGCCCACATACATAAACTGTGCGTTCTTTGTAGTCTGGCGCAATTAGTTTTAACATTGCAGGCTCAAGTCTGCCGGTGAAACTCATCCAACTTTGACCAGGTTCACGACGGGTGATGCTAATTGCCAGATTAAACTTGGGATGATTTGCGGCCATCCAGTCTAGTTCTTGGCGGTAAATGATATCTCTAGGACTCCGGGCACAGTGGAAAAAGACGACATCTACATCAGAAGCGGTGTCATACAACCAGCGCGACATAGACATCATGGGTGTGATGCCACTACCTGCGGAAATTAGCAACAGTTTTGGTGAGGGATTTGCAAAGCAGGTAAACTTACCTGTTGGGCCACTTAACTTCAGGGTGCTACCAACCTTAACATTGTCGTGTAACCAATTAGAAACTAAACCACGTGGAACATCTGGGCCAGCATCAGATGGCGCAGGCACACGTTTAACGGTAATTTCTAAGGTATGGGGACGAGAAGGTGTAGATGAGATGGAATAGGAACGTAATACCTGTTCGCCGTTAATTTCTAGGTCGAGGGTAATAAACTGACCTGGCTTATAGGTGAAGAGCATTGGTGGGTCAGCCACGAAGCGAAAGGTTTTGACATCGTGGGTTTCATCAATGACTTGGATACATTTAACGGTTAAATCTCCTTTCATCCAACGCTCAATTTGGCTGGGATCTACCGTCGCTAGTGGCATATACTCTTGCGGATCTTTGGTGAGGGCAGGAGTTATAAGTGGTTCCGGGGTTGGTGGTGGTGCGACAGCAGCGATCGCTACTTCTTGTTGTATAGCCTGACCATTGGTTGTAGTCACAACGTTAGTATTAACGTTAATATTCAAATCAATCATGGTCGGTTCATTGGTCGATACTATGTTGATTACCATCAAAAAGAACCGCCCAATCTGCATCATATCACCTGTTTTCAGGGGATAATCTTGATTAATTTGGATCTGCTCAGCATTTAACCGCGAACCAGCACGGCTGGCCAAATCTGTGTAGTAATAATTATCATTTTTCAGAGAAATTTTGCCATGCATCCGACTGACTTCAGCACTATCCAGCACCACATTACAGTTGGGATAGCGACCAATTAGACACTCGTGATTGAGCATAGTGTCTAAGTTGAGGTCTAGTTCCTTGAGTTCGTTTGGTTGCTGTGGATCAATGATTCTGAGTTTAAGCATATTAATTACCTAATATGTCAATTTTTATGTGTTTATACTGCCAGGAATGAACCTGAAATTGTTTACATTTTATGTTGTAATCATTACCTAAACTCAACAGAGGTAATGAGGCGTGCTGCCAAATTGATACTGATAGTTTTAACTGGGATGGCAGTACCATCCCAGTTAAAATCTTAGAGTTGTGTGATTGAACAAGCTTGTCCCATACTCGCTTGCAGACGATTACTCAAAAGCTCCAAGATATTTCTGGCTAGTAATGTGTCTTGTGCCAGCACTGCCTCAAAATTCTCGGCATTGATTCTTAGTGTCTTTGTTCTGGTACCAGATGCTACTATGGTCGCCGCATAATTGGTATGGTTTAATACTTCCAATTCACCAATAGTTTGACCAGGTAAGATCATGCCTGACATATCTTGATTACCCATGCTTTGGCTGACTCTCGCCTCACCATCGATTAAGACGATCAGGTCATGAGCAGGTGTACCCATACGGCAAATTTCTTCTTCAGGACGATAAACCCGAACATGGCTATTTTTCGCCAAATCAATTAAGACATTTGCCTTCAAACCGGAGAAGAAGCTGCTCTTATACAGCCATAACAACTTCTCTAAGGTTCCTAAAGCATCCGCAATCGTATCTCCTTGCTGGGCTTGCATTTCCCATTGCACCAGAATCACGATGTCGTCACCACTGCTGAAGCGGACAATATCACCTTGTTGCAGTTGTGTTTGCTGGTCATGGATTTGTGTCTTGCCAATCCGTAAACCATTGCTACTGCCCAAATCTTTGACGCTCACACCTTTTTCATCTAAGTAAAAGATGGCGTGCTGGCGCGAAACGCGGTTATCAGAAATGATGATGTCGTTGCCAACTTCTCGTCCGACGCGCACTGTTGACTGTTGAAATACTCGTCTTTCTACACGTCCCATGATTTTGATTTGAGCGATCATGGTGGGAACAGTGGTTTTGGTGTGCGGTTGTCCTTGACCAAGAATGCGTTCGGCTGTTTCGATCACTAAACCATCTTTGGTGGACTTTGTATCTAACAGCTGACGAGCTTGTTGAAAACCAAGGCTGGGATCGATTTGATGTAGTGCATACAGACTGGCTGCTTGGACTAAGGGATCAATGTCTTGCAACAGTTGCATTAAGACATCAATAATTACATCAGAACGTAATGCTGGTTCTGGGATTTGGGTAGGCGCTACTATCGAACTCCAAGTAGAGGTGGCAGCTGGAGCAGAATTTCGATTGGAATTGTTCATAGGAACGTCGATTTGGGTATCGGCGATTCCATTATTCAAGTCTGTAGCCAGAGGAACTGACTGAGTTACTAGGTCTTTGGCTTGACGTAAGGAAGCGATAACTCTCATACTGAGACGAGACATCCATTTTGACTGCTCTTCATTAGACCGCAGAATTTCTCCAAGGATATTTGCTGCTAGTACACCTATAGAACGAGCAATGTCGAGGGCTTCTGGGGTATCTCCTAAAATTTCGAGGATGCTGAGTAATTGGGTAACAATCAGTTTTTGTTTTTCTTGTACTGCTTGTCGCAGCAAGAGGTAAACAGGTGCATGGGGGTTGGAAACTAAGTTCTGTAGGGCTTGATAACGAACAGCTAGGTCTTGCAGTTGTGATAATAACTGTTCGGCTGTCCGCAGCAGTGCGCCATCTTGGTTAAACATTTCTGCCAAGACTTGTTCTTGTTCGGCAGCTGTGATGGCATATTCTTGGCGCAAGCTCATAATTTGCTTTTGCTTGCGCTCGAAGGCATCTGCTAAGGGTGTGCCTGTTTCTACTAGTTCTTGGATAACTAATTCGAGGGCGCGGCGATAGCTATCAATCCGCAGTTGGTTTTCGCGGCTGAGTTGTCTTTGGGGATCGAGAAGAGAGGGGTCTTCAACTCCTAGTTCGGCGAGGACGGAGTAATGCTCTTCATCGCTGACGTTCAATTCTTTGCGGACATCTTTGAGAACTTCTAAGCTGTCGGCAGATTGGACGTTACCTTCTTGTAGAGATTCTTGCAAGACACCTTTATAGACGCGCAGTCTATCGGCTCGGCTAAAACCAGGTAGTACTTTGGCTAGAACATAAACTTCGTTGGGTAGTAGGTCTTGGAGCGATCGCCCTTCTAGGAATTTACTCCAATCTACTGCTAGTTTGTTCAACTGACGACGCAAGCTACTAGCCAAGCTCTCACGAGAATAATTGTCCCTACTCCGCGCTAAACTTCTGTGTAACCACAAGCTGCTGACGAGGACGATGATGGCGTTCAGTACCAAAATCCCCCATTGGGGAAACAAGCTGATGTTGGGACGACCACCAAAGGAAAAGAAGACGTTGAAGGAGATAAATGTACACAAAACAAAGCAAGTGTGTAATATATCTTCTTCACTGACATTTCTACCTCTGCGCTTTAGGAAGGCACGATAAGCATTTTCTAGGGTTTGACAAATCAAGTAGCTGAGGGCAGCACAGATACCAATGGTCAGCGGAGAAGCAATAATTTTGGGGATAGGAATAGTTTGACCAAAGATGTAAAAACCAGGGTTGAATAGGGTGCTTAATTGTCCTTCTTCATGTGTCCAAGCTCCTGAGTAGTAGTAGTCCCAGTTGCCTGCATACAAGAAGTAGTAGAAGTAAAAGCCAAACATCAAGCCAAAATAGGTGTAGAACACTAATTTTTGGTCTGGTCTGGTAATACCTTCCCAATAGGAGCGTTCGGAGTCAATATCTATACAAGGAGATTGACAGCTTACACAGGCACTTTTTTCGTTACCACTGGTATCTACCGACCGACACATGGATTGAGTGATACTTTGGGGTGGCTTGAGGTGAGCATCAGTACCTAATAAGCCTCTAGGGCCTGTATAAAACATCTGCACGGGAGCCATTGGGCAGAAGTATTGACACCAACTTCTTCCCTTGAATAAATAACCCACACCAATAGAAGCGGAGATGGTGAATAGCAAAAACAAAGCCATCGCGGTGCGATCGCTATTCACAAATAAAATGCGGATGTTCAAGCCTAGGTAAAAGAGGAACATTTGCAGGTATAGGTAATTCCGCCCTAACCAAGATTCCTTTTCCACACCAGCTAGTTCGTAACGAACATTACCTGTTTCTGGGTTGACAACTTTGCGTTTGCGCTGAATTCCCAAGGCACGCGGAATTTGCGAGAAGAAATATAAAGGACAAATCCGCCGCCAAAATTCATGCCCAAATAGTACCAAAATCATGATCCCGATGGGCAATACCATCGCCCAGAAGATCCGCGCTCCCATTGGGTAGGGTTGTTCTGGTAAACATACACCCTGAACTGCTACGCAATCATCAGGATCGAGATACCTCTCCGGATGGAGATGAAAGGGACTTGCAGTATTACTTGGGTCGGTTAACCATACCGACAGCGGATCATAAAATAATGAAAAAATTAATGTCAGCCAGCCGATAGCAAGCAGCCACCTGACAATATGCATCTTTTTTTCTGAGACTTGACTAATCATTAGTTTGCAGTTGCTATAAAGTGAGATTTCTACTAAGTAATAGTGGATAAAATTCCCTAGAGTAACTAAAAGTTTATAGAAAAACTCTTAGCTACTTTTACCTTGTGAGCTAACAGATGAAATCAAGAAAATGTAACTGCACAAGCAACTTGATATTTGATTGCTAGTAATTTGGTTTGAAGTTTAGTGATGATACAAATTGATGAAAGTTGTGCTTAGTGAAGTTTGTTTACTATGCCTACTCCTGTTATACGTACGTATGATGTTATAGGGTTTTGAGTGCCAGAAATTAAAAGTTTTTCTTAATCATTGTTTCACCAAGGTAAAGTTTATCTCCATCGGTGATGAGTGAGTTTTTACCAGTAGAGGACTACTGGATTGTGCAACAAGGTACCAGTGGTTCTTGCGTGATTTCTTCTAAACCTCCAGAGCGTAATAAATCTTCCCAATCATTTTTAATTGTCAGATCATTAGGACTAGATTTACGCAATTCGCTGAGAATTGCTAAAGAATCTTCCCAGAATCCAGACAATGCATAAATTGCCGCTTGTTCTTCCGGCTTGACTTTCTTGAGTTCGGACATTAGGGCGGCATCCGGAGCAATACGTTCAATTGAGCCAGAAACTACATAATCTAACTGCCGATCGCTGCGATCGCAAATTACAGAAAAGTCCCAACGATAAGTTTTACCAACTTTTAAACTTGGCACATTTGGTTTTTCTGGCAAGCTCAGGCTGACGATACCAGCTTTAGTTGGTGTTGGCAAGGTTTGTTGATACACAACATTATCGTCTTCATCTGACAACACCAGTTCCATCACTGGTGCAGATGTTTGCGGTACATAAAAGAAAAACGTCGGATGAGCGTCGGTGGTTCTTTGCATTAAATCAAAGGTTGGTGTCAGTGCTATTAAGCGTTTTTTTCCAGGAATGCAAACAGCACCACTTTCGCTAAGACGTTGACCTGCTCTGGTTCCTCCCTGGACTTGCCGCGCAGGTGTACCCAAGTTTGTGGGAATGTAGGTAACGTAGGTTTGACGCTGGTTCCCATTGCGGCGATCGCGTGATACATAAAGTTGGATATTGTTCACCGCTGTAGTTGCGTAGCGATCGCCTGGTCTTTCCTGTAGTGCTTGTTTAAAATAATTTAAGGCTGCTGAGTAATTACGCTGACGTGTAGCGTTGTAACCCAACTGCATATACTGGTTGTAGTTTGACTGAGCTTGAGCTAAGTATAAAGGCACGGCTACTGCTTTATCTGAGCTAACAGGTAAGAGCGAGCCAAGCATTAAGGTAACACAGACGCATCTTATCAGGAAAAACGGTTTCATAGTCAATCCCTTCACTTGGGCTTTACTGTATGTTCATACAACATAGATAAGTTGTATTTCGCATATCTATGCAAAATTTCATCTACTTTTGTTGACAATTTTCAGTGTTATCTGTGAAGCTATTAGGCTGCTTGAATAAGTTAAGTCAGTATCTCCTGCTGCGAAAGACTACAAATAAACTATCTCATCAGTAATCAACTACATTTGTTAGAAGTTAATGTGATTTATTCATTTGTGCGGGTGTGTTTTTCCGTAAAACTACTATAGTCCAGCTGCAACTTGCTTGTACATAATTTCTTGCTCAAGATTAATAACAAATCTATAAGATAAAAAATCTAAATTTTTGTTACGTTTACATGTATATTTATTTACATTTGGCTGAATTGAAAGATATTGCAGAGTCAGGAACCAGCAAACTTTACATCTGCTGGTGATGTGATTTGTTTTACGAACCGCCAAGAACGCATTAGAAGCACAGCGGCACTCACACAGTAGAGCGTCAAGGAAAACAAACATAATTATTTAGTGCCAGTTTACAGAGAGATGGGATGAAGACATCGAAATGAAGATTAGGAGAGTGTTTTAAGTTCGTTTATTCATCCGCCAGTCGAGCAAAATATCTGCTGTATTCAGGCTACTGAGTCCTGAATTCTATTTAAATAAAACAAATCGCTACAATTAGGATGCGATAGGGAAGCATTGTTAAAGTATGAGATTGATTTCTGAACCATCAATTCCTGTAAAAATTCAAAAAATGAAGGAGCGGGTACGGTGGAGACATACCAGTATTATCCAGCGCGGCATTGATCAAACTAGTATGGTGATCGATGATTGCAAAGATGATACTCCCGAATTTTCGTTTTTGGTGATTGGGGATAGCGGTACAAAATCTCATTACGGACACCACCCCCAACGAGAAGTAGCTGAATTAATGCTGGCGCATAAAGATGATTGCCGTTTTGTGCTGCACACTGGTGATGTTATTTATGTGGTGGGTTCCCATGAATATTACCCAGCCAACTTTATTGAACCTTACCGCGAGTTTTTAGTGGGTGGCGAGAACCCCAAGAATATTGCTTACGATCGCATGATTTTTAACCTGCCGTTTTTACCAGTTCTCGGCAACCACGATTATTATGATGTACCTTTTGTCTATCGTTGGTTAACAGGTAGCACACTTCGGCTAAGGAGAATGTTACGTTACAAAGATTTTGAAATTGGTTGGCATGGTTCTAATCAAGGAGATGCCTATGCACGTGCCTTTCTTGATTATTTAGCCAGATTTGCTGCGCCAGAAGAATTAAATCACCATTTAGATCAGCATTACACTGGCAAAACAGACACGGGTCGCTGTTTGCGTTACATTCCAGGAGAGTTTACCCGTGTACCCAATCGTTATTATAGTTTTCGGTATGGGGGTATAGATTTTTTCGCTTTGGATTCTAATACTTTTAATACACCATCGCCTTTACCAACAACCCAAGCTGGAGATATTTACCGCCGAGAATTGCAAAAGCGCCGTCAGGAAATAGATACAGAAGAAGAGCAAATTTTAGCAATGAGCGATCGCCTGAATCCTGATGATCCTGCCGATGCGGAACAACTCGACGACCTTAGTGCTAAATTAGACCAAATAAACGAAGTCAAAATCGATATCGAGAAACAATTATCATCTCAGCAGTCGCCAACAATTGATTTTGAACAACTAGAATGGTTGCGTGACAGACTAATTGAATCTTGGCATACTTCTGAAGTTCGCGGACGAATTCTCTTTTTTCACCATCCCCCTTACGTTACCGAAGCTACTAAGTGGAGTCAAGCACAAACTTTGGCAGTGCGTCACCGTTTGCGTTGGGTATTAGAACAAGTAAAAGAAAATCTTGGTTCCCTCACCCAAGACCGTACCATAGTTGATTTAATATTTAACGGCCATGCCCACTGTTTAGAGTATCTCCGCATAGCCAATACAGGATATGCGGATTCGCATATTCCTTGTATTGTCTCTGGTGGTAGTGGTCGCCGTCCCCGTCGCCAGCGCGTTGAAGGAACAAAATTGCTGGAGACTTTTACCGAACTTCCCGGTAGTCCCACTCGCAAAGTTGCAGATTCGCTGCTTTATGTTGGTCGCTATGGTTATGGTTCTCAAACACGCTTACCTTATTCTTGCGTTCGAGTGGATGTGCAAGATGGTTGTCCGCCCAAATTTATTGTTCGGCCTTTAGTAGCTGAACGGGTGGAACAACAATGGTATCAACATGAAATGGAGCCGTTGGTTTTGTAATATTACAGCACTTACGCACAAAGGTTGTCTGTTAAGAATGGGTGTAAGGGTATGTAAGTAGAAGGACAGAATTAAACCGAACCTGAGATTGACGAGTTTCGACACTTCGACAAGCTCAGTGACCAAGTTTCGACAGGCTCAGTGCATCGCTTCGCTCAACCCTCTTTTAGTCAGCCTACTGAGCATTGAGCGACTCGCCCTGAATCTCGACACTTCGACAAGCGAGAGTGCATCTCGCTCGATTATCACGTAGTCGTTCGCGCAGCGTCTCCGATAGGAGAAAAGAGTCGAAATGCGTCTTCTAAATAATTATGTCACCCTACTTAATTGTTCAAAGTGCTAGGAAGTAGTTGCGTTTTCGGCATTTGTAGATGAGATGCTTGCCAAAAGCGTAACATAGCTTCACCGACTGGTTGCGGATAGAAGTAGTGAAAAAAATGATGTCCTTTGGGACATACCCACAGATTATCTTCTGGCTTAAAAATTCTTAACCATTTTTTTAATACTGGCGAATTCACAATAGAATCATTCTGACTACCACAGATCATCATGGGCATAGAGACACCACCTTGAGGTAACTCAATTAAAGTGAAAAGAGAGTGGGATAAAGGGGTTTGCTCTAAATCTAGATTTAAAACGGCTATTAATTTTTTAGTAGTATTATGTGGTTGTTCACCAAATAGATGACGAACATTATTTGCTAATACCTGCTCACGACTTATGGGAAATAAATGTCTTTGCAGATAATAGTGAACGTGCCAAGTATTGGCAGGTTGAAAGCCTACCGCCAAGAGAATTAGCGATCGCACTTTTTCGGGATATCGCCGTGCATAAGTTAAGGCGATCGCACCACCCGCACCATGACCTGCTAAATTTATTGGATAAGCACACTCTGATAAAAACTCATCCAATAAATCAACAGCCTCATCTATCGAAACACCTTCATCCTTAACAGCACGATATTCCCACTGAGCGACATTTACATATTGGGATATGTATTGTAATAAAGGTTTATCGAAACGCTGTAATACAGGACTAGAACTAATCCAGACAACATCAAAATCATCAGACATAAAACTCTAAAACCTCAAAAATTAACCAAATCCAATCACCACAAATGCACATATAGCAGAATTCAGGAGTCAGAATTCAGAATTCAGAATAACAATAGGCTCTCTATCTAGCTTTCAGCACTAAAGTATGTACTTCACTTACTTGCAACCTGCTGTATCTTGCTTGTCTTTAAACCTTAGCGTTACTCCGCGCCAACCTCAGCGCCACTTTGCGTTTAAAAACCAAATTAGCTATAGCAGTCCATGTAGGAGATACAAACAAATCTGTTCTCTGTTTCTCGTTGCCTCTTTTTACGAATAAGTTTGTAAATCAAATAAGATTGATATATAGGAATCATATTTGATTTCTGAAAAAAACTCAGTACACTTCTGTTACTTCTTTTCCTGTTCCCTGTTACCTATTCCCTACCTACACAAGTAATTTCAATAATCAAGTCGGATTCCTATATGTGCATCTGTGGTTAATCATCAGGTAGATAAAATTGTATTGCTCACACTACAAGCCAAACTCTCTTTTCAACTGAGACACCCATTCCTTTATCCGTTCATCCGTTAAATCAGATTGATTATCCTCATCAATTGCTAATCCTACAAACTTGCCATTTCTTAACGCCTTAGAATCGTTAAAATCATATCCATCAGTTGACCAATAGCCAACAGTTTTACCCCCGCGTTGGGAAATCTTTTCTTCTAAAATTCCAATTGCATCCTGAAAATTATCAGCATATCCAATCTGATCGCCAGTCCCAAAATAGGCAACTATCTTCCCACTAAAATCTATATCATCTAGTTCTAGAAAAAAGCCATCCCAATCACTTTGTAATTCACCAATATTCCAAGTAGGACAGCCGATAATCAAACATTGATACTCATCAAAATCAGCAGCATCCGCTTGAGAAATATCGTGTAGGTTCACCACACCATTACCAAACTCGTCTCGAATAATTTCTGCTACAGATTCAGTTTTCCCAGTTTGAGTACCGTAGAATAAACCAATTTTGTTCGACATCTTCACACCTGATATTTAAGAGAAGAGTTGCAATAAATACTCAATAAGTACCAAAGAATAAAATTCGCACGCCAGTGATGAAGTTGGCAAAGCCTACGACAGTCGCCTCCTGTAGAAAGGCTCGTCAACGGCGCTCGCTGTCTCACCAATGCACTGGCTTGGCTATAAAAGGCGGACTGACAGAAAATGGTCTTGCATCTTTGTAAGTCACTGGGTGCAATATTTTGGATGATCGCCTAACTTATTGAGATTAATATTCAATAAGCTTTGAGTATATCTTATCAGATTTATTGAGATATATTCTCAGTAATTTTAGAAAAATGTTTGTAAAAATCAGGATAATTTACGTAGCAATAAGAATAGAAGTGTAAATATGGCTTGAGAACTACATAAGCGACCAATCGCTTATCACCTGGTTCATCTTCTCGAACATCAGGATGGTTGGCTGCATCTTGATGAATTACAGGGGCTAGAAAAAGATAAGCTGACCAAAGTAGCAGCTCTTACACGTATGTAAGGACTAAACTTGGAGAAAAATTATTGCGATCGCTATACTGGAATTGGCAAATACCTATTCTGAAATAATCAGCGATCGCTTTTTTATATTCCTAATCTTGCCATAAGGCAATGCCACCTAACAAACCTGTAACATGTGATATAGGAATCATATTTGATTCCTGAAAAAAACTCAGTACACCTCTGTTACTTTTTTTCCTATTCCCTGTTCCCTATTCCCTATCTACACAAGTAATTTCAATAATCAAGTCGGATTCCTATATAAGTTTTACATTCAAGTTTAATTGCTTTGATTTTGAAATTGATAGCCACCTGCTGTAACTGTCAATTTACCAGATTTCCATCCCTGATAAATTGGACTTTTAATACCATCAGCACTTTGATAAACAGCAAAATGTTTTTGCCAATCATGCTCTTTGCCATTGCGCCAAACCTGTGGTAAGCTTACGCCTTGATATTTAAGTTTTACCTTGCCAAACACACCTTGATATTCAACTTCTCCCTGATTTATCTGCTGAAGATTTAAGCATGATTTGGACATTATAGACTGTTGAAATTGCTCCCAACTGCCGTAAGTTTCTTGTTCACCTACTTCGAGAGCAAATCCTGTAAATGTTTTTCCATTACCTGTTGCTGTGAGAATTTGGTCATTAGGATATTGTGCTTGAATTTTCTGAGTTGCTGTCAAATTAATCCCGGCAATAACTACAGCAGTTTCGATATTCGTGAAATACTGTAGAGACGTTACATGTAACGTCTCTACATGGTTTTAGGTTTTACGCTTGTACCTTATGTACCCAAAATATGCTGTAAATTAATTGGTGTTAACGCCAGCCATGTTTTTTCGTACTTAATAAAAGTTACACCGTTGCTAGTTTTTATCAAGGCAGATTTAGGTAGAAAAAATTGAAATGGTGCTTTAGGCTGATTATTCAGCCAGATTACCAAATTACGATATTGAGCAACGTTGTCACCACTTATAGAAGAAGTAGATATTTTATTTGGGTTTGTTCCTGTGGCTGCAATAAAATAATCTACCCCCCGCTGGGAATTAAACGCCATCATCTTAAAACCGTTCCAGTAGCCGCCCGAACCTTGGGCTAATGTACCCAGTTGAAATGTATGACCAAAATAAAGAGTTTCGTGAAACTGGGGTGCATCATCACCTCCAGGTTTCCAATTTTCGTAAGTTGGTTTGGAATTGAGTAGTTCTAGCGGCTTGGGAAATTGCTTTTTTGCTAAGAGGATGTTTGAAAAGTATTATTGTTAACATCCAAATCTGAAAAACCTAACCCCCCTAGCCTTTCTGGGTCAGGTTTTTTTGATTAGAGAAATTTTTGGGATTTTAAAACCAAAATCATTGGCTGAGAACTTAAAACTACGTTCAATAATTGAGAACATTCTCAACTATTTTCGAAAGCCTAAAAACCTGCCCTTGAAAGGAGTGGGGAATAGGGGTGTCAGGGAAAATTCTTTGCTTTCTGACTCCTGCTTCCTGCCTTCTCTAACCGACTCGTTCTACTTCATCTACTTCTTTTGGAACTCCAGCAGTTAATACTTCATGGCCTGTAGGTGTGACTAATACATCATCTTCAATCCGAATGCCAATACCAATCCAACGTGGGTCTGTTTCTGGTTGGTCTTCGGCTAGTTTTGTATCTGGTACGATGTACAGTCCCGGTTCTACTGTGAGGACTTGACCGGGTTGTAAAATCTGCGGTTTGTCGTCACCGTGTTGGTAAACGCCAACATCATGCACATCCAAGCCTAACCAATGGCTGGTGCGGTGCATATAATATGGTTTATATTTTTCTTCTTCAATGATTTTGTCAATTTCGCCTTTGAGAATGCCAAGGTCAATTAAGCCTGCGGTGAGGACGCGTACGGCAGTATCGTGAACTGATTTAAAGGTGTTACCTGGTTGGACTTGGGCGATCGCTTGTTTTTGTGCTTCTAGTACAATTTCATACAATGCCTTTTGTTCGGGGGTAAATTTGCCACCTACAGGAAATGTTCTGGTAATATCCGAGTTGTAATAACTGTATGCACAACCCGCATCAATTAATAGCAATTCCCCATCCTGCATTTGACGATTATTTTCAATATAGTGGAGAACGCAAGCATTCGCTCCCGAAGCCACAATCGAAGGGTAAGCAGGCCCCATTGCGCCCCGGAGGCGAAAAATTCGTTCGATTTCGGCTTGAATTTCGTATTCATAACGTCCAGGTTTGGTAATTGCCATTGCTTGATTATGTGCTTCAATAGCGATCGCAGCTGCTTGGCGCATCATTTCTAATTCAGCTGCTGTTTTAATCAGCCGCATACTGTGAAGCACTGTACAGGTGTCTTCAATGGCAATTGGCCCTGTACCTCGTTTGGGATAAGTCCGCAGTAAACTTTGATAATGTTCTAAAATTTTTTCATTAAAATGGCGATCGCGCCCCAAGTGATAATAAATGCGATCGGCTTTTTCTAGATATTGGGGCAATTTTTCATCTAATTCATTAATCGGATAAGCCGCATCAGCACCATAAATTTCTTTGGCTGCATCTACACCACAGCGATAACCAGACCACACTTCTTTTTCTCGGTCTTTCGGTTGGACAAACAACACAAAGCGATGTTCGTGATGATTTGGTGCTAATACTGCCACGGCTTGCGCTTCATTAAAGCCTGTTAAGTAATAAAAATCACTATCTTGACGATAAGCATATTCGACATCATTATGCATAACTGCCATTGGCGCACTCCGAAAAATCGCAGTACCATTACCAATTTTTGCCATTAATTGCTCTCGACGCTGCCGATATTCTAATTGCATAGCTTTTTCAATTTGTAAGTTAAATCACTGATTTATTTTACACTTCTCGCAACGTAGCTATATAGATAAAGCCTCTCAGTAGTTGCTTGTTTAAGTTATTTTAACTAATATTTTTTAGTTCTTTAGATACTGTTTCTGTTCTGGGACTTAGAAATCAGCACTTTTTGATGATGTGAGTTTTGTATTGGTTGGGCATTTGAATTTTTTATTGCTGATAAGTAGATAACAAACTAATTTTATATATTTAAAGCATGACATAAATAAAATCCGCTGACAAGTTGCTTGATTGATTATCTAAGACTTGCCAAAATAATCAAAATAATTTATGTGAAAAAATATGTATATAAATCTTGATATTTAAATTTAAAAAATGTTTATTTAAAAAACAAAAAAAATCACAACTGTTATTAAATTACAGAAATAGCTATAAGTCATAAGTTAAAACTTTGGAACAACCAGTGATCAGAACGCACTATGGCTTCAACTTCAAAATCTTCTGCATTACAAGCAAATACATTTTCTGACTCTTTGAGAAAATCAAGTGAATTGTTAGATGTTCTAGACAATTCTCAAGGCATTGGCAAGAATTTTTTAGGCAGTAGTGCATCTTCAACATTAGAAACAAATTATTTAGCAACACAGCAAAGTACAATATCAAAAGTAACCGCCAGCGCGAATCCTAATCCCAACCCTTATTTAAGGAGTGCCGCGATCGCTCCCGATTTTAACGGTGATGGTAAGGTAGACAAAATGTGGGTTAATGCCCAAACTGGTGAGATTGTCATTCGCCTCATGGATGGCGCACAAGTCCTCGCACAAGGTTCTGTTGGTACATTTGACATCACCTCTTGGACTTACAAAATTGCCGATTTTAATAATGATGGCAAAACCGACTTTTTATTGCGGAATACGCAGACAGGACAGAATTTAGTTGCCCTGATGGATGGCACTCAAGTTGCTAGTACAGCAGCTTTAGAGACAGTAGATCCTAATTGGAATCCTTTAATTGGTGATTTCAATGGCGATCGCAAAACTGATATCTTCTGGAATAATGCTCAAACTGGTCAAAATGCCATTTGGTTGATGGATGGCACAACAGTTACCAGCGCCAATGTTCTAGAAACTACAGCAGTAGGTATGACTCCCACTGTTGTTGATTTTGACGGCAATGGTAAGAGTGATATCTTCTGGCGCGATAACACCACTGGTAGCAACGTTGCTTGGTTCATGGATGGCGCACAAGCTAGTGTATTTACACTACAATCTCAAGATGCAGGTTGGACTCCTATGCTTGGTGATTTCAACGGCGACTTGAGAACAGATATTCTCTGGAGAAATACTTCCACAGGTGAAAACAAAGTTTGGGCTATGAACGGTATCATAGTCGCTGAAGGTGCGCTCAGTACACTTGATTCATCTTGGCAAGCTAACATTGGTGATTTTGACGGTGATGGCAAAACAGATATTTTCTGGCGCAATCAAACCACTGGTGAAAACACAGCTTGGTTAATGGATGGTACAACAGTTAAATCCGAAGCGTTTCTCCCCAGCAATAGCGCATCCTTGACACCATCCTTTGGCGACTTCAATGGTGATGGTACAACCGATGTATACTGGCGCGACCAAGCAACAGGTGCAGACAGAGTTTGGTCAATGAATGGCACAACAGCAACAGAGATTGCTGTTGCTGAACAAGACAGACTTGATCCTGCTTGGTACACAGGCTAACACTGGATGATTTAGGGTGCGATTCTGACAGCAGAGGGTAATAGTTATTACTATTTCATCCCACCTTCTGTTATGGCAGTATGCTCTAAGTTAGAGCATACTGCTTATTTGAGGCTAGACCTGTTTTTGAAACGTCTTCTACAAGCGATACATCTAGTTTTATCAAGCTATTTGGCATAATTATGCTGCACTAGTTGTGATAGTGATACATAGCTTAGTCATCTCATACTAAGTTGCTTTCAGAAATAGTATTTATACTCCCCACTCCCATTCCAGGTTACTATCTTTGACTGAAACTTGATATCAGAATTTAGTTAATAAATTGTCTCTAAGTGGGAATACTAATTTTAACCAGCCTACTTGGTTAAGCAATTTGTGAGGTTTATACCCATGTCCGAAATTAATCTCGGTGACTATTTAGCTCACCCTTTAGTTAGATATCGGAATCATTTAGAATTCAATGGATATCATGTTGACGAAGAAGATGAGTTACTTTTGTGTCGTCATCCAAGAAAACATGGTTTGATAGTTAAACATGTACCAAACCGAGGTGTATTAATTAGAATTCTTTACTCTTGTAACCTCGATGTAAATAGATATAATCTTTTAGAATATGTTAACGAACTGAATTTATTATTTATGTTTATGAAAGCATATATTGATAATTCAGCCAGTAACTTATATATGGAAACTTTTTGTGAAGGAGAATATGACAGAACTAACTTTTCAATTGTCCTAGACAATATTGACTATGACATGGAAATGTTTATCAATCATCATCAAACTAGAGAATGCTTATTATAAAATAGACTTTTTTGGTGGGTTATGCCCACCATTATAATTTGGTGGTGCGTTAAGCTGAAGCCATAACACCCACTACTGAAAATTTACTTTATAAATCGTGTCTTAGGTAAGAAAATACAGAAATCAGCTACATTTGTTTATACCAAAAATTGTAAAAATTAAGTAATTTTAGCCATTAAATATGCGATCGCACTTGCTCGGTACTGGAACGCGATCGCCTGTGACTTCTCTATACTCAGCATCAACAAATAAATATCACCTTCATATTTCGCAATAATTAATAACTAGAAAGCAAAAATTTATCCTCGTTATTTGTTAACAAGTATTAAGCAAAAATTGATAGATAATCTGTATAACCCAGTGATGTAAAATCCAGAAGATAGTAAAAGGCGATAACAGAGTTTGAATAGCAATGGCACAGGATCGGAAGTCAACGGTTGTAATCACAGGTGCGTCCTCTGGGGTAGGTTTGTATGCTGCAAAAGCATTTGCTCGCAGAGGATGGCACGTTGTCATGGCCTGCCGAGATTTGGCAAAGGCTGAAAAAGCTGCTCAAGAAGTAGGCATACCCAAGGACAGCTATACCATCATGCACATTGACCTTGGTTCTTTGGATAGCGTCCGCCAGTTTGTCAACAATTTTAGAGCCAGTGGCAAATATTTAGATGCTGTGGTGGCGAACGCGGCGATTTATATGCCATTAATCAAAGAGCCGTTACGCAGTCCTGAAGGCTATGAGTTAACCATGACCACCAATCACCTTGGTCATTTTCTGCTGTGCAAACTCATGCTTGAGGATATGAAAAAATCTCCGACTGCGGATAAGCGTATGGTAATTTTGGGGACTGTTACCCACAACCCAGATGAACTAGGTGGTAAGATTCCGCCACGTCCAGACTTAGGTAATTTAGAAGGCTTTGCCGCAGGCTTTAAAGAACCTATTTCGATGATTGACGGGAAGAAATTTGAACCAGTCAAAGCTTACAAAGATAGTAAAGTCTGCAATGTGTTGACCATGCGCGAACTGCATCGACGCTATCACGAATCAACTGGTATTACTTTCACTTCGCTCTATCCGGGATGTGTAGCAGAAACACCACTATTCCGCAACCACTATCCTTTATTCCAAAAACTCTTCCCCTTGTTCCAAAAATACATCACTGGGGGATATGTCTCTCAAGATTTGGCAGGAGAACGGGTTGCAGCCGTGGTGATTGAGCCGGAATATAAGCAATCTGGTGCTTATTGGAGTTGGGGAAATCGCCAGAAAAAAGATGGTAAATCTTTTGTGCAAAAAGTTTCTCCCCAAGCACGTGATGATGCCAAAGCTGAACGCTTGTGGGATTTAAGTGAAAAGTTAGTTGGGTTAGCTTAAACAAGTTAAGAGTTTTTAGACTAATAAGGTGTAAGGGTTTTGAACATCTACGCCCTTACACCCTTACAGCCTTACACCCCTTCTAACTACAAATGATTATTCTGATCATGGGAGTGGCTGGTGCTGGTAAAACCACCATTGGTCAAGCATTAGCAGCAGTAACAGGATGGGAATTTTGCGATGCAGACTGGTTTCATTCAATTGCTGCTAAAACAAAAATGAGCAGAGGGGAAGCATTAACAGATGTCGATCGCCAACCTTGGTTACAATCATTGCAAACTGCGATCGCTCAATGGTTAGCAGCAGACAAAAACGTAATTTTGGCTTGTTCGGCACTGAAAGCTAGTTATCGTCACATTCTCTGCGGTGATGATCCACGGGTGAAACTAGTGTATCTCACAGGTAATTATGAGTTAATTGCACAAAGATTGCGCGATCGCCACGGTCATTTCATGAAAGCCAATCTTTTACAAAGCCAGTTTGATACTTTAGAAGTGCCTACCCCAGCCGAAGCAGTGTATATTGATATCTCTCAAGATTTAGGTGCGATCGTCCAACAAATCAGAAATAGTCTGAACATTTAACCGCTTGTATCGATATTTTTTACTTAGCTTTAATCAAGCTATTAAATAGCTGTTTCAAAATTTCCGAATATACACTGTTGCTGCTAAAGCAAGATACGGCTAATTATAGCCTTGCCATCAGACTACTTACTGAAGTCGGTAACAGCTAACAGGTAACAAATTTTTAGCAACTCCTAAACAAATCGCCGTATAGGACTAACTCAATGGTAAACTTAGCTTGCTCGTGATACCAATTCACTATGAAAATACACTTAATTATTTTGGAAGAGAAAACCTCTGTATACCTTTGCGTTCGCCCTGGCGTACCTCTGCGTTAAACAGCTTCACAAAGAAAAAGCTTGATTATATGAGACTCATGTTTGATTGCTGAAAAAATGCTCTTTCTTACTTTTTATTCCTAGCCTGCCAGATAATTTCAAATATTACATTAGATGCAAGCTCAGAATTCCATAACAACTAATTAAACCATAACCTATTAATTAAACTCTTAAAACAGCTAGAAATTTATCCTAAATTAAGTCTAATTACCCAAAAAATCTTATCAATAACTCATGCATATTTTGATTTATTCCTATAACTACCATCCAGAACCGATTGGAATTGCACCTTTAATGACTGAACTAGCAGAAGGATTAGTAAAACAAGGTCATGAAGTGCGGGTAATTACAGGAATGCCAAACTATCCTCAACGGGAAATTTATCAAGGCTATCAGGGTAAGTGGTATTTTACAGAAAAAATTAATGGTGTAACTATTCAACGCAGTTATTTGCGAATTAAATCCAAACCTAATCTGCTGGATAGATTATTACTAGAGTTAAGTTTTATTTTGACTAGTTTGCCACAAGCTTTGAAAGGTAAACGACCAGATGTAATTTTGCTGACAATACCACCTTTATTAGTAACATTGCCTGCGGCTATATTAGGAAAACTATATAATTGCCCAGTAGTTTTGAATGTGCAAGATATTCTCCCAGAAGCGGCAGTCCGGGTGGGATTAATGACTAATAAGAGGATGATTCGATTTTGTGAATTCTTAGAGAAATTTGCTTATCGAAATGCCCAAACCATCAGCGTGATTGCTGATGGTTTTTTAGAAAATTTAGTGAGTAAAGGTGTATCTCCCAAAAAAATTGTTTGTATTCCTAATTGGGTGAATATTAATTTTATTCATCCTTTACCAAAAGAAAATAATCCTTGGAAAATTGCCCATCAATTAGATGGAAAATTTGTGGTGATGTATTCTGGGAACATTGCCTTAACCCAAGGTTTAGAAACAGTCATAGCTGCTGCGTCTAAGTTGCGTCATATTCCAGAAATTGCCTTTGTGATTGCAGGAGAAGCGATCGCTCTGCGAAGATTACAACAATATTGTTTATCTTGTGGGGCAGATAATGTTTTACTCTTACCATTACAGCCGCGCGAACAACTGCCGCAAATGTTAGCTGCTGCTGATATTGGGTTAATTGTGCAAAAACGCAATGTCATCTCCTTTAATATGCCTTCTAAAATTCCTTTGTTGTTGGCTAGTGGCCGTCCAATTGTCGGTTCAGTACCAGCCACAGGTACGGCTGCTAAAGCCATTCGAGACAGTGGCGGAGGTGTAATTGTTGAGCCAGAATCCCCAGAAGCCTTAGCCGATAAAATTTTAGAGTTGTATCATCAACCACAGCTAAGAGAAGATTTAGGCCAGCAAGGCAGACAGTTTGCCGTCGAGCATTATGATTGTGAACAAGCAATTGCACGATATGAGGGATTATTTATCGATGCGATCGCTAAACGAACATCAACTGTAGATAATGTTCTAAAATTAAATTCTCAAGAGTCAATTATTGATATATAAAGGCTAAAAAATAAACCTAACAAAATCTTTTAGTATGAGGTTTTATGCCGGAATTACCTTTAGAGAATTTATCCACACCAATATATATTCAAATTGTCAGTCAAACTCCGGGACGCCTACGGTTGAGAATTTCTCCTCAAAACCCAGAACAAGAAGAAATTCAATTAACTGCTAATTACCTCAAATCCTTTTTTCCACAAATTGATCAGCTGAAGGTGAATTTTCAAACAGGCAGTATGACAATATATGCCGCTGCCGAAAGTTGTGACTTTACAGAAATTCTAGAGAAATTACAAGCTCAAGGCATAATTATTATTGATACTCCCGGCGAAAAATCTCAGCCTGCAAAATTCATTCCCACCTTATCTAATCTAAATGAGCAAGTTAAACAAATCACAAAAGACAGTGTAGATTTGCGAGTAATTATACCCTTTACTGTAGTTGCGATCGCTTTTAAAAGACTGCTGCCTCCGTTAGCACGATGGAAGACAACCACTTTGTACCTCCTGCTTTGGTATGGCTTAGAAAGTTTAGTGAAACTTAGCGATAACGAGAAACCACCAACTGATCAATAGAAATTAGTAAAAAGCAGGAGGCAGAAGAATTTTGGATTTTGAATTGGTTGATTAAAAATCTAAAATTTATCCCTCTTGTGTCAGACTGGGAAAACCCAATCGTTGAAAGCCTTTCGGAGCTTTACTTTTCAGTTTTTGGCTACAAATTTTAGTTTCTATTAGAAAAGAAAAGCTCAAAGCTAGATTGGATAAAAGTTCCAGTGTTTCGCTACGATTATTGTTTTCCGGAAGTGACAGAACAGGGTTATAGTCTAAATTATTACTCACCGGGCGATTGGAAATCGCGGCTACACAGACGAAACCCCTCCGGGTGACGCTCCTAACGTCGCTAACGCCAGTTGCCTGTGGAGGGAAACCCTCCCGCAGCACTGGTCTCACCACCTACGTGGGTTTGAAAACCTTGATTTTGTGTTAGTCCACGCAGGTGGACTTTGCTTGTGTAGTAGCGAATTCTATTCGCCCAGTACTGTTCAAACATCTTCTAAGAGGTTGTTTTAAAAGTCCCGCCTCGGAATTTATTCCGAGTCTCATAGCGCAAGTCCTCTTTCATAGGACTCAAAGAGAAATTAATTCCAGTCTACTTCAGTAGACTTTGGCTATGAGCCTGGAACTTTAGTTCTAGACGGAATGGCTTGAACATGAAAATTTTCGACTTGTGTGTACACTGTAGCCTTAAAAAGCAGAGGGACTTTAACTCTGGTTCCCCCCTTAAAAAGGCAGGGCTGTTTA
>JAGKSW010000040.1 GCA_018993265.1 Nostoc sp. TH1S01
AAATCTTAAGAGGAATGAAAATACCTCTCCAGATGGTGTTGCATAAATCTTAAGAGGGATGAAAATACCTCTCCAGATGGTGTTGCATGAATCTTAAGAGGGATGAAAATACCTCTCCAGCAATACCAGTTCCTCTATGTACAAAAGACCAACAATATAAATAAAATGAGCATAGTATATACGTCTACATCTTTGATAGAAATTCTCAACTACCGAGTGCAATATCAGCCTGATAAACCAGCCTATATCTTTCTCCAAAATGGAGAAACAGAATCAGGGAGTCTCACCTATGGGGAACTAGACAGGCAAGCAAGAGTAATTGCAGCCTATCTCCAATCTTGGCAGGGAGAACGGGTTTTATTGTTATATCCTTCTGGATTGGAATTTATTGCGGCGTTCTTTGGCTGTTTATATGCTGGGGTAGTAGCTGTTCCAGTTTATCCTCCCAGACGTAATCAAAAGTTGTCTCGGTTACTCTCTATCATTAATGACACCCAAGCGAAAATAGCACTAACAACGGCATCAATATTGGCTGATATTGAGAAGAGGTGGGAAGAGGAATCAGATTTAGCTCAGTTGAAGTGGGTAGCTACAGATATCATTGAAGGTAATCCTCAAGGGTTTGTACCTAAATCAGTTAGTCCGGAGAGTTTGGCGTTTTTGCAATATACTTCCGGTTCTACAGGAACACCCAAAGGAGTGATGGTAACTCATGGAAATATCATCCACAATCAGCAGTTAATTCAGACCGCTTTTGGTCATAGCGATCAGACTATATTTGTTGGTTGGCTACCTTTATTCCATGATATGGGATTAATTGGTAATCTTCTACAGCCAATGTATTTAGGAATCCTTTGTATTCTGATGCCTCCAGAAGCCTTTTTGATGAACCCGATTTGTTGGTTGAAAGCAATTTCTAAATATAGAGCAACTACCAGCGGTGGACCAAATTTTGCTTACGATCTCTGTGTCAGAAAAGTTAAAGCCGAACAATTAGCTAATCTTGATTTGAGCAGTTGGGATGTGGCTTTCAATGGTGCGGAACCAGTACGGGCAAAAACCCTGGAACAATTTAGTCAAAAATTTGCTCAATGTGGATTTAATGATAGTAGTTTTTATCCTTGCTATGGTATGGCAGAAACCACCTTATTTACTACAGGTGGAGACAAGAATCAAAAGCCAGTAATTCACAGAGTATTGTCTGAGGAACTAGAAAGAAATGTGGTAGTTAAGAGTCTGATGGTGTCTAACGAAAGTCGAATGATTGTAGGATGTGGTCGTCCTCACCTAGACACAAAAGTCTATATTGTTAATCCTGAATCGTTAACTCAGTGTAAAGAAGGACAAGTAGGAGAAATCTGGGTATCTGGTGGTAGTGTTGCTTCTGGGTATTGGAATAGATCCTCAGCAACACAAGAAACCTTTCAAGCTTATTTGAAAGATACAAAAGAAGGGCCATTTCTTCGCACAGGAGATTTAGGATTTTTACTAGATGGTGAGTTATTTGTTACGGGACGGCTCAAGGATGTCATTATCATTAGAGGGCAGAACCATTATCCCCAAGACATTGAAATGACTGTTGAGAACAGCCACCCAGCACTACGGCCTAATTGTGGAGCGGCCTTTACGATAGAGGTTAAAGGCAAAGAGCAACTGGTAATTGTTCAGGAGGTAGAAAGAACTTACTTACGCAAGCTGGACGTAAATGAGGTGATAGGGAATATCTTAGAGGCCGTGGCGGCAGAGCATTGTCTACAAGTTTCTGCTGTAATCTTGGTTAAGACTGCCAGTATTCCCAAGACTTCCAGCGGCAAGATTCAGCGTGATGCTTGTCGGGCTAAATTTTTGAATGGAAATTTAAATGTGGTGGAAGATTGGAGCGAAAATCCTGAATATAAATCTGGATGTATTTCTCTTCATACTGAAATTGATTCTGTATTGCAAAAAATTTCTAGTAGCAAACAGACAAGAGAGCTTAATTTTAATAACAACTGACAACCGAAACCTGAATAAGTAAAAAAGAGTGTTGCATAAAATTATGATGACTATCTTAGGACTTACGCAAAAAAACTCTCAAACTCTTATTTCTCCGTGACCTCTGCGCCTCTGTGGTTCGATTTTCCATAACCTGTGCGTAAGTCCTGTATCTAATTGATTCTGACCCTTCGACAAGCCCTTACCTCGACTCATTTCGACCACGCTCAGAGCACCGCTCTTGAATTCTGACTTCTGAATTCTTAAACAGGATTTAATATAAGCCCTGTTGACCCTAAATTGGCAATTGTAAACGTATAACATTGGCAACCAAACAATGAAAACAGAAAACAATCAAATTGATAGAGTATTAGCGGATGTAAAAAGCGATCGCACCAGTGTCAAAAAACTGCCTACACAAATAGAAATTCAAAACTATTTAGTTAACTATCTAGCAGAACTTCTAGAAGTAAAACCAAACAGAATTGATGTCACGATTCCTTTTGATCGCTATGGATTGGATTCTGCTACGGTTCTTGAACTTGCTGGTGAGTTACAAACTTGGCTAGATTACGAACTAGATCCAACCTTATTTTATAATTACCCTACTGTACGAGCATTGAGTCAGCAATTAATAGAGGAACTGAAGAGTAACTGAAATAAAACAGACTTATAGGAATCATATTTGATTTCTGAAAAAATCAGTACACTTAAAAAAGCTTCTTTCCTACTCCCTGACCACATCAGTAAATTCGGAACGACAAAATACATTCAAACTGGAATTTACTTTTCACTGTCAAATCACCAATTAAAGGAAAACTAATAATGAGCCAATCTACTGAATTAAAACCCCCAAGTATAGAACAATCTTCAAATATTCCTAGAATTAAGGAAAAGAAACATATCAAAGTAATTGAAAAAATTTATAAGAGCAACACTAACTCTGACTACACAGAAAAACTCTGGGGTCTGGCTAAGAATTTTGACTACACTAGCAACAGCAATCATTATTGGGGTATTCCTGAACTGTCACTTCTATATAAAACACCACTTTACGAAGAAGCTTCTCCCTCTCAAAAGCTGGCTCTGAATCATCTTTTTTGGGTTGCCAATTATCACTACATTTCAGTCAGTGAAATTAGTACCTCTATGTATAATATGGTCACAGCTGGTGTTTTTCAGAACTTGGGAGGTTATGAAGAACTTTGTAAAGAACTAGAATTAGAAACTAATCAAGAGAGTTATCACATCAGAAGTTTTCAAAAGGTTGCTTATAATACCAAGACTGCTCTGTTGGGCAAAACAACATTAGGTAATCCTTTGGCTGGCAAATCGGATAAAGAGTGGCTTGGTAAATTACTGCCGAAATCTCTACAATCTTTCTTCTTTTCAGGTCAGTATAAAACAGTCTTTTCAAGTTACCAAGACTACTTCTTAAGCTTTATAGCTAAGAAGATGCTTGAGAACAAAAAACAATACTATTCTCAGTATTTAAGAGAGCTAGAACAGAAGAACCAGCCGCTAGCAGCTGCATCAGAGGGTATATTAGGTCAAGTAGCGCCTCGGCATTGGGTGAGATTCTTTACTTTAAACTGGGGAATTTCCCCATTTATGGCCTGCCAGTACTACTGTATACGCTACACAGCTAATGCGTACTTAAAAAATCATGAATATCGCTATTACAAGAGTTTTCAGGAGTTAGAAAACAGAAATGAGTTTATTCCAGCTCCGACAGCTATTTCCTATTATCATTTATTGGATGAATCTTTCCACACAACGACTTCGCAGACACTTGCAAAAGATATGTACAGGGAACTTTCTAAGCCAACAGCTTATGAAAAGTTCTTGTCTCGTAAAATAATCCAGATGATGCAAAATAACATGCTGAGTGGTCTTTCTGGCGCTCTACCTGGTCGCTTTGTAGCAGATAGCCCTTTGTTTATGCTATTTATCTACAAGCTTTTAAAATCCCCTGTATTTGGAATGTCTAATCAAGAAAGCCTCTACTGGATGGAAAAGTGTTTTTGTCAGGAACACGATGGGTTTCATGTAGCGCTCAAGTATCATGGCAAACTCTTGGAAGCCCTGCGCCGGGTCTTTAACACCCTAGAGTATCAATCGACTGTCAATCGTGAAATGACAATTATGGCTGCTGGAGGATCTATTGGCAAGGCGATCACAAGTAATATAAAGGTCTTTGATCAATTCTCCAGGTCTATACCAGACAGTAATTAGTTTTCCTGGTTCACTATTTAATTCCCAGGGCGAAAGTTATAGAAGGTTCAATATCTAGACAAAGTGATGGTTTTCTTGCTCTGGCTAAAGGACTTCCAAATAAAAAAATAATCAATCCAGGTGTTGCGTCAATTGCCTAGTTTTTAAGTGCTTGACGCGCCGATTGCACCATTACTTATGCCACATAGGTAAGTCCTGTTTTAGTATGACGAGATTATTACAGGGATAGAGAATGGAAAAGCATATTGCAATTATTGGGCTAGGATGCCGTTTTCCTAAGTCAGACACACCAGAAGCATTTTGGCATCTTCTCAGTCATGGCATAGATGCAGTTACAGAAATTCCAGCAGATAGATGGAGCATTGATGAACTTTACGCTCCACAGCTTGCTACTCCAGGCAAAATGAATACTCGTTGGGGAGGATTTTTATCCCAAGTTTACGATTTTGACTCTTTATTTTTTAACATTAGTCCTAAAGAAGCAGAACGAATGCATCCTCAGCAGAGGCTCTTTTTAGAAGTTGCTTGGGAAGCACTAGAACATGCTGGTCTGGCAACAGATAAATTATCTGGAACGCAGACTGGAGTATTCGTTGGCATGGAATTAGTCAAACACGATCAACTACTATATAGAAATTCTGCCGATCTGATTCAAATTAATGCTTACGATGCTATTGGTACAACCCCTAGTTTAGCTCCTAGCCGCCTCTCATACTTGCTAAATTTAAAAGGGCCGAGTTTGGTAGTTGAAACTGCTTGTTCTTCTTCATTAGTAGCAGTCCACTTAGCTGCTCAAAGCTTGAGAACGGGAGAATGCGATTTATGTGTAGTTGGAGGAGTGAATCTAATTCTGACACCAGAACTCAGCATTATGCTCTCTCAATCTCAAATGTTGTCTCCTGAAGGTCGTTGTAAGACATTTGATGCGAGTGCTAACGGTTACGTTAGAGGTGAAGGCTGTGGCGTAGTAATTCTGAAACGCCTTACAGATGCCATAGAAGACAAAGATAATATTCTGGCAGTAATTCGAGGTTCTGCGGTTAATCAAGATGGACTAAGTAACGGCATTACAGCGCCTAATGGGCTTTCTCAAGAAGCTGTAATTCGTGCAGCTTGTAAAAACGCTGGTGTTAGACCAGCAGAAATTAGCTATGTTGAAGCTCACGGTACAGGAACTCCCTTGGGTGACCCCATTGAGGTTAATTCATTAAAAAAAGTGCTGATGCAAGAGCGGCAATCAAATCAGCCCTGTTTTATTGGCTCGGTTAAGAGCAATTTCGGTCATTTAGAATTAGCAGCCGGAATCGCTGGACTGATTAAAGTAGTTTTAGCTTTGCAACATGAAAAAATTCCTCCAAATTTACACCTGAAGCAATTAAATCCCTATATCCGCCTTGAGAAAACTCCCCTATCAATTCCGACTGAGATACAAGAATGGAATGTAGAAGGTAGAATGCGCTTAGCGGGAGTTAGTTCCTTTGGTTTTGGGGGAACGAACGCTCATGTAATCATAGAACAAGCGCCCACAGATGTAAAAGAAACTATAGTCGAATGTGAACGTCCTTTACATATACTAGCCCTCTCAGCCAAAAACGAGCAGGCTTTAATGTCATTAGCACAAAGGTATAGCATTTTCCTGAATTCCAAAGATGCAATTCCTTTAACAGATATCTGTTTTACCGCAAATGCTGGTCGTACTCATTTTGAGCATCGTCTAGTAGCGATCGCTGACTCGAAAACACAGTTAAAAAAGTCTCTCCAAGCTTTTGCTGTGGGAAAAGATACAGACAACATAGCCATAAGTCGTTTAAGTGTGGGAGAACCTTCTCAGATTGCCTTTCTGTTTACAGGACAGGGGTCGCAATATCTGGGTATGGGAAGAGAACTATATGAAACTCAACCTACCTTCCGTAAAGTCTTAAATCACTGTGGAGAAATACTCAGTTCTTATTTAGATAAACCTCTTCTAGAGATCATATATTCATCTAATTCCACATCTTATATAGACCAAACTCAATATACCCAACCTGTTTTATTTGCTTTAGAATACTCTTTGGCGCAACTATGGCAATCTTGGGGTATTAAACCAACACTAGTAATGGGACACAGTGTAGGTGAATACGTTGCAGCATGTTTGGCAGGGGTTTTTAGTCTGGAAGATGGTTTAAAATTGATTGCCGAACGTGGACGTTTAATGCAGTCACTACCCCAAGATGGGGCAATGGTTTCACTTTTAGCTGAGTCAGAACAAGTAATTAAAGTTATTCAGTCCTGTGATGGAGAAGTTGCGATCGCTGCATTCAATGGGCCTAGAAGCATCGTAATTTCAGGTAAACGAGAAGCTGTTGATCATGTAGTGAGTAAGCTGGAAAATCAAGGAGTAAAAACCAAAGCACTAAAAGTTTCTCATGGGTTTCATTCCCCTCTCATGGAACCGATGTTAGAAGAATTTGAAAAAGTTGCTAGACAGGTTATTTACTCACCTCCCCAAATTGCATTAATTTCCAATGTTACAGGTAAACTAGCTACAAATGAAATTGCTACCCCTAAATATTGGTGTGACCACATACGACAGCCAGTTCAATTTGCTCAGGGGATGGCAACTTTAGCTCAACAAAATTGCAAAATATTGCTGGAAATCGGTTCACAACCAACTTTATTAGGTATGGCTCGTTTCTGCTTATCTTTGGATGACGAAAGCTATACTTTTCTTCCCAGTTTGCGACCGCAAAAACCAGATTGGCAGCAAATGTTAGAAAGTTTAGGAGAATTATATCTACGTGGCATAGCGGTAAACTGGCAGGGTTTTGAAAAAGATTATCCTCAGCGTCGCCGAGTGAGTCTACCAACATATCCCTTTCAGCGTCAACGTTACTGTATCAAAGATCATCAAAAGCATCAAAATGTTTTATTATCAGTAACAGATTCGACATCTTTACTCTCTCTGTTAAGCCAAGGCAAAATTGAACAGGTAAAAAGCCTGTTGCAAACAGCAGAAAAACTGTCAGCAGATGAGATTAAATTCTTGCATAAGCTGTTAGAATTAATTGCAGAAAATATCCAACAAAAAAGCACAGTATCTTTAAATACTGATAATGCCATTGATAATCTCATCACAGAAACTTCTAGTTTCAATAGTGAGATACAACCAGAACCAGAAAACGAGCATCGACAACTGAATGAATTGTTAACTGTTCAACCTGAAAAACGGCAACAATTATTAAAAACTTACTTTGGTCAACTATTAGCTAAAGTCATGAAAATCAAACCCGCTCAACTGGACTGGCAACAGCGTCTTTCCAATATGGGATTAGATTCCCTCATGGCTACAGAGTTAAGAAGATGCATCGAACAGGACTTAAGTATTTCTATCCCCGTAGAGTTTTTAGCCGAACTCAACTTGGAAAAGTTTTTAACTCAACTACTGTTTCTGATTGAAAAGCATCAAAAAATGCAAAATCAAGACAGTTCTAAAGAGAGCATTCCATTGGCAATAGTAACCACAACTAACACCAAGCATCAGGTTGAAGATAATTTGTGGGTAATTCGTCCCCAGCCTAATCCTCAAGCTCGTTTGCGCTTATTATGTTTCCCCCATGCAGGTGCGGGAGCATCTACTTTTTATTCTTGGATTAAAGAATTGCCATCAGATATCGAACTTAGTGCCATACAATTACCTGGACGGGAAAGCCGACTCAGAGAAGCTTCTATAACTCGTCTCAAACCTTTAATACAAACCCTCCTCCCCTTGCTTAAGCCTCATTTAGACCTTCCTTTTGCCTTATTTGGTCATAGTATGGGGGCATTGCTAAGTTTTGAACTGTTCAGAGAACTGCGTCGTCAAAATTACCCTCTTCCCGTTCATTTATTTGTTTCTGGGAGAAATGCTCCCCAGTTGACCGATCTTCAGCCTCCCATTCATCGTTTACCCGATTCCCAATTTATTGAGCAAATTAAGCATTTCAATGGTATTCCCGATGAAATTCTGCAAAACACAAAACTGATGCAACAATTTTTACCTGCATTACGGGCTGATTTTGCTATTTTAGAAACCTATTTTTATGCGAATGAACCTCCTCTTGACTGTCCGATTACTGCTTTTGGCGGATTAGAAGATCCCAAAGTTAGTCAAGCAGGACTCGCTGCTTGGGATAAACAAACTAAAGCAGAATTTAACTTACAAATGTTTGCTGGCGGTCATTTCTTTTTACATTCCGTTCGTGAGAAACTATTACGAGCTATATTGACCCAGCTAAAAAACAAATATTGACTATATCCTTATTCTGTCACTGTGCAAAAATATTTGCAATTTCTGAGTTATAGCGTTTTTACATACGAATTGATCGCCAGATTTTTCCTAATAATACAACAGCCATTTTTTCTAATACGATAGCTTGTATTAATTGCCTGAACAGGCTGCTATCGATCACCCTTTTGGAGAATCACAGAACAGAGAAAAATTAGATAAATCATTGGGAGCAATTCTTATGGCTTATATTGTGGCAACATCTACGGGATTTCCCGAACATTATTATCCTCAAGAAGTTCTAGCAACAGCACTTAAAAAGTATTTTCTGATAATGGATTTAGAATTCGACCTAGAAGCAATAGATCGCTTTTTTACCAATGTCAAAATTAACGGTCGCTATTTTACTTTTCCCCTTGATTCTTTCTATGATCCCCCTGCATTCACTCAAGTTAACAATCAAGCAATTACTAAGTGTCTTAATGTCATTGAGACCACTGTAACAAAGCTACTAGACAAGGCAGCTATAGACCCTCAAGATATATCTCAACTTACAGCTACTACCCTAATTTCAGCTACTCCTGGATTGGATGCGCGATTAATTAACCGCATTCCCTTTTCACCCGATATCAAGAGAATGGCTTTAACCGGTGTGGGCTGTATGGGTGGTGCTTTTGGCTTGGCTAGGATCGCTGATTATTTAAAAGGACATCCGACAGAATCTTCCGTGTTGTTTGCTATGGAACCTTCTTCGGCATTATGGCAGGGTTCGCTACAAAGAGATTTGTCTTATATGATTCAGCGATTACCTGAAGATCCTGCAATATACAGCGATATTATCATGACCATTGTAACTGCTGCTCTATTTGGAGATGGTTCGGCGGCAGTTTTGATGGTGGGTGAGGATCATCCTTTGGCTCAACCAGGTCAACCTCGGATTCTTGATAGTCGCTCAATTATTTTACCCAATACCCTTCATCTGATGGGAATGGATTTAGTTGAAACAGGGACGCGCAATATTCTGCGACCAGAAGTAGCTGATTATGTCAAGGTCGCTCTGCATAAAACCATTGACCCCCTACTTGCAGACCATAACCTTTCAACAGATAATATTGTTCGCTGGATAGTTCACCCTGGAGGGCCTAAGATTCTTTCAGCAATTCAGGAAGAATTTGGCTTAGATGAGCAGTTATTGCAAGGAAGTTGGGATGCTTTAGCCGAAATTGGCAATATTTCTTCCAGTACAGTGTTATATATCCTAGATAAAACTTTGGCAGCAGAAAGACCTCCTGCGGGTTCTTATGGCTTGCTTTTAGCGATGGGCCCTGGCTTTTCTCAAGAAGTAATTTTATTGCAATGGTAATACTATCCCTATTTTGTCACTTTCCGGAAAGTCAATCTCTGAAAGCTTTATCAGTAAGAATTCAGTCTGATTTATATCTTTAGTCATCCAATGTTATTCAGATTTTTGAACTATTCTGACTCATGAATTCTTACTTTTATCAATCGGTCAATACGGGCTTTCTTAATTTAAAAAAATAGGTCTTATATTTTTACTAGGAAATAATCGAGCGATCGCTTGTGAACTAAAATCTCTAGAATTCACAAATGGCAAATATTTTCAGAAAGTGACAGAACAGCGATAAATGGAGCAAAGGAGTATCTAAAATTAACATGTTGACAAAATATATTTTTGTTGGTGTTGTAATATCTTGTATCTTGCAGCGACTTTTAGAAGTACAACTGAGTAATCGCAATCGCGCAGAAATTCTCCAACGAGGTGGAAAAGAACATGGAGATAACTTACTCGGTGTGGTTAAGATCCTACAAGTAAGCTGGTGGATCGCTATGATAGCCGAAGTTTGGTACTTTGATCGCCCTTTTATATTTCCTTTGGCTGCTGTGTCTTTATCGGCAACATTAGCAGGACAAGTCTTGCGTTACTTATCTATGCAAGCTTTAGGACAGAGATGGACTTTGTCAATTATGACCTTACCAGATACACCTGTGGTGAATACAGGAATTTACCTTTATCTGCGTCACCCTAATTGGCTGGGAGTCATCCTAGAAATAGCCGCATTACCATTGATTCACGGAGCTTATTTAACTGCAATTATTTTTTCTCTTGCCAACGGTTTGTTAATGAGTAAACGGATTCAAGCAGAAGAAAAGGCTTTAGCAGAAAGAAGTAATTACATCTCAGTTTTTGCCAATGTACCTCGTTTCATTCCCAAAATACCGTTTATTCAAAACAGTCAAGCTTGAAGAGAAATAATGTGATTTTGTCGAATAAATCTATTCAGAGTGTAATACCTAGCACTAACTTGTCAGTTCGCTAAAAATTACTTTTAATACTCCAATACCTTCGCCAAAAAATTTTCAAGAATTAAATGGTTACAGGCATGGAGCAATAATTATTTCAAATCATCAACTGGTTGTCCAGGTGTGGAAAGTGGTTACAAAATCAACCTAGATGTATAAACAATTTTGCCTAAATACTTAACATTGTCTACAAGGAATCAATCATTATGAATAAAGGCATCAATCATCTATATGAAAAAAACAATCATCTGAATAAAGGCATCAATCACCTGAATAAATGTAATAAATTCAAAGTATTGGATAAAAGTTTAACAAATGTCTTACGTTCAGGAATTAGTGAAAATTTTCCGGACTTTTATCAAACATATCTTAGAGGTGTCATACTATCATCTCCATCTCCAATGGGGGCTAATCTGATCACGGGTGACAATGTTGATTTTAATCAATTTTTTTTCAATGATGATCCCGATCTTAATTTTCCCAACACATTTGCAAGACTGACAAATGTCATCACCAGTGGAAGCGATATTAACTTCGCTTCGCCAGCAGGAGATGAAGAAGTCAAAATAGTTTGGGGTCGTCATGGAAGTGATCGGATCAGTGGTTTTAATCCTAGTGCTGATCTTGATGGAAAAAGGAGAATTGATTTTTTCATCGGTGATCTTCTCGAAGAACAACTTTTCGGGTCTAGTCCTGGCCCTTTTATGTCGTGGTCAGATACATTCATTCTGGGTGATTGGCGAACACCTTACTATGCTGATGACGACAAGAAGCCTTTAGGTTTAAATCAATTTGCCTTCATAATGGACTTCAACCCCAGTCAAGATATCATTGAGCTACATGGTACTCCCAAAGACTATCGACTGGTAGAAACGAGTTTAGGAACAGCAATCTTTTGGCGGCAGAGAAATAACTTCGATCTCATCGGTGTAGTGGGTGGAATTCCTGCTAAATCTTTGAGTTTATATGGTGACTATTTCAAGTTTAAGGGCTACACCCCACCAAAAACAGTCCTAGAGAAAGCTCAACAAATCGGGACAGTCGGTGTTGATTACTTATTTAATTCGAGCACAGATGCTGAGGGCAATCTCTATGTCGGAGGAGGCACCGATGGCTCTTTAGCAGGACAAAACTTAGGAGATCGAGATGCTTGGGTGAGCAAATACGATAGCAATGGCAACCTGCTGTGGAGTAAACAGTTTGGCACAAGCGGCGCTGAACTCGTATTTGATATAGCTACTTACGGGAACAATGTTTACGTCACAGGAAACACCACAGGTGCATTAGGCGATAATACCAATCAAGGGGGTGTCGATGTATTTTTAGCTAAGTATGATAGTGACGGTAACCAAGAGTGGATTAAGCAGTTTGGAACTGTAACATTTGAAGATTACACAAATATTGCCACTGATATCAGTGGCAATATTTACCTTGCAGGACACACTGTTGGCAGCTTGGGAGGAGATAATCAAAACTTAGGACAAGTCCTCGGCCAGGGAGTTGACGGAGGAGTCCCCTCAACTGATCCCTACGTGTTCAAATTCGACAGCGATGGTAATGAACTGTGGAGGACACAATTAGGCACAGTAACACTTGACGACAATTGGGGTCTCGCCACCGACCAAAATGGTAATGTTTTTCTAGGAGGAAATACAAAAGGTGACTTCGGAGGAAAGAATGCTAGTTCTGCTGGAGAGTATGATGCCTGGCTAGTTAAGCTAGATCAAGATGGTCAGAAGGAGTGGGTTAAACAGTTTGGCACACCTGAGTATGACTTTCTGTGGGATATTGAAACAGATAGTGTGGGCAATTTGTATGCAACCGGATGGACTTTGGGAGACTTGAGCGGAAAAAATGCCGGGTCTTATGATACTTGGCTGGCTAAGTACGACACTAATGGCAACCAGCTGTGGATTAAGCAGTTTGGCACTACTGGCGATGATGCACCCTTTACAGATGGGATAGAGATAGACTCCCATGACAATATCTTCCTAACAGGATATACAGATGGCAACTTAGGAGGTAGGAATGCTGGGTCTTATGACGCTTGGGTGGCAAAATATGACTCTAATGGCAACCAGTTATGGATTCAACAGTTTGGTACGCCCAGTTATGATACCGCAAGCACAGTAAGTGCAGATACTTTTGGTAACCTATATGTTTCGGGAGTTACTGATGGAAGTTTGGGAGGTAGGAATGCTGGGTCTTATGACGCTTGGGTAGTCAAATTAGACACTGAAATGGGTCAAATACAAGATTTTACTGGTAGTAATTTTGCTACAGCCACAACCCTACTTCTTTAGCTCCCCTGGAATGGCACGCTTGAAAAGGGGAAATCGTTGAGGCAGCAGGGGAGAAAGAAAAATTTTAATGTCTAGAAGCACGTGATATCTAAATAATCTATCACTCACTTAGATGAAAAACTGACTTATGCGTATTGCTATTATTGCTTTGGGAAGCCAAGGAGATGTTCAACCCTACATTGCGTTGGGAAAAGGCTTAAAAGAAGCTGGTCAATTTGTCCGATTAGTGACCCATGAAAACTTTGAAATTTTAGTAAAGTCTCATGGATTAGAATTTTGGCCTGTTAAAGGTAACGTGAAAGACATTGTTCAAAGCAAAGAAATGCGTGAAGTTCTAGAGAAAGGGAATTTTCTCAGCATTACATTGCAGATGGCAAAACAAGGAGGACAAAACATAGCTATTGATTGGGCGAAGGCAGCTTTAGCAGCTTGTCAGGGTATGGATATGATACTCACAGGAATTGGGGGGTTGTACCTTGGTCTTTCCCTTGCAGAAAAGTTAGGGCTGCCATTGCTTCAAGCCTATGTATTTCCTATTACTCCGACAAAGGACTTTCCCGGTGTTATTTTTTCCAAGTCACTATCCAGGCTTGGAAGTTCTTTTAATCGCTTCTCACATCATTTGACCCGACAGATTTTGTGGCAGCCTTTACGTTCAGGCGATAAGCGGGCGCGAAAGCAAGTCTTGGGCTTGCCGCCCGCCCCGTTTTGGGGGCCATACAATGCTGATCGCCTTCATAACTATCCAACACTCTATGGTTTCAGTCCCTCAGTAATCCCCAAACCATCTGATTGGGAGAATAATATTAATGTCACTGGTTATTGGTTCTTGGATTCAGCATCTGATTGGACTCCACCTTCAGCCCTGATGGAGTTTTTAGAAAGCGGTTCACCACCTATTTATATTGGCTTTGGAAGTATGAGCAATCGCAACCCAGAAGAAACAGCTGATATCTGTTTGCAAGCTCTGACAGAAACTAAACAAAGAGCTGTGATGCTTTCTGGCTGGGGCGGTTTGCATAAGGCGAATTTACCGGATACGATTTTTATGGTAGACTCAATCCCTCACTCCTGGCTCTTCTCCCGTGTGGGGGCTGTAGTACATCACGGTGGTGCTGGAACAACAGCAGCAGGTCTTAGGGCTGGTGTTCCTTCTATCGTAATTCCTTTCTTTGGTGATCAGTTGTTTTGGGGACAGCGCGTAGCGGAATTAGGGGTTGGTACAGAACCTATTCCACGTAAAAAACTAACGGTTGATAGACTTGCGAAAGCCATTCAAAAAGCTGTAACAGATCAAACGATGCGTCAACGCGCGGCAAATTTGGGAGCGAGAATTCAATCTGAAGATGGAATAGCAAAGGTAGTAGCTGTCGTACAGGATATAGAAAAACATGGGGCTACTTACCGATGATCTAGGGGTACAGACATCTAAATTTCAAATTCCTGATCTGAAAATAGTTTCATCCATTTACCAAATGAAAAAATAACAAAAGGAGTTGAATATAATGGAGAAAATTTCTGTAATTACTAAGCTCTTACTCTATTATTTCCGTGAAGCAATTTATCTCTGGTTTGGCTTGCGTTTGCTGCTGACGAAAAATCTTTCGGAGGGTAGCAGCTATGATAAAAAATATGATCTTGGTTATTGGATCAAATTAAAGTTCAAAGTGATTACTTTTTTTCAATGGTTTTTTAACAATCATCGACTGTTTGCTGAAGCAGAAAGTAAAAATTTAAAGGCTGCGTTAAAGCGTTTGAAAAAACAAGCAGGTGAAGGTAATACTGATTATTTACCCATTGATGAAGTTACACCTGATATTGACCCTGATGAATTCTATGAAAAATATGTAAAATATTCTAGACCAGTTGTCATCCGTGGTTTAGCTAAAGATTGTGAAGCAGTCAAGAAATGGAATCGAGAATTTTTTTTGGAGAAATATGGACACACAAAGCTTTACATGAATCAAATCAAGTATGGCGAAAAAACTAAGGTTCGTGAGTGGATGGGAGAACTGTCTGAAGTTTTAGAAAAAAAAGGAATTTACGTTGATAATAGCAAAACTTTATTTACGAAGCATTCTGAGCTTCAAGATGATATAGCTCCAGTTCGTGGCTGGGCTAAATATCTCAATAATGCTATTTATTTATTACCCCAACTTTTTTTAGGTTTTGCTGATGGTGCTCCTTTCCACTGTGCTAATTTCTGGAATTTTTTTATTATGGTGGATGGAGAAAAGCAATGGACTTTTATCAGTCCAGAACACTCCCTTCAAGTTGGAGCACTAGTTAATCCGACTGCTATATATTCAGATGCTTGTGTTACTGGTAAGGGTGGTACTTGGCGTGATGAAAGTGAAATATTTAAGAATTACTGTCCTAAATACCGAACTGTTCTTAAAAAAGGTGATGTCTTACTTAATCCACCTTGGTGGTGGCATGAAATCAAAAATTTAACTCCATTCTCAATCGGTATTGCAACGCGTTGGATTGTTTTTAATTACCGACGAACAAACTTGCTTTTTGATTTTATTCAAATGGTAAGTCGAACAATGTGGCAAGTTAATTATCACAGTCTCCTAACCAAAAACGAAATGGATGTAGCTGAGGATGATGATATTGTACGCAAACTTCTATCAAACCGAGCGACAAATACCGCGTATAAACACGATTATGAGAATCGTTGTTCTGATCCTGCATCCAAATCTTCTGCGAAAATTTCCACCCCCAACCTACAAGAGTTTTAAGGCTTATGGCTAATAAATAGCCCTGATGAAAGCAGTAGTTTTCTTAGAGGATGTTTGGAAAGTCAAAAAAAGCTCAAGTAACGATGATCTGTCAGTAGATAAAAATACGACAGCTTTACTAGGCAAATATTTAAATCATATCCAAGGTTTAATAGATTTCAAACATCTTCTTAGGGCTATGAACTCAAATTCAGTTGAAATAGCTTCACAATAGTATTTGCTTTTTTTAATCAGATCAAAATAACCTGACAAAAAAAGAGAGTTATGAGTGCTAACAATACTTCGCAAAAAACTAATAGTGAAATAAATTCAAACGAACTAAGCGAAACACAACAGACATTTGAGTGGACAAAGCAGTGGTATCCTGTTGCCGTAAGAGAATTTTTAGATCCATCGAAACCCCACTCCATACAGTTGCTGGGAAAGAATCTGGTCTTATGGCGGGATAAGCAAAGCAAATGGAACTGTTTTGAAGATTTGTGTCCCCACAGACTCGTTCGTCTTTCTGAAGGTCGGGTTGAGTCGGACGGAACTTTATTATGTGCCTATCACGCTTGGCGCTTTAACTCCGAAGGAAAATGCGTCAGCATACCCCAATCTAAAAGCAAGGAAACTGAGGTACAAAACTGTGCTAATAGTAGGTCATGGGCTACAGCTTATCCTATTCAAGAAAGACAAGGATTGCTTTGGGTCTGGGCTGAGTCTGGCTCAACAGCTTTAATCGAAAGTAAGTTAAGAGAACCGCGAGTTATCCCCGAACTCGAAGAATCGCCAGACCGAGTCATTCGCAGTCACTGGAACATCCGCGATCTGCCTTACGGTTGGGATTATTTTATGGAAAATGTTGGCGATCCCGCTCACGTTCCCATTGCTCATCATAACAGGCTGGGCAATCGATATGAAGGTGCCAAATATTTGGATATGGTTTCTGTTCGCAGCTTATCTACTCAAGATGGATTTGCTTTTGAAAATAGGCCGCCTAATTCTCCTGATATTGAAACATTAATTAATGATTTTCAGCCTCCTTGCTTAATGCGGGTCTATTCTCTCGATAAGAAAGGAGCCAAATATATCTTGACTTTATATGGTGTTCCTACCCGTCCTGGCTGGACTCGTCTGATCGGTACTCAGCTTTTAGTTAAAAATGAGAAAGGAGAGCGTCCCAAAAAAGGTCTAGGTTTTTTTGCTTTACCTATACCTATGCCAGCGTGGTTGACTCACATTCTTTCATCTCTCTTTCTGCACCAAGATTCAGGTTTTATACATTACCAAGAAAAATTTATTGAACAGTCTTCTGAAGAGAAATGGTTGGCTAGAGTTTATACTCCGACTCCTTCAGATAAGATGGTAATTACTTTTCGTCAATGGTGGGAAAAAAGAGCTGGTGGGAGAATACCTTGGGACAAAAACTGTAACCAACAACTTCCCCCTCCTGAGCATGACAAACAAAAGCTATTTGATGTTTGGAATACTCATACTAAAAATTGTTATGTCTGTCAAAAAGCATTAAAGAATATTAATCGCATTTCTCTAGCTGCGTATCTTGTGTCGATGGTTTGCGTATGTTGGGGAATTATTGTTGATGCTCGTTATATAGCTATTCAAGCAATACAATTGTCTGGCTCTTCAGAAATGTTCTCATCAGTTCTCAATTGGATTCCACCTCTGAGTTTTTGGCTAGCTGTAATTTTCGCCGTGTTATTCGCTTTAACTGGCTATTTACTTAAAAAATTCACCCGCCTATTTTATGTTTATGAATTTGAACATTTTAAGAATGATTAATTTTTTTACATGGGCATATTGAAAATCATTTAAGGAAAAACTAATGTATATCGACTCAAAAAACTTAAGTAACACCATTAACAATTTTTATGATTCACACATGTACACCCCTGAGCTTCTAGATTTTTATCAACAAAGCGACTATGTAAACTTGGGTTACTGGGATGATGAGGTAAGTACTCCAAAAGAAGCTTGTGACCTCTTAATGTCAAAGCTCTTAGATTTTATTCCAGAAAAGCAAGGGAATATTCTGGATGTTGCTTGTGGCAAGGGCGAGACAACGCGCTATATAACGAAATTTTATTCTCCAGATGAAATTATTGGTATCAATATTTCAGAAAAACAATTGTCAAACTGCCGAAAAACTCTTCCATCTGCCACTTTTCAGTTAATGGATGCGACCTCCTTGCAATTTGAAAATAATTCCTTTGATGCAGTAATCTGTGTCGAGGCCGCGTTCCATTTTAATACCCGTGAAAAATTTTTGAAGGAGGCATTGCGTGTTTTAAAGCCTGGTGGATATTTGGTTCTGTCTGATATCCTATTGACTTGTGAAGGCGAAGAAAGTTTTCTACACAAGGTTGAAAATGAAAATTATGTTCAGGACTTAGATGCTTATGAAGCTTTGTGCCGCCGGGTGGGCTTTGAATCTATCACCATTGTTGATGCCACTGAAAATTGCTGGAGGAGGCATTATCGTTATGCTGTTGAGTTTGTTCATGAAAAGTTTTTAAATCATCAATTTGACTTTTCAACCCTCCAACATTATATGAGTTTTTACTATAGACAAGTTGAGGCTCTTAAATATTACTTATTAGCTTCAGCGAGAAAAGAGAAATGACCCAAATGGCGTAAGGATTCAGGTCTAATATTGTGGCAGGGCAAACGCATCTAAATATTGATAAAGTGGTAGGTAACCTGAGTTCGGGATAAAGAAAGGGACAGGTAGTAAGCTGAAAATAACGTCAAATCCAGCACCTGTCCTATGTTTAGTTTAGAATCTTTGTTCTGCCATGTAGATGATTTCTGTAAGGCATTTGAAAGCTTATCGCGTAAACGCTCAATCATTGAAACCATTAATGACCAACTTAAAAACATTTCTCAGATTGAGCATTCCAGACACCGTAGTCCTGTTAATTTTTGCGTTAACGTTCTGTGCGGATTAATTGCTTATTGCCATCAACCTAAAAAACCAACCCTTCAGATCGAATGCCTTTTATCTCAAACTGCTTAACCCGAACTCAGGTTAGGTAAGGTGTGTATAAAGTAGTACGAGTAAACTAGATGAGGTATGCGGAGCGATCGCGGGTTGCGTGGAGGTAAGCAATCAGACATTGATGGTAAAGTCATTGTAAAAGTAGCAATATTGGCATAAAAAGCGTGAAACTCAAGCCGAAAATCACCATTGCTGAACACTTTGCACAAATGTCAGATCCACGAATAGACCGCACGAAGCGACACAAGTTAGATGAAGAATCAAATGAAATTACAGCAATTCTAGAGTTATAAAAAGTGTTAAAACTATCGGGATATATTCTGACAATAGATGCAATAGGCTCTCAAAAAGAGATTGTAAAGTTAATTGTCCAGTAATTTTAGATATTTTAATTGACTTACCAATTATTATTAGCAATTAAGATGCATTCGCCCTGATTATTCATCACTTTGATTAAAACAGTGAATACTGCATAGAGAAGTAGAATCCGTTTTCTTGGAGCGATCGCTTGTCTCCATCGACTGATATTAGTGGAATACCCCAATCTAAACGGGCAGAGAAGTTATTGCCTTGTTTCCATAACAGCCCAAACCCCGCACCCACTAAGGTATTAGTCGAAGGATTGTTACCTTTGGTATTCCAGCCTTGACCGACATCAATAAATGGTGCTAGTTGTAAGACTCCTTGGATTTTGTTAGCACGCACAATCGGAAAGCGAAATTCTGAGGAAAACAAGAAGCCGCTATCTGTGAGTAATGTGTCTTGGCGATAACCCCGCACACTTAGCTGTCCACCCAGTCCAAATTGCTCTAAAGGTACTAAGTTGTCTGCGGCTAGTTGTAAATCAGCCCTAGTTAAAAACAAGGTATCTGGTGCAAATTGTCTAACCCATTGAGCCTGTCCTCGCCAACTAAAAAAGCGACTATCGGGAGCCTCATCACTCACGCTGGCTCCCAACCAATCGACTCCCACACTAAATTGCGATCGCGCGGCGAAAACTTGTGTACTGCTGCGGTGGGTATACTCTTGGGTAAAGCGCAACGCAGAAATCTTGGTTTTACCATTCTCATCAGCACCAGGGGATAAAGGAAAGCCACCAATATCATCTAGACCAATTATTGTTTGACTTTCTTGGCGAGAGAACGATAGCCCCACCGCTAATTCTTGGGTTGGTTTTTGGAGTAATGGTTGACGAAATCCGAATTCGTAGGCGGTGCTATTTGACTGAATATCGAGAACGCTGAAAGGTTTTTCAATAACGTTGTTCCAGCCTTGGTTAACACTAAAAGATAAAACGCCGTTGTAAGCATTAACAGGCAATGTGTAACTAGCAGCGATTGTATTACTACCATTGGTATTGGTATAGCCTACACTTAAGGTATCCCCTAGGCCTAATAGATTGGCTTCTTGTACATCTATACCCCGGCGAAAACTGCCAACACTAGGCGATCGCCCGTTATCCAAGCTGACTGTACCTGTGAAGGTGTCGGCTTCTTCAACTTCGACACGTAAGATATTGGTTCCGGGAGTTGTACCAGTTTGCAATTCCGCAGAGATGTTTTTAATGCGTGAATCGAGTCGGAGTAGTTGCAGTTTTTCCAGTAAGCGTGGCACATTTAGAGGTTTTTTTGCACCAATGCGGATGCGATCGCGAATATAGTTGCTATTCAATCGCCGATTACCCACGATTTTGATTTCTGGCAAACTACCTTCAACTACTTGAATTTTCACAACTCCTGCATCTAATGTTTGCGGTGAAATTATCGCCCCAGTAGTGACATAGCCTTTATCGGTGTAGAACTTGCTGATGGCTTCTTTAACTTGTAATAACTCTGCAAAGGATATTTCCCTCCCGACAAAAGGGGCTGTAATCGGCGCAAAATCTTTTGGTGTAAATATTGTACTGCCAACAACTTCAATGCGCTCCACCCGGAATTTAAGATTCGGATCATCCTCTCCTGTAGTTGGCTGATCAGGTAATTCCACAGGCGGAAGTAATGGCTCTTGTTCTGATGGCTGTGGTAGCGCATCTGAAGGTAAGGGAGTCACAGGAATCTCTTCTATCCTTCCAGGTGGTAAGTTCTGGGGATTGGAAGTTTGAGCGCACACCTGATGAGAATTGCACAATAATGCTGTAATAATAAAGCCGAATGTGAAATTTTTCAGTATTGTTATGCGCGGTTTCCAAATCAGTTGATGTTTGTGTGTATGGCTAATTATCAATTTTGTCTTCACACTTAAATACCCACGCATAAATATTGAGTCAGTTGTTTAGGTGAGCAAAATCACCGTTGTTCTTAACTGATAAGAGTTAACTTACCTATTGATGTAACGAGTATCATATCTATCCAAAATTAAGCTTTATTTTTTACAGTTGCCGACAGTGTAAATACTGTTTTTTATTGCTAGAAAACTTTAATTCCGCATGATTACATACAATTAAGCTACAAAAATCGTCTAATTTCGCCAATACTTTCCTCGCCTCTATAAACTCCTTTCTACTTGCCATTTCACAGATTTATTTGAGTCTTATCCTAGTCATGCAAAACACGTAAAAACATGATATTTGCTGCTTGTATTAATGAGTAAGTGTCGATTTTGCCTGATTCAGTGTAGTGTTGACAAAAATAGATACATTGCCACAATGACAATATCGGCGTTGCGTAAGTCCTATATTAATAAGCAATTTATTCATCCTAGCGTTTTACCAAAAAAATAAATTGCTATTTATTTGCTCATTTTTAACGAATATTAATCTTCTATTAACCTCTATACTTATAGAAAAAAATAGTTGTCGTTAATTATGATTCAACAAATTGTTAATATCGAGTCTAACTTTGATATTATTAAAATTTTTAAATTTAAAAAAATATTTGTTAAATTAATACTAAAAAAAATGTAATTCTAGTATTATTTATTATGATGAAATCGAAAATCCAAGTTAATTAAATTCTTATAAAAAGCTAGAAATGTGATTGGAGAATATTTTGAACTTAGGATTAAGGATTATTAAAAGAATATTAACTTCTGCAACAGGCATATATGAGCAAAGCCAATGGTAAAACAAGTTTGTTGCAAAAGCAACTATGGCAGCGCGAAAGACGAGCGATCGCATTTTTATCTTGTTTGAACTATCGCTCTGGAGAACTATCTAGTTACTTACAAAGCATTGCCTGTGGAGTCAGCGAATTATTAGAAGTAGATTGGTCAGTTGTGACCGTTTGCCAAAAAGGTTTTGAGAGAGTACTAGCCAGTAGTATTGATATGGGTAAAGGTGAACATATCTATTCACTACATGGTTTACTCACTGGTACAGTGATCGAAATTGGTCGCCCTTTAGCCGTAGAAGATGCAGTAAAAAATCCAGAGTATGGGCAGATTCCTGAAGGTTACTATGCTTATTTAGGCATACCATTAAAAACCGCAGAAGGAAAAGTAATTGGTACTATCTGCTCTTTTCATCGTCAGCAACGAGAGTTTACAAAAGCAGAAATTCAAGTTGCTGAAGTATTTGCAGAACGTGCAGCTACAGCAATTGATAATTATTATCTCTACCAACAACAGTGCCAATTTAACCAAATTTTAGAGTCTGAAGTAGAGAAACGCACAGCCGAACTGCGAACCGCCCAAGCCAAACTAGTAGAACAAGAACGTTTAGCAGCAATTGGCGAATTTGCTGCCATGATTGTGCATGAAATTCGTAATCCCTTAACAACAATGATTATGGGATTGAATTTCTTCAAAAAAACTATTTTAAACCCAGCCGCAAAAGAGCGATTATCGTTAGCACTGAGCGAAGCCACTCGGCTAGAAAATTTGTTGAGTGAAATTTTGCTTTACGCTAAACCTCAAGTGTTGCAACTGAATGAATTAGATATCAATGAATTCATCCAAGAGTTACGGAAATTAATCGAGGAAATGCCAGAAGCAGTTGCACGCAAAATCGAATTTATCCCTAGCCCACATCCAATCAAAATTTTAGGAGATAAAGACAAGCTCAAACAAGTATTTATTAATATTGTGCGTAATGCTTGTGAAGCAGTTCCTCCAGGAGATGTGATTATTTGGGAAGTGAAATCTTTATCTTCAAATCAAGTTAGTATTAATGTTTGTAATGGTGGTGAGCCAATTCCGCCAGAAATTCTTGGTAAATTAACTCAGCCATTCTTCTCCACAAAATCTAACGGTACTGGCTTGGGATTAGCAATTACTAAACGCATAGTCAATGCTCATGGTGGGGAATTGTCTATTCATTCTGATGCAGCATCAGGTACTACTGTTACAGTGCAATTACCTGTGGTGACTGTGCGGAAAATGGGGTGAAATTAAGTCAAAAGTTAAAAGTTAAAAGTCAAAAATTATCTGAATTTTAACTTTTCCGTAGGGGTATAGGTGTTCAAAATCCTGATACCCTATCTCAACAACTAAATTTGTGTCAGTCCCAGGGCGGCCGCATCATGTCAATAAGGCTAGACCATTCTCAATAGTCTCAAAAATAATCGCATTAAGCCATACTTATTGACAAAGATTTTAGCGATCGCTTTGAGGTTTGGACAGTGGTTCAAATGATAAATGCTGATTTTTTCGTTGATTCTCAATTTCAGTAGTCACTAAGTATACTTTAGATGCGTTCGCCCAGGTGTCAGTCCTAAGAGTAATTTCAGACTTTGCTGGTATGGTTTATGATTACGCAAAGGTGGGAAATTCAAAACCCTTACACCCCTAAACCCTAAAACCCTACTAAGTCCTATTTGTGAGTATCTAGTTTGAGGTGAGGACAATTGGTGCAACAACCAGAACTGCGGCAAAATTCACCGATGCGGTCAATTCAACGCGTGTTGAATATTTTAGGTAATTACCGTTGGACTTCTTTGGGAGCCTTGATGAGTCTCTTACTATTAACAGTTGCAAATGCTGTAACTCCACAATTATTTCGGTGGGGAATTGATCAAGGCATTGCACCGCGCAACTTACAGATAGTACTTTACAGTGCGGCTTGGATGGTAGTAGCAGCGATCGCACGGGGTTTATTTAACTTTGGTCAAAGCTATTTAGCAGAAGCCGCATCTCAAGGTGTGGCTTATGATTTACGCAACAAGATTTTCAGCAAAATTCAAAATTTGAGTTTTAGCTATCATGACCAATCGCAGACTTCCCAACTATTAACCCGTGTCACCAGCGACATTGAGCAAATTCGCACCTTTGTCGGGACTAGCTTGATTCAGGTGATTGGGGGATTGGTGACATTGGTGAGTATTGCCGTGATTTTGCTAGTGATGAACTGGCAACTTGCTTTAATTACCTTGTCGGTAGTACCCATCTCTGCATGGTTGATGGCACGGTTTGTGAATCGGAATAACAAACTGTTTGGGCAAATACAACAGCAATTAGGTAATCTAAATGCAGTCTTGCAAGAGAATTTGCTAGGGATACGCGTAGTTAAAGCCTTTGTGCGAGAGTCGGCAGAAAAATCGCGTTACACCACCTTGAACGATGCCCTCGTCACTGCAAATATGCAGACAATTCGTGGTATTCGCAACACATTCCCCTTTATATTTTTACTGAGTAATTTGGTGACACTGGCAGTGTTTGGCTATGGGGGAGTGCAGGTAATTGGTGGTAGCTTTTCCGTGGGCGAATTGGTGGCGTTTAACTCCTATTTAGTGTTAGTTTTCCAACCAATATTATTAATTGGATTTGCAGCCCCAGCGATCGCGCAAGCCGCCGCCTCGGCTGAACGAGTTTTTGAAGTAGTCGATGCCGCAGTGGAAATCCGCGATCGCCCGAATGCTATGTTATTTGATACTTGCGGTGGCAGAATTACCTTTGAAAACGTTTCCTTTCGCTATCCGGGAGCCACAACCGAAGCACTGAAAAATGTGTCTTTTGAAACCAAGCCCAAAGAGTTAATTGCTGTTTTGGGGATGACAGGTTCCGGTAAAAGCACAATTATGAACTTGATTCCGCGCTTTTATGATGTGACTGGAGGAGCCATTCGCATTGATGGGCGGGATGTGCGAGATTTTACACTGCAAAGTTTGCGATCGCATATTGGTATAGTATTTCAAGAAACTACTTTGTTCTCTGGTACTATCCGCGAGAATATTGCCTACGCTAAACCCAACGCCAGCTTAGAACAGGTAATAGAAGTAGCAAAAACTGCCCAAATTCATGATTTTATTACTAGCTTGCCTGATGGCTACGACACAATTGTGGGTGAGCGTGGTGTTGGTTTATCTGGCGGACAAAAGCAACGGATTGCGATCGCCCGTACCTTACTCACCGATTACAGTATTCTAATTTTGGATGATAGTACCTCTGCGGTTGATGCGAAAACTGCGGCGCAAATTCAAGCTGAACTAGATGATTTAATGCAGCAAAAAGCTTGTGTCACCTTTGTGGTGGCGCAACGCATTAGTACTGTTAAAAATGCCGATCGCATTTTGTTAATCGATAAAGGGCAATTAGTAGCCCAAGGAACCCATGAAGAATTAATGCAAACCAGTCCACTTTACGGCGCAATTTTGGAATCTCAAATCAAGGGCGTTGCATAAATGCTGCATGAAATTATAAAATTCTACTCTTAAAACTCTTGCTCTTTGCGCCTTTGCGTGAGACAAAAATCATCGCCTTAATCAGCAATGGGAAAACCTTTATGCCTTATAGTAAATTTACTCTGAGTAAAGCTGTAGAAGATTTTCAACTGACGATTGTTGAAGGCGATCGCTTTTTACCAGAGATTTCCCCAGTAAACCCGACTTCTTTGCTCAAAGATACCTTGAAATAAACCTTACCTTGGGCTGTTGCAGTGGGTAGTGAAAAAGCGCGTTCTGAAGGCATTATCAATCCCGTATTGTTAGAAGTCAAACGCCAGCTTCATGGACAAATTAGCGTCTTTTCCGGCGAAGAGTTCAACGTACAGCCAGAGTTTGATTTGACAGGTTATGTCGATTTTCTGATTAGTCGCTCTCCAGAGCAATTGTATATTAGACTTGTCGCTTAATAAGGTAGAGTAACGATGAGCAACTCGAATAAGACAGAAAAATGCTAAACATCAATCGGGTGTTGAAAGAAGACCGTCTGCTGAGGGCATTTACTGGGCTAAACCGTAAGGCATTCGATGAATTATCGCAAGGCTTTGAAAACATAATCAACCAAGAGGCGATCGCCAAAAGCCAAAAGCCTCGGAAACGGTCTGTAGGTGGGGGTAGAAAGCCTCGATTGCAGCGAGTAGAAGATCAGCTATTTTTCATATTGTTCTACTTCAAGTGCTATCCCACCTTTGATGTAGCAGGAGTCCTGTTTGACTTACACCGAAGTCGGGCACACCGTTGGATGTTAAGACTACAACCATTGCTAGAGACTGTCCTAGGAAAGAAAATGGTATTACCCGAACGGAAATTGGAAAGTGTAGAAGAGTTTATTGCACGGTTTCCAGATGCTAAGGAAGTGATGATTGATGGTACAGAACGTCCCATTCAACGTCCTAAAGACCAGGAAAAGCAGAAAAGTCATTATTCAGGTAAAAAAAAGCGCCATACTCGTAAACACCTGGTAATGTCAGATCAAGATAAACGGGTGCTAGTGCTATCAAAAGCAAAGGAAGGTAAGATTCATGATAAAAGACAGTTAGATGCAGAAAAATTAGTCGATTGTGTTCCAGATGAAGTCCCGATTCATGTAGATTTAGGCTTTCAGGGATTACAAAAAGAATTTGTCAACATTAAAATTCCCGACAAAAAACCCAGAGGCAAAGAACTAACTGAACAACAAAAACAATCCAATCGAGAAACAAAGTAGCGAGCGCGTTAAATGTGAACACACAATATCAGGTATTAAGAGATACAAAGCTGTCACAGCAGTATACAGAAATCGTATTCGTGATTTGGATGATCGCTTCATGCTGACTGCTGCTGGTCTGTGGAATTTCTACTTGATGGCTGCTTAGATTACTCAGTGAAATCCAGAATGCGATTTCATCATTTTTTCTTCTTATTTAGCGACAAGTCTATTATTCAATTGCTTGCCCAAAGCCTGACTGAACCCAATCACAACACCCACCCAGACGAACCAAGTAAACTTTCAGAATTTTTCCGTCAATCCCCACTAGCTGAAGTAAGCGTTGAATTGGACTTTAGCCGCGATCGCAGTTTACCCCGCGATGACTTGAGGCTATGAATTTTCTCCTTGATACCTGCCTGATTTCTGAAATTGTTGCCAAACACCCAAATCAAAATTCCACATAAGTTTACATTAAAATTCTTCACCATCTCCTGATAAATACAATTTTTTGATATTCGATTGAGGCACATCTACAGATAAATCATCTTCCTGATTGTTAATTCCCCTTTCAGCCTCTCGTTCTCGGATTGTTTTTACCTCTGCCAATCTCGCAGATGCGGGAATGTCGCCCTTTTTTTCATCGTAGAGGCTAAACCAGGGGAACCCATAATCGGTATAAGTCTGAGCGCTAATTGGTGTTGGAGGTGGTTCAAGACCAGTTATCTCTCGGTATTTTTCGCTATTGACAATATAGACAAAAATAGAGCCGTAATTTTCGAGATCCCAAGTTTCCATACCATACTCGTCAGGATAAATTTTTTGTTGCATCTTACCTCCTGCCCCAAGTCCCATTTCATATTCGCCTGAACTTGTGATCGATACCGATTCCAGTAATATTTCTGGCTCAGGTGGTGGCTGGTCGGGAAATTTACCCGGTTTGGGTTCATAGACTAGAATTTGAATTCCACCAAATTTCTCTACCCCAGTTACTTGAGCTTCAATTGTATCTCCTAAACCCAGAGGGGTAGCAACAAATTGACGGATAACACCTTCCCCAACATTAATACCATCTAACCAAGGTTGGTCTGGACAAACAATATAATCTTGTGGATCATCATGCAGTTTTTTATCCCATACTTCACCAGAGATTGCATTGATATTACCAACCCCAATTTTAACTGCGTTTGGCTTCCAATCTGCCCCGTTAAAGCAAAGCCATAGCGCTTCTCGTTGATACATGGGAATGAAGAAGCTATTTGGCTTGTTCCAATGTTCTGGGACGCGATCTAGATAGTCAGCAACACGGTTAACTAGAAACTCACCCAATCCTGGCGGGAGTGGATAGATTTTATCGTCATCAGGAATTCTTAATGTTCGTTGAAACTCAACTGAAAACCTTTCGCCAATAGCTATTCTATAATCTTCTACAGAAATATTTAACATAGTAACCTCTAACAAAACTTATTCTCTTAATTTTAAGAAAAAATATCTAAAAAAATAGTGTAAATAAATTGAAGTGTGTAATTTTAAAAATTTTTTTTAAACACTTAATGTTTGCTTCTACTCGGACGCTTCTCTTGCTACAGTATACGCCTTTGTGTAAATACTAAAACATAGTACCTGTAGTGATATAATTTATATTTATACAGGTACTAAATTAGCTATTAATTATCAGGCTTGTGTGTTAGTTTTGGCAAATTAACGAATTCTGTCAAGGCGATCTTTGATCACCCATGCTGGGACTGCATAATTAGTTTTTCTATAAGTTCCTGCGAAGTGAAGTCCCAAAGCTTTCCCTGTTTCTAGATCGAGTACAACAGAACCAGAATTACCCCCAAGTGTAGAACAATCATGTGTTATGAAGTTATCTTTTACACCTGTAATCTTGCCTGGTTGTAGTCTCTTTACATCATATACACCAGCAAAAATTCGATCCATAACCTGAGAATTATTTCGATCACCATCTCTTGCTGGATAGCCGATTACCGCTACATCTCTATTTTGCTCGATTGGCTCGGAGAACAAGGAGATTGGAGTAGCTAGTGAATCACCAGAAGATACCCGTAAGAAAGCAATGTCGGGACTTGCTGAACCGTCATTCAGTTTAACATCATCTTCAATATAAAGGATGTCCTTCACTTTGAATTGAGGAGCATCCGAATCTATCTCGTATTCTACTTTAAAATCAATATTGGCTCGTATTGTCTGGCGAACAGGATTGGATAAAAAAACAAATTGATTGTTTTGCTTTGCAGCAAACTCACGCGCTACATGGCGGTTTGTCACTAAAATATCAGAAGCAACAAGCCAAGCAGTTCCCACCCAGTCGAATGTAGGATGGTTGCGAAGTTCAACTCGACCAACTGCCTTAATCGCAGATTCGATAAGAGATTTTGATTTGTTCAACCTTTCTTGCCAAATATCGCTTTCAGGTGCGATGAAAGAGTCATTTTGAACGAATAATACAGGTCTGCCAGTGACTAAAACTATTGCTTCTGCAATATTTAAAGTATCATCCTCTTTCGTAGCAGAAATATGAGTCGGTAAGGCAGAAATATCTAAAGATGAAATTCGATCTTGCAGTTCTTTTTGAATTTCTTCATCCTTAATAATATCCTTAATATCAGCAGATACATCTACGTTTTGTCCAAGGATATTTGCGATAGCTTCTTGCAGTGACAAATCCATGTTTTTCTCCTTATCTCTAGATAATTTTTATGTATACTAGGATGAAACTTTGATTGTAAATAGACTCAAAGAATAGGTTTGAGCCTATTCTAAAGATGACTTTTATTTAAGTCTCGTTAGAAGCACACTATTTCTTCATCCCATTCCTGCTTCGAGTGGAACCAACCATCAACATACCCTTTTGTTCTCAAACACGAACCAGATAAATAGAAGCAATATTTAACTTCTTCAAACCCAATACTTGGGTTGGCACAAAATTCACCTTTCGATAAGTCCACTACAGTATCACCGATTTGAATGCCTATGACAGATCCCTTAATCTGTAATTTGCCAGACTTACAAATCTGTCCACTAATACTTAATATCTTGATGTCAAAATTGAAATCTATGCAATCATTAACAGCTTCTAATCTTTCTGTTGTATTTAAGTTTTCTATTTGAAGACTGCCCTGTAGAACTTCACCAATACTTCCTTGAAACTTATCCATTGTCAACATCTCCTTTCGTTATCATTTTGCGCCCTCTCTATTTACTAGACGCTTTTAGGAAGAAACTTTTGATTTTTTCAATCATTCATTACAACTAGATTGGGAATTTATCAACCTCTATAAAGTGGTTAAATATTGATGCTTTGAGGAATATTTTCGGGAAGCAAATATCTGTAAGAAACAAGCCTGTGGCTATCTGCTTCTAGAATTTTTGTTTTGATGTCATCTAGATTTACCTGAAATTTATTCAAAGCTATTTTCACTTGCTCTTTATTCTTCTCAAATGATTGCAAAAATGAGCTAGAGTAATCGCCTAGTTTCGTATAGTAGACTGAGCCAAGCAAATAAAGGACTTGTATTTGCAGTTCAGCCCGCTCTAAGGGTGGTAGTAAACCCATAAAGTTTTGCTGCTCTTGTTGGTGTTTTGTAGGTGCTGGGGAATAGCAACCTAAAGGAAATGCTGGTGCGTAGGTCATCAAGCCGCTTTGCGAAAAGTTAACAGCAGCGTGTTGAGCGCTAGCTGTAAAAATAACTGTGGAGATAGCCTCGACTAGATAATCTAGGGTTTTAATTTGGCCATCACCTTTGTCACCAATATGGCAGTTGCCTTTATTTAGCAACTCACTTGCCCACTTTTGTAGTTGTTTATCTTTTTCTACAGAATTGTCGCTGGCGTAGAACAGACCTAAGTAATCCTTAACCCACTGATGAATGGCATCCCAAATCAGTTTTCCGTCATCTCGGTAAGGATAAATTGGTAGCTGTTGGGAATTATTAACGCCGCGTTTTTCTAACGTCTTGGGAAATGCAACTTCATTAAAACTAGCTAAGTTATCCTTGGCTTCTTTTATAGCTAGCTTGCAGTTACTGCCAATAGTGCCACTTAATAGCGAGTCTATAGATCCTTTTTGTGCTAGTAAAAATTTATGTGCGCCATAATTAATTAATACTGTACCTTCTAAATGAGGTTTCAACAAAAGTCTGACAGCATGACTTTTATCAAAGCAGCGATTAGTAGCCAGAACAAAAGGCTCAATAAATAAGTGAGTTTTAGCTAAGTGAGAGAACAACTCGTGATAATTACTGTCTGCCATTTGTAAGACAGTTTTAGCTGTCATCCAGTTTTCTCCATCTAGAGGCGTAAATATAGAATTATCATCCCCTGGAGTTTGTTGACAACGAATTGCAATCGGTAGCAAATTCCGATTTAGAGATCCATCTGGTGGTACTGCAAATAAAGCGACTGGAGCATATATATACTTTTGTAATCCACCAAAACTACCATTCTCTAGATTTTTCAGCTTCTCATAGTTTGCTAGATAAATTCGTCCTCCTTGTAGTGCTGCCTCTAAAGAATCATGAGGTAAAATCTTTTGGTATTGTTCATTGGTAATTGGCAGAAGAGAATCAATTTTTTTGATTTGATTGAGCATAACTGGATTTGGCCCAGCTACTTGCATATAAGCAAAAACATCATCTCTTTGGAAATTAGTTAAAGTTGCGGGCTTTATCTTTAATGGGCTAATTAATTGTTCATAATCTGGTAGAGTAGGAACAGGACTAGGACTTTCCAGCCTCACTGTAGAATCCGGTTGATTGTTAATTAATTTTCGTCCTAAAAATTTAGCAATTTCCTGAAGATGCCTATAGAAATTTTTATCAATTTGCTCAAGTTTATCAGCCTTATAATTTGCAGATTCTAGCTGTGTAATTTGGCTTAAACTAGCCTGTATTTCTCGGTCAATTTTATCAAATTCATCTTCAAAATAACTCGAATTAATTTCCAATTGAATATCATTGTTATTCCTTGAATATAGTTCGCTTTTTTCGTCAGTATCTGCCATTCCTAATGCCTTTTTTAGCTTCACAACAGCAATAGTTAAATCTTCGCAGTTCTCTGCTTTTTTGATTTCGTCATTAACATGAATTAACTCTAATTGATCAATTTTATTTTCTTTGGAAACCGATTCATTCACAACATCATTAGAGGTTTTTTGATTTACCAAAAGGCTTATTGTACTTAATACTAAAGCAAACCACTTTTCGTTAGGAAGTTCATCTGCTTTAGGCAAAGCAGGTAGCCCTGGTATTCGGCTAGATGGTATATATGTCATAGCTAGATGATCTAGAACCTCATAGTCATATTCATATTTATTAGATAAAATTAAGCTTTCAGCAAAAGGAAAGGTTGCTAAAAACTTAAAAAAGCGGTATAGCATTTTAATAATTTTTTGTACCAAAAAATCCATTTTTTACTCCTTATAAAATCAAAGTATGTCGATCAGATTTGTAGAATCTAACTAATGTTATAGACTCTTAATCATTAACATTTAGTAGATAAGTTAAATCAAGATAAGTAGCAAAGAAAACGCTCACCTACTTTATCGATAAGGTATTTGCTTACCCTTTCTATATCTTAAAAATCTCAATTAAGATAAAAAGGTGAGCGCACTTGCTTTTATATTCCGAATCAAGTCCTGATTGGCAAAAAAGTTAGACCCTATAGTCTACACGTGCACGAAATTTCGCATTTCTCGCTGTACTAGCATGAACATCTAGTTTGATTGTTGTGCTCGACCAAAAATTAGTCTTTATGCTTCCTGATTGTGTTTGGTTGATATGCACATTGTTCCATTCTCCACCTCCTCCACCGCTAGACCATAACTTAGCGCTATATGTATCATCCGGCGAGAAGATTGTTACTGTCAGATTTACAGTTAATCCTGGTGCGTACTGCGACCGTTCAAAATGATAGTTCCCATTTTCATCAAACTGTTCATAAACATCAAAGCCACCGGATACTAATTCGATCTGTTCTTCTACTGCTGAGGCCTCCCGGATAGTACCTGCTTCCGCTGCTCTTAAATTGTTTATTGTGTCCTCTCTTATTTTTTCAAAAATTTGGTCAAATGCTTCCTTGAATCCAAGTTCTTCAGTACTCATTCAGCTCATGGCACATCTCCTTTTGTTTTCACTTTTGTTCCGAGTTTTAAATTTGGTAGTACCCAAATATTCATCGGATGCTCTTACCTTTTAGACGATTTCCAAACTCAATTTCTGAATTTTTAAAGTTAGGAAAGTTTTTCCATACCACAATCGACAAGAATTGAAAATAAGGAAAAGAATAAAAAGGAGGAGAACGGAACGATCCCACAAGCACAAGCACAAATACAAATTCTCCCGCAACTTTCCCCACCTGATGCCATTGTTGCCTCCGCAACACCACTTTAACCCACCAACAATGATCGCTCTTTACCTCTAACTTCCCCCCAGAAGTCACCGCAACTATCACCCACTCAGACTGCTGCACATCACCCGCTACCTCCTGCGCTTCCTCAACCCCAACAATCTCCACTTCCTCCACCGTAACTGCAACTACCATCTTCCCTGCTCTGGCTTCAACTTCCTTATTCCCATCGGACATTTCCCCTATTTCCGACTCCGTTGCTGTCGGTGTCACAGATTCATTCCTATCCGTTTCCTCCTCCCCGATAAAATATCCCCTCAACTCCTGTTGCAAAATCTTCCGCGCCTGGGAAATCCGCTTGCAGACATTCTGATAGGAAATACCTTGTTGTTCGGCTATCTCTGGATAAGAAAGTTCTTGATAAAAGTGTAGGATAAACGTTTCGCGCAGCCTCGTCGGTAAGTTATGAATAGCCCGACGAATCACCCTCTTTCTCTCGTCAGTTTCCATCGCACTGTCTGGCGTATTGTCAAAATCAACCATTCCTTGCTCTTCACTCCTTGCGTAACTTTCTATATCCTCAACTCGATTCGCCCCCCGACTGCGTTCTCGATGAATATCCACGCAAAGATTCCGAGTCAGTGTCACCAGCCAAGCCTTAAAATTAGTAATTTCCCCCGCATACTTTTGCGCCTTCTCCCAAGCTTTCAACATCGCCCGACTGAGCGCATCTTCCGCATCAATTGGGTTTCCACCCATCCACTGAAAAGCGTCAATTATCAAGTTAGATAGACTGTCTAAAGTCTATATCTTCAGATAGAGGCGTGTCAATAAAGTTTTATGTAGTTAATTAAACAACAATAGGTATTGACATTCTTTGACACGCAACCTTATATTATCTACCCATCTACGATCGCCTGCCTCATACGATGACTGCGATCGTCGGGTATAAAAAACTGTAATCCTGATGATTCGTAGCTGAGAGCTTTTCTGAGTGCCATTCGGTGCAGAAGCAACGACAAGACTATCAGCTTTGTGGCATAATTTTATTTACTGTGTCAAATAAAACAGCACTCATCCCAATTTAAAATATAGTTGCTACACATATATTGACTTTAAACCAGCGGCAGACAGCAATTCCCAATCCCAAATCTCAAATCTAAAATCCCAAATTCTTATGAGAGGTACAAGCCCAATTGTTGCATCCGAGCAACTGGCAACTCAGCAACTCTCAACCTTAAGACGCTTTTTACAATATCTGCGTCCCTATCGCAAAGAAATTCCGATCGCCTTGACATTAGTGCTAATTGGTGCATCAACTCAGGCGATCGCACCGTTCTTGCTGGGTTGGTCAATTGACCATCTCATTGGCAAAGGTAATTTATCGGGGTTGTTGCTGCTGTTAACACTACTAGCACTAATTTATGTACTTGGTATTTCGGCAACCCGTGGTCAAATTGTTCGTGTCGGCTGGATTATGCAGCGATTGCTGGCGCAACTGCGACAAGATATATTTGTGAAAATCCAGAGTTTACCACTCAGCTTTTTTGACCGCAGTGAAGCCGGCGATTTAATGAGTCGCTTGCTAAATGATGTGAATACCGTCAATCAAGCATTTGGACAAACCGTCGCCCAAATGTTGGGTAACGTTTTCAGCTTGGTGGGTATTGTCATTGCAATGCTGGCGATTAATTTACAACTTGGCTTATTGAGTAACCTAGTTGTGCCACTGATGATTTTTACTACTAGCTTATTTGCTCGTTGGGCAAGAGCTAGATTTCGCGTCACCCGTCAAACCATTGGCGACCTTTCAGCCAAGTTAGAAGAAGATATTAGCAGTGTCCGCGAAGCCCAAGCATTTAATCGCGTACAAATCAACATTCAAGAATTCGATGTTCTCAACGCGGCTAACCGTGATGCGAATGTGGGGGCGGTGGCGATTACTGCGGCCTTTTTACCCTCGATTGATTTTCTCAACACCCTCGCAACCGCAGGCGTACTAGCATTCGGTGGTTATCTCGCTGTTACCGGAGCCGCAACCGTTGGTGTGGTTACATCGTTTTTACTGTATGTCCAGCAATTTTTCCGCCCGATTCAAATTCTCAGTCAGTTTTACACTCAAGCTCAGTCAGCCTTTGCCGGACTAGAGCGAATTTTCTTACTATTAGATGAACCAGCCCAACTCCAAGATGCAGCAGATGCAACAGAAATGCCAGCTATTCAAGGAGAGGTGAGATTTGAGAATGTCACCTTTGGCTATAATCCAGAGCAACTGGTTCTCAAAGGAGTGAATTTACACGCCCGCCCTGGAGAAATGATTGCATTAGTAGGACCGACAGGTTCAGGTAAAACCACAATTATTAACCTGATATTACGTTTTTATGATGTTTCCGGTGGTGCAGTCAAAATTGATGACATTGATGTGCGTAGTGTCACCCAAGCTAGTTTACGCCGTCAAATTGGGATTGTTTTGCAAGATAATATTTTGTTCAGTGGGACTGTAGCCGAAAATATTGCCTTTGGCGCTCCTTACGCCAGCCAAGCAGATGTTGAAAGTGCTGCTCAATTGGCGAATGTGCATGAGTTCATTACTTCATTACCACAAGGTTACGCAACCCAATTAGGTGAACGAGGTGCGCCCTTGAGTCAAGGACAGCGACAATTGATTAGTATTGCCCGTGCGGTGTTAATTAATCCGCGCATCTTGATTTTAGATGAAGCGACTAGTAGTATTGATACTCGTACCGAAGCACTAGTGCAAAGTGCGATCGCTCGTTTGTTACAAGGTCGCACCAGCTTTGTCATTGCTCACCGACTCAGCACCGTCACTCAAGCTGATCAGGTGTTAGTCATTCAACAAGGACACATTGTCGAACAAGGCACTCATACAGAATTGATTAATCAGCAAGGAGTCTATGCGAATCTTTATAGCCTTCAACTAGGGGCAAATAATTCATAGGTGTAATATCAAACCTATGAATGCTATATCTGGAGATTGTTGCTCAAATCTTGTTATGTCTGTTCAAGTCTACGGCATTCCTAACTGCGGTACTTGCAAAAAAGCTCTGGCGTGGCTGCAAAACAATAAAATTGACTATGAGTTCATCAATACCAAAGATACTCCGCCTACCAGTGAGCAAATCGAAAACTGGGTGAAGTCTCTAGGTTCTGCTGCTATGAGAAATACCTCTGGGCAATCTTACCGCGCTTTAGGCGAACAAAAAAAGACTTGGACTGAGCAACAATGGATTGACGCATTTGCTGTCGATGCAATGCTGCTCAAACGTCCGTTGTTTGTTCAAGATGGAATAGCCGTTTTGACTGGTTTTAAAGATGAGGCATTGGTGCGAGAAAAATTAAACTTGAGTTAATAGAAGAAATGTTGACGCTTATTTAATTTCTGATGATGCTTATTTTTTGCTGTATAAAACCGCATCCCGCCTTGAACTAAAGTTCCAGGCTCATAGCCAAAGTCCACAAAGGGTGGACTGAAATGAACTTTTGGTTGAGTCCTCCCCAGAGGACTTGCGCTATGAGACTCGGAATTGATTCCGAGGCGGGATAGATGCACTCAACCCGGAATTTTCTTGAAAATCCCTAAGCCCTGAACTATTTTCATCAACTTTGATTTTCAACACCTACCCATCCTTACCACCTGCACAGAAAATACTAAAATTCTTTGTGTTGATAAGCTAAATAAACTGCCTCTAAAAAAATATCAGGAGGAACTTCTGGCAATTTCTCTAAGTTAACAATAGCTGCGACCTGTTGAGTTAACTTAGAAGCCAGAGCGACTCTTGATTTAACTGCCATTGCGCTACGCCGCTGCAAATATTCCCGAATGACGGCAAAATCATCTGGTAATAATTGAGATAAATCTGCAATACTTAGCAATTCTGTATAAAGCGCCCTAGCTTGTTCTGATATTGTAAAAGTTGCTGATGGTGTGGCTATTTCAGACTCAATCACAATTGTACCAGCCGCCCAATCACCCAGCCGCTTTTCACGGCGACTAAACATAATAAAAAAAGCCCCCAGAAAGAAAAATTCGTCTAAAGGTCGCAGTAAAGCACGTAAAGTTGACTGTGCTAAACCAACAGGTCTACCATCATCTCGCACAACCCGAATTTTCGCCAAGCGTTTTCCTGGGGTTTGTCCTTGCCACAGAGTTTCAAAAAATACAAAATAACCGACGTAAATTCCGAAGAGAAGTAAAAAGGTAATGGCGATTAACCAAAGTCCAACTTGTGAACTAATAGCATCTTGTTCCCCCAAAATATCTGCTAACTGACCAGATATTGAAATCCAGACATAGATGCATACTAATGAAATTACAGCTAATGCCAAATAGTCAATAAGCAAAGCCCAAGCACGGTTCCCTATACCAGCGAGGGTAAATTCTAGTTCGACACTTTCGGGGGTGCGGAATTTAACGCGGTTAAAAAAATGCATAATAATATTTGTACTAGTTTTTAGATTTCGCGATCGCGTAACTGCAATCCTAACCCTTCACGGCGGCTGCGGAGGTCGTAATAAATCACAGCTTTGACTGTTTGCCAAAACGGTAAAAGGGCTGCACCTACTAAAAATGATAGCCCTAATACTATTAAGTAAACTGTTATGATAAAGCTGATTGCACTATTTGAACCACTAATGGCTTCTTGTATTCTTGGTAAAATCAGAGATTGCATCACGCCTCTACTAACTAACTGAGTTAATAATTGGAATGGTATGGTAATCAAAAAAGAGACAAATAATATTAAGGCAATTCGCCAAGCATTTGTCTGACTCAAATCCCAGCTACGACTAATTGCAGCAACGGCATCGATATTTTCTTCAATTGCTATCAATATATCTGCTAAAAAAAATCGAGCTACAAACCAAGTAAGTATTGCAGTTATAGGTATCAAAAGCAGGATATTTAGCAGAGGTATCAATAGTAAAAACACAAAAAATATTGATAGTCCCAAATAAATTAAAAACAACAAGAATACATTGATAACCAAAGTCCACATCCGTGGTTGAATTTGATTGCGGGCTTGCTTTACAGTTTCTGGTTGATTAACTAATTCTCCAAATGCCAAGCGTGAAATAGTTGCAGAGTTAACCAATGATTTACCCAAAGCATAAATAGATAAACCTAACCCAATTAAACTAACAATCAGCCAATTTAAGGGAGAATTTCTACCAGAAGCAAGGTTCACATAAAGTATTATCCCGGAGGGGACAAAAAACAAAAACGGCAACATTGACCACAAACAGACTATCACAGCCAGTGAAAAGTAGGATTTCAGATGAGAGCGATACAGTCTTACCCCCGCACTGACAACATTGCCAACGCTCAATGGTTGCATAGGGCTGGGAGAGTCAAAGTTTCCAGACATGATGGTAAATTTCCTTAGAAGTACGGTTGTGAATTTGTGGCTATCTTAAGGTAGGTTATGGCAATTCGTAATTCGTAATTTGTAATTCGTAATTAAGAAATGTGGAGGTTATCGGGGTTTTAGGCTATATCTGTTAATTGTTAATATTCCTACAATTTATGAATATTCAACGTTGGATTGCACGACGAGAACCGAATTGGCAGCGTTTGGATGCTTTATTAAAGCAAGTAGAAAAAAAAGGACTGAAATCAGCACGCGCTGGGGAAATTAGAGAATTAGCAAGTTTATATCGTTCCGTAGCGGCTGATTTAGCACGCGCCCGTACACAACAAATTGGTCAGACTTTAATCCAAAGTTTGCAAATTTTAACAACTCGCGGTTACACGCAGATTTACCAAGGTTCGCGGCGACAAGAATGGCGGGCTGCGTTGGAATTTTACCGTTGGGGTTTACCATCAGTTGTACAGCAGACATTTCCCTATATTGCTCTGGCTACAAGTTTGTTTTTGCTAGGGGCTGTGGTGGCTTGGTGGTATGCTTGGCAAGACCCAACATTTATGTCATTGGTAGTACCACAACAATTAATTTCGCAGGTACGGGATGAGCATAAATTATGGATGGGGTCAATTGTCGGAGTTGAACCATTAGCATCCAGCAGCATCATGATTAATAATCTTTCGGTGTCTTTTGGTGCGGTTGCTGGCGGCATTACGGCGGGAATATATACAACTTATTTAATGGTATTTAATGGTTTATTAATAGGTGCCGTTGGTACTTTAGTAGGTCAAAATAATTTAGCTTATCCTTTTTGGGCTTTTGTCTTTCCCCACGGTGCTTTGGAATTGCCAGCTATATTTTTTGCAGGTGGTGCAGGTTTATTATTAGCTAGAGCAATTTTATTTCCTGGTAAATATCGCCGTGGTGATGCGTTAAAGTTCTATGGTTTTCAAGCGGCACAATTAGTTTTTGGGATTGTACCAATGTTAATTATTGCAGGTACAATTGAAGGGTTTTTTTCGCCTAATCCAAATGTACCAGATCCCATCAAATATCTTGTGGGACTAGGATTATTTGTATTTTTGGTGTTGTATTGTAACCGCAAACATCGTTAAGCACAAAATGCAATTAAAATGTTTCCACCCAAGGCCGTAATTCAACTTCCCATGTCCAAGCACTGCGGGGTTGACGGAGAATATTGAGATAAGTTTGAGCGATCGCATCTGGATCTAGTAAACTATCAGGTTTATCTGGGGCTTCTTGACTTGTTGCTGAACGAATCACTCCATCAATAATAAAGTGCGCTACATGAATATTCTGCGGTGCGAGTTCCCGTGCAATGCTTTGAACTAAACCCCGCAAAGCAAATTTACCCATCGCAAAGGGCGCAGAACGCGGATAACCTTTGACACTAGCCGACGCACCTGTAAAGAAAATTGCGCCTTCGCCTAATTTCAGCATCCGTTTCGCGGCGGCTTGGGCTACCAAAAAGCCACCATAAGCAGTAATTTCCAAGGATTTCGCAACTTCGCTGGGGTCAAGTTCAATCAGTGGCCCTGTAACTCGCAAGCTGGGATTATAAACTACAACGGTTGGCGCTCCCAGCTTTTGTTCTACATCGTTGAATAGTTGGTTGACTTCGTTTGGTTGAGAAGCATCACAGGCAAAACTGACTGCGCCAATCTCTTGAGACAATGTACTCAGCTTATCAATTCGCCGTGCCGCTAAAGCAACGCTCATTCCTTCAGAGGCGAACAAACGCGCTAGGGATGCACTCAGTCCATTACCAGCACCGACAATTAATGCAGTAGTTGCCATTGATTTGATTTCTCCCAATTCAGATTGCAAGTTTAATTTACTAGTTTTTATCTCGTCAATTCAGCTAATTTCGATATGATTCACCTCTAACTGACTCTCCGCGCGGCAGTCGCTACAACGGAGGGAACCCCCGCAACGCGCTGCCTTGCCTCCGCGTCTCTGCGTGAACCTGAAAATTCTTGTTGTTCAATTTCTCAAATGGGCATTAACACATACATAATAGTTTGATTCAGAATTGTGCTGAAAATGCCCACCTTAATATTGTTCTAAATATTATGTCCTGGTAATGTGTGATGATTCGGTAAATCTGTGCAGCAACGTTAAAACCCTCCCCTCTGCACCTCTGCACCTCTGCTTCCTCTGCGGCCTCAATGATAAGTATTTGATCAAACACGATATTACACCCCATGTTGCTTAAACCATGCTTGGAGTTTTTGCCAGCCTTCTTTCGCTTCTGGTTCGCGGTAGGATGGGCGATAATCAGCAAAAAAGGCGTGCGGTGCATCTGGGTAGACGATAATTTGAGATTTGCTGTTACTGGATTTGAGGCGATCGCGCATTTGTTCTACTGTATCTACAGGTATGCCTGTATCTTTACCACCATAGAGTCCCAAGACAGGCACTTTTAATGTGGAAGCAATATCAACGGGATGTTTGGGTGTGAGTTCTGTAGAATTACCCACCAGTCTGCCATACCATGCTACACCTGCTTTGACTTGGGGATTATGTGCAGCATATAGCCATGTTATCCGACCACCCCAGCAAAAGCCTGTAATTCCGATTCTCTTGGCATTTCCCTTGGCAGATTTCACACCCCAGTTAACTGTTGCATCTAGGTCTGATAAGACCTGTGCATCCGGTACTTTAGCTACTACTTGACGGATTTCGTCTATATTGCTTAATTTTGACACATCACCTTGACGCACAAATAATTCTGGTGCGATCGCTAAATACCCCAACTTGGCAAAGCGACGACAAACATCTTGAATATGCTCATGGACACCAAAAATTTCTTGAATTACCAAAACCACTGGGAAATTCCTTCCAGTCGCAGATACGGCTCTATAAGCCGGAATTTCGCCATCTTTAACCGGAATTTTCACTGCACCAGCAGTTAAGCCCTTGCTATCAGTGGTAGTCACTTTAGCAAATACAGGCTGCACTGCTAAAACAAAGCCTGTCGTCAGGGTGGCTGTGGTGATAAATTGGCGACGTGATATTTCTTTCATCATCTTGATATCTGGTCTTGGTCTGATGTTTTGCGGTGTAAAATGACCTGACAGACTGGTGATAGTTAGATTTACTAACAATCATTATTACTAAGTATTACATATATTAGAGAAAGAAGATGAAGTAGGAGTCGGGAGTAGATAGGACTACTATATTTAGAACGGTAATAATAATACTTCTGCCTCCTGCCATAACTTGAATTTTCCAAAAGGATGTGCAATACTTTTAATAACTACGGTAATTCAGTAGATTTAACGTATTTTAGAGGATAACAAGTGAACTTCTGTTTGCTTGGGCTTCAGGCTTTCATTTAAATTTCCATAGTCTGTATTTCATCCGAGGAAAATTTCATGAGTAACTTACAACTGTACTTCGCTAAAGACTCTAGCTTCTCCCAACGAACCCGCGTAGTTCTGCTGGAAAAGAACATTGACTTTAGCCCCATTGAAATTGACCTACAGAACAAACCATCTGAGTTCACGCAGATTTCATCCTATGGGAAACTTCCTTCAATCAAACATAGGGATGTAGAAATTGGGGATGTAGAACTTTATGAATCTGCGGTGATTAATCAATATTTAGAAGAAGTCTTTCCAGAACCAGCTTTGTTACCTCATGATCCTATAAAAAAAGCGCTCGCCCGGATTTGGATTGACTACGCCAATACCCGCTTTGTCCCCGCGTTTAACAAATTCTTGCGTGGTAAAGATGCTCAAGAACAAGAACAAGGGCGGAAGGAATTTGTCGAAGCACTTTTATATATTGAACAAGAAGGATTAAGTCAGCTATCTGGTAACGGCCCTTATTGGTTGGGTGAACAGTTTAGTTTAGTGGATATCAGCTTTTATCCTTGGTTTGAGCGTTTACCCGTCCTCGAACACTTCCGCAAGTTTACCTTACCAACAGAAACACCCCGCTTACAGCAATGGTGGAATGCAGTAGAAAGTCGTGAGTCTGTTCAAGCAGTAGCAAATCCTGTGAATTTCTATTTAGAAAGATTTGCCAAAGTTCTTGGTGAACCTAATGGTGTTGCAATTGCTCAAAAGTAATACTTAGCTTTTTTCACCTACTCTCACTCTCCATATTTCTAAGTAGATGATCAAATTGCGGTTCGGTGATTTGGGAAGTAAAAATTTCTACTTCCCATTTTTATTAAGCCTTTGGGGAAGGGTTTAAAACCAAGTGAAATCTGCACTGTTCCCTGTTTCCCGTTCCCCGTTCCCTTTGATCAGCCTAATACAAAGAAGCCAAAACCTGATCAACTGCGGCGCGGAATGCGGTGGCTGCACCAGCACTCATATCACGCGGCGCACAGACGCGATTTCTGACATAGGCAAGAGCGATCGCACCAACTGCTGATACTGTTGTTTCTATACTATTTTTGCCCCCAGTCCGGCCTCCTGGTAAAGGTGCGCTATCACCATGAATCAGGTATTCTGCCAGCAGTCTTAAATGCAAATCTACTGCTTCTTTAACTGTGGTAATATCACCATCTACAGCTAATGCTTGCACACCGGAATTTTTGATAATATCTGTGATCGCAACTTCATGATTATCGCTGAGTCTTTCCGCAGCTTCGGCACGATATTGAATAGCTTCACTTTCACCTGCATTCAAAGGTAAAGCATTCCCTATTGGTTCTATACCAAATCTTCGCCGCAGCAGTAAATTATTAGTAGTGTCGTCTGATCTCACCCGATGATAAGCAGGACGTTCATTTAACGCTGCAAACCAAGCATTAATCCGTGGAAAGCGGGGATTTCCTTTGATGTGATAGCCTCGATACACAGGTAAATTCGCCGCCAGTCTATCTAGATGGGGGCTATACATAATATCAACTAAGCTCAATGTTGATAAAAAGTAAGGGCCGGGATATTTGCCCAAGTTTTGCTCAAGCTCGTATAAACTCGTTTCAAAGTCAGCTTGTAAGTTAGCTAACTCATCCGCATCTATAGGAGTTTCTCTCAAGAATTTATAAGCAAGATTGCGGAAACCATTCGTCTCTGCATCTTCAACCCACTGTCTAGCCACAGCGTTTTCTTCTGGGTCTTCAGGAAGTAGTGACGGACTGGGAAATCTGGCTTCTAAAGCTAAGAGAATATCCTTGGATTCGTAGACTAACTCACCTTCAATTTTGGCGGCTGGGACAAGAGTTGTGGGAACTAAATCGGTATACCATTTGGGTTTATTGCTTAAATCAATAAACTCTGTCTCGAAGGGAATTTGTTTTTCTTCTAAAGCAAACCACACTCTTTCACAGAAAGGACACCAGGAATTTGTATCGCGGTAAAGCAATACAGGTGGTGTTGTTTCCGGTGGTAGTGTATGCAGACTACTAGGAATGGGTGCAGTCGAAGGAGACTGTCCTGGTCGCCGCACCCGCCGCGCTGGGGTGTGTTTTTGGGCAATTTCAAATAACTGTTCCCAGGTAGATGCTGTAGTTGGAGTTGTCATATTGATTTTTGTGATTTCAAATAATGTTGCGGAATTTGTTACCAGTCTTGTTCTGTGGGACGGATGAGAATTTCGTTCACATTCACCCGTGGCGGTTGAGTCACTGCATAGACAATAGCTGCGGCTATATCTTCGCTTTGTAGTGGGGTGACTGTTTTACGTCGTTCTTCACTACGTTGTTTGGCGATGGGGTCGTCAATATAGTCGTTGATTTCTGTATCAACCAAACCCGGCTCTATGATAGTCACACGGATATTTTGTTTGCAGACTTCTTGACGCAAAGCTTCTGAAAAACCATTGACACCCCATTTTGTGGCGTTGTAGATACCAATCCCGGCTCTAGCTGTACGACCCGCCACTGAGGAGATGTTAACGATATGTCCAGAATTTTGCGCTTTCAAAATTGGCAAAACGGCGTGTGTGGCATAAAGCACACCCAAGACGTTGACATCAATCATCCGTCGCCAATTGGCTGTGTTACCGCCATCAATATTACCGATAACGGCAATCCCGGCGTTATTGACTAAGATATCAACTCTTCCCCAGGCAGCGATCGCTTTATCTACTAAATTTTTGACTTGAGCTTCATTGGTAACATCTGTAACTATTGGTAATGCTTTGCCACCATTCTCAGTAATCTTTTGCGCTACTGCATCTAATCGGTCAGAACGCCTTCCTGCAATCACTACTTGCGCTTTTTCTGCGGCTAAAGCGATCGCAGTTGCTTCACCTATTCCCGCAGAAGCTCCAGTTATAATTGCTACTTTTCCTTCTAATTTACCTACCATGTATTTATCCCAATTCACAGTTCACTGCTACATTGCTCATCAATAAATTGCTGCTTTAGCTTGATTTTTAGAACAGTTTATGAGAGATTATCTAAATAATATACGGTTTGTCTATCGATTTACTAAACTTAAATCAAATAAATTTTAAAGGCAATTTTTCCCAAATGGATAAGCTGTAGTTATTTAATGTTTTATCGAAGTGGAATAAAGCTCATCTATCAAAAAGCTGAATGATAAATTGCTGAATATTTTTGTGAGAGTTTCCTAGCTTAAAGTTCTATAAGGATAAATTAATGATTTCTATTACTTTAGAAAGAGAATTATTAGATGACGAATTGTGGTCTGTGAGACCAGCTTTAAAATTACCGATAAACATTCAGCTATTAATTGAAAAAGAGCAAATTAGACAAGATATTTGGGATGTATCGAGAAAACTTCTAAATTCAAACTTGAGAGCCGCAGATACGCGATTTATCGAATGAATTTGGGTATGTTGTAGTTCAGGAATGATAGTAATTAAATTTATGTAACCTAGGGAACTTGACAAGTGAATGAGGAAGCCATAAATTTTTAGGTGTTTTGTCAAGCATTGTAACCACAAATACACCTGGAGATAATTTAATGCTGAGAAATTTCAAAATTCAATGGATGCAGTTGCACTGGCCGATTGTGATTAGTGCAGCATTATTAATGCCTCTTAGTTTCAATACGCCAGCGATATCTCAATCAACTGTAGAGACAGCACAAAAATCAGCAAATGAAGATTTAAGACAATTAAGACGTAACCGTAGGTTGTGGAATCAGCAAAATATCCGTAATTATCGTTATACACTCAGCAATAGTTGTTTCTGTACGCCTGAAGCCAGAGGGCCTGTAATTATTACTGTAAAAAATGGGATTACTGCATCCATCACCACAACTACAGGTGAGCCAGTTAGTAACCCAGAATTTTTTGAAAGATACAAAACAATTCCTAAATTGTTTAATGTGATTGCCGATGCGATCGCCCGTAAAGCAGACAATATTGATGTGCAGTACAACAATCAGCTTGGTTATCCCACTCAAATTAGCATCGACTACAGCTTCCAACAAGCTGATGAGGAATTGTACTTGACAATTGAGAACTTCCAAACACTCTAACCAAGTAGTTTGATGAGAATATAGAAGCGATACCAATTTATAAATCCTTTTTTTGCAGTTCCATCAATAGATAGGTGTTGAACTCGTAATAGCCTCTCACTGATGCAGAATAAGCATCACGTAGTTCTGCATTAGTGATTTTGGCGCGTAAATCTTCAATTATTTCAATAGCTGCTTGAATATGTGTTTGGGCTGGTTGTAAATTACCCCGTCTGTATTCTAGGGAAGCCATGTTAGAGAGAGTGAGGATTTCCCCTTTTCTGTCCCCCACTGCACGGCGTATAGATAAAGCTTGGTTGAAGTATTTGAGGGCTTCTTCCTGTTCTCCCAATGATTTGTGCATACCGCCAATATTGTGGAGGATAGTGGCTTCCCTTCTTTTCTCACCTACTGCACGGAGTATGGGTAAAGCTTGGTCAAAATATTTGAGAGCTTCTTGCGGTTCTCCCAATGAGGCGTAGACAAAGCCAATATCATTGAGGGTACGAGCTTCAATTCTTTTGTCTTCCACTGCCAGGCCTATGGATAAAGCTTGGTTGAGGTATTTGACTGCTGCTTGCTTTTCTCCTAAAGCAACGTAGACTAAGCTAATATTTTTCAGGGTGCTGGCTTCCTGTTCCCTATCCCCAACTGCACGAAGTATTGGTAAAGCTTGGTTATAGTATTTGAGAGCTTCTTGCTTTTCTTCCAATGAGTTGTAGACAACACCAAGATAGTTGAGAGTCAGGGCTTCCACTTTTTTGTCCCCCACTGCACGGCTGATAAGTAAAGCTCGGTTGAAGTGTTTTAGTGCTTCTTCCCTTTCTCCTAATGAGAGGTAGACTTTGCCAATATTGTTGAGGGTGGTGGCTTGCCCTGTTCTATCCTCCACTGCAAGGAGTATTGGTAGAGCTTGGTTGTAATATTTGAGTACTTCTTGTGTTTCTCCCAAATCGTCGTAGACTAAGCCAATTTGATTGAGAGTTTCGGCTTCCCGGCTTTGCTCATCAAGTTTTTGCCAAAGCTTCAAAGCTGCTTGGTATTTACTAATTGCTTGTCGCAGTGATTCTGCTGTTCCTTGTTGATAAAACTGCGTTCCCTCTTGAAAAAGGCGTTTCGCAGCAGCGCGAGTGGTATCTTGTTGAGTGGTTTGCTGTCCTATCTGCAACCCTTGGTTTTTCGGTGTCGCCGCCACAGCATCAGCAAGCATTACCGCACTCAACAATAAAGTTAAACTATAGCGGGTAAGCTTTGCGAGAAACCACCAGCAAATTCCCTGATTATTTGCACTCCCCATGATTTTTCAGTCTCAATCAGTAATTATTGGTCAGGCTTGCGTCTACATCTGCGGTTAATTATTCTTCTGTGTACCTCACTAGAGTAAGAAACGCTATATTACGTTTATTTATAACTTTTACAAGAATTACGATGCTACAGCAAAATCTGTATACTGCCTCATCTGCGGTTCATGAAATGCTAGTACAATATCATCTTTAGGAACACCAGCACGAACTAGATCCGTTGCAATCCCATCTTCAGTCCAATCTTCTTCAACCCAGAATTTGCCATCACGAATCCGAACGTAGACAGTCATACCAGAAACGCGATCGCCATTCTGCCAACCAAGACTCATCCAAATATAATTATTATTGGATTCATCCACAATCAAAAATCTCTCTATATCTGAGTTGGAATGGCAGTTAGTTAGTTCTACATACTCAGTTAAAATTCGTTTAATTAACTTAGGATACTCAGTTAATTTATCCATTGTTGAATCTCCTCTGCTTCTATGTCTACGACAATGATTGGAAGTCTATGCCTATTGAGAATGAGTTGAATAATATCCTGGGAAAAGAAAGTTTTGTATACAACTTTGCTGATAGCAATATATAATTTACGGTCTGGTGCTATTTCTTCTAGAAGATAACGGTAGATGTCATACTGACCAAGAGCTTCCTTCAAATCTTGTATTTTTGATGTGCCAATAAAGCTTTTTACCTCCACAACCAGCTTTTGTCCATCTCGTTGGGCTGCGATCGGCCGTTCAGCACCAATATCAGCATATAGTACAGTTTTTCGATACTGAATTATGTAAGGGTCATCTGTAATTAACCAGCCATCTTTTATCAGTGCATTTTTTACAGAGTTATGGATAATGTCTAACTTGGGCATATTTTTAATATAAGTCAGCCTCTCTATTTATCGGCGTAAAACTCTAAAATAGTGAAAATTGAGCATTCATAACTGATTTCTGGCTTTAAGTTGTAGATATCTTTCAACTAACTGATCAGTAATTTGATTTGCTGGTGCATCGAGTACTAAGACACCTTTTTGTTTTAATTGAGCAAAGGCTACTTGGCGTTGTGCTAATAAATCTAAAGCCACAGCACGACTGTAAGCTGCTGTAACTTCTTGAGTAAATGTGTGCGCTAGATGATCAACTTGAGGATCTCGCAAAGTGACGCAGAAGGGTAAATAACGGGGCGCTAACCGGGAAAGTGCGGCTAATAATTCCGTAGAAGCAGTGACATCAACTAAATCGGTAATAACAACTACTAAGGCGCGGCGAGTTTGCCTTTGTACTACATTGGTAACAGCACCTAAATAATCAGATTCGAGTAAAACTGGTTGAATCGGAGTTAAATAATCAATTAACTTACCGAGATGAGATTGACCGCGTTCTGGAGAAACCCATGTGTGCATTTGGCGGTCAAATACACCCACCCCAACGCGATCGCCCCGATGTAACCCGGCTAATGCTAATGATAAAGTAGCATTTAATCCCCAATCAAATCGCTGTAAGCCTTTGACTTGTGCTGTCATCAGCCGACCGCGATCTAATAAAATAATCAAGGTTTGTTCTTGTTCTGGTTCTAACACCCTTACCAAAGGCGGTGTATTACCACTAGTTCTCCGGGCGGTGGCTTTCCAATCAATAAAGCGTAAATCATCACCAGTGTGATAGTTCCGCAATTCCGCAAACTCTGTACCGATACCCATGCGGCGAGATTGGCGGATAGAACCTGATGATTGTAATGTGAGGCGAATAGAGAGCGATCGCAACCCAATTAAATCAGGATAAACTTTGACTGAAACACTTTGCGGTATTTGCCAATTATGCCAAGCTAACTTCCAACTCCCCAACTGTCGCACTTGAATATTTCCCCAAGGAAATTCCCCGCGTTGTCTGGGGTGGACAGTGTAAGTTAATTCTTGGGTAGTGTTAGCGGAAATAGTGGCGTTGAGTGTCGGGGTAGATACGCCAAATTCTGGGGGATAATAATCACGAATTTGAATAATTGCGTTACTGTTTGCGGCTGTTACCGCCAAGATTACCGGATTATCTCGCCCAATCGATAAGCGTTGCGGTAAGTCGCGCTTGATTTGCACTCGTAATGGACGGACTCGCAACCCATCCACAATCATCAATATCAGAATAATGACATCAAATAATAAAGTGATGGCGATGCTGACGGGAATGGATAGGAATAAGGATAAGATGGATGCGATCGCAATTCCCGATATCAAGAATAAATAAAGTCGTTGAGAAGGAACCATTTTTTAAGTATGAAGTGTGAAGTATGAAGTATGAAATGAAGTGTGAAGTGTGAAGTATGAAGTATGAAATTAAGTAGGTCTGTTCTTTTTGACTTTAACAATGATAGTTGTGATTACAGCAATTATTTCTTCAGTTTCGTTTAATAGGGGTAGTAAACGTTGAGATGGAACAATTTCTGATTTGTTTAATATCCGTAGCCAATACAAACTTTCCCTAGCTTCTTTTTGAGCAATACTGTACTTATGAATAAAGTCAGCCTTACTTTCTCCTGATTTTGCTTCTTCCAAGTTAGCTCCTATTTGAAGTTGCTGATCTAAGATATTGTTTACCAATAATCCAGCCTGCTTGGTCTTTACCCTCTTGCAAAAATTGATATAATTTAATTGCTCGTAATGCATATTCAAACGACCGTTCTCGAATATCCCAAGAAACTTGTTTGTCCTCGTTCATAACTTTTTCCTATTTCATACTTCATACTTCACACTTCATACTTCATCTTGGTACTTGAACTTGATTGATTACCGACGCAATAATTGCATCAATTTGTAAACCATCTAGCATAGATTCTGGTTTAAGAAGCAAGCGATGACGTAACAAAGGTGAAGCTACAGCTTTGACATCATCTGGCGTGACAAAATCGCGTCCTGCTAACCATGCGGCGGCTTGGGATGTTTGCAACCAAGCACCAGCAGCACGGGGTGATGCACCTAAAGCTAAATCAGGAAATTGACGCGAGGCTCTCACTAAAGCTAAGAGATAATCGATAATTTTTTCAGATACTTGCACTTGTTTAACTTCTTGCCGTGCTTCTAAGATATCAGCTACAGTTGCAACAGGTTTTAAACTAGAAATATCTATACGTCGTGCTGCAAAACCTGCTTGACGATTGAGTAACATTTGCTTTTCTGCGGCTTGGTCAGGATATTCTACTAATAGTTTGAATAAAAACCTGTCTAACTGTGCTTCTGGTAAAGGATAAGTCCCTTCAAATTCCAAGGGGTTTTGTGTAGCAATTACCCAAAATAAATCCGGTAAAGGTAAACTTTCACCATCTAAAGTAACTTGCATTTCTTCCATTGCTTCTAACAGCGCCGCTTGGGTTTTGGGAGGAGTACGGTTAATTTCATCTGCTAGTAGCACTTCGGTAAAAACTGGCCCTTTCTTTAAAGTGAAACTGCGACTGTTCAAATCAAAAATATTTGTGCCTGTAATATCTGATGGTAAAACATCTGGTGTGAGTTGAATTCGGCGGAACTCACCTTGAATTAACTGCGCTAACACTTTAACTAAAAGTGTTTTACCTGTCCCAGGTACACCTTCTAAAATTACGTGTCCACCTGCTAACAATGCCACTAGCAACTGTTGTATAAGGCTAGATTGTCCTACAATAATTTGATTCAGTTTTTGTTCAAGTTCAATTAAGACAGAATGGTTTTTGCTCATAATTTTTATGAATTAGAATTCAGAATTGCGTATCAATTTTGGACAACGCCTAAAATTAACGTGAGTTTGAAGAACATCTCTCTACCAGACTTCCTCGCTTACAAGTTACGGTGTCCACACAAGTTCCGTTAATGGGTAATGTGTTAATGTAACGCCTCACATTGTTAATGCAACGCCTCGCATTGTTAATGCATCGACCTGCAATGTTAATGCAATGCCTCACAATGTTAATGCATCGACCTGCAATGTTAATGCATTGACCTGCAATGTTAATGCATTGACTTGTAAAAATTAACTTTTATTATCTGAACCTATTTGGGAATGTCTTTCAAAGTGCGCCATTTTGCCAACCAGCTTAACAGTTCTCCCTCACTTATGCGTTGTTTTTGGGTAGATAATTTGAGTACTGCGTCGAGTTCGGCTGCACTTTTACCTGTTTTTTCTTGCCAAACTTGCAACAGTGTTTGGCGTTCTAAGGGTATTGTGCCTAATCCTAAAGCTTTTTGTAGTTGTATTTGCTCTTCTTTACCTACCATTTCTACAACAAAATCGGTGGATTCAGCTTTTTCTAATACTCCCGCTAGTGCTTGGATATATGCTTGACTATTATCTATAACTGGAGTTTCTAAGGCTATTGGTTTACCAAAGCGTTGATTTTTTGCCCAAATTAAAACTAATAGTAAAACTCCTACTTGAACCAGTGCAGGGAACAGTGGCGTTTTAGCAAAATAGCTGAATAAGTCACCTTCGCCTTGACTTTCTTTAACATCAGCATCTTTATAACCGTGAATATATTCGTCTACAAATAATTTGTGACCTTTTTGATTAACTAAACTAGCAAGATATTGAAAGTTACTTAAATTATCTTGATAGGCGTTAGCAGCTAAATAGGGAGTAGCTGAAAAAATGACTTTGCCTTTACCAGATTTTTCTTCCCAAACAACAGCACCAAAGCGATCGCCTAAAGAAATGCTTGGTTTTTCTACTTTGATATTACGTCTTTTTGTGGCAATTTTGACATTACCAAAGGCTGATTTTTGCAAAGAATGAAAGTTAGCTTCTGTTACAGGTGTTTTCACACCCAAAATTATCAAGTTATTTCCTTTTTCTAACCATTCCTGTTCATCAAATAATAAATAAGCTCCTCTAGGGTAACTACTAACTCGCAGTAGGGTAACTGGTGTGTTTTCTGGTTTAAAATCTTCCAAAGGCTTTTGCCAACGCTGGATAGTAATACCCTGCTGTTGCATAAAAGCATACCAAGCACCATAGCCATCAGGTGAGCGACTGTAAGTTGAGCCACTGTAAATTTTTGTGTTAGGAGCAGCAAAGAAGCTGAGTATAATAATTACAGCAAGTGCGATCGCTCCTATCCAAGCAACACGATTTGATTTTTTCATAAATTGAGTGCTGAGTTGGGTTGTTGATCAATAATTTCTTGATAGGCTTGCTGGCATTGTTGATAATTTTCTGGCAATATCTCAGCATTGCCGAAACATAATTGTTCGTGCGTAGTAATTACAGTTTCGTAAGGTTGGACTGGGGTGACAGTTGAACGTAGCAATTGCAAATATTCGCCGTCGGTGCGGCTGAATTTGTGCGGAATGAGCTTAGTGTCATGCAGATGTTGTAAGATTGCCAAGTATAGACAACGACAAGCTTCACGGTAATTCCCTTGGCGGTAAAATTCTTGCGATCGCTCCAGCCATAGTGCTACAGATAAATCATCAGCACGATTTTTGTTTGTCGCATCCGCAGTATGATTACCCGCAGACAACCAAGAATATAGATAAGGACTGAATTCTTGCCATAAACGCCAAAGCACGAAAGTCAAAAATAACGCAAGTATCAGCCAAAACAACAAAACTAGCAAATTACTTAACCAAGGACTAATTTTCCAATCTGGCGATATGCTTGGTAAAGAATTTTGAAAGCGGTCAAATTGGTATTCTATCGATTCTCCAATTTGTTGCTGGAATTGAGACAATTGCCAACCCCAGCTAGTTTTTTCAAAGCCATCAGTAGACATAAAGAGTTAGTAACTTTTTTTGCTCTTTTGTAGCATTATCCAGCCAACTAACACAAGCAGCACACCAAATAAAAGAAATCCCAAATCCCAAGCTAACTGATTTGTTCCTGGTTTCACATGATGAATACCGAGAATTTGATGGTCAATTATGCCTTCAATTACGTCAAATAATCCCGCACCGATGAGTATAGAGCCAAAAAAGGTTGATGATGACCAATCAACATCATCACGCTTGCCAGCACGCCATAACAAGATAATTCCTGTGACAGTTAAAACAAAGTCCAAGACGTGAAATAATCCATCCCAGACCATATTTAAATCTATATTTGAGTTGTTGGTCAAAGGCTTAACACTACTTAGCATGTGATGCCATTGCAGAATTTGATGCAATAAAATTCCGTCAATAAAGCCACTTAAACCCAGTCCTAAAATAATTCCCGCAACAACCAGTGGTTTCTGTTGATACAGAGTTTCACTTTTAGTCACAATTATTAACCTTATATAGAAGTTGCATTATTACAATAAATTTTTATCTCAGGGATATCTTCTATCTTTTGGTCTTACCTGTGTTTTTAGCTTTTCTATTACTTTTCTCGCAAAAAAATATCCCCAACTTCTGTAAGAAGTCGGGGATCTGAACCTTAATATATATTAAGTAAATGTTAAATATTCAAATGTATATTTGATTTCTGAAATACACCTAGTGGCGTGACAAAACTCAATTCATAAATTATCAAGGTATAAAATCCGCAAATCAAAAAATATGAAACTTCTATCGCCAGGGTGCAGCATAGTTGTACAAATATTAGCCACACTTACTTTTGCAACTCCTGTATTTGCCGAAATTGTCAATATTAACTTATTGCAACTCAATGACATCTACGAAATTACGCCAGTAGAGGGGGGAACTCGCGGTGGTTTGGCGCGTGTAGCTACAGTCAGAAAACAACTGCGCCAAGCAAACCCGCGCACCTACACTATTTTGGCTGGAGATGTTTTAAGTCCTTCGGCTTTAGGAACTGCCAAAATTAACGGTACACCTTTAGCGGGACAGCAGATAGTAGATGTCATGAATACTTTAGGTTTAGACTATGCAACTTTTGGTAATCATGAATTTGACCTACCAGAAAATTTATTTTATCAACGATTGCAAGAATCTCACTTTCGTTGGTTTTCTGGGAATGTATCGAATAGTCAAGCTCAACCTTTCAAAAATGTTCCTAGGTCGATAGTATTTAATGTGAAAGGCGATCGCGGTGCTATTGTCAGAGTCGGGTTAATTGGTGTCACTTTCGATAGCAATAAAGCAAATTACGTCAGTTACACAGACCCCTTAACGGTAGCTAAACAGCAGGTAGCAGCACTCAAGGGAAAAGTTGATATTATGGTCGCTGTGACTCATTTACCCATAGAGAGCGATCGCATACTTGCAGAAACAATACCAGAAATTGACCTTATTCTCGGCGGTCACGAACATGAAAATATTCAACAATGGCGGGGTCGAGACTTTACACCAATTTTTAAAGCTGATGCGAATGCACGTACAATTTACATTCATCAACTACGCTACGACACTAAAAAGCATAGCCTGCAAATTAACTCTCGTTTAATGCCAATTACCGATAAAATCCCCGAAGAACCAAAAACAGCACAGGTAGTTAAACAATGGCTAGACAAAGGTTTTGCAGCATTTCGCGCCAATGGTTTTGAACCTAATCAAGAAGTGGCAAAAACCTCATGTCCTTTAGATGGTTTAGAATCAAGTGTTCGCAACAAATCTACAGAACTCACCAAGTTAATTACTGAAGCAATGTTGCAAGCAGTCCCAAACGCAGATTTAGCTATATTTAATGGAGGTTCCATTCGAGTTGATGATGTCATTCCGCCAGGATCAATTACGCAATATGATGTCATTCGTATCTTGCCTTTTGGTGGTAAAGTTGTCGCCGTAGAAATGAAGGGTGAATTATTAAAAAAAGTCCTCAAAAAAGGTCAAGAAAATCAAGGTACTGGTGGTTATCTCCAAACAGCGAAAGTTACTAAAGAAGGAAATCCAGAGAATTGGTTTATCAATGAGCAGCCTCTTGACCCAGAGAAATTTTATAAAGTTGCTATTAGTGATTTCTTAATTAGCGGTAAAGAACAAGGATTAGATTTTTTAAATCTTCAGAATCCAGACATTAAGCTAATTTCTGAAAAACGTGATATTCGTTTTGTCGTTATTGACCAATTAAAAAGACAAACAACTACTCTAACTCGTTGACTAGTCAGACTAACTCAATGTTAAGCAGCATAATTGACTCTGTTATAGCCAATCATCTATTTGGTTTGTTGATTGCGGAAAGTTAACAGTCTAACAATTTTTGATTTTCAATTTGGATGCTAAAATACTAAAAGCCGATAATTTTATAGTAGTTTAATGAAATATATTGCCTGTCTGTAATTTTCTATGTCTGAAAAATATCGCTTTGAAACTTTGCAAGTCCACGCGGGACAAGAACCAGCCGTAGGAACTAATGCCCGTGCGGTACCGATTTATCAAACAACTTCTTACGTCTTTGATGATGCAGATCATGGGGCGCGGTTGTTTGCTCTGCAAGAGTTTGGCAACATCTACACGCGGATCATGAATCCGACCACAGATGTGTTTGAAAAGCGCATTGCAGCTTTAGAAGGGGGTGTAGCAGCTTTAGCCACCTCTAGTGGTCAGGCGGCGCAGTTCTTAGCTATTAGCACGATCGCTCAAGCTGGCGATAATATTGTTTCCACAAGTTTTTTATATGGGGGGACTTATAATCAATTTAAAGTTTCTTTACCACGTTTAGGAATAAATGTCAAATTTGTTGAAGGCGATGATGTAGAAAATTTCCGTCAGGCGATCGACGATCGCACAAAAGCATTGTATGTGGAAACTATTGGCAATCCCCAGTTCAATATTCCCGACTTTGCGGCTTTAGCCCACATTGCCCATGAAAATGGTATTCCCCTCATTGTCGATAATACCTTTGGGGCTGGCGGATATTTGGCTCGACCAATTGAACATGGTGCAGATATTGTAGTTGAGTCTGCAACTAAGTGGATTGGTGGTCACGGCACTTCTATCGGTGGTGTAATTGTCGATTCTGGTAAATTTGACTGGGGTAATGGCAAATTTCCCGTATTTACAGAACCATCACCTGGTTATCATGGGCTGAATTTTCAAGAAGTATTTGGTGTAGGTAGTCCCTTCGGTAATATTGCCTTTATTATTCGCGCCAGAGTAGAAGGCTTAAGAGATTTCGGCCCCTCATTGAGTCCATTTAACGCCTTTCTGTTATTGCAAGGATTAGAAACACTCTCTTTGCGTGTAGACCGCCACGTTTCCAACGCTTTAGAATTAGCCCAGTGGCTAGAACAACAACCCCAAGTAGCATGGGTAAATTATCCAGGACTTCCTCATCACCCCTATCATGAGCGAGCCAAAAAATATCTCAGACATGGATTTGGTGGCGTATTAAATTTTGGCATCAAAGGGGGACTAGAGGCTGGTAAAGCCTTTATTAATCATGTCCAATTAGCAAGTCACTTAGCAAACGTAGGTGATGCTAAAACCCTTGTCATTCATCCTGCTTCCACAACCCATCAACAACTCAGTGATACAGAACAAGTTTCCGCAGGTGTCACACCTGATTTAGTGCGTGTCTCTGTGGGAATTGAACACATTGACGATATTAAAGAAGATTTTGAGCAAGCGTTTCAAAAGATTAGTCATTAGTCATTGGTCATTGGTCAAGAATTACTCTGCTTCCTCTGCACCCACTTCCCACCTAGTTAGTATTAGATGAATTATCAGGACTTTATTTCACCGCAAACTCAGTATTATCATTTACCAATGCCATTTGAGTTAGAAGGAGGCGGGGTTTTAACTGGGGTTCAGGTTGCTTATCGGACTTGGGGAAAGTTAAACTCAGCAGGTGATAATGGAGTACTGATTTGTCATGCTTTAACTGGTTCGGCTGATGCTGACGAATGGTGGGAAGGTTTGTTGGGTGCAAACAAAGCCTTGGATAGCGATCGCGATTTTATTATATGCAGCAATATTTTGGGCAGTTGCTACGGTACTACGGGAGCAACGAGCATCAATCCCCAAACCGGAATCCCTTACGGTGCGTCATTTCCAGCAATTACAATTCGGGATATAGTGCGCTTACAAGCTGCACTAATTCAACATCTGGGAATTAAATCTTTACAGTTAGTCATTGGTGGCTCACTGGGTGGGATGCAGGTACTAGAGTGGGCATTATTATATCCAGACATTGTACAAGCGATCGCACCTATTGCCACTTCTGGTAGACATTCAGCTTGGTGTATTGGCTTGAGTGAAGCCCAAAGACAGGCTATTTATGCTGATCCTAATTGGAAAGGGGGTAACTACACAAAAGAACAACCACCCAGCCAAGGATTAGCAGTAGCAAGGATGATGGCGATGAGTGCTTATCGTTCTTGGCAAAGCTTTACAGAACGTTTTGGACGACAATATGATGATGTGGCTGATCAATTTGCGATCGCTAGTTATCTACAACATCATGGACAAAAACTAGTGCAGAGATTTGATGCTAACACTTACATCACTCTCACCCAAGCAATGGATAGTCATGATGTTGCTCAAGGTCGAGACTATAAATCTGTTTTGCAAAGCATTAAACAACCTGCTTTAGTTGTGGCTATTGATTCTGACATTCTTTATCCGCCGATAGAACAACAAGAACTCGCAGATTTAATCCCTAATGCTCAACTAAGTTGGCTGCAATCTAGTTATGGTCACGATGCTTTTTTAATTGATACAGCAGCTTTAAATGAGCTATTGATTAACTTTCGGCAATCTTTAAGTTTAAAAACCTTATCTGATAAGCTAATCGGCACATCATAATTTTGTCCATACATACAGGTCTTATACCATTTCACTTTAAAAATGATACAGATATGCAAGCAGCGCCTCGACTTGGCTCGGCGAACAGAAGCAGAGGTAGAGGTGCAGAGGAAGTGATTTGTATTAGGAATTTCGTGAATTGTTAAATCTTAAATTTACAACTTTGCCAAAATTTCTGGTAATAATTGCCCAGGAACTTTTGATAAGGCTAAATTCTGCCCTTGAATGCCTAATTCATTGTGAAAGGCGCGGATTGTTTTGACTACATAAGCAAAGGTAGTTTGATAAGCTTCTGGTTGTTTGCTTAATCCGTTTAAGGCTTGCAAATGGTGATCTAATGCTATTTCTAAGTGGTGCGATCGCGTGGGTTTATCGCCATTAAAAGAAATATCTGTTACTAATTGATAATGGGCTAATCCCAAGTTATTATGAGCAGCAAACAAATCAAAACTTAATGGAATCCCATTCAGAGAATGTGCCAATGCAATGGCTTCTTCGTAAGCAATAATTGATAATTTCAGTAACTTCTGCTTGCGTTCTTTTGTAGTTTGCGGTAAGTTTGCCAAATGCCAGTAAGCTGTTGCTAAATTATTTTGGGTAGCGGCGCAAGCACTCGGAACGGTGGCGGCGGTGCGATATTTCAAAGCTTCGCAGTAAACATCAATAGCTTGCTGAAGATTTTCGGCGGGTTGTTCGTATTGTGCTAAATTCCAATAGGCAGTGCCGATATTATTTTGAATCATGCCGTATTTGAGTGGTTCTTGTTCGGCATTATAGTGAGCGAGTGCTTGGTTATAAGCTGCGATCGCTTTTTTCAGATGCACCACTGGTTGGTTGTACTGTCCCAAATGCCAGTAAGCTGTACCTAAATTATTTTGGCAAGCCGCATATTTCAAAGTATCCATCTCAACAGTACGATACGCTAATGCTTCTGTATAAGCTAAAACCGCCTGTTGCCAGTTTTCCCCAGGATTAGAAAATTTTGCCAAATCACCAAATGCTGTTCCTAGATTATTCTGCACCCGCGCATAAGTTTCTGGGTGAGTCTGCGGTGAAATCATCTTCAACGCCAACTGATAAAATTCAATTCCCTGTTCAATATAATTTTGTCCCGCCTCAACGTTGGGTGGGGTGCGGTACAACATCCAGTACAATGTGCCTAAATCATTGAGAATATCTGGTAATTGTGGTGATTGTTCATCATAAGCGATCGCTTCTTGGTAAGCCAGAATTGCTACCATCAAGTTTTCTAGGGTTGAATGTCCTTGTTCAATCCGTAAGCGATATAAATTACCCAACTGATGATAAGCTGCTGCTAACTCCTCTTTTGCCGCTTGCTTGATGTGTAATTCTTCAATGGCTAACAGAATTTGTTGTGGCTGCCAATTATCCTCTTCTTCTTGAGCCACTTTAGCATTAATAGTTGCTAAAACTAACTCTGTTAACTCCTGGCTAATATGTGATAACGAAGTCAGTGATTGACTAGGACTAGTAGTCTCACTCGGTTTAACAGGAGATTCTGATAATTGAGATTCTTGCTTGGTAAATCCTGGGGGTGGCGGGGGAATTTCGAGAATACTACTCACCCGCTTTGCTGGTGTTGCTACAGGAACCGTACCATTTTCTGTAGGGGGTGGGGGTGGTGCTTCAATGGTTGATTCGTTAACACTAGTTCCCTCTAAATTTCCAAAATCTAAATTTCTGGAATTAGAAACACGTTCGGGATAATTAACATTACGTTTTGCTGGTGTGGGTTCTCCCGCAAAGGTAAATATCCCTGTACGCCAACGCCAAAACTGGGGTGCTGACTGCTGAATGGCTGACAACCAAGGACGCGAAATCCACAACAGTACACTCGATTCTAAGAACCCGCTAGATTCTTGGCTAGAAAAAGCTTCATCGCAAAGGCGCAGATAGTGTAAAAATAACCGTTGAACTGCTACAGGTTGCTTAGTTAGCTGTTCTACACCGACAATTTGAAAGGTCGGTACTGGTAAAGGTCGGCCAGGGTGATCTGGGGATGCACCAACAATGGGCGGCGGATAATTAGCCAGCCATTGATTAATCTGCGCTACAGGATTAGGCTCGTTTAAATTTAACCGCAAAGTTACTAATCGCGGGTAAGCTGGAGTACTGTTAGTTTCCTGTCCATCTTGGGGTTGATATAAAACTTGCCCAACTGGATAAGCCAAAGTCGAGTGCAATCGCGCTGCTACTTGATTTCGCAGTTGTAAATCATCACATACTGCTAAAAACAGTTGTCTTCTTAAGCCCAAACTTAGGGCAAGTTTCAAACGGTGATATACTTGCCGATTCCAAGCAAAATTATCGTGGTGTGCTGAATCATTCACGCTCATGGTGGCTCAACAGCCAAAAACAGTGTACATCACCTGATCAAAGGTGCAAGTAGGTCTATCTAGTTCGGGGTCATCTTCCCATAGCCCTGGATTACCACGCAAGTGGCTTGCCTACTTACTATTCTTCTTAACTGAACGTTATTTAACTATGACGGCAATTGTCAAGCAGAAACTTAAAATTTCATGGCTCTACGTATTAATATTCTTACTTTAGACTCTTGACATCACAAATAAAAAACAGGTTCCCTCGACAGTGAAAACCTGCAATACCACAAGATACAGCAGAATTCAGGAGTCAGAACTCAGAATCTAGAATCACAATAGGCGTTCTATCTAGCTTTGAGAACTAAACTATGCACTGCACTCACTTACAACCTGCTGTAATTCAAATTTATTAATAAAAACAGTTTTATTTAACTGAGATTAGAAACGGAAAAGGCAACAAAAATTAAGCCGCCGACTAAAACTGTCGCGGCGACACCAAGGATAATGTAGTTACGCTTTTGCTCTGCTGTAGGAGGTTCTGCTCGATAAACCTTTGGCTCTTGGGCAAAATTATTCAAACGACCGCCTTCTTCATTCGTGTAGGGCATGAAGTAATTCCTTAATTTTCAACATTATTATTTAATGTTACAAAGATTTATCTGTCATGCTCTCACTATCAGAGACAAATTGTTACATTTTCTTGCGCTTTATTATCATTTATTAGATAACTTGTCAAGAAAGTGTATGAAGCTGATAAAATATCTTTTCTAGTCCCTAGCCTCTAACCTCTAGCCTCTATTTTCGACTCCGAAAGCAGCTTATAATTCTTCAGTTTTCTGTTGCAGTAGCGATCGCCAATCGGTAATTGCAGCTTCTGTCCACAGCCAATTATTACTTAATTTATTTACCTGAAAGTTTACTGGGTCTTGCTTGATTACCAATTGGCGCAACTTAATTGCTTCTTTCATATATTGCTCTTGCTTCGTCGCTGGTTGAGTGCGTGCAGATTTATATAATCCCAATGCTAAACCAGCGTAGGAAGTCAAAGCATCTTGAGGAACTGGAGGGTTCTGCACAGAAATGGACGCATTAGATAACGATTTTTGCTGATTTAAAGCTAAATTGAGTGCCTTAAACCAAGAATCATTTGCTCGATTCAGATTACCTTCTGCATAGTAGGCAAACCCTAAAGCATTGGTATATAAAACCGAGTTTGGTTCCGCTTTCACAGAGGTTTCCCAAAAACGGCGGGCATCATCAATGGTATATTTTCTATCGCCAGTCTGAATTAACTGCCAAGCGAGTCGGCCTTTAAAAAAGTTGAGTGCAGGATCATTAATTTGCTTTGTCGGCACAAAATTTAAGGCAGTTTGGGCAGATTGAAGTGCGCCACGATTTAATAATTCCTCTACAGCAGCCAGCCCAGACGACAATTCTCCTTGGCTTAATTTTTCTGTAGCGCTAGTAGCAATGACTCCTGTGGGACTGGTGTCCAAGTTGATTTTGGGATTAGTTTTGCTAGATAAAGACTGCTGAACAGGTAAAGTTGAGGCGCGTCGAGTTTGCCACCACCAACCGAAACCGATCATACTAGCGATCGCACCTGCCCCGATAATTCCCCAAATCAGCCGCCAATTAGAAGTGCGACGCTTCGGCGGCGATGTTGGTAACGATGCTAAATGAGGATTACTCCACTCTTGTTCTTGACTCGGTGTAGTTTGGTTGGAAGTTGCGTCTGTACTTCCCCATAATGCTTGCCTATCAATGGGTGTGACATCACTACTCACTGGTCTAGTCGGAAAAATATTTTCTCTAGTGTTTGACACTACATCACCTGTCAGCGGTGATTGACCATTGTTGCTGGGGCTGTGCTGATCTAGCTGGCGAAATAAATCGGAAACGATCGCAGAATCTTCCGCATAACTAGGATCATCATATTCAATTTCATCTACTAAATCGCCCCAAGTTTCTTCACCCAACCAGTCCAAATCCGCAGCGCCATTACCTAAACCCGGCATCATATCGTCAATGGGTAAAGATATCTGTGCTTCATCCGTCATCACAGGGTAGGCTGTGGTAGAAGTTGCCTTAATACTACGGCTACTTTCCGTTAGCGACTCTGTACTGGTAAATGTCGAAAGTTCTGTCCCCAAAAACCCATCAAATTCTGGTTGGAGATACAAAATTGGTAATGCCCAATAAGTTTGGTGCGAACCATAAGCCGAAATTAATCCTTGACGCACTCGACTCACACATAAATCCACCGGGTACCCCTGACTGAGGTTGCGGTACAAAAGTTGGGTCAGCGTCAATGCTACTTCATCAGGGATGCGTTCTGACATTGCCAAAACGCATTTAATCCCGCGTCTGACTAAACTTTCGGTGAGGTTACGTTCGCCAGTTTCTTCTGTCGCGTCAGTTGTGGCTGTGTATGCTCCCCAACAGGAGTTAAACACAGCCATTTGAATATTATTATTGACCAGCAAACCTGCGAGGTCATCGCCGCTGAGAGTTTCTGTTAAGCCAGTTCTGCTACTAACCAGATAAATTTCGCCACCGTTGGGGCCTAAGTTACTATGACCGGAATAATGGAGAACTTGGTATCTGCCTTGTTCTAGGGCTTGAGTTAATTCTTCCCTTCCTGGCTGATCTAAAATAGTTAGCTCAATTTCTGGTAGAGGAATGCTACTGTCAACAGTGCGAGAGGCATGACGGTGTAATTCGGCTTGCAGTCTCAGTGCTTCTTGTTTCAAAAAATCCAGACGCATTTGGTCTGTTGGAGATGCCAGCACCATTAAAACGCGTACTATACCATCTTCTGGCAGTTGCGGTAAATTCCTGGAGGGCAAGCGAGCAGTGGTGAGAATGCCGCTTTGGTAGCGCGAGAACGCCACATAAGGCCCTGTAGCTAAAGGCCGATCGCCTGCGTGCATGACTTCCCAAGGTAAACGTGCTAACCTATTGTCCTTAAGACCTAACCGTAGGCGCAGTACTTGTTGATGGTTTTGGGCAATGCCTTGAGCGGTAATCCAGCTATCTCTGAGAGTGCCTTGAAACAGGGCATTATAAAATTGCTGACCCAATGCCACCAAGTTTACAGAGTTTCTGGCGATCGCATCCCCCTGTAACACCGACTTTAATGGGTCATTCATTAGATGTCCTGCGGCTGCTAACCAATCAGCTACAGGCCAAGTTACCAGTTCTTCTGCCAATGGCACCCCAGGCGCGACTTGTTCCGTTCGCACCAAGTAGTCATTCTGCCCTACTGGAGTTACGGAAATGTGAAATTCCATACAAGTAACGCAATCTCAATGTTTTTAGCTGTCAAACCCTCATTCATGCTCAATAGATGCCCAAACCTGGATTTTTGTTTTTCAACATCAGATTTCAGTATAGGCCTACACTAAATTCTCATGCTCAAACAATGCTCATTCCTAATTATGACAACTGGAGAACATTTTTAGTTTCGAGATAAAGCTGTTTATTTTCTGTGATGGCGCTCACACCTAGCAGAATTCAGGAGCTAGAAGTCACGAGTCAGAATAAATTCCGAGTTTATTATTCTTATCTAAGTCTTTGTTTAGCACCCTTCTCATCTGTTGAACATCTAAAATTTATTCCTTGAGATAGCAGGGCTTATAGCTGTTAAGTAAGTCGGTGGGAAAAAAACAAATTATATTAAGAAAGGTTAATTAAGCTAAAACCATCTTTCCTTCTGCCTTCTGCCTTTTCCTAACTACAATTATTTACACTGTTCTACTTATCTACAATTTCAATGCTTGATCATGCCAATCTTCACGGTTCAAGCGATAAACAAAGCAGTCATCGTTACCAAATCGCCGATACTCAACGAATTGAAACCCTAGACGTTCATAGAAGCGGTGAACGCGGGTATTGCTAGTCAGTGGATCAACAAGTACAGCCGTCACCAGCGGATCAGCAAAACATCGAGCCAATGCCAGCTGCATCATTTGGGTGCCATAGCCTTTACCCAAATCAGTTTCTTCCCCAATCCAGATATCAATAGCACGCAGATTCGCCGGAATATCACCCCAGTAGTGGCTATCATCGCGTAGGGGATCGATAATCTCGATAAATCCAATGGGGCGACCATCAATTTCAGCTATTAATTGCTCTCGCCATTCAGGAGTGCGGTTAAGTTCTACTTCCCACCCCCAGTCATCGTTAGGATCTGATTCAATCACGTGAGGTTGCTCGTCCCAATGTCGTAGCAGATTCAAATCAGCAACAGTAGCAAGGCGGAGGTTTATGTTCATTGAATTCTCTACCTCGTTGGCACGATTGTGGTAACAATTGCCTTTAATGTACCTCTGAATGATGCGCTGGCGATCGCTAATCCAGATAGCACTGAGGGCGCAAATTTATGGGCTAGATATCTGAGCAACTGGACTTTCTGGAACCACGTGCGGACAATAGCGGTGTTTGGGGCTGCTACATTACTGACGATCGCACTTTGTAAGCAAACAGTGCAATGATATCGTGTCCGGCCAAATACTTATCATTAGACGTTATAGCTTAACTTTTCAGCCATAATTTAAACAAAGTTAACCTTAGTTAACAACCCTGTAAGTCTTGCTATGTAAGAATTAAACGGAGAGGGAGGGATTCGAACCCTCGTTGAAGTTGCCCCCAAACAGCATTTCCAGTGCTGCGCCTTCAACCACTCGGCCACCTCTCCAGGTGTCACAATTTTTCATTGTAATATAAACTTATAGAAAATGCAAATAGATTGCCAAACATTTTAGAGTAGATATCTAAAGGTCAAAAACCCAAATTCAAAATCAAGATGTCCCGTACATACACAATCAAAGTCCGCGATCGCGCCACTGGTCAAGAATACACACTCCAAGTCCCAGATGACCGCTACATCCTACACTCTGCCGAAAGACAAGGGGTGGAATTGCCTTTTTCCTGCCGTAATGGGGCTTGCACAACTTGCGCTGTCAGGGTTTTATCGGGAGAAATTGACCAACCAGAGGCGGTTGGCTTGTCGTTAGAGTTACGTCGGCAAGGTTATGCTTTGCTGTGTGTGAGTTACGCTCGTTCCGACTTGGAAGTAGAAACACAAGACGAGGATGAAGTCTATGAACTCCAATTTGGGCGTTACTTTGCAAAGGGTAGAGTAAAAGCGGGTTTACCATTAGACGAAGATTAAAATTAGTTTTTCTAGTAGAGGTCGTTTTGGCTTCTACTAGAAACAGGAGCCAATTATGGAAATCGCTACAATTTTGGCGCGTTTTAGATTTTGGACGCGAAAAATGGCTATATTAGCTTGCTTATTACTACTGGTCAGTTGTCAAGCTAAAAATCAGCCCACAGACAATCAAATGCTGGTGACAGTGGCGCGTGTAGTGAGCGGACAAAGTTTAGAAGTGCTGGGTATGGGTGAACAACCTAACTTTGCTTCTCCCGTGCGCTTAATTGGCATTGATGCGCCAGATTTGCGGCAAAATCCTTGGGGAGATGAAGCCAGACAAAGCTTAGAAAAATTAATTGGTGGTGTAGAACAATCTATCAAGCTAGAGTTTGATATTGAAAATAAGGATAAACTGGGGCGGACATTGGCTTATGTCTGGAAAGATAACCAGTTATTGAATGAACAAATTGTAAAACAAGGATATGCACTGTTTGTCGGGCGATCGCCTAATCACAAATACGACCAACGCCTAGAACGCGCCCAACAGTGGGCCAGAATTATGGGAGAAGGTATTTGGAACCGCGAAAATCCGATGCGCCAAACTCCGGCTGAGTTTCGCTTTTTGAATAGATGAAATAACAGATATTTTTGGCAAAGAAAATTAAATCATGATTCTTGTTTGCTTTGCTCTTCAATAGCTTGTCGTACCACTTCAATATCTAACTCAAGTACACGAGCAATTTGTTCTACACTCAGTCCCTCATTAAGTAATCGTGGGACTGTTTTTAATTTTGTGGCTAGTTCTGTTTCTTGCTGAACTTCCTGATAAAATCGCGTTTGTCGCCATTCTGTTAAGCCAAACATCGCTTCTAACTCCTGTTGTGTAAAATTCGTAGTGTAGCGCCAGTGTTGGAGACTGTTCCAGCAATTCAAATAAAACGCTGGGGAGATTTTGCAGCAGGGTGTAAAAGATAGTGTCTGTTTTCATTCATGATTGCTGTTTTGTACCAGTATATAACTGGAGCGATCGCACCTCTGAATGTATGATTCAGTGTTGAGTCGTGAGTGCTGAGTGTGGGACTATTGACTCTTGACCATTGACTATTGACCAACCCATGACTCAACTACAAATTTTTCTCGACATTGCTACCGAGGCGGCTTTAGCGGCGGGTGCGGTATTACAAGGTTACTTAGGCAAATTAGAAGACGCAGTAACTGAAAAAGGTCGCCCTGGTGATTTGGTGACTGCTGCGGATAAAGCCTCAGAAGCAGTAGTTTTAGAAATTCTCAACCGTCACTTTCCTCAGCATTCTATTTTGGCGGAAGAATCAGGTAAAATTGGCAATCAAGATAATGAATTTCTGTGGGCGATCGATCCCTTAGATGGAACTACTAACTACGCTCACCAATATCCTTTTTTTGCCGTTTCTATTGGGTTGTTAATTAATGGTGCGCCACAGGTAGGCGTAATTTATGATCCACTGCATGATGAGTTATTCCGAGCTGCGGCTGGCTTAGGCGCTACTCGTAACCGCCGTCCCATTAAGGTTTCCGAAACAAATGAATTACGTAAAAGCTTATTACTAACTGGATTTGCTTACGATCGCCGTGAAACATCAGATAATAATTACGCCGAGTTTTGTCACCTGACTCACCTTACCCAAGGAGTTAGACGTAGCGGTTCAGCATCCCTTGATTTGGCTCATGTAGCCTGTGGTCGTATTGATGGTTACTGGGAACGCGGACTCTCGCCTTGGGATATAGTCGCTGGCATAATTTTATTACAAGAAGCTGGCGGTAAAATCACAGCCTACGATGGTAGTCCTTTGCAAATTGACTCAGGTCGAATTCTCGCTACTAATGGCTACATTCATGAAATTCTCAGCCAGGAATTAACACAAGTTCCGCTGCTATCTTCTTGGAAATAGTCAATCAAAAGATACAAATATTGGCCACTGCAAGAGAAGTCTTTTATTTTTCTTTAAACTTTGCAAATATTATACCTTAACCCCGATGCTGTTGGGGCTTTTTATTGCCAAGCGGAATTGGAATATTTCAATATGTATCTATTAAATATTCATCATATAAAAATCTTGAGCAATGAAAGCTTTTATTTCTCATATCGCATTGTTGGGATTGAGTGCTGGGTTACTGGCTTACAGTTCTAATTTGCAAGCCGCAACTCCTAGCAGTGAAAAATTTGTTGCTGTAGGTACAGAACCTTTTTGGAACGTTACTGTCAGTAAAAACGGCATTGTTTACTCTTCGCCAGAGGTGAAAAAACAAACCTTTCCTTATGTAAAACCTTTAACAGCAGAAGCTCGCCCCGCTGATTTGGTACGAGTTTATCGACTCAGGGGAAACAATATGTTAATTCTCGAAAAAGTCAGTGCTTGTAGTGATGGAATGTCAGATAAAAACTACCCTTACTCGGCTGTTTTGATATTGGGTAATAAAGTTTTAGAAGGTTGCGCCCAGAAACAGTAATTTCAGTTTTCAACAAACAGCCTATTATTATCTCCATTCTCCTTGTAATGTAAACGCAGCCCAATAATAAGGTGCAGCATAATTTTGATTACGAGACATTTCTATTTGTGCTGCCCTTAACGCTGCCGCAGGTTTTAAATTTTTGCGTAACATATTGGCATAAAATAGCTTCATCAATTCTGAGGTGGCTTCGTCATCAACACTCCACAAACTCACAACAACACGCGGACTTCCTGCATACATAAATCCTCTAGTTAACCCGACTAATCCTTCTCCTTTCACTTCTTCACCTAACCCTGTTTGGCAAGCACTGAGAACTACTAACTCTGCTGGCAAATTCAGGTTGAAAATATCATGAAGGCGCAAAAAGCCATTTTGGGGCTTTCCGTTGCTATCAAACAGCGACAGCACAACCCCAGATAATTCAGGATTTTGGCTGTTGAGGATGCCGTGAGTGGCAAAATGAATGATTTGATATTGGCTTAACTCTGGGCTGGTGGCTAAATTACGACTAGCGGTAAAGTCTAAGGCTTGCTTACGTCGTTCTTTATTAGATACCAGGGAGAGAATTTCCTCAGCTTCTTGGCGGGTAAAACGCAACCGTTCAAAATCAATATCTGCTTCTCTGGCTGAACGTGCTAATTGTTGCTGGTCAAAGGTTGTTAAGTTTTGAGTCATAGATTGACCAGTTGATTTTTGACCTATACGCTCATCCTTGGCAGAAAATACGGGATCTGCAAGTACAGCTAAGGTTTTGGGTGCTTTGTTGCGTCCTTTGACTTCCTGACGCAACAAAGCGATGGTTGAGGCTGAGGGGAGGGAGATAATTTCGTTGGTTGTGATTAGTGGTTGATAGGTTTGACTGTTTGGTACTGCTAATGCTGTGATGGGGACATACTGCAAAGCTCCATCACTAACCACGACTAAGCGTTTTTTTCCAAGTTGCTGGGCGACTGGGGCAAGGATGATCTGCGATAGTTCCATCGCGGCTTTGCTGGTTCTGGTGATACTAGTTCTTTGGGATGGGGCGGTTAAAGCATCACGGAATTTCTGCACGGCTGGGGCAAGATCAGCGCGTTTGGGTAGTTCATAACTGGTGATGCTGTTTTTACTTACAGCCCAAAGATAACTGCGTTCTTCCCCTAAAGAGTATTCTAATAGCAAGGTATTATCATCTAATACTTGCTGCTGAATTTGCTTTAATGATAAGGGTTGTGGTTGGGTCAAGGCAGCGTAACGTGGACTGCTATTTCTAATTTCTGTTTGGACTTGCTGATACTGTTGCAGCAGTTCTGCGGTTTTTTTGTCTAAATTTTGAATTTGAGTTTCTGTATATTGACCGCTTAAAAGTTGGATGCGTAATTTTTCTCTGGCATTGAGTTGTTGCTGTAAGTCGCGTTCTGTTTGCAGTAGCTTGGGGTTTACGCCTTGGCGGATATCTGCGTTGGCTTCGGTAAGTAAGTCTAAAAGACTCCGCGCTCTAGCACGTTCGCTGACTTGCAATGCCAAAGCATTATAACCTTGGGATGGTTGCTGTTTATGTAGTTGCATTAGCAAGTCGATGTAAAACTGATAATATTTCTGCACAGATGCAAAGTAAGCTGTCCGTAAATCTTGGCTAGTAACGTTGGTGCGGATATCTTCAACAATTTTAATGGTGTTTTCGATATGGGTGCGGGCGGCGGTGAGATTGCCTTGATCGCGTTCTGTCTGAGCTATATAATAGAGTGTTTCTGCTTCTCCGGTGCGATCGCCTATTGTCTGCCGCAATTTTAATTCTTGATTGAATGTGGCGATCGCTTGTTGTGGTTGTTTTAAGGCATTGTAAGTTTTACCCAAATTACCAATAACATTGGCTTGGGCAGTTTTTAGCCCTAGTTTTTGCCAGCCAGCCGCAGCTTTTTGGGAAAATTCTAAAGCTTTTTGATAGTCACCAGCCGCTAAATAAACTCTGCCAAAGAAAGCATCAGCACTGGTTTGGGCAAAGCTATTTTTTGTTTGCTGTGCTAATGCCAAAATTTGGTTAGTCGCTTCTATAGCTTTGGGATAATCTTTTAATGATTCGTAAACTCGGACAATACCGCTAATGGCACTAACTTGACCAATTATATTTCCTTGTTCACGCCTTACCTGCTGCGCTTGGTTGTAATATTCTATGGCTTTGGGATAATTTTCTAAAGCCCGATAGGCACTGCCAATGTTATCTAAAGTTAAAGCTAGTTTATCGCGATCGCCTGTACTTTTAAATTTTTCTATGGCTTGATTATAAGTGTCAATACTTGTTTTATGATCACCAAGTAAACTATATACTAAACCAATATTTTTTAGTGTATTGCCTTCCCCGCTAACATCTTTCACTTCCCGTTCAATAGTTAGAGCTTGATTGTAAGTATTAATAGCTTTTTGATAATCTCCTAATGAAGCATAAATTCCCCCAATTGTATCTAGAGTGAAAGCTTCCCGCGCCCGATTTTTAGTGAGACGTTGTAATGCAATTGCTTCATTTAAAGTATCAAGTGCTTTTTGCTTTTCACCCAATCGATCATATACAAAAGCCACCTGACCTAATAGTTCCGCTTCCGAGTGGGGATTACCTGCTTTTTGTAACAGCGATCGCGCTTGGTTATAATATTCCAAAGCTGTTTGTGGTTCACTAAAAGAATAGCTACCTGCAAGTCCACTCAGCGTTACAGCTTGCCTAGTGAGGTTAAATGCCAAAGCTACACCGGAAAGATTAGCTGCAATTTGTTGTTGCAGTTTTAGCGATTGATTGAGAGCTTCCCTAGATTTCTGCTCATCACCAATGGATAAATAAAGTACGCCGATATAGCTGAGTGCATCGGCTTGTCCACCCAAGTCATTTTTGGCGCGTTGAATTTCTAATGACTGTTGAAAAGCTTCCAAGGCTTTTTGTGTTTCACCCAAATTAGTATAGGTAATGCCGATAGTTTGTAAAATATCCGCTTGCCCATCTAAATCTTTTTGCTCACGTTGAATTACCAGGGCTTGATTATAAGCTTGTAGTGCTTGTTTTGTTTCACCTGCATTGAAATAAACGCCCCCAATACCTAATAAACTTTTAGCGACAAAATCAGGTTTTTTTTCAGCACGAAATAATCGCAATGCTTGACTATAAAATTGCAAAGCTCTTTCTGGTTGACTTAAGTTGGCGTAAGCATTAGCAAGAGAATTTAGCATTATCGCTTCGCCAAAACGGTCTTTTTGTTCGCGGCGAATATTTAGCCCTCGTTGAAAATATCCCAACGCCCTTTGGTTATCATTTTGTGTATAGTAGAGTGTGCCGATCGCTAATAATGTGGTAGCTTCATAATTGCGATCGTCAATTTGTTGCCAAATTTTTAATGCTTCTTCATATTTTGCGATCGCCGCCTGCCGCCCTGTGGCTGTACCTTGTTCATATAGTTGCTGTGCTTCTTGCAGCAGTTGTTTGGCTTGTGCTGCGGCTCTTTGCCTTTCAGGACTGGTATTTTGCGGTTGTTGGGCTATGTAGAGATGATTTGCCCTAGCCGCCGTGATCATTAACTCCGATGACATCAGCATAGTGACAAAGATAACCAGTGTGCGATGTGCCAACGCTGACAGATGTTTCTTTGTCATAATTGCTCCTAAGTGGGAGAAGTAATGTTTCTTAACTAGACAACTGTAAGAATACAGTTCTAGAGGCATCATATTGTATCACTTATATGATGGTTCTAAAATTGCGATCGCTTCCGCAGTCTACTCCTGTTTTAGCCATTCAACTCAAACACTTGAAAAATCAATATTTTCGTAAAGTTCGGCAATTTGAATTTGCAACTCCAAAGTACTCAAAGAAAGGGTAACATTGGGGTCATCGTATTCCGAAAATAGCCACTGATGAGCGGCTGTTTTGAGATGATGCTCAACATGTATGCGATATTGATCAATCAGTAAATATTCTTGAAAGGTCGGAATTTTACGATAGGCAACAAATTTTTCACCGCGGTCATAGTTTTGAGTGGATTTCGACAATACTTCGGCGATAAAGCAGGGGTTGACCACAGTATCTTTACGTCCCGTTTGAAGTTCTATGGGTTTGGGTAGAACCATGACATCAGGGTAAGTATAGAGATTTGCATCGGGAACCCAGAGTCGCTGATCCAGGATAAATACACGGTAGGGCTTTCCCCGCAATGCTGCTTTCAGGATAGCTACAAGGTTGCTGGCAATATCATTATGGTCTGGGGTTCCACCCGTCATAGGAATGATTTCTCCATCACAATATTCGTTGCGCGTTTCTGAGGCGATTTCCAGTTCTAAATATTCATCAATGGTGTAACGTTTAGTTTCAGGTTGAGCAATCATGTCAGTTCTACCTCCAAGGATTTTAGTTGCTGGTTTATCCTTTTCTAAACTCGACCTTTACGATTTCCGCTCCAAAGGTTGAAAGATGGAGTTGCGGCTAACTAATTCAGTGGTTTCACCTTCTGCGATCGCACGTTCCATTGCTATGTCTTCAATTATTTCTGCCAAAAGTATAAATACTATGAAATTCATAGTCATTTAATTAATTTTTGTCAGTTTCATAGCAAAGCGAAACTTGTAAAATTTATTTATTTTAATAAAAAAATTAATAGTGTTCACACTTAATTAAAAGCATAGTAACATAATATTTAACGTAATATTTATAACATTTGTTAGGACTATGCGAGACGCAGACAAGGATCGTCGCAAAAATCCCCCCATCAAAAATACTAATCCTAATCCACCTAGAACAGAACCAGCTTCTTATCATGAGCTTAAACAATTTTTGATGAATGCTCGTGCCAATGCACTCCAATGGGAACAACGCGCAAAAGAAAATGAGGAAGCTGTATCCCGCCTAGCTCAAGTTCAGCAAGAAAATCAAGCTTATCAAGTGGAAGTGCAAAAATTAAAAGAATATGCGGCACAAAGTTACCAGAAATATCTGAATGAGCAAAAAAATTATCAACAGGCTTTATGCCTTTATGACGGAGAAAAAACAAGAGCAACTGAATTAATTTCCCTACGCGATGAATGGGAACGACGAGCCAAAGAAAATCAAGAAGCTGCAACCCAGTTAGTTCAAGTTAAGCAAGTAATCCAAAATTACGAACTTGAGGTGAATGAGTTAAAACAACGTGTAGCACATAATTATTTGATATATCTGAATGAACAAGAAAATTACCAACAAGCGTTATCTCGTTATAATGAAGCGACAGCAAAAGCAAGTGAACTAATTGCTCAACGGAATGAATGGCAACAACGTGCGAAAGAAAATGATGAAGCTGCATCTCAATTTATTCAACTTCAGCAAGAAATTCAAGCTAACCAAATTGAAGTTAATGAGCTAAGAGAAATTGCAGCACAAAATTACCAGAAATATCTTGATGAGCAAAAAAATTATCAAGAGACTTTATCTCTTTACCAAGAAGAAAAAGCAAGAGTAACTGAACTAGTAACAAAATATGAAGAAGTCAGAGCGGAGCGAGATAATTATATAATTCTATATAATGAAGCACAAACACAACTCAAATTTGAGCGACGTTCTAAGGCTAGTATTAAAGGATGGGAAACTCGTCGTAAAGCTGAAAACGAGCGATTAAAACGAGAAATTTCTGAAATGGTTGTTCTGCTGCGTGAATCTATGGCAAGTAAAGATGAAGCGATAAATAATCTCTACGTTGTAGCAGAACGTATGGATCGAATTCAATCCCTAGTTGATTCAGTGGAAGAGGAAACGACAGGTAATCCTGTAGGTTTAATACAAAAGTTTAAACGGATTTGGCTGGCGATTAAAGAGATACTCTCAGAATAAACAAGCGCCTTTATGAGTAAAAAATCAGCATCAACTACGGGAAACCAACATAAAGCAAAGTTGGGAGAGCAAATTCGCAATATCGCTGATAGGCTTAAACAAGAAACTGAGGTGCAGATAAAAGCTACCTCTCGTATTTTAGGGGCTGCTGCTCAAATTTCTGAAAATCATGAGCGGCTTATTAATGAGGTAGTTGATATGGTTGAAGAAGACCTTAATCAACAAATCCAGACTGAGCAAGAGGAAATTTATACAGTTGAAATTCTCAAACAAAAGTTTAAAACATTAAGTAAAGCAAAGGATAATTTTAAACTTAAAGCAAATAGTTGGGAATCCCTGGCTAACAAACTAAATGATTCATCTACCCAAAAGCTGATCACTAAAAAACAACCTCAGTCATCTCAAGTGTTGGAACCTGATGAAAGGCGAGATTTTCAACATAATGGCAAAAATCCTGAAGGATTGACAGTTTTGTTAGATGCAGATGTCGCAGAAATGTTTCCTAATTCTCAAGCCGTGAATGAAGCTTTGCGTTTTCTCATTAGAGTTACGACTAAAAATAGTTTCTGAATTCTTTTGGTGCTGAGTTTAACTGTAACTGTACTGAACTTACTGAGAGACTCGTCCGCGAGCATCAAAGGACAAATGACCTATGACCAATGACAAACCAATTCTTCCCTAACTCTGAGCTACATAAAAGGAAGAGAAAGGGATAATAAAGAATGAGAAATTTTTGAGCTTAGACTTAGAGTCTAAAATTCTGCCCAAAATTCCCTCTCAAACACTGAAAATTACATTTTTAAGCATTAGAGCGAGCATGACAGAGAATTTAAAGGCTATAGGTAATGATATTGCGTTAAATAAATATTCTCCCGCCGCCATTGAGGAAAAATGGCAAAAAACCTGGGCGGAACTGGGTTTAGATAATACCCCTACAGAAAATAATCAGCCAAAATTCTACGCTCTATCCATGTTTCCCTATCCATCGGGTAGCTTGCACATGGGTCACGTCCGTAATTATACAATTACAGATGTGATTGCTCGTCTCAAGCGAATGCAAGGTTATCGAGTCTTGCACCCAATGGGTTGGGATGCCTTTGGCTTACCCGCAGAAAACGCGGCTATCGACCGTGGAGTTCCCCCCGCCAAGTGGACTTATCAAAATATTGCTCAAATGCGGCAGCAATTAAAGCGTTTGGGTTTATCTATCGACTGGGACAGTGAAGTTGCTACCTGTTCACCAGATTATTACAGGTGGACACAATGGATTTTCTTGCAGTTTTTGCAAGCAGGATTAGCTTACCAAAAAGAAGCGGCGGTGAACTGGGATCCCATCGACCAAACTGTGTTAGCTAACGAACAAGTTGATAGCGAAGGTCGTTCTTGGCGCAGTGGTGCAAAAGTCGAGCGTAAATTATTGCGGCAATGGTTTTTCAAAATTACCGACTACGCCGAAGAATTACTCAACGATTTGGATAAGTTGACAGGTTGGCCTGAACGTGTCAAGTTAATGCAGGCTAACTGGATTGGTAAATCTTCTGGTGCTTACTTAGAATTTCCGATTGTCGGGATGGAGGAAAAAATCGGTGTGTACACCACTCGCCCCGATACCGTTTTTGGTGTCAGCTATGTGGTTTTAGCCCCAGAACATCCCTTAACCAAGCGTGTCACCACCAAAGACCAACAAGCCGCAGTGGAAGCTTTTATTACTGAAGTTTCTAATCAAAGCGAGTTGGAACGCACCGCCGAAGACAAACCAAAGCGCGGTATCCCCACAGGAGGTAAAGCCATTAACCCCTTCACTGGGGAAGATGTACCGATTTTAATTGCTGATTATGTATTGTATGAGTACGGTACTGGGGCGGTGATGGGTGTACCCGCCCATGACGTGCGCGACTTTAAGTTTGCCAAGACCTATGATTTGCCGATTGAGTTTGTGATTGCAGCACCAGCAGATGTAGACGGGTTTGACTTAACTCCCGCATCCGAGACTGAGGAAATCACTCAACTCATACAAATTGAATATAACGAAGCATATACTGAGCCAGGAATTTTGATTAATTCCGGGCAGTTTACAGGGATGAATTCGGTAGATGCCAAGGCAGCTATCGTTAAATATGCCGAAGAACAAGGTTTTGGTAAAGAACGCATCCAATACCGCTTGCGAGATTGGTTAATTTCTAGGCAACGTTATTGGGGCGCACCCATCCCAGTGATTCACTGTCCGAACTGCGGAATTGTGCCAGTCCCAGATAAAGATTTGCCAGTACAGTTACCGGAAGAAGTGGAATTTACTGGACGCGGTGGTTCACCGTTGGCGCAGTTGGAAAGCTGGGTAAATGTACCTTGTCCAACTTGCGGTACGCCAGCAAAGCGGGAAACGGACACGATGGATACTTTTATTGATTCTTCGTGGTATTTCTTGCGGTTTACCGATGCAAGGAATGAACAGCAGGTATTCGACTCCGCCAAAACTAACGACTGGATGCCCATAGACCAGTATGTAGGCGGTATTGAACACGCGATTCTGCACTTGTTATATTCACGGTTCTTTACTAAAGTATTGCGCGATCGCGGCTTGTTGAATTTTGATGAACCTTTTGCCCGTTTGTTAACTCAAGGAATGGTGCAGGGTTTAACTTACATGAACCCCAACAAGGGCGGCAAAGATAAATGGGTTCCCTCCCATTTGGTTAACCCGGCTGACCCCCGCGACCCCCAAACCGGAGAACCATTACAACGCCTGTACGCTACCATGTCCAAATCTAAGGGTAATGGTGTCGCACCAGAAGATGTAATTGCTAAGTACGGTGTAGATACAGCACGGATGTTCATTTTATTCAAAGCGCCACCAGAAAAAGATTTGGAATGGGATGAAGCCGATGTGGAAGGGCAATTCCGCTTTTTAAATCGGGTGTGGCGGTTGGTAACAGATTATGTGGCGGCTGGGGTATCTCGCAAAAAAGCTCAACTCGCTGAGTTAAGTAAATCAGAAAAAGATTTACGTCGGGCAATTCACACAGCAATTAAATCAGTCACCGAAGATTTGGAAGATGAATATCAATTCAACACTGCTGTTTCGGAATTGATGAAGTTGAGTAATTCTTTAACTGATAGCGATTGTAAAAATTCGCCAATTTATGCCGAAGGGATTGAAAGTTTAATTATATTGCTGGCTCCTTTTGCACCACATATTGCTGATGAATTGTGGCATTTATTAGGTAATAAAAATTCAGTTCACACCCAAACTTGGCCATCTTATGATGCTGCTGCTTTAATAGCCGATGAAATTACTTTGGTAATTCAAGTTAACGGCAAAAAGCGGGCTGATATTCAAGTTCCGGCGCAAGCAGATAAAGCTGAGTTGGAAAAATACGCCCGTGAATCAGAAGTTGTGCAGCGTCATCTTGAAGGTAAGGAGATTAAAAAGGTGATTGTTGTACCTGGTAAATTGGTGAATTTTGTTGTTGGTTAAGATCCCCCCAACCCCCCTTAAAAAGCCTACCGTGTACACACAAGTCGAAACTTTGCTGTATTAAACCACATCCCGCCTTGAACTAAAGTTCCAGGCTTATAGCCAAAGTCCACAAAGCGTGGACTGTCAGACATTTTTATACCATTTTGGATTTTAGATTTTAGATTTTGGATTGTAAAACAGTTGTTGTATCAGCTTTTGAACAATCCATCTGTCGCAATCATTTTTCAAATTGGTATTAGTTGAGTCATCTTGAGATGACTTGCGCTATGAGACTCGGAATTGATTCCGAGGCGGGGTAGATACACTACACGAATATTTGTGTGTACACCGTAGCTTAAAAAGCAGGGCAGGGTGGTTTCATACAAGGAAAGAAAAAACCCGCTCAAGTTGATTTGATAAAGCACGTTGAGCTTGGGGAATAGTCCGGAAGCCAAAAAAACGAGCGATCGTTATGAAAAAAGTGTGTAGGATAGCCCAATTCACAGGGGCATGACCACCACGACGAAGTGGAAAGTCCTCAGAAAACGTCACATCTTTAAACGGCAGTTGCCTCAAGTCGGGGAACCCGCCCACGGCACTGCCTCCCCAGTGCAACCGATTTTCTCTTACACAATGTCCAATAGTGTCAGCTAATAATTGTTGAGCATCTAAAATTTGACTGGATATGTAAAAATGACGCTCATTAAGAGGTTTACCATCTGCAATTATTTGCTTGACTGTTTTTTTTGGCAGTGTAG
>JAGKSW010000199.1 GCA_018993265.1 Nostoc sp. TH1S01
GCGGAAACTCTCACGTCCGGTTTTGAAGCCGAGTCGGAAGGGCGACCTTCCGGCTTAGGTCAACGGATTAACTGGTCACTGGTAACTGATAACTGGTAACTGTTAACTCTCTCCTTCAAGGCTACGGTGTACACACAAATAATCGTGTAGTGCATCTGTCCCGCCTCGGAATGAATTCCGAGTCTCATAGCGCAAGTCATCTGAAGATGACTCAACTAAAAACGTATTTCAGTCCACGCTTTGTGGACTTTGACTATGAGCCTGGAACTTTAGTTCTAGGCGGGATGCGGATGAACATGAAAATTTTAAACTTGTGTGTACACACAAATAATCGTGTAGTGCATCTGTCCCGCCTCGGAATGAATTCCGAGTCTCATAGCGCAAGTCATCTGAAGATGACTCAACTAAAAACGTATTTCAGTCCACGCTTTGTGGACTTTGGCTATGAGCCTGGAACTTTAGCTCTAGGCGGGATGCTGTTTGATACTGCCAATTTTCGACTTGTGGTTCCCCTTCTCTACAAGGGAAGGGGTTAGGGGTTAGGTCTGTATTTGTTTACCGAGTCCGTAACAACTGCACAAAAGTATTACTCACCGTATTATCCTTAGTATCCGCCGCGTATTGAATCAACTTCTCCCGCAGTTCTTTGGCTGCATCTAACGGGAGTAAGGTGGCTAACAAAAAATACACGCCACGAAAACGGGGGTCGCCCATTCTATCTACTAATAATCCTTCCGCTTCATCGCTGTTGCCCAGGAAGTTCTGCACTAAGAAAAAGTCCATGATTTTATCGTGGCGGAAGTACCATTCTTGCTTGGCTTCCCCTTTTTCATCTTGCCATTGACGGCTGACGACCATTTTGTATTTCTCGTCTTCTAAAGATTTCACAACTTGGAAAAATTCATCGGCGGGTAAGGCTTGTTTGTCTTGCATCCGCATTTCGTAGACGGCGGCGGCGAATTTCTTTAACGGGAATTCTTGATTCCATTCCTTTAGGTATTCTGCCGCCATCAAATTATATTGCTGTTCTTGCAGGCGGAATAAGTTGGGATGTTTGCCTTGGGATAACATCAACGCCACTACAGTTAAATCCATTGGGTTGGAAAGAATGCGGCGGGCGGCGTTTAATTCTTCTTGGGGTTGCTGGTCTTTGAGGACTTCTTTTAAGTAATCGATGCAGGCTATTTCATAATCTTGACCTTGGACTTGAGCATCTTTGGGCAGTCGCGGCTGACGGGAAAGGAGAAATTCTTGAATTTGGCTTTGTTCTAGGGGTTGTAAGTAATAGGTTTTGGCAGTTGAGGGTGGTGTCCACTCTAGGGGCTGGGTAGTCATAATAATGTTGCCCCGGAAATAGCTTTCGACAAACTGGCAGATTTTCGCCCGTGTTTCGGCGGTGACTTCGTTGAGTCCATCGATGCAGATGTCAATTGCACCACTGTAAATCAGGTTTTTGAGGAAGCCGGCATCTTGGGCTTGCCCGTGTAACTTGTCTTGGATGGCTTCAATTACGCCTTTATGACATTTTTGGGCGGGGAGATAAACAACGATGCGCTGGGAGTTTGTCAACAAATGGCGGAGAAACATCGACTTGCCCAAGCCGGAATCACCTTGTAAGATAACTTGCCCGTGAATTTTGGGGAGAGCGGCGGTAACAGGGAAGATATCGCCGGAAGGGACTTTGACTTGTGACTGGGGGAAGTATGATTGCTCTTGAAAGTTATCTAAGCCGGCATCGGCGAGGAGGGAAGGTTTGAAGGGTTCAAATAATTTGCGGCGGAAGGAGGGAACCCAGGTGAGGAGAAAGCCGACGTAGCCCACGCCTAAGATGCGGCGTACCCACGGGTTCCAGAAGAAGATGGCTTGGACTTGGGGGGATTTGGGGTAGACGAAGATCAGGAGAAGCCAAAAGGCAGCGTGAGTGAGGATGGTGATTCTGGCGTTGAAAAACCACTGCCAACCTTTGAGGTTAATTATGACTGATTGCAGTGAGTCGGCTTCGTTGTAGCCGGCATTTTTGAGGTTGTGGTAGTGAGTTTCTAACAGGACAATATCTTGCGGTTGCCAAGAGACTTTTCTGGCAACAACAGCAATTTGGCTGGCTAAGTCTTGTTGTAATTTTGTTAAATCTTTGCTAGGTTCCCAAGCGTCGCGGAAGACTTCTAGTGTTTTGAAAGCTTGAGCGTGTTCCGGTTTATCAGGAGTTGTTTTTGGTCTGCCTAGCCATGTCAGCAGTGTTTTGACTTTTTCATCGCCGCCACCCAGGAAATAAGACCAAAAGCGCCAAAATTCAAAGTTATCCTTGCCAGTACCAAATTTTCCCTGATTTGGTTCGTAGACAAAATTTAAAACTACAACAACCTCTTCTAACTTCAGTTGTCTAATTTTCCCTAATGCGGATGCCGCACTGCCACGAACATAGGAGTCAACCTTTTCATCTTTGAGGAACTTGAGGATGTCAGGGACATAGTTTGCCGCCGCCTGCCCCAGATTCCCTAATGCCTCTGCCGCACTGCCACGAACATCTGAGTCCACCTTTTCATCTTTGAGGAACTTGAGGATGTCAGGGACATAGTTTGCCGCCGCCTGCCCCAGATTCCCTAATGCCTCTGCCGCACTGCCACGAAGATACTTGTCCACCTTTTCATCTTTGAGGATTTGGGCAGCTTTCTTAGCAATATCCTCCGGCTTCTGCACGACAGAGTTTAAGTTTTGCAAGTCATATTCAACTAATTTACTGAGTGCATATCCCTTAACTTGGTCATGTCCATCATCAAGGGCAGCGACTATCCCGTTAATCTGCCACGGTTCTGGCTGGGGTTTGGTGGTTTCTTTCGCACTCACCCAAGGTAGGGAGAGGCAGAGAGTTAACAGTAAGGTGAAGCAGAAAAGGAAAAACAGCGAAAGCTTCTGAGCGTGGCGGGGTGTAGTGAGCATAATTTGGGGCAAGGCAGCAGATTACACGCGGCTATCGGTATAATATCAGTCTTGCAATATGTAATTCCTGATTGAAACACTTTAATACTTACTGATGATGATTAAAGGTTAATTAAAGACGCTCAAAGGTTCATTGCCAATTACCAACTAGATACCCGACTTCTTCAAAAAGTCGGGTATCTGAGCCTTCACGAGTATTCAACAACATAAGTTCAATACTTTTTTGACCTTACCCCCAGCCCTTGTCCTCTACCGTGGACACACAAGTCGAAAATTTGCAGTCTTAAACCTATCCCGCCTTGAACTAAAGTTCCAGGCTCATAGCCAAAGTCCACAAAGGTGGACTGTCAGACATTTTTAGTTAAGTTATCTTCAGATGACTTGCACTATGAGACTCGGAATTGATTCCGAGGCGGGATAGATGCCTCATATCGTGTCCGGTGAAAGACTTATCATTAAAGCCGCAGGGGGAGCCGAGGAGAGGTTTTTGGGCTTTCTGCACAGATGCAGCCAATCAGAACTGATTAGCCGGACATGATATCAACTCAGATTTGTTTGTATACCATAGCGTCTTGTAACAGAGGAGAGAGAAGTTTGTCACCAGTATCAAACACTCGCTCACGAGTATCAAACACTCTCACGCCAGTATCAAAGACTCGCTCACGAGTATTAAACACTCTCACGCCAGTATCAAACACTCGTTCACGAGTATCAAAGACTCGCTCACGAGTATCAAAGACTCGCTCACGAGTATCAAACACTCTCGCGCCAGTATCAAAGACTCGCTCACGAGTATCAAACACTCTCGCGCCAGTATCAAACACTCGCTCACGAGTATCAAACACTCTCGCGCCAGTATTAAAGACTCGCCCACGAGTATCAAACACTCGCTCACTAAATATGGCACTGAAACCAGATCCCCGACTTCTTTAAGAAGTCGGGGATCTGAACTTTTATGGACTTGCGCTATGAGACTCAGAATTGATTCCCCGGCGGGATAGATGCACTCAACTCAGATTTGTGTGTACACCATAGCGTCTTGTAGGAGAAGGGCTGGAGGTGATACCAATTCACCAAAATATTGATACACATACAAGAACTTGTAAGGGCGAACGGCCGTTCGCCCTTACACCTATATTTGGATCATCCATAAAGTCAAATGGTATGAGGTCAAAAAGCACTCATCGAAAACATCCCGCTAATCAGCCACGCCATTATTAATTAGTCCAATAAATAAGATTCCGTCTGCAATTAAATTATTATCAAATCTAGTACATTGTGCCATCTTTTCTGAAAAAAAATCGCTCGCCATTTACACTTGTTTTTACCATTAAATCATCATCTGAATAGTACGCTTCATCATCTGGTGTTCTATCACCAATTTCTAAATAAACTACTATGTTCTGTGAGCGATTTACTAATTGATGTCCATCTTCTTCACCAGCCGGAAAACCTGCTATCATTCCTGGTGTGAGAATTTCCTCTCCAGCATTGGTGACTAATGTTGCTTCACCTTCAATAATATAAATAAACTCATCTTGTCGAGTATGCCAATGTCTTAAAGCAGAACAACTGCCTGGTGCTAATGTGACTAAATTCACACCATAATTTTTTAACCCAGCGGCGTTTCCTAATGCTTTTTTGACTCTACCAGCAACAAAATGTTGAAATTTATCTGGATAAATTGAAGTTGTCCGACCGGTAATATTATCTGGATTAATAATCATATAATTTATCCTTATGCAAGTGATTATATCGATACATCAAGTTGAGATTGCCCACTTCTGATGTAAAGCCCCAACGCTCATAAAATGGCATCATTTCTGGCAAACAGTAAAGCGCGACATGCTCGACTTGATTTAATTGGGGATGATGCACAATTGCATCCATTAACTTTGCACCAAGCCCTTGATTTCTATAGGCTGGCTTAATTATGACATCGTAAATAGTTGCTCGATAAACAAAGTCAGTCAAAACTCGCGTAAATCCAATTAATTGTTCATTATTATCTATCAAACCTAAAACAATATCGGAATTGTTGAGCATTTTTTCCACATCTGGATATGTCCGCTGCTTGCTCCAGAATTCATTTTTATATAACTCTACTAATTCCGAAATTTGTTTTTCTGTGAGACTATCCACAAATTTATAAGTCATGCTATGGCAATCCTAGCGAATAATTTAAAAAATTTAATTGCATTGTTATATAGCAATCCGAATTGATTGTAAAATTTAGTGATCGCCTTTGGGAATAAAATAGTAGCAACACAGCAATTTTTACAACTATCTTTAATCAAGAAATGGTTTACGTGCAATAAATGCTACATTACCTTTTGGTAAATAGTAACTGCCATAATTACGAGTTGTTTGCACGCGGAAGCCAATTTTGCGTAAGTCTGTGGCTATTTGCGTTGCTCGGTATAATCGCACATGATGAATTTCGTCATCTCGTCTGTAATATTCTCCGACTTTGCGGAAAGTGATAATCTTGCGGGTTAAAATGTTTTGCGATCGCTGTTCTTCTTTCTCAACTAATACAACCCAGTCTTTTCCTTCCGTATAATTTTTAGTTTTATTGCCGACGGCAATTTGTCCAGCTTCTACAATATCAAAAATGAAGACACCACCAGGAACCAAAGCTTGATATATGCGCTGGAATAGCTGAATTAATGTCTGGCGGTTATTGTCAGCATCAAACAAGTAACTCAAGCATTCACTAATGGAAGTGACAGCGTGACATGGGGGAATTGCAATTTTAAATACTGAACCAACTTGAAATTTGGCCTGGGGTACTCTTTTTTGAGCGATCGCAATCATCGGCTCGGAAATATCAACTCCCAATACCTGATAATTAAACTTGACAAGTTCGTTTGCCCATAATCCACTACCACAACCCAAGTCCACTACTAAACCTGAGTTAATTTTGTTTTGTCGTAAAATTTCTAAAATACCGGGGGCTGATTTGAGCGCATAATCCCGAAAACCCTCATCATGGATAAAGGCGAGGTCTTCTTTATACCATTCACTCATATAGCGACCTGAGTTTTAGCAATTTATTTTATCTAAATTCTTGATTAGAGCAATGCCTTTATGGCATTTACTAACACTTGATTTTGCTCATCTGTACCAATAGTGATGCGGAGTTTATCTAACAGTCTGGGGTGGGGGAAGTAGCGGATGAGAATTTGTTGTTCTTTGAGTTTTTGATAGAGATATTCAGCGTTTCCTTGGGGTGGCTGGACGAGTAAAAAGTTGGTGTGAGACTCCCAAACCCGGAAACCTAATTGTTGGAATTCTTTGGTAAGTTGAGTGCGTGATGCTTTAATTTTGGCGACGCAAGCATTTTTATAAGCTTGGTCAGAGATGGCGGCTGTGGCAACTGCACAGGCGATCGCATCAATGTTATAACTATCCTTAACTTTAAATAATCCTTGCAATAGCTGAGGATGAGCAATACCGAATCCTAAGCGCAAACCTGCTAAGGAGTAACCTTTAGATAAGGTGCGGATAATCATTACATTCTCATATTCTTTGACCAAAGCTAAAGCATCAACTTCCGCAAAATCGACGTAAGCTTCATCAATGACTAACACCCCAGATAACTGACTGGCTAATTTTTCTAAGTCTGCGCTAGGTACGACATGACCAGAAGGACTGTTAGGTGAAGCGATAAATGTCACAGCACCATTCACCGCAATTAATTCGGCTACAGGTAATTGATAGTCTTCGCTGTAAGGAATTTCCACAATATCTGCCGCCTGCATCTCTGTGAGTGTACGATACAAAACGTAAGTTGGTGTAGGATAAACTACTTTGCGTCCCGGTTCTGTACAAGCTCGGATGACGACATTTAAAATCTCATCACTGCCATTACCAACAATAATCCAATCACTAGGAACTCCTAAAACCTGACTTGCAGCTTGGCGAAACTGGTCACCAAAAGGTTCAGGGTAACGTCTCAACAATTCACCATCGATATTTTGTAGTGCGGCTAAAGCATTTGGTGAGGGAGGGTAGGGATTTTCGTTACTGTTGAGTTTAATCACTTGGCTACCGCGTTTCGGCTGTTCACCAGGGACGTAACTGGCCATTACATCAACATTAGCGCGAAAGAAATTGCTCATAGCTGCGAATCAGGCGACAGGGAAAGAACGAGTAGACAAGTATTTTAGCTTGCGAATGAGTATCGGAGCTAGGTAAATCAATGAAATTTCAATGGCATACCAATGGCAGAAATAAGGATTTACTGCTGCCTCAAATTGAATTTTTTCAAAATTTACTTGACTCAGTACTCCGCTTTCTTGACTCTGTTCCAACATCGGTCGATTGTTGCTTTGAGTTCCTGCAAAAGTATTGGTTTGCATAGATACTCATTAGCCCCGGCTGCCAAACATCTCTCCCGGTCGCCAGGCATAGCTAAGGCAGTGAGGGCAATAATTTGGACGTGAGCTATTTCTGGGAGATTGCGAATACGGCGTATGGCAACGAGTCCATCAATTTCGGGCATTTGAATATCCATCAAAATGATCTGAGGTTTGTACTCTTGTGCAAGGTGGATTGCCTCGTTGCCATTTTTAGCAATAATGACCTGATATTCCTGCTTACTTAGGTAAGCAGAAAAGGTATCGATATTTGGTTCATTATCTTCTGCTAATAGGATGACTAATTGTTCTGGTGTGTCATAACTGTGAAGATCACTAGCGCAGGGAATAGATTCTTCCGACTGGGAAGTTACCTGTGGGCCTAAAGCTGGGGTCGGTCTATGATGTGGGATTTCAAAATAAGGCAAGCTAACAGTGAAACAACTCCCCACTCCCACGCTACTGACTACATCAATAGTGCCGTTTTGTAATTCCACCAATCGGCTAACTAGAGATAGTCCTAAACCTGTACCAGTGTATTGACGATTGAGACTGCTATCAACTTGTACAAAAGATTCAAACAGTTTGGGTATGTCTGACTCAGCAATACCAATGCCAGTATCGCTGACAGAGAATTTGATGTGAGTGGATGGAGGGGAAGGCATAGAAATAAGGGGAGACAAGGGAGAATTAACTGGTGTTGGTGCTGTTATTCCCTCAACTGCCTGTGTTCTATCCTGGCTAAATGTTGTGAGCGAACTGCTGTTGGGCTGCTCTACGTCTTCGAGCCAAACTTTGAGTGTAACTGCTCCTCCTTTGGGAGTGAATTTGACGGCATTACTCAATAAATTAATGAGTATTTGGCGTGTCCGTAGTTCATCTAAGGGAATTTCATCAACATTACAGCAAATGTCTAGATTTAGTTGAATATTTTTACTGATAGCTGCTTGCTTGATAAAATTGAGACTGAAATTACACAACTTGTGGAGCGAGACTGGCGCAATCTGTAATTCAAGTTTACCAGACTCAATTTTTGCTAAATCCAAGATGTCATTAATCAAGGAAAGTAGATGTTCGCCGCTACTTTCAATTGTGGTAATCGCTTTTTTTTGTGATGAATTTAATTCGCCAAAAACGTTTTCCAGTAGGCATTGAGACATGCCCAAGACGGCATTAAGGGGTGTCCGTAACTCATGACTCATACTGGCCAGAAATTCGCTCTTAGCATGGTTGGCCGCATCTGCTGCTATTTGCATATTCTGTGCTTGTTTTAGCAATTTGGCCTGTTGTATTGCTACACCTAACTGCGTAGCAATTTGAGTGATAAATTCTTTTTCTTTTGAAAGCCATTGGCGTGGATGTGAACACTGGTGGATACAAAGTAATCCCCAGAGTGTTTCGCCGATAAACAGAGGTGCTATCAGGTACGCTCTAATCTGAAATTTCAGCAGTGTTGCCATATAGCAAGGAGGGACATTCGCTTTGTTAACGTCCTCCAGGGTGTAAAATTCTGTGTGAGGAGAGTGCTGGAGATGCTTACCAAAACAACTATCTTGAATCGGGATAGCAATTGCAGAAACGAAGCCAGCACGCACATCTTCAGAGATAATTTCACCTAATGTCAAATCAGAATCAGGAGCAAAGCGAAACACTGCCACACGATCCGCATTGAGCAGTTGGCGAACTTCTTGAGTGGTCGCTTTAAATATCTTGCTTAAATCCAAGGATTCTCGAATTTTAGTAATCACACCCATTAATGTTTGCTGTTGCTCTGCAAAAATTGACAACTCTTGGGCGAGTTGCTCTGCCAAAGCACGCTTTTGATGAGCAATGGTCATTGACTCCTGCAACTCCAGAGTGCGAATTTCCACTTGTTGCTCCAGATTGGTATTGAGAATCTGCACTTGATTGTAGAGTTGGTACTGTTTAACAGCAGATGAAAATCGCTCACCTATAGCTTGAGCCAAACGGATATTAGCCTCTGTCCATGCTTGTGCTTGACCTTTGATGATTTGCTGCCATGCCTCAAACGATTTACGGGGTGACAATTGGCGCTGATCGGGTTCGTGATAACCTGCCCAAGTAAATTTTTGCTCTACCTCATCTCGAAAAATAGTCAGACTACCCAGCACTTCCTGACCAAAGTAAAGCGGTATAATCAGTAGTCCGCGAATCTGCGTTGATTCAAATGCAAAGCTCAGGGTACGAAACAGAGGTTCCTTGTAAATGTCAGCGATGGCCCAGATATCGGACTCAGTTTCTAATGTTTTTGGAACTTCCTTGAGGGCATACATTGCCCGCATCCATTGCACTGACCAAGGTTTGCTCGTATGAGAGCCTGGTGGCTCGTCAAGTTTTACTAATACTGAATCGAGATACTTCTGCCAGAGGATATTGTCTTCAATGGGTCTACCAGTTTCCGGCTCCAAGGGTTCTGGTTGTATCCCTGTGGTATAAATTTCAGCATTCTGTGTAGAATTTTGGCTCTTGAGATACAACCGACCACCAGACCCCTCAAATACCTTAACAACTTCTTCAAATGCAGCTTGTAGTTGAACCGTAGGTGTAGTGTAGAGTAATGTGGTGACACGGTTGATATTGGCTTGCTGCTTGGCTTGTTCGCTTACATGTTTGAGTAAAATGGATTGAGAGATCGCGATCGATACCTGATCTACAACCGACTGAATAAAAAATAACTCCTCTTGGGTGACAACTCTTTGCTGGGAATGATGCGATACTAACAAGCCCCAAAGGTAGTTATTGGCAGGCAGAGATGGTAGTAAAGTTTTGCTGGGATTTGTAGCTTCAATAACAATTGGCACCACCACAGAAGATTGTACGCCCATTGCCTTCATGTACTCTCGATGGCAAGGGTCTACAGGACGATAGCGAATATCTTGAATCTCTAGAAGTTCGCCGGTTTCTATACAATCCAATGGACTAATGCCGATTTGATGGGAGTCCAAATCAATAATAGTACGCTGGCGTGCGCGTAAATACAGTTCACGGGCATAGGGTGGAATGTCATCAGCAGGAAAATGCAGACCTAATAAAGAGGGAAGACGGTTTTCACAAAGTGATTCTGCAATGACTAAACCATGACCGTCCCCTTGAAACTGGTAAATCTTAACTCGGTCAGTTCCCAAAAACAAACGAACTTCTACAACTGTTGCACAGAGAATTTCTTGGAGTTCCAATGATTGTCGAATGCGGTTGCTGATTCGATTTAGCATTAATTGCTGTTTCAGACTGCCTGAATGCTCTTGAAAACTACTTTGGCTATCCTGTTCCTTTGTTGGGTTCATTGGGGATGAGAGTACAAACTCATAATTATTAGGTATAAAATAATCTATTCACCAAGAGAATACATGAGATATTTTACGCATTTATTTGTAGAAATTTAATACTTAAGATAGATATAATATTTAAAAAAATTTGATAACAACCCTCTGGATAGATTTCAGCCTACAGGCGATTAGATTCCGCTAGCTCCGCCCTGGCATGTACCTTGTTCAGGACATTCCAGATTTATTCCAGATTTTAGGCATCTGAATATTCCTATTTTTAACCCCTTGGGGGATTAATGAGTATTTTTTACTCATTGATGAGACTTGGATATTCGTGAATGAGCCTTTGATACTCATTAATGAGTCTCTAATCAGTAGATGGACTTAAATAAATATAATATGCCCTGTGATTGAGACGAGGAACGAAGCAATCCCATAGACTGAGATTGCTTCGTTCCTCGCAATGACATCTTACATTTAATAATGTCTATTTATTTGGAACTACTTTAATTAATCTGCGTTCAGAAATTGCAAATATCCATTACTGAGTTCTTTCACCGCCAAGTCATAAAATTGCTTACCGTGTTCTGGTGTGGCTAAAGCGGGATTTGAACCCATACGTCCATCTGGGTAACGGTGGCGAAAATCAGTCGCACTATAAATGTTATGTCCACGCGCAACTTCTGGTGAGAGGGGTGCTTGCTTAATTGCTTCGGGATAGACATATTGAGTCACAGCTACTTCACTGGGGGTAGCATGAGAACCTTCTTGATCACCGTATAATTCTTTAGCTAATTCGTATACAGTTTTGCACATAAACCAGTTAGCTACTTGACATTGCACTTGATGAGCATGGGAAATTTGTAAATCTTCTAGGTAAGCGTAAGTTTCGGAAAAAGCAGCTTTGAGGGTAGCAATGTTACCGCCGTGGCCGTTGATAAAGTAGAATTTGCTAAACCCAACTTTGACTAAACTGGTTACGTAGTCTCGCACTACTTGAATTAAAGTGCTAGGGCGTAGACTAATTGTGCCGGGAAAGGCGGTGTGGTGCAATGCCATCCCCACATTGATTGTAGGGCCAACGATCGCCCCAGTTGCTTCACCCACACCACGAGCGATCGCTTCTGCACAAATCGCATCCGTACCAATTAACCCTGTCGGCCCATGTTGTTCTGTAGAACCAATCGGAAAAATTATCCCCTGAGACTGCTGTAGGTAAGCTTCAACTTCTTGCCAAGTACTCAAATGCAGTAACATTTTTAATCTACGTCCTCATGAAAATTGCTGTGGAAAGTTAATTTTTCTACTTTATGATTAACTCGCCACTAACTTGACTTTAGCCAAATTTCGCAGTTTCAACTGTAGTACTTGTCAGGCGATCGCACCAACCAAACTAACACCAAATTTGTAAAACTCGACCTTGTAATTCTTGCCCAAGCCAAGGTGTATTACTCGAAAGTGTATGCAGATTTTTCCTTTCAACTTTCCAAGTTTGTGTGGGGTCAAATAAAGTTAATTCAGCTTTTTGATTAGCAGTCAATGTAGTTAATTTCTGCCCTAAACATTTCGCCGGATTGGCACTTAATGCTTGCCATAATTCTAAAGCTGTAAATTCCCCAGTTTCGACAAGATTTTGCCACAGTAAAGGCAATGCTAACTCCAAACCAATTGCTCCTGGGGGTGCTTCGGCAAAGGCTTGGACTTTTTCTTCATAAGTATAAGCTGCGTGGTCGATCGCGATCGCATCAATTACTCCAGTACGAACACCTTCACGCAAAGCCTTTAAATCACTAGGATTACCTAAAGGCGGGTCTAAATGCAAACTGGTATCGTAACTTTTAACATCTCGGCTACGCTCGACGCTAACCCTGAGCGGAGCCGAAGGGTTAACAGCTGTGGTATCCAATAACAAGTGCATCCAAGTAGTGCTGGCGGTGATAGGTAAACCAGCAGCCTTAGCCGCGGCGATTAATTCCACACTCCGCGCGGTGGAGACACGCATAATATGAACTTGCGGATTACCAGTGGCTGCAACTAATTCTAACAAAGAGGCGATCGCAGTTGTTTCCGCACTGGCGGGAATGGGTGGTAAACCAAACCGCAACGCATCTACCCCTTCACGCATCACACCATTCGAGGTAAGCTGGCGATCGCAAGGCCAAAAAGCCACAGGTTTAGCCAAAGGCTGTACATATTCCAGCACTCGCCGCACCAACCCCAAATTATCCAACGGATGACTATCAGTAAAACCCACAACTCCCGCAGCTGCTAAATCTGCTAATTCCGTCATCTGCTTTCCCGCCACATCCAAAGTAATTGCACCCCAAATATTAAGCAGGGGAGCAAGGGAGCAGGTGGTCGCCGAGCGAAGCCGAGGTGGGAGCAGGGGAGATGCGCTTCTCATTTTCTGCAACTGTGCTACCAGTGCCGGATGATCAATAGCTGGAGATGTATCTGGTAAAATTCCAATTCTGGTAAAGCCGCCAGCCACAGCCGCTTGCAACAGAGATGATAAAGTTTCTCTGTCTTCAAACCCTGGTTCACCAGAGTGACTATATAAATCTACTAACCCAGTCCCTAGAATTAATCCCCGACAGTCTCTAACTTGAGTCTCAGTACTAATTTCCGCAATTTGTGCAGCTACAGCTTGAATATTACCGTCAGCTATGAGGACATCTGCTATTTGGTCAGTGCCAGAAACCGAGTCAATTACTCGTACTTGTTGTAAAAGTTCAGTCATAAAAATCATACGTTAGGAGTGACAAGTCAGCTACTCATGAGAACATCTCACAACTAAACATGAAAGAGGGACTCTTGACTAGGTACTAGAATTTTTACTCAGCACTCAGCGAGAAGTTGCGTGCGGGGGTTTCCCCCGTTGAGCAAACTTCGGTGACTCAGCACTCAGCACTTTCAAGTTAGGAGTTAAGAGTTATGAGTAATTTAGGCTTGACTATTCACACCTAATTTATTACCTCACTTCTTACTCTTCACTCCTCCCTGTTTTATAATGCTCCAGCTGCGGTTTTATCGAGAACACCACCACCCAAATGAGCCGTGATGTTCATTGCTTGTAATACTGGAAAACCATCTAGTCCGTTCGGGTAGTCAATAACGCTAACTGCGCCATTACCTTGGCGGAAATTCCAAAAGTTTTCTGCTGTTAAAGCAAGAATATGACAAAGCAAGGTTTTATTAGTAGCGTCATGAGCCACTACTAATCCCGTTGTGAGTTGATTATCTAATGCGGTTTGCACAATAGATTGCCACGCCGCCACACTACGTTCCCACACCTGTTGTAGATTTTCACCTTCTGGCATTTGGACTTCAGCAGGTATTGTCCGCCAACGGTGCAATTCCCCAGGAAATTCTTGTTCAATTTCCTGCTCTAATTTCCCTTCCCAAAGCCCATGACTAATTTCTCTTAAACCATCTTGCAAATCTAACTGAATGCTAGGATGCTGACTTAATATAATCTCGGCTGTTTCTTTCGGACGTTGCATTGAACTACTCACAGCAAAGTCAATGGCTACATCCTTGAGAAATTCACCTGCTTTTTGCGCTTGATTTCTGCCATTGTCATTCAAAGGAACATCAATTTGTCCTTGAAATCTGGTTTGACGGTTCCACTCTGTTTCACCGTGACGCACCAATAACAACCGCACGCCTCGGTGATGTGGACGCAATGATGGTAAAGCCTCCCCCATGTGCTGCGTCTGATTCATCGATTCTAGTTGGACTGGTTCACCCAAACCGCCAGCGAAATTCAATACAGTCACACCACAGTTAGATTGCTGAATGGAATGATAACGGCTAGGCGGAATTCCCAGTGCAGTGCTAATCAAGGCGCGATTAATACCGTTATGTCCAACTATCAGAATAGTTTGACCTTGATGCTGGTGCAAAATTTCTTGCCAAAATTGCCGTGCTTGTTCATACAAAGCCAGAACCGGAAAATGTTCTCTGATGCCCTCAGCATCTTGAACTTGCATGACCAATTCGTGGGGGCGATCGTGCCAAATGCGATAATCGTCAGCAAACTTCTGCTCAACATCAGCAGTTAGCATTGTCTCCCATAAAGGCAAATCAATTTCCAATAACTTCTCAGAAGTTTGGACAGCAGCAGACTCTTGAGTATTAGCTAACTCGCTTTGAATAATCTCGGCTGTGAGTTTGGCTCGTTGCAGTGGACTGCAATAAATCGCCTGAAATGAAATATTACTGAGGGCTTTGCCTACTTTACTGGCATCACTACGACCTTTCTCTGTTAATTTTGACGCATCTGTGCGTCCTTGAATACGCCGCTCGGCGTTGTAGCTACTTTGACCGTGACGCACAATGATGACACGAGTCATCGGCTTTGCCCTCCTCTATCTAAAGGATTAATTTTACTCTAAAGTGTTTGCAGAATAATCTTTTTAGATAGATTGATGCTTATGTCAAGTGTCAATCAAAAATTGCTGTATTGAGTCATCCTTAAGATAGCTGGTAGGTTCTGTCTCTAGGTGGGGGTACCCAATTATCAAGCCAAAATATGCTGGAAAGTGGGGGAGATTTTCTAGAATTCACAACCATTAATCATCACTTAACCCATAACCAAAATTATGAACCAGAAAAATCCCCACTCCTTTTTCTAGCTAGATGGAAATTAATATGCAAACAGAAATAGACGCAAGAACCTTAGCACCATCGCTGCACGCAATTGGTAATACTATCCGCTTGACAGGCTGGATTACTTTCTGGGTACAACTAGGACTAGCAGTGGTGTCTGGCATAGCTGTATTGTTTGCTTCAACTGGGCGTGGCTTTGCTGACCAACCAAATGCAGGTTTGGGAGTAGGGATCTTTTGGGCTATCTGCGGGATTGTAGCTTTATTATTTAGTGTCTACTGGGATTTTCGCTATACTCGTCTTGGTAAAAAATTAGAAAATCCTAATCACGCTTTACACCCTAGCAAGGCAGATACGATCGCCGCGATCAGATTGGGCATAATGGTTAGTTTAGTTGGCATACTATTAACTCTTTTAGGTGCTGGCTCAACTTTAGGAGTTTTGGTCGCAAAATCCATTTCCCAACCTCCAGGGGTAGCAATTACAGACCCCAACAAAATTATTCGGGCGTTGGATGTGTTTGTCGCGGTGGCAAATATTAATGGAATTACGGCTCACTTTTTCGGTACAGTCGCTTCTTTGTGGTTGTTGGAACGGGTGCATAAGCATTAAATCAGCGCTCTGATTTGCTTCAAGATAGCCTGTGAGGGTTGTCCTTAGTCATTAGTCCTTTGTCCTTGGTTAATACAAATAACTGACCAATGACCAAGAACGGCTTTTACAGATGGTTATGTAATTTAGATGTGTTTTAGCTGAACAGGACTTACGCAACTGGCACAAATAGTGGGCAGGGCGCAGCCCTACCAGGGGACAATTTAAATCAAACCAAGCACATAAGAATACTTGGGCGTTTTAGTTGCTGAATTAAATAATTAGACAGCAAATTATGCTTGATTTGATAAATAGTTTGACCAG
>JAGKSW010000041.1 GCA_018993265.1 Nostoc sp. TH1S01
CATATTAGACCTGAATCCTTACAACATAACTTGCAGCGGTTGAATGATGCTCTGACTTTTTGTGAGCAAAATCAAATTCGCCTCTATCGTATGACTTCTAATTTATTCCCAATGAATGATTTAGAAGACAAAATCGGTGAAAATATCTTAGAGCAAATGCGTGATGAGTTGAGCAAAATTGGTCAACGAGCAGTCGCGCTTGGTATCAGAATGGTACTACATCCTGATCAATTTGTGGTGCTGAGTTCCGATTCGCCGGAAGTTGTGCAAACAAGTATCAACATATTAGCCAGACACGCGCGGGATTTAGATTTACTTGGTTTACCTCGTTCGCCTTGGTCGTTGATGAACATTCATGGCGGTAAATCGCAACGCGCCGAAAAGTTGGTAAAAGTTATTTCTCAGTTACCAGAAGCTATCAAAAGTCGCTTAACTTTAGAAAACGACGAATACGCCTATAGCGCCAGTGAAATTTTAGCAGTGTGTGAAGAAGCTAAAATTCCCTTGGTATTTGACGCACATCACCATATTTGCCACGAAAATTTAGACAGCTACAATGATCCGAGTGTGGCTACTATGTTTGAGGCGGCGAGGGAAACTTGGAAAAATCCAGATTGGCAATTAGTTCATATTTCCAACGGCGAAACAGCCTTTAAAGATAGAAAACACAGTGATTTTATTACCGATATGCCTGATATCTATCATCAAGCACCGTGGATAGAAGTGGAAGCCAAACGCAAAGAAGAAGCGATCGCTCATTTGCGTAGTTGGTGGCTTATGAGACAATAATTTTTTGTGAGAAAAATTTGGCGCTGTATGGAATAATTAAGAGACTATGGCGATCGCAATCGATTTTGGTACTAGCAACACAGTCATTGCCCGTTGGAATCCCGTCACCCAACAGGCGGAAACTCTGAGTTTACCTGGTTTATCAATTCAACAAAGTCTCAATCCCCCACTGATTCCCAGTTTGGTGTATGTGGAGGATGCAGCCCAAGGTAAAGTTTTAGTAGGGCAACAAGTACGTGATCGCGGTTTGGATCTCAAAGGCGAATCTCGATTTTTTCGTAGTTTTAAGCGTGGTATCGGCGCAGAAATTCAAGGCTTTTTACCAGAATTAGATGGACAAGCCGTCACCTTTGAGCAAGTTGGACAATGGTTTATCAATCAAGTTATTGAACAACTTGCACCCTTAGAAGGTGGATTAGACTCCCTGATATTAACCGTCCCCGTTGATAGTTTTGAAGCTTATCGCCACTGGTTAGGTAAAGTTTGCCAAAGCCTCCCAGTCGAACAAGTGCGGATGTTAGATGAACCTACAGCCGCAGCCTTGGGTTATGGTTTGGCGGATCAAGAAAATCTCTTAGTGATTGACTTTGGTGGCGGGACTTTAGATTTATCTTTAGTTAAGTTAGATAAAGGCGCACAAGGTAATACTAAACCCATCGGATTTTTGCTGAAGTGGGGGAATAAATCTTTAGCAGAAGACTCAAAACAAAAAGTCAAAACGGCGCGTGTGTTGGCAAAAGCTGGGCAGAATTTAGGTGGTACAGATATTGATAATTGGTTAGTTGATTACTTTGCCAAAACTCAAGGATTGGCGATAAGTCCATTAACAACGAGATTAGCGGAAAAAGTCAAAATTCAGCTATCAACTCAAAATCAAGCCAGCGAAGTATATTTTGATGATGAAACATTTGAAAGTTACGAATTAAATTTAGACCGCGATAATTTAGAAAATATCCTCAAAGAACACGCATTTTTTGAGCGACTAGATGAATCAATGACAAATCTGTTACAACAAGCACGCCGCCAAGGAATTGAATTAGCAGATATTAATGCTGTGTTGTTAGTTGGGGGAACTGTCCAACTACCAGCAGTGCAGACATGGGTAAAACAGTATTTTGAGCCAGAAAAAATCAGGTGTGAAAAGCCTTTTGAAGCGATCGCCCAAGGTGCATTACAGTTATCTCAAGGCGTGGAAATCAAAGACTTTCTCTACCACAGTTACGGAATTCGTTATTGGGATCGACGCAATCAACGCCACAGTTGGCATCCGATTATTAAATCGGGACAAGCTTACCCGATGAATCAACCCGTGGAATTATTTTTAGGCGCATCTGTGGAGAATCAACCCAGCATTGAGTTAATTATTGGGGAATTAGGAGCAGACACAGGTAATACCGAAGTTTATTTTGATGGCGATCGCTTAATTACCCGCCGTCTTGATAGCGGTGAAACCACTGTTAAGCCTCTGAATGATAGCGCAGGCGCGAGAACCATTGCTCAACTCACACCACCAGGGTATCCGGGAAGCGATCGTGTGAAAATCCTCTTTCAAGTTGATGATCAACGCTTTTTACGCATCACCGTTGAGGATTTGTTAACGAATGATACCTTGTTAGAAAATCAACTCGTGGCACAGTTGAGTTAAGGTATTTATTTCAGTTGCAATCACACTCACGATACTGCACCTGCTTTGATTTGAGGTTGTGCAAATTCACGAGACCGGCACATAAAAAGTTTCCTTATTCTGAGGTGGCAAAGCGACAGTTGCGACCTGAACATATTAGAGATAGAATACTTTAAAAGCGACTTATGCGACATAAACGACAAGAACAAGAAAATAATAGTGTGGAAAAGTCACAGCTTTTAACTACTCATGAAATAGCAGAGATTCTTCGAGTTCATCAGAGAACTGTGCAACGATGGATCTCATCTAATCGGTTGAAAGCCATAAAAGTAGGGCCAAAAATTTTGAGAGTTCGTCAACAAGATCTCAACGAATTTCTCGAAAATCAAAATAAAGATTACCAGGAAAAAGCAGAAAGTTAAATGGCAACAGGAATACCAAGCAAACGTAAAAGTAACGGCACTTCGAGGAATGGTAATGGAAAGTCTTTCAGATTAGAATATGAAGGAAAGGTAGAAGTTGAAGAAATTTTTAATGTCTCGCCAGCACAGTTGAATTGCGTTATTAGTGTAGAAAAACAACCTAAAAATCGATTGATCTATGGTGAAAATTTAAGGGTTATTAGGGCGTTATTAGATGATGTTAATATTGCTGGCAAGGTAAAATTAATCTATATTGATCCACCCTATGCTACAGGCTCTGGTTTTGAATCCAGAAAGCAGAGCCATGCCTATCATGATTTGATTAACGGGGCTGATTACTTAGAATTTCTCCGTCAAAGGTTAATTTTGCTTAAAGAAATACTCGCTGATGATGGCTCTATATATGTCCATCTAGATGACAATATGGCTTTTCCTGTTAAAGTTTTAATGGATGAAATTTTCGGTTCTAAAAACTTCCGAAATTGGATTACAAGAAAGAAATGTAACCCCAAGAACTATACTCGAAAGCAGTATGGAAATATTTCAGACTACATATTGTTCTATACTAAAAGCGAAAGTTATGTATGGAACCAAGCGTTTGAAGCCTGGACGGCTGATACAGCTAAAAAAGAATATCAGTATCTTGAAAAAGAAACTGGAAGATATTATAAAAAGGTTCCTATTCATGCTCCAGGAATAAGAAATGGTGCTACAGGTCAAGCGTGGAGAGGAATGCTTCCCCCACCTGGGAAGCACTGGCAATACACGCCTGAAAAGCTGGATGAGATGGATGCAAGAGGTGAAATTTACTGGTCGTCAACAGGTAATCCGAGACGAAAAGTTTATCTCGATGAAAGTAAAGGAATTCCAGTTCAGGATATTTGGCTTAATTTCAAGGATGCTCATAATCAAAATATAAAGATTACAGGCTACCCAACTGAAAAAAACCCAGAAATGCTTAGGCGAATTATCCTTGCTTCTTCTAATAAAGGTGATCTAATCCTAGATGCTTTTTCTGGCAGTGGTACAACAGTTGCGGTTGCAGAAGAATTAGAAAGGCAATGGATAGCTATAGATAATTCTCCGCTTGCGATAGAAACAACAGTTCATCGCCTAGCTAGAGGAACTGAATTAATGGGTGACTTTGTTAATACCAATGAAACACATATACAACAAACATCTTTATTACACACTGGTAGAGTGTTACGTAATGGACTAGATTTATATGTCGAGATATCATCAGATTTACAAAGTATTTCAGAAACTTTAGTCGAAGAGTGGCAGAGTAAACTCAAATTTCAAGCCAATCTCTGGTGAATCTCTCATCTAACATTTTGAGAGTACATACCATCACTCTTCCTTTACCGTATTTCTCAAGAGCAGCATAATCATTCCACATAGAACCAAGCGTAAGTCCTGGGCCGTCATTGAGAAAAAATACTTTTAGAGGTAACTTATATGTATCCGCGTATCTGAGAAGATCGGTGACTTTATCTCTGTTTCCACCCGTTCTATCATCCTCTTGCGATCCTCCTCGATCTGAATCGTAACGGGCAAAACCTATAATCAATGGTGTTCCATCATTACAAGAAATAAGTATATCTGCTGGTGTTTTTCTATCCCAATCCTTTAAAACTTCATCAAGCATTACATCTCTGCCAGCACGTACTGGGCCTTGAATTAAATACTCTGAACCAAAATTGGACTCGAACCATAAAAAGAAGGCTTCTGTTAGTTCGTATCCTTTCTGTCCCCGGCTTTTATACTCTATGAGAATAGCCATAAGGGCTTCATCAGGGTTGGGGCGATTTGCTAAATTTGCTCGAACTTGCTCTATATTTCTAAATCTATGGCCATAATCTTCAATAATGTTTGGAATTTTCTTCTTAACTTTTAACATCTCAACTGAAGTGTCTGGTGATACATATTTGCGGAAAACTCGTAACAATTGAGTTCTAGATGGATTTGGTTTATCTGCAATGCTTGTCAGCAATTCAGCAGAACTGCTAGCTATATTAGCTAACTCAGAAAACTGCTCTATAACACTGCCATAAATGATTCTTGCTTCATCAAGATAGTCTGGGTAGAACTCTGAGTCAATGAAAGTAATATATTGAGAAGCTCTAGTTTTATAATCACTAAATGAGGTCAAGAGATATCTCCTTAACAGTTAATAGCTATCGCTTCTATTGTCTTCAAATAGGAAGTTATCGCACAAGACCATCGTGGCTTCAGCAATATTATTACTGCAAAGATAATGCTGTAGATTGCCTGGTGTAACCCTTGGTTTTACCATTTTTGAACAACTTCCTATAGCTCTTCGCCTTCAACTCCACCAGCATTGAAGCCGTAACCAATCAAATCTTCAAGCGTGAGTTCGAGAACCTGCTCGTCCTTGAGGTGAGCAGCTATCAAAGCCAGTCGATGTAATTCTTGTTCAATTTCAAAAATCCGGTTACAAAGTTGTTGAATTTCTTGTTTTTCCTCGCTAGAAATATCATCTTGCGAGAAGAGAGTATAGCCGCTTCTAACGCCATGACCATAATCGTATCGAGAACTACGAATCATGTAGGAACGGACTTTTTTCGTGTCTTGCAGGAATGTGTCTAGCACCTGATTGCGTTTATCAAGACGTGCTTGAAGTTGCTGTTGGCGTTGTGCTATGGCTTGTTTAATCTCTTGTCCTGTTTTGTGAAAGGTAATGTGGATAGACATTTGAAAGTGTTTTATTAGAATTTATTGAAACTTAACAACTGAGAAAATTCGGGTCGAGAATTTGATCTATTGTATAAGGGCATTCAGTAGGAAATATTTCTGGTCGTATTTGCGTTTCCTTGGCTGCATCTCTACGCGCACGTTGATAGTATTTATCTAGTTTGATGAAGTCATTTTTCCGCCGCGCCTTTGGTATGGAAGAACTTAAGGAGACAGAAGAGAATCCCCATAAATAAATAATGAAGATTTAATCCTTCAACTGCGATAATTAATGACCAAGGATCAGCTGAGACTTTATCGTAATTTCAAAATAATTATCTTCAAATACGGATGCCAACTTTCTTCTAGAAAAGCTATTAATGGCTAGTAGTACCTCAACAATCTAAATTGCTGATTTGCTACGGGAAATTAATCAAGCGATCGCCCAACTTATTCAACTTTCCTGTATTTTACGTCATGCAGTTTCGATCTTCAAAGCCAAGAGCAATAATCTTTCCTCCTGAACCCCAATTGATGTAGTAGCTCACAAACCATAACCAATAACTAATGACCATTGACTCTTGACTTATGACCACTCAAGTAGAACATTGTTGGAATATGATTGGTATTGAGGGCGATCGCACTTGTTCGGAATTATCTACACATGCTCATTGTCGCAATTGTCCGATTTATTCGGTGGCTGGTCGCTGTTTACTAGAACTCCCAACACCAGAAAAAAATTGTCATGAGTGGACACAACTAATAGCAGAATCTCCCACCAACAAAAACCCGCATTTGCCTACCTATGCTGTGCGAACTACAGAAATTTTAACAGTTGTAATTTTTCGCTTGCAACAGGAATGGCTGGCGCTGCCGGCGCAAGTTTTCAAAGAAACTACCCATCCGAGTGTGATTCATACCTTACCCCATCGCCAAAACCAAGTCTTGCGGGGATTAATTAATATTCGTGGTGAATTGCTGTTGTGTGTTTCCTTAAGCCATTTGTTGAATATTGAATCTAGCGACACTCCTAAACAAGGGCCAAGTCCAGTAATGCATTCGCGGATGGTAGTAATTGAGAAAGCGGGTAACGCTTGGGTATTTCCTGTCGATGAAATATATGGGATCTACCGATTTCATCGTCGAGAATTGCGCGACGCATTTCGCAAGATAACTCCAGCAACCCAAACTTATACTAAAGGGTTATTTTCCTGGCAACCTGCAAATTTCCCAACATCACACACAGTTAGCTATTTGGATGACGAACTCTTATTTACTAGTTTGGCGAGGAAGGCGCAGTAATAATACTCTGATTCTCCCAAAATTAAATTGTGCCAAATATCAGCCATGTGAGAGACTGAGCATTGACACAATTACTCTGGAAATATTTGTTTAGATTAACCGAAGATACCAGCAAAGAAGTCAAGGGTGTCCTTTAGTGCTTTGATGAATACGTCAATTTCCTCGCGGGTATTGTAGAAAGAGAAACTTACCCGTGCGGTTGCTGGCAAACCTAAATAACGGTGTAATGGTTGAGTACAGTGGTGTCCAGAACGGATAGCAACGCCTTCTTGATCTAATAATGTCGATAAGTCGTTAGCGTGGATATCTCCGGCTGTGAATGCAGCTAAAGCCGCTCTACCTTCACCATTGGCATCAGGTTTGGGGCCATAAATCCGAATTTGAGGAATTTTCTCTAATTGTTGGAATAAATAAGCAGTCAACTCCGCTTCGTAGGCATGAATTTTATCCATACCAATACTTGATAGATAGTCTATCGCAGCACCGAGGGCGATCGCTTCCCCAATTGCAGGTGTCCCGGCTTCAAATTTATGGGGTAATTCGGCATAGGTAGAATGATCTAAATATACCTCGGCAATCATTTCGCCACCGCCGAAAAATGGTGGCATTGCTTCTAACAATTCCAGCTTGCCATATAAAAAGCCGATGCCTGTTGGCGCACACATTTTATGTCCTGAAGCAACCAACCAATCACAGCCTATTTCTTGCACATCCACAGGCATGTGAGGCACACTTTGACAAGCATCAACTAAGAATTTCGCACCGTATCTGTGAGCAATATCAGCAATTTCTTTCACTGGATTAATACAACCCAAAGTGTTAGAAACATGAACAATGGACACCAGTTTTGTTTTCTCAGAAATCAGTTGTTTAAACTGTTCTAAATCAAAAGTTTGTTCTGGTGTTAATCCAACAAACTTTAGAACTGCACCCGTTTTTTGCGCCACAAATTGCCAAGGTACAATATTGCTGTGGTGTTCCATCACCGACAGAATAATTTCATCACCTGGCTGTAAATTGTTCATTCCCCAGCTATAAGCTACTAAGTTAATTGCTTCGCTGGCGTTGCGGGTGTAGACAATTTCTTGACGAGATGCAGCATTAATAAATTTAGCAACTTTATCTCGCGCTGCTTCGTAAGCATCAGTAGCTTTGGCACTGAGGGTATGAGCGCCACGATGCACATTGGCATTGTATTGTTCGTAATAATTCCGGAGGGCATTTAATACGAGCAAAGGTTTTTGCGAGGTCGCCGCATTATCGAGATAAACCAAGGGTTTACCATTGACTTCCTGATGTAATATCGGGAAGTCAGCGCGGACTGTATCGGCGAGGGTTTTGGTAGCTGTAAAAGTCATTGGTTAAGAAAAAGTATGAAGTATAAAGTATGAAGTATGAAGTGTGAAGTAGGAAGTATGAAGTATGAAGTGTTAAATATATAAGTTTCTTCCTTAAGTTTTTAACCTTCGGCTTTTAGAATTTCATTCTTCATGCTGCAATTTTTTTCAGACTTCAGACTTCACACTTCAGACTTTTTTAGTCATTTGTTAGAGACTTAAAGCTAGTGACTGTGTTTAGCAATATGTCTCTCAGGGAAGAAACAGGAACTTTATTGATGATTTCAGCAGCGAAGGCGTTAATTAATAAATTACGTGCTGCGTGTTCATCAATTCCTCGGCTTTGTAAATAGAAGATTTCATCATCTTCTAACTGACTCACAGTTGCACCGTGAGCGCATTTCACGTTATCAGCGGTAATTTCTAATTGAGGTTTGGTGTCTACTCGCGCTTTGGAGGATAGCAGTAAATTGCGATTTAACTGGGCTGCGTCGGTTAACTGTGCTGGCTTAGGTACAAATACTTTACCATTGAAAATTGCATGAGCGCGATCGCCAACAATACATTTGTGCAATTGTTCACTTTTACCATAAGGATAATTGAGAGCGATCGCACTATGAGTATCCGCAACTTGCTGACCAGCTATCATCGCCAAACCGTTGAGCGTAGTTTCAGTTTGCTCACCAGTTTGTAAAATCTCCAAATTGTGCCGCGATAGCTTTGCCCCTAAAGTAAAAGCATTACAGGTATAGCGACTATAGCGAGCTTGGTTAACCGCAGTCTTGCCAATGTGAAACGCCTCTGAGCCTTCCATTTCAACCCTAGTATGGCTTACTTCAGCATTCTCACCAACCCAAACCTCAGTCACCGCATTGGTAAAGTAACTCTTACCCTCCGCGCCCTCTGCGCCTCTGTGGTTCGTAAACTCTTCTATCAAAGTCACCTGCGAACCAGTTTCCGCCACCACCAAACAACGCGGCTGAGAAATAGTCGCCGTCTCACCAGCAACCGAAATAAACAGCAGATGAATAGGTGTATCAACTACGACATTTTTACCCACCCATACAACTGCTGCATCAGTCAACCCAGCAGTATTGAGAGCCGTGAATACTTCTAACGCTCCCTCAGCTTGAGCGAGGTACTTGCGGATGCGATCGCCTTCAACTGTTAAACCAGTTAAATTACCAACTACAATACCATCAGGTAAATTAACAGCAGATAACTCCGGCGCATAAACACCGTTAACAAACACCAACCGATTATCAGTTAGAGACGTTAAATTTAACATCTCTACATTATTAACTGGCTGCGCCTTGCGAAATTCCACACCCCGCAATTCTGACAAATCAATAAACCGCCATTCCTCCTCGCGGGTAGTAGGGATAGTTGAATGACGTACCCAATTTGCAGCTTGTTGACGTAATTCCTCTAACCCATCAGCTTGAGAAACACTGACTTGATTTAACAACCCAGTCAAATAACCATCTCTATCCAACAGAGAAGACACCAAACTGACTGCATCTGAGTTAGGAATAGCACTAGGAGAAACTTGAATAGACATTACACACCCACCTCAACAGCAGTTTCCTCCAAAATCCAGTCATAACCGCGCGACTCTAACTCTAACGCCAGTTCCTTACCACCACTGGTGAGAATTCTGCCCCGCGCCATCACATGCACAAAATCCGGCACAATATAATTCAACAAGCGTTGATAGTGGGTAATCATAATCGTCGCATTTTCAGGATTCGTCAGTTGATTTACCCCATGCGCGACAATTTTCAGCGCATCAATATCTAAACCAGAGTCTGTCTCATCCAGAATTGCCAACTTTGGTTCTAACAAAGCCATTTGCAGAATTTCATTCCGCTTTTTCTCACCACCAGAGAAACCTTCATTCACACTGCGGTTGAGGAAAGCTGGATTCATTTTTACAACTTCCAGCTTTTCCTCAATCAAATCATCAAAATCAAATGCGTCTACCTCTTCCAACCCCTGCGCCTTCCGCCGAGAATTGTAAGCCACCCGCAAGAAATCCAAATTACTCACACCAGGAATCTCTAGAGGATACTGAAACGCCAAAAACACCCCAGCCCTAGCACGTTCTTCCGGCTCCATTTCCAACAAATTTTGCCCTTGGAAAATCACCTCGCCGCCAGTCACCTTATACGCCGGATGTCCCGACAACACCTTAGAAAAAGTACTCTTACCAGAACCATTCGGCCCCATGATGGCATGAATTTCACCAGCCCGAACTTCCAAATTTACACCCTTCAGAATCGGCGTACCATCAACCTCAGCAGTCAAATCTCTCACCGACAGCACAACTGCACTATTTTCAATAATCATGTTCTCTCTCTCTTCTCTCTCTTCTCTCCACGTACCTTTGCGCGTACCTCCGCGCCCCTTTGCGTTTAAAACCTAACCCACACTACCCTCTAGTTTCAGACTCAACAACTTATCAGCCTCCACCGCAAACTCCATAGGTAGCTGATTAAACACATCCTTACAGAAGCCGCTAATCATCATCGAAATCGCATCTTCCGCAGAAATGCCGCGTTGAGCAAAGAAAAATAGCTGATCCTCGCCGATTTTAGAAGTTGAAGCTTCATGCTCAACTTTAGCTGTATTATTTTGTACTTGAATATAAGGGAAAGTATTGGCGTGGGCATTATCCCCAATTAACATTGAGTCGCACTGAGAATAATTTCTTGCGCCTTCAGCCTTCGGGTTAATTTTCACCAAACCGCGATAGCTATTACTAGAATTACCTGCGGAGATTCCCTTAGAAATAATCGTACTGCGAGTATTTTTGCCGATGTGGATCATCTTCGTCCCAGTATCGGCTTGCTGCATATTATTGGTTAACGCCACCGAGTAAAATTCACCTACGGAATTATCACCTACCAACACACAGCTAGGATACTTCCAAGTAATCGCAGAACCAGTTTCTACTTGAGTCCAAGAAATCTTAGAATTCACACCTTGACACAAACCGCGCTTGGTAACGAAATTGTAAATACCGCCTTTACCGTTAGCATCGCCAGCGTACCAGTTCTGCACTGTGGAGTATTTAATTTCAGCGTTATCCAAAGCCACAAGTTCTACTACTGCGGCGTGGAGTTGGTTGCTGTCATACATCGGCGCAGTGCAACCTTCCAGGTAAGAAACGTAGCTACCTTCTTCAGCGACAATCAAAGTCCGCTCGAATTGTCCCGTATCACCAGAGTTGATGCGGAAGTAGGTAGACAATTCCATTGGGCATTTCACGCCTTTGGGAATGTAGACAAAGGAACCATCGCTAAATACAGCAGAGTTTAAAGCAGCAAAGTAATTGTCTGCAATGGGAACAACGCTACCCAAATATTTCTTGACTAACTCTGGATGTTCCCGCAGCGCCTCGGAAATGGAACAGAAGATAACGCCATCTTTAGCTAATTTTTCTTTGAAGGTTGTAGCGACAGAAACGCTATCAAAAATTGCATCTACGGCGACGTTTGCCAGGCGCTTTTGTTCAGAAAGGGGAATACCTAGTTTCTCGAAGGTTTCCAGGAGTGTCGGATCTACTTCTTCTAAGCTGTTGAGTTTTTCTTTCTTTTGCTTTGGCGCAGAGTAGTAAATGATATCCTGATAATTAATTGGTGGATAGTTGACGTTAGGCCATGTTGGTTCTGTCATTTTTAGCCACTGGCGATAGGCTCTCAGACGGAACTCCAGCATGAATTCCGGCTCGTTCTTCTTCGCGGAAATCAAGCGGATAACGTCTTCATTGAGTCCACGCGGGATTGTATCGGCTTCAATTTCGGTGACGAAGCCGTACTTGTATGGTTGGTTAACTAGGGATTTGACAGTGGCACTCATCTGTAATAATCTCTTGTGTTCCGAAATGGGATCTCTTGAAGGATGGAAGACGGGCTGGTTTCTCGCCGATGCCGGTCTCGCTTTACCGAGTGGTTTACACGGCTGTTACAATAAGGATGAAGAATAAAACAACATCCATGTTGTTTAATGTATCTTCATTTTACGCTAGATTAACAACAATGATGTTGTTAAAGTCAAATTTTCTTAAAAAAATTTAGGACGACGATGGCGACTACCCAGCAGTCCTCAACCAAGCAAGAGATCCTCGAATATCTGCTCAAACACTCACAAGCAACCGCTTTTGAGCTTTCTGAAGTTTTAAATGTTACCCCCCAAGCGATTCGTCGTCATCTCAAAGATTTGGAGGCGGAAGAATTGATTGTCTACGCCTCAACGACGCAGGCGGGAATGGGACGACCACAGCATATTTATCAGTTAAGCCGTCAGGGACGCGATCGCCTGCATCGGACAGTGAGCGATCGCTTTGGTGATGGTTACGGCGAATTTGCAGTTTCGCTGCTGGATACCTTAGCCGAAACCGTCGGCCACGACAAAATGAAAACAATTTTACAAAAACAATGGGAACGCAAAGCCCAAGAGTACCGCGATCGCTTGGGTAAAGGTTCCTTAAAACAACGGGTGGAAACTTTAGTTGAGTTACGCAAAGCTGAAGGATTCATGGCAGAATATCACTCTGTGGAACCAGATGATGATCACCCGACTGATAGGGTGGGCGATCGCTTTGTTTTAATAGAACATAATTGTGCAATTTCCAACGTTGCTGAGTCTTTTCCTAGCGTTTGTGGCCATGAACTAGAAATGTTTGCGGCTGTACTGCCAGACTGTATAGTAGAGCGTACCCACTGGATTATCAACGGTGAACATCGCTGTGGCTATTTAGTCCAGGCTCGCAAGCAAGAACAGAATTAATTTATAAAGTCTGAAGTCTGAAGTCTGAAATTTTAAGAAAAATACTGACTCAGCACCAATGGTAGAGGCTAAAAGATAAACAACACTTAAGCATATAAAACCAAGAGACTGGAAGTCTAGGGCTATAAAAACAAAGCCTTCCTAGCCTATCGGCAACGGCAAAGCTGAACGCAGGCTAGTTGTATGATGATTTGGTATAAGATGATTCCAAACTTTATACTTCATAATTCATACTTCACACTTCATACTTTTCTATGGATTTACCATCTCAACAACCATCAACACAGTTTTTAACCTTGGAAGAGTCAGCACAAGTTGATGCTGCTTTACTATCTTCCCCAGAAAAGTTTTTAACAAGATTGACTATTTCATCACAAAAACTCTTGCAGCAAATTGCTCAAGAATACAACGTGAGTATTGAAGATTTAACTACACAGCAAATAATTAATTGGTTTGAGAAAGATAGCAAAATTAGGCGAGAGCAAGGAATTGAAGCTTCATTTTTGAAGTGGTAATTAGCGATTTATAGATGTTCAGGAGTTGAGCTACTACTTACCAAAGCTCAACAACGAGAAGGCAAATTGCTAAAATCTCATTCCCCCGTGACATCTGCATCTCTGTGGTTATATTTTTCATGACCTGTGCGTAAGTCCTGATAATGAAAAAGCAGCCATTTATAATGGTTGCTTCCTGTAACCATTATAAATGGCTGTTAATTTTTAAAATTTTATTGCTGAGGCGCTTTAGATTTTTGCCTAAATTCTTATCATCCTATTCCCTGTAGTGACAAGAGTTTTGTTTGAACTTCGTGTCCGTTGTCTAGATGTTGTTTTATTTGAGATAAAACCTTTTCTACACTTTCTTCCAAAGTTTCTTTATCTGTACGACATTCAACTTCTGGATTCAAAGGTGGTTCATAAGGGTCATCAATTCCGGTAAAGTTTTTAATCTGGCCTTCTCTAGCCTTTTTATATAAACCCTTAACATCCCGATCTTCACAAACTTTGAGAGGCGCATTTACGTAAACTTCGATAAAATCTCCAATCTTGTTACGTACCTCATCTCTCACACTACGGTAAGGAGATATGGCTGAAACTAAAACAATCACACCATTACGAGTTAGTAAGTGAGACACAAATCCTATACGACGAATATTCTCATCTCTGTCTTCTTTACTAAAAGTTAATCCCTTTGTCAGATTTGTACGTACTACATCGCCATCTAAAACTTCTAACTTGTAACCATCTTCACGCAATCTTTTTTCCAAAGCTTGACATATAGTAGTTTTGCCAGCACCGCTTAAACCAGTTAACCAAACTGTTACACCACGTTGATTTAGCTGCATATAAATCCTCTATTTTCTATGACAAGACTGGTTTAATGTAAGAGCAGGTTTGGAAATTACTCTTGTAGGTAGCAAAACTTTCTAAAACCACTTAAATCCCAAATGAAAAGGTAAGCTGTTTTATTCACTAAAAAGCCAATTTTACAAGTGTATCAACACAAAAATCAGTTATTGCAAAAATTTTATTGACTTATGAGCCTAGCAAGCGGAACTATAGTGGATTTATTGAATTAGTAATTGTTGGATTGCAAGCTCCATAAAATTTTTGGATGATACTATCGTCCCAATTTATCTAGAAATATGTTCATCATTAATTGAAAAACTCTTCCTAAGATATATTGTTTAATTGGGTTTTTTAGGATTTAGTTTTGCTGAATACACACTATTACTAGTAGATCACTTTAGCGAATTTTGATAAATATCTTTACCATAAATTTAAATTAAAAATTCTTGTAAAATTATAATCAAGTTAAAAGTAATCATCATTTTAAATTTAATATTTTATCAGAAATATTTATTTTACTAATGAAAAAAGTGATATCTGATGAAATTCCGTTTGTTTATTGATGAAAACACATTCTCTTACTGTGCTGAAAAACTGGTTTCTGTATGAAAATATACTAAACAAATATAAAAAAATATTATAAATATCCGCTGCTTTTATCATTGTTAAATCAAGAGTGGAGTTCATACAATCTTTATACTTAGGACTTACGCAAAGCACCTCTCAAACTATCGTTTCTCCGTACCCTCTGCGGTTAATTCTTTTTTTCCGTACCTCAGTGAGTTAAGAACCGCTATAATTGCTAAAACTTACGCAAAAACTCTCTGGAACTTTTATTTCTCCCTTCCCTGTCCTTTGGATGCCCTGGGTAATTCAGGCGGAGAATCTGGAACAGGCTCAAGCGATTGTCAAAAGTAGCCCTCGTGCTAAAGCTATCCATTATAAACATCTTTCTTAACATTTCGAGAGTATTAACTCACGTCTCTAGAACCCTGATTCGTTCGTTTTTCATTCTCAAGAAAAACACTGTTTTAGCGAGAAGAATAAATGATTATTTGTCAAGCAGGCTTAAAGTTTTAGTCCTTAAGATGCCTATAGAGTAAGGATTTTAAGATTGTAAAGAAAGATGTAGGTAACGCATAGAAAGATGGGATTAGGACTTAGGCATCGTACATTAGTACTATACGCAACTAGGGTAGTTTAACCATGTTTAGCACCCAGCGATCACAAATGAGGGAATAATTCAGGGTGAAGCGAAGCGCCTGAAACGACCAAATACCGTAATACACATTATGCTTAATTTGTATAGTGCGTAAGCACTAGGGATGTTAGCAGACTCCGCCAGAGTGGTGGAGTGGGAAGTGCATATTGGCCGCGATCGCTTTTTGTCTGATTAAATGCTAACTTTAGCTCACAAAAATTACCTGTCTTAATTATGATTCAAGGCAGATTTTTAATAGGTTACAGCATCGCTATAGTTGGATTATTAGGATTAACTATGATCAGTTGTAGTCATCCTAGTAATAGCAAAATTGTTGCAAGCGATCGCAACCAATCTCATCAGGAAATCAAAAGCATGAAACTAGCAAGCACAGCCTTTAATGCTAATGCTTTAATTCCTTCTAAATATACCTGTGATGGTAATGATATTTCCCCGCCTTTAGCCTGGAACGACGTACCAAAAGATACACAAAGCATAGCACTAATTGTAGATGACCCTGACGCACCAGGAGGAACATTTGTGCATTGGGTGGTTTATGATCTCCCTGCTACAGTTAGTCAATTACCTGAACAAATTACATCCCTAAATTTGCCAGGAATACAGGGAAAAAATGATTTTGGTAAGCTTGGCTATGGCGGCCCTTGTCCACCAAGTGGAACTCATCGCTACTTTTTCAAACTTTATGCTTTAGATAAAAAGTTAGGTTTGACACTAGGTGCGACGAAAGAGCAAGTTTTAACAGCAATGAAAGGTCATATTTTAGCACAAGCAGAATTGATAGGAAAATATAGCAGGGAATAGGGAACAGGTGACAGAGCTTTAGCTCACCGACTTCTTGAAAAAGTCGGTGAGCTTTTTGTTCATGAATGATTTAGGACTGTTATATGAAATAAAATCTTTTCTAAGAACGATAAGTATTAGTCCGAGGGCTGCGAACACCAGCAATAGCACCTATTAATGAAGCAGCCAAACTTAATAAAGAACCAAGAACAAACCACCATAAAGCTCTAGATGTAGCCGCAGCAGCCTCACGAGTTTGTTGTGCAGTTACATTAGGTACGTTTTGTGGTACTGCTAAACCACCAGGTTGTTGTACTTGGTTGATAATTTCTCCAGCATTAGAAGCCGCAATTCCAAAAGCACCAGATACCCCACTAGCTAATAGCCAAGAACTCAGCGCCAAAGTGGTAGCCCAAAGAATTGCACCATTTAGCAAAGCTGTATTGCGGTTCATTGGGCCACACGCACGGCTTGTTACCCATCCCCCAACAAATAGTGACAGTAACAAAGCTACAGTTGACCAAATTCCTACATTACCAGCCACATCAGGAGCTATTGTTCGAGGTGCGCCAGAATCTGCTACTCTACCTGCACCAATCGCTGCAAAAAATGCACTTAAAATTAACTGCGTAGCTAAAGCAATTAACACCCCAGAAATTATCGGGCCCCAGCGAACACGGTCATGATACTCACTGACTCTATTTACTACCGCTGGATCAGTAACAATATCGTCACCTGTGCGATTTACGTATGACATAGTTTATTTGCTCCTTGACTATTTTTTAGTAAAGTTTTCTTGCTATATTGATGCTTACGTTAAAATTAAATTGCTATTTTCAATTTTTAATATCTATCAACAGAAAGACTTGTTTTCTCTATCTAGAGTAAGAATAGGTAGAAAACATGAATTAATATCAAATTTACGGAGGAAATTTAGAATTTTTAATCTAGCTAGATAATAAATAATTAGACAAAATTAATTGCTATTTTAGCAACCGCTAATAAGTAATTTTATTTATGCCAGAATTACTTATTAGCGATTTTTAAGATATTATTGAATATTTGTCAGTAAAAAATGAAATAACTAACGCATTCTTACGGCGGTACCTGTTGCCGTAATCAGCATTAAAACTCCGGACTGGTCAACATTGATTGTACCTGTATCGATTTCAATACCAATGACTGCGTTTGCGCCTAATCGTTGTGCGCGTTGTTCTAATTCTAAGAGTGCTTTTCTTTGACCTTCTTCAAATAAACGTTCATAGCTAGCAGTTCGTCCACCAATTACATCTCGAATGCTGGCAAAAAAATCTCGTAAAAAATTGCTACCATAAACAACTTCCGCAGTTACAATTCCTAAATATGAATCAATCACTGCACCTTGAATCACATCGGTTGTCGTTAAAATCATAGGTTAATCACATAGGTGAGCAGGTCAAGAAATATTGTACGTCTGAGATTGTTATTATTGGGTACTTCCAGAAATTAAATTATTCAACTACTAACCATCAAAGATATTGATCAGAATCTGTTTCTCCCTATGCACCTATGCTCCTCGGCTTTCTCTGCTACCCTCATGATTGGATATTTTTTTAATTGGAAGTCCGTTAGGGTAACTGCTTACTTAAAATTAAACTTAGTGCTTGAAAGCAAGATAAAAATTTATACAGGCAATTATTGTTTTGCGGTTTAACATTAAAATACTATTGCAAAATTGGTAAGCAAGTATCAAGTTGTTCACAAAAAAAGACTTAAGTAGGCTATTTAATGATTTACAGATTAAGATGAGGAGTATACGGAATATTGAATACTTAGAAAATATATCTTTCAGTAGAAACTCTGGAAAATTTGTGTAATTTACATCAGGACAGTTTAAAAATTATTAATATTTCGTAAAACAGAATAAATACAGTTTTCAAAAATCCATATTTTTGTTTTAATGTACAAGAAAAAAGATTGCTAGAAGTTCAGGAAATTTACTGTGTACAAACGTATATCACTTATAGCTAGTGTTCTTTTATTAGGATGTAGTGTTGTTACGATTCCTTCAACAGTTCAAGCTCAGGTATTAGTTGCACAAGCCAAAAACCCAGAATTAAAGGAATTGTTTGAGGAAGGTCGTAGACAAGTTGATGCTGGTGATTATAATGGAGCGATCGCTACATATCAAAGAGCCGCAGCCCTAGACCCCAAGAATGCTAAAGTATACTCTGGCATGGGTTACTTGTACGCTCAACAAGGAAATTATCAAGCTGCCTTAGTTGCTTATCGTCGGGCATTGGGTCTTGACCCTGATAATAGCGATTTCTTTTATGCTGTCGGTTACATCAAAGGTAATTTGGGTGACACTAAAGGCTCCAGAGATGCTTACCGTCGAGCCATTCAGCTAAACCGTAACAATATTAATGCTTATCTGGGATTGGGAGTCACCCAAGCTCGTTTGGGTGACTATGAAGCAGCGAATTGGGCTTATGAGCAAGCTATTAACATAGATCGCAACAATCCGCAGATATATGAGTTTATGGCGGCGATGTTTAAACAACGTCGCCAGACAAAGCAAGCAAATAACTTACTACAAAAAGCTCGTAGCTTATACCAACGCCAAAATAATGCTGATGGGGTTGAAAGAGTAGAAGCAATGTTGCGCGAGTTAGGAGGTTGAAATTAATCTAACTGTCGTCCAGTTAATTCCACAAAAATATCTTCTAAATTAGAGGGACGCACCATCATTCCGGTTTTATCTGGCTGTTGATTTAGATAATTGTTTGCTTCTTCTAAAGTAGGGAAAAATAGATATTCCCAACTTCGGGCGCTTTCATTACCCGCCTCGGTGATTCCTAATTGTTTCATGACCAAACCTTCACCGTGAGCAGAACGCAACTGTTGGAGCGTTCCTAAAGATATAAGTTTGCCACTATCCATAATCCCAATGCGTCCTGGCCCAGCAGCTTCAAAAGCTCCACATAAGTACTCGACTTCATCCATATAATGAGTCGTGAGTAACATTGTCATCCCTTGCTTGTTGAGATCCCGAATAATCTCCCAAAGTCGGCGACGAGTTTGGGGGTCTAGTCCGACAGTTGGTTCATCCAAAAATAAAATTTGTGGTCGGTGGAGTAAAGCCCTGGCTATTTGTAATCGTCGTTTCATCCCGCCAGACAGAGTTTTGACCAAATCATCTCTTCTGTCTGCTAGTTCCACATACTCTAGCCACTGATTAATCAGTCGTTGTCGCTGTGGGTTGGCTATACGATGTAGCCGCCCATGCACTTCCATATTTTCCCAAACACTTAAATCACCATCTATACTAGTTTGCTGCAAGACAACGCCAATGCTTTGTTTTGCTTGTATTGGTTGTTTGACAACATCATAACCAGCCACTTCTATATGTCCTTGAGATGGCTTGGTTAATGTCGTCAACATCCGAATTGTGGTTGATTTACCTGCACCGTTAGGGCCAAGTAGCGCAAAGATTTCTCCAGGTGCGATCGCAAATGATAAATCATTAACTACAGGAATATTTTTGTAAAATTTGAAGACATTCTCTAACAGAACAGCAGCAGTCATGGATAACTTAACTTAATATTTCATTCCTCACTTAGACTATCATTCGTTGAGTATTGATTGCTGAGGGACTTCCAAGGGAATTCCAATTTAAAAAATATACAATCACGTTCATGGCAAGGGGGCAAGGAGCAGGGGGAAGACAGTTGTTTTGAAGCAGATAATTGGATAATTAATTTTCTGGAAGTCCCTGAGTAAATACGAATTGCTATCACTCCCATTCTTGAAATTCATCGTTTGTGTTGCGAAGTAGGCTATTAAGTTGGGTGCGGTGAGTTTCAAAGTTAGCGGCGATATAAATTAGTAAAATGCCAACTAACAAACCGACAATCCATTTTAAAAAGGGATAACGTAAGCTGAAAATTACTAATTGGTAAATACTAGTAATTAAAAAAGTACCTGTACCAACGTACAGAAAAGCGCGAATACGTAAAGCTAATCCGGCAAAAATAGCGATGAGGCTGAAAATTCCGGGAATGATGACTATATCTTGATGAAACACCACCGCCCATCCGCAAATTAAACTGATACCTACCAGCCGGACAATGTGCCGAGATGATTTATATTCTGGCAGTTTTAGTTGTGGATCAACTTGGGCAATGTATAACAGAGAGAGTCCAACGGCGGTACAATACCACAAAGCATCAGTAATATTTAATTGGTGTAACCATTTCCAGGCTGCCCAATCAATTAAGGCAACGGTGATATATGTCAGGCGGATATTCTCACTCACCTTGGCTAAGATGATGTAAAATGCAGCCGCAATGACTAGAGTTATGGGGTAAACTTGCAGTTTGGTTTCCCACAAAATGATTAATGGCAGAATGTAGGCGGCGAGTTGCCAAGGTCTTTTTGACCAACCCCAATTTTCCCAGGGTAAGCTGTATAAAAAGTAGGCTATCACACAAGCGATCGCACCATTCCAAGGTACTAACGGCCCGGCTAACCACTGTCCCACGGCGGTTTCTCGCCAATAAACCCGCATTCCCAATACTTCTAATAAGCCGAGGTAAACCCACATCTCTTCGGTGGTAATTCTGCCAAAAACCCGTGGTGTATTACTATTACCTCGTCCTTGGAAGATGGCATACATAATTAATAATCCCCCTGTACCCAACCCGACAAGGCGATTAGCTTGAATTGGCACGGCAATGGCCAGGGTTAATAATACACTACTCCAAGCCCAGTGCAGATGAGCAATACCTTGGATTTCTGGCAAGCTGAGGCGTAAGTATTGGCTCAACCACGGTGCTAATCTACTGTAAACTAGCATGATGCTTGTCCCTAAAGCAGACATAGCAATTAAGCCATCACCAAATGCACCGCCTTGAGCTTGGGACATTTGATAAAACAATAATTCATAAAATGAAATTGATACACCAATAATGCCGCAGTACAGTAGAGGTTTGAAGTCTGGGTGTCGTCTCCCGATACCAATGACGATTAAGGCTACACCCAAGGTAAATAAACCAGTCCATTCGGTAAAAACGTTTAACCGCAGGACAACACTCAATGCACCATAAACTAAGGGCAGAATATGTAAACTGTTAGGAAGTTTGGCGGGATGATATCTTCGTCGCCACCATTCGCCTAAAAGTTGGGTGAATAAACCTAAAGCAATATTGGCGATCGCAACTTTGATTGTAGAATGTTCACCAAAGCTCAATACTTCGGCGATGAATAATTCTACACACCAACCAATACCGTAAAAGGCCCAATCTGTTGGTTCACGCCAGCTACGATAAACAATGGCGAGTAAAGTGATTGTACTTGCGACTAAATACCAAACTCCGGGGATAACGACGGCATCATAAACTAAATATGAGTGGATTGTCAGGCTTAAGAGTACAGTACAACATACAGCGATCGCCCATTTATCACTAGCATCTGCATATATACCTGCTAAGTCATGGTTGCGTTGTTGTAGTAATTTTCGCATTAACCATAAACTAAAAGAGGCGATCGCACCTACGACTAACCAACCTGCAATAGCTAGGCGGGGTAATCCTGCTATCCCTTCCCACAGCAACGCCGCTACAAAACTCAGTCCTAAACCGATGGTGAATCCCGCAGTTGGTTGATTTCTTAAATAGCGGGTGTTGAAATACATTACCGATGCACCCACAGCCAAACCGATTAATCTCGTTCCTGGGAGGGAAATAGTTAGCAATTGCGCCATTGCTACAGCCAGAAGACTCAAGAAACTTCTTGTAGTGCGACGTTGTGCTGTGGTGCGAATGGCTAAAATTGTCAGGGATAAAGGTGTAACTAGCCACATTACTCCCCAATATTCTTGAGTCAAAGTTGCACTATCCCAAGATGAAACGAGATTTACCCACAAAAGAATAAAACTGACGAGAGATAGTCCTAAGCCGATGTTCCATGCACTACGTTGCCATACACCACTGCCGAGACTAAATCCCCATTCTGCCACCATCACGCCTAACACAACACCAGCCCAGAGGTAATTCGGGAGACTTGGTAGTAACAAATCAATCACTGAGAAAAGTGCCAGTATCCCGATGAAGTGAGTCAGGTAGATTAAAGGCGTGGAAGATGGCGAACGGCGTTTGCTGACAACAGCCAAAGTAATAGTTGAAAAAACTAGATTTAGCGATCGCAAGGTAGGATTAATTGTGGCAATGACAGTTAAAAAACTGCCAAACATCACCGCTAATGCTTCACCGAAATTTGCCAAATCTCGTTTCTCGGCATGACGCAAGCGATCGCACAGCCATACCATAAAAATTAAATAAGGAAATAATGCCACACTCAGCAATGCCCAAGGTTCATTTTGCGCCTGCGTGAGATTCGTAGCAATTGCAATGATTGATTGTCGCGTTCCTGGTGGTACTATTCGCCAACCCTGCCAAATCGACTGTAAGCCAACCACAAACAACACTGCTAAATCAACGTTGAGGCTATATCTCTGCAAACGCTGACTTACATACCACAAAGCCAAACCACTCACAGCCAAAGCTTGTCCCGGATAATCTGCTACAGCCACAGCCCAACCGAGGAAGAGTAAAAGGCTACCTAAAATTTCCCAAACGGGGTGAAGTGCTGAGTGCTGAGTGCTGAGTGCTGAGTGCTGAGTGCTGAGTGCTGAGTGGGAAGAAGTTTCAGTAAATCTTTCTCCTTCTACCCCCTGCTGCTGTACTAACCAAGTAATCAACCAACCGCAAATCCCAATGGCTAACCCTAGTTGGGTGACATTTACCCCAGCAACAAAAATTGCCCGTGACAGCAGTAGGATTAACGAGTAAACAATGACGGTGGCAAATAAACTAAGTTGATTTTTTCCAGTGTTGCGTTGCTGGCGATGAATGTAATAGATAGTTAGTAAAGTTGTGCCTATCATCGCTGCATACACAGCAATTAAAGGAAAGACTGTGATTTTCCAACCCCAATGTAAATAACTCAGCGCCAGGATATTAATTAGCGGTAACTTTCTCGTGCGCGAGTTGGGAAAAACTGTACGATTGCTGCACAGTAAAACTGTAATATAAGTCAGGGTAGGAGCAGCGATCGCAATTGTCAACCAGTTAAGCGGATTCAGCCACAACCCAAAACTGTCCATTGCCCAAAAATTTACAGGCACTAAAAATAAAGTGACAATCAATAACGTCTGAGTTGTTAATCTCAGGTTTGCTTGTCTCCCAGTCCAAAAGCTGAAACCCCAAAAAGTCAAAGTATAAGCAAATAAAACTCCATACTGTCCCGCAGCGGGAAATCTTTCCCATTGACTTGCAGCCAATACCCCAGAGGACAGCACTACTAAAAACACACCTAAAAATAGTAGCCAGCGCACACTCAGTTCTTCCCCCAAAGATTGCAACATCCTCGTGGCGAAATTGGGTTGAGAAGGTTTTTTTGGCGGTGCTGGCGAATAAGCAATTAATGGTTTTGCTGGCTGTTTGGGAGTTGCAACCGCTACAACTGGTTCCGGTTCGACTTGCGGTTGTAACACTACTAAACAAGTGAGATATTCCTTACATAACTGCCTAACTTGGGCATCAGATATCAAACCTAAGCGCAGCCATAAATCCAATCCTTCTAAGAGTTGCGGATGGGAAGATGGTAGGGTGAGGTGAAGTTTTAACGGACGCTCTGGGGAAGATGACATAAGCAGCAGCCGTGTAGGTATATACTTAAATCTTGGTAGAAGTCCAGTATATGTTGGCTCAACTTGTGCCAGTTAGTCGAGCGATCGCCAGAATGTTTTAAGATGAGTGCGATCAAACTCTCCTCAAAGAGTCTCTGAGTTTTACCCCTCCCTAACCCTCCTTGTGAAGGCTACGGTATACACACAAGTTATCAAATGAGTTCCAGTTCTTGGATTACCCCTCCCTAACCCTCCCCTTGTAAAGGGGAGGGAACAATTTCCCCCCTTTCCAAGGGGGGATTAAGGGGGGTAATTAGACTTGTTTGTACACTATAGCCTTGTAGAGCAGAGGAATAGAAGCGGGGTTTCTTATATCCAATGTACCAAACTGTAACTTTTAACTCTTCTATTGCTGAAACTGGCACATTAACCAAGCGCAAACTTCCGATTGATTCATTTCACGGCTACGGCGTAAGGCTTCTTCTAAAATTGCCCTTACCAGTCCAGGTAAAACTTGTGATTCTTGAATACGTTTGCTACCCTGATCTGCCATAGTATGTGCAATGATTTGAGCATTCTGCACATCTACTACCCAGTATTCAGCAACGCCTAATTCTTCGTAGAGAGAGCGTTTTGTTCCCAAGTCATCAAGTAGAAAAGTTTTTGCAATCTCAATCACTAAATCTGGTACAGGGTAGCGTTCAAGGTTGACAATTCCTGTACCAGATGGGATGCTTTGAGCGCGTTCTCTGAGATAATACGCTACATCAGGCTGACAATCCTGAATTCCTGTTTTAGGAAAAGTTGTGGTGTCTAAACCTGTAGCTAAAATTCCTTTCAGTGTGGCAAATAGAGTCACCGCAAATATAATGATCACATGGTCTTGACCATGATCAAAACTAACTGGAGCCATTTCCAGCCTCATGTATCCTTTGTAATAATAACTTTTTGCTTTATCAGTCTGTAGTTCAGTGATTACCTGCAAATATTCTGGCCAAGAAGCAGGAAGCCATACGTCCGTCGGTAATTGGGTTTGAGTTTCACTCATTGTCTAACCCTTTTGCCATCAAGTTATATCTTTTGTAACTTACATTCCGAGTTTTTTGCTCGACACTTTGACATCTGAAGTGGGATGTTCGAGTTCGGAAGGCGAAGATTCAAGTTCTGAAGGTGAAATTTCGAGTTCTGAGGTGCAACGTTGGTGTTATAAGGGTGAAACTTCGAGTTTGGAAGACGAAGTTTCGAGCTTTTTGCTCGGATGTTGGTGTTCTAAGGTCGGAATTTGGTGTTATGAAGTGGAACTTTTGAGTTCTGAGGTTAAATGATGGTGATTGAATGGACAATCACCTCATTTATGACTTCAATTTATTCTCCTTTAATACCAGCCTCAATTGCTTTTACAAATGGGCTGACCCACCACTGATCAGAAGCTTTCTGAAGTGCCTCAAATATGAATGCTTTTCCTCCAAGTTCTACACGTTTCATCAAAGTTGGATTTTGCTTTACTTGTTCCACTGCTGCTGTAACAACTCTTTGTTTCTCCACTTCAGTTGAGGGTTGGTAATTCTCTGTAAGGCGGTTGAAAATTTGCTGGATTTCATCAAACGCATCTATTAAGTTTTTTTCCTGAGCATAATTGTGTTGAATTTGATCTCCATAGATAGTGCTGTTAATATTAGCAGCGTTTACATTATTATTGAAGTTAATGATTGGGTTGCTTGGTTCTTGCATAATTAGATAATTTGCTTGAATCTGTGTACTTTGAGATTCTATTTTATTACTAACAATTTGGAGAATCTCTTCTGGCTTAAATGGTTGCCATGTTTGGCGACGAGCTAAAGTCTCAGCTTCTAGTAATCTCCATTGCAATTTGTCTTTTAATTCTGGAAGCTCACGGATAATTTTGCGAAGTGCTTCATAGGCTTGGACAGTACCACGTTCTTGTAGACGCTGCGGAATATAGTTTTTCCACATCTTGACATCATCAATTTCTCCTACTATTACAGCTTGTATACCAATGATTTCTTCAGACTCATGCTGATGCTCTTCAATATCTGGGTATTGTTCGGCAAGAAAAATATATAAATCGGCTACATATTCTTCTTTTAAATGCTGTTCAATTTCACCGTCGGCGGCAGCTTGGAACGCGATAGACCTCAATACTTCTCGACCAAATTCACAATCTTGCTGTATCGCTGACCATATAATTGACCAACTAAAATTGTCTGCATGAAGTATAAGTGTACGAGCAGCTACGACTGCTTTATCTCTTGCTTCCCCAGACATAGGCACTGAAGGAGAAATTAAAGATACCGCAAAGGCTCTAGCTTCATCAATTTCTTCAGTGAAGATATCTGCCAATAAAATTTCCAACATACCAGCATTTAAATCTTCATTTTTGACATTGTTAATTATTGCTTTTGCAAGAGGTTCATCCAATAAATTTTTAGTTAAACGATAAACATCATTTGGATAAAAAGTACGAGGCTGATAATTGTGTTGCATCATCAAAACTATCAGTGTTTCTATGAACTCATTAGGAATGCTTTGATATGCTGTTCGTACTATTTCGCGTTCATGTTCATTATTCTTTTCTTTATTTCTGTCAGAAAAACTTATAGACCTTAAAATAACTGGTATCCACTTTACCCATATATTAGACGAAATAGTTGGGATAAAGTCTGGCTCTTGCTTTGACAATAAATGCAGTGCCTGATAGCCAGCAAATGGTGGATGAGAAAAATTATTTGTTCCCAGCCATGTTTGAGTTTCTGGTTCTCCAGCATCAAGATAAGCTTTTGCTGCCTTGATAATCCTAACTTTCGTATCTGTATCTGCTTCTCCCCATCCAGGAAGTTTGGTTATATCTGGTTCAAAAATCTTATCGATGTTGTAACGAGTGCTGGTTGGTATGAGAGTCATTTCGGCGCACACTTGCCACCATAGCTCAGGATGACTTGATTCAATTCTTTCTAACGCTGCAACTACTTTCTGTTTTGGAGGTGGTTTTAGCAAAGGTTTTTTTTCACGAGGCTTTAACAAATTTTGTAGTTCTAGGTAGCTCACCTTTGCTTGTTCGGCTCTGGGAGAACCAAGCTCCATAGGTTCTAACTCTAATGCAAATTCTGCTTTCAGACTACAATTATGCTGACTAGCTGTAATAACAGTACTGACTTGATCTGAATTATTCCAATCAAGTTTCCAGCGTATCAACTTGGCATAAATCTTTTGTACACGTTCAGATTCCGATAACTGTAAACGTTGAAACAGCCATGAGAAATCTTGTTTCAAAGGGGTTAACGAACTATATTCACTATATCCAGCTAACCACAGAGGTTCTTGTTCCGAATCGGGTAAGAGCGAAATGATTTCTTCTATTAGTTGACGGCGTTTACATTCGTCAACTTCTAACTGTTGTTTAAATGATGAATTTTCAGTTTCATCTATGTTACCAATAATTTCGTCATGCTTCTTCAGTCTTAAGTAAGCTATTTTAGCGAATCCTTCAAGAATTTCTGATTCATAGAGATGCTCCCAAGCTTTCAACATAATTGCATCTGATAACGCTCCAAAAGGATAGTGTAAATCGCGTCTAGTAATTTGCTTTTCTAGCCACCTTAAAGCTACTGGTAAATCAGATATTTGAAGATGTTCTGCAAGCTCTCTTGCTATAAAGGCTTGATATCTTCCACCAATGGATTGAGATACTGGTTGTATTAATGTGTCAAACAGTTCTTGTGCTGTAATGTTAACCGGCCAAACTGCTCGGAGTCCAAAACCTTTTAGCTGTTCTTCTACGTCATTTTTGATTTTTGCAACTGCTAAAGGTTTTAATCTTGCTTTGGTTTTCTCATCACCAAGATTGCATACAGCCTCTGCTGCATTGATGCGAACCCAAGAATGTTGCTGAGGATCAAGAGCAACATTAGCAAGATACTCCTGTACATCTTTGACATTACAGGCTTCTGCAATATCTATTGCTACGTTCCGTGCATTAATACTCTTTGTTGAATAGCAAATATAAGGTAGAAGCTGATCAGGTAAATTAGGATGATTTAGATTTTGGTAGAGCCAAGTATTATATTGGTAAGTTAATTTTTCATCATTATGTAGTTTTAGAAGAGATTCAATTAGAGAAGCTTTCTCATTATCACTGGCAGTAGCAACATCGCTTTGCAGTAATACATGAGGATCAGTTTTCATAACTTCCTGAAATACTTCAGGTAAAAGACTAGCTAGCCAAGCCACTGTTTCATACAACTGAGGAATAATCCTGTTCTCAGGATCATCAGGATGAACTATAAGTTTTAGTATTTGAGGTAATTTTATCTGACGTTCTTTGAGATACCATGCAGCCAGAAATTCAGCATAAGTTTGGTGCGCCCATCCTATACGGCTTAACTCACCACGAGATGAGAATAAACCAGTGTCTAAAACTTCGTCAACAGTTTCTTGCTTAATTTCAAAGTCTCTACTGTCAACATTTTCTGTTCCGTGACATATTCTCTCTTTGAGTACGTCATCATCTGGAACATCACCCCAGTCTATACCAGTCCAAATAGCAGATTTATTACCAAAGATTGTAATAGCTGCAATCCTAGCGGCAACAATTAAACGCTGTTGCCTATCAAGTTCTCCTTTTAATTTTGATGAAACACGGCTTGAATTTCGTTCTTCACAAAGCCAGAGACATCCTTCAAAATAAAGTTCATGTAGCCTTTGATTATCAGGAAATTTCCCACCGTGGCGATGATAAGTCTTGATAAGAAACTCTAATGTAATAGGCTTAATAGCCAAAGGTACAACATTTTTCTTATTAATTTCTTCTAAAAAGGCTTCAGAATCTTGGATACCAGCAATTTTTGCTGCTTGACTAACATCCACACGGCGAAGCGGAGCTAGTTTATAAATTCCTACATTATCTTTATCCCAAATTTCTTTTAATCCTTCTTCTAAGATGGCTGGCCAAACTGCTGTCCGGCAAGCAATACGCAGATTTAATCTGTTAATTTCATCACGATACTCTTTAAGTTCATCAATCAAGAGTGTGGCTAATGTATCTATACGTAATAAACACTCATCAAAGCTATCTAAAAAAATATGTAATTGATGATTACCTTGTAACCATTCATTAAATTTTGGATTGTTGAAGATTTTGTTAACTAATCTCTTTTCATCTCCAATAGAACGGATATCTAGCGCAAGTACTTGACCACCTTGTTGTTGAATTTTACGGAAAATTTGTTTTTGCTGAGTTTCTAAAGCACGGCTTTTGCCAATTCCTGGCTCACCCAGAAGTGCTAAACATGGTAAAGCTGATATCGCTTCAAAAGTCACTAAGTCTGGATTATAGATGTTTCCCCACTCAACTTCGGGGTCACACAGATAACCATCATAAGACAACTTAATCTGACTTGAACGAGGACACCAAAACCTTTTCCAGCCGTAATCTTGACTTGGCATTTTTACTGAGAGTAGACAGAAAATATTTTTACTATACTAACTTAACTAAACTCTTAGTGATGTGTTATTGCGAATTAGACATTTAATATAAATTGCTTATACGATCGCCTTCTTAACTTCATCTTTCAACCTTTGAACTCGAAATTTTGTCCTCAGAAGTCGGAAAGTCAAGCTTTTTACTCGAAACTTCGACTTCAGAACTCAAAACGCCAAGCTTTTTACTCCAAAAATCAAGCTCAGAACACGAAACGCCGAGCAAATTACTCCAACATCCGAGTTCTGAGCTTCAACGTTGCACCTTACAAGTGCAACTGTCGAGTTATTTTCTACAACGTTGCTGCTTCAGGCTTGGCTTTCCGGGATTTACGCGCAAATCTTTGCCCCATCTCCCCAACTACAGCATCTAATCCTCCCGTTTGTCCACTGGCTTTAGCATAGTTATATACCTGCAACGCGGCTGCATAAGCTTCACTACCCACCGCCAGAGAAGTATCATCAACCAATTCTTGCAACTGAGTCAACGCCAGCAATAATGGATACAACGCTTCAAATAATTGCACATCCTTTCGCATCTCGTCTAAGTCAAAAGAACGTGGTAAAAACTCTGGGTTCTGTGTCGCTACCTCTAATGCTTTACTAACAAAGGCGCGGCTTTTATCTCCCATCTTGGGTAAAGCTTTGCGCTCTTCGTTACTCAAATCAATTAAAAATGGTAGCTTTTCTTTGATTGTAGCGATCGCTTGCAACAACGCATCCTTATCTGTTGCACTCAGCGTTGCACTTACAGGACTCCTGGCCATAGACCTTGATCTCCAGTATGGGTTTCTGATTTAGAGTTCCCATATATACAAGCCAAATTTATAAGTATAAACACAGTTTTAATCGCATCAATGCTGTATTTCAGCGTCAACAGTGAAGATATTTCCAGATTATCTCTACTATTGATAGCATCACAAGTGAAGTTAGGCGATCGCACTCCTCAAACTTCCAAATACCCATCAAAGCCTAATAGCGATCCCTGCGGCGGACTGCGCCCATGCTACTTTCAATTACCATAAATTAACCTAAGCAGGAATAACATTTACACCATATTGGCTAAACTGAGCATCTTTGCTAATAATTATCAAATTTTCGCTCATGGCCTGAGCGATCAACATTCTATCAAAAGGATCGTTATGATAATTTGGCAAACTTCCAGCTTTCAAACCATGTTCGATGGTAATTAAAAGTACTTCAAAGCAGTTCACCGAAATTGCTTCTGCAAGATTATCTGGTGCTGATAACTTGCCAATTGCTTTTTTAATGGAAATTTCCCACGCACTAACTGCACTAACAAAAATTACATTTTCTGGATTAGCAATAATTTGTTTTGCTTCTGTAGACAGCTTGTTGTCATTATCTAACCACCATAACAATGTATGTGTATCTAATAAATAATTCATTATTCACCCATAAAAGCATTAATAATTTCATTGGGTGTCACATCAAAATCATCAGCCATTTTTACCTTTCCAGCCCAAAAACCTGGAATTCGGTGAGTAGTATTAGGAGAATAACGAACCAATTTAACTAAAGGTTTACCAGCTTGACTAATAATTACTTCTTCACCCTGTAAGGCATATTCGATTAATTGAGAAAGATTACTTTCTGCTTCATTAATATTTGCTAATTTCATTTTTTTAACTGCCAAATTTAGACTAATACTAATTAGTATAGAATATGTGATTTCCCCAGATAAAGTAAAACATTATAAATCAATGAAGTTAGGCGATCGCAATCCTACATCCCCAAAATTCCCATCCAACCCAAACCGCGATCGCTCTGTTAACTTCACCCTTCAACCTTTGAACTCGAAACTTTGTCCTCAGAACTCGGAAAGTCAAGCTTTTTACTCGAAACTTCAACATCCGGACTCAAAACGCCAAGCTTTTTACTCCAAAAACCAAGCTCAGAACACGAAACGTCGAGTAATTTACTTCAACATCCGAGTTCTGAGCTTCAACGTTGCACCTTACAAGTGCAACTGTCGAGTTATTTTCTACAATGCTGCTGCTTCCGGCTTGGCTTTTTGAGATTTACGCGCAAACCTTTGCCCCATTTCCTCAACTACAGCATCTAATCCTCCCGTTTGTCCACTGGCTTTAGCATCGTTATATACCTGCAACGCGGCTGCATCAGCTTCACTACTCACCGCCAGAGATAGTTATAGCAATCCTATCTGAGTTGTGAAAAATATTCTTTTTAACGAACCGCAAAGGACGCAAAGGACACAAAGAAAGAGAAGAAAGAGAATTTCACAAATGATTTAGGATTGCTATAGTTCTATAAATGTTTAACAACTGATCAGTGTCAGCTAAGGACGTATTTTTTGGGAATAAAACGAAGCTGATTCTTGGTTTTTGGCACAGTCTTGGGCAAACTTAATTAAATGATGTCCCACTAGCCCAACATGAATTAAGGACTCAATGTTCCCTGATTTGAGTGCAGGTTTAGCCATTTTCCAAAAAGTTTGGCGATAGTTACCAAATACACCAACACGCAATAAAATATTAGTTAAATAAGTTAAGCCTTTGCGAATATTTGCCCAGGAAGTCCGAGCGGGACTGTTAGGTACAGCGATGCGATTTGGATAAGTATGTTCCATATTGTAGGCAAACCGCTGATAGAGAAACTCTGGCTGATATGCTTCGGTAATACAACGTTGCCACATCTCTACAACTTGCTGATATGGCATCAAAAACTCAACATTTGATTCCCGACTGTCATCAAAAACGATTCTTCCTTCTGCTTCTAACCTCCGCCATAAAGGAGTTCTGGGCAACGCATGAAGTAGGTTGATTGTCAACATCGGAATTTGCGACAGCCGAATAAATTCGAGGATGCGGTCTGCGGTTTTTGGTGTATCTGTATCTAACCCGATGATGATGCCTGATACGACTTCCATACCATAGCTATTCAAAACCTTAATAGCTTCTAAAATTGGCATACTGAGATTTTGATCTTTAGAAATCGAGTGCAGCGCCTCTGGTTCTGGGGTTTCAATACCGCAAAATACCGTACAAAAATAGGCTTCGCGCATCATCGCCAGCAGTTTTGGACTTTGCGCGAGGTTAAGGGTAGCTTCACAGGCAAATTGAATCGGATAGCCATTGCGCTTTTGCCAATCAATTAAGTGAGGTAATAGCTGCATCGTGGCGCGGCGATCGCCCACAAAGTTATCATCAACAAAATATACTGCTCCGATATTCCCAGATTCAAGCATCGCATCCAGTTCCGCCAAAACTTGCTCTGGGGCTTTCATGCGCGGGTTTCTACCATAAAGTTCGGGAATATCACAAAACTCACAGCGATAAGGACAACCGCTAGAAAACTGCACATTTGCCAGAAAATAATGATTTAGATTCACCAAATGATAAGCAGGAGTCGGGAATTCGCTTAAAGGTAAACGTTCCTTGGTTTCAAAGCGAATTTGTTGTGGTGGACGTTGGTGATATTGGTCGAGATACTCAATCATGCGATCGCTAGCATCTCCTAATTCACCCAAATGTAAAATATCAAAGTCAGGATAATATTCTGGACAGCCAGACACAGAAGGGCCGCCCAAAACAGTAATTTTGCCTTCCTGATGAGCAAGTTGATTAATTTGATTAATCTGCGGTTTTTGGATGTGCATACCACTGACAATCACCACATCCGCCCATTGATAATCAGCTTTTTTGGCTGGGTGCAAATTTTCATCAATAAAGCGTACTTCCCATTCTGGCGGTAAGTAAGCCGCCACAATCAAAATTCCTTGGGGTGGCATAAAAGCCCGAACATTACCCATCAATGGATAAGCATGATGAAACGTGCCGAAAGAACGGCTGTACTTAGGGAAGATGCAGAGAATGCGTCGATGATGTAAGGGAACGTAACGGGATTTTTTAGTAGTAGGAGCAGGTGTCAAATCAGTCCCTACAGGAATTTGCTTCTCAAAAGACTTTAACTGCACAGTCATCGCTAATTTTTCAACCAGAAAAAAGAGCAGCTAATTTCGGCAATAAATTGTCAAATTAGCTGTAATTTCAAAAAGCTTACTGTGATCTTTTAAAATTCTGTAACTGTCCAAATATACACCTTTTTCTAGAAGCACCAAATGATTGGGCATGGACAAGATAGATTCTCATCCTTTCTTTGTTTGATGCAATCGCATGAGGGTCTGTGATGAATTTGATTAATTTTCTTGTGTGTCCGGCTTGGGGAGATGGTAGCGATCGCACTTTGCCATCGTCAGCCGCGTCACTGCCAAATTTGTATCTGAGGCTCGGTTGTCTCGACTACGCCGAGGGATAGATAAGCAGCGATTTCACCCACAACACCGCGATCTCTATTGAGAAAACACTAGTACAGTAAGGCGTACATAAAGCAACCACGATAAATTGCTGAAAAGCTTACTATGATGGTTTTTTCATTTCATACTTCAGACTTCATACTTCAGCCTTTTTGTACTAGTTACAATTCGAGGGTTTTGTGGATAAACTGCCACAAAAAATTCCTCAAATCCAGACTCTGTATCGAGTGTGACTGTTAATCAAGAAAAGGGATGTATTATGGAAAATCCTTATGTAAAATTAGAAAGTCGCAAAAATTAAAAATTGCCAACAGTTCTAGCTAACAGTGCTAGAGTTTCAAAAATTAATTAAAAATTTTCAGCGGGTATCAATGCTGAAGCAACTCAAAAAAAACCAGGTTACTTTAATTATTGGCGCAGCAGTTTTTGCCTTTTCGGCTGGGGCAATGGTATCAGCACCAGAGATTGGCAAAACATTAGCACAATGGCTGAAAATTAGTCAAAATCAGTCAGAACAGCTATCAGAAGCAAATAAAATCAAATCTGCTGTGTTTCCACTGGTAGCACAATCACCAGTGGAAAGAGCCGCAAAATTAGAAGCGATCGCTAAAGGCTCGGCTTCAGCAGACCGCAATCGCGCTCGTTATCTTTTAGCCAGTGATTTACTTGAAACCAGAGATGCCCAACAAGCCCTAGATTTATTGACGGGATTGGAAAAAGACTATCCTGTGTTAGCACCCTACATCTTGCTAAAACAAGCCCAAGCACAGGATATGTTAGGTGAACAAGGCAAAGCTTCCGATTTGCGCCAAAAAGTCCTAAAAGTCTACCCCAAAGAAGCAGCAACGGCGAAAGCATTGTATTTAATTGGTCAGCCAGAAACTCAAGATAGGGCGATCGCGCAATTTCCTTCCCATCCCCTCACCTGGGAAATTATTCGCAAACGCTTGCAAGAAAATCCCCAACAGCCAAATTTACAATTAATCTTGGCGAAATATGCCTACAATCAGCCAGGAATAGTTGGGATATTAGATCAATTGGTGAAACTGCCAAATCTCAAACCCGCCGATTGGGAGGTAATTGGCACAGCTTATTGGGAAAATACACAATTTCGCAAAGCAGCGATCGCTTATACTAAAGCCCCAAAAACACCCCAAACACTCTACCGGATAGGAAGAGGGTTACAAATAGGTGGTCAAAGCCAAGATAGAGAAAAAGCGATCGCTACCTACAAACAATTAGTACAACAATTCCCCGATGCTCAAGAAACGGGAACTGCATTGTTACGTTTGGCAGACACCGCCAAAACCCGTAAAGATGCCATACCATATCTCAATCAAGTCATAGCGCAATTTCCAGAACAAGCCCCCACCGCATTAGCCACCAAGGCTAAAATTCTTCCTAGTCTGAACGATCAAAAATCGGCGCAACAAGCCTGGGATTTACTTCTTAGCAAGTATGGAAACTCCGATGAGGCGGCAGAATATCGTTGGCAGATTGCCTTAGATAAAGCCAAAGCCAAAGATTATGTTACCGCTTGGGAATGGGCGCAACCAATTACCACCAATAACCCTAACAGCATATTGGCTCCCAGAGCCGGGTTCTGGGTAGGGAAATGGGCTATTAAACTCGGCAAGCAACCAGAAGCTAAAACAGCTTTTGAGTATGTAGTTAGCCAGTTTCCTCAGTCTTATTATGCCTGGCGATCGGCTAATATTTTGGGGCTAAATGTCGGCAACTTTAACAATGTACGCGACCTAAATCCGGAAGTTGTTCAGCGCCAGCGCCCAGTTCCAACCGCCGGTTCAGATACCTTCAAAGAATTGTATTTATTAGGTCAAGACCGCGATGCTTGGTTGCAATGGGAAACGGAATTTCTCAACAAAAAGCAGCCGACAGTTGCCGAACAATTTACTGAAGGGTTGATGCGTCTAGCTAGGGGCGAAAATCTTTCGGGAATAGATATTATTTCTAAATTGGAAGATAGAGAAACAGCCCAAGAAAAAGCCGAATATCAAACCTTAAGTAAACAAATCACTTACTGGCAAGCTCGTTATCCCTTTCCTTATCTCAAAGAAATTGAAAAATGGTCTGCCGAACGTAAACTAAATCCCTTACTAGTTACAGGTTTAATTCGTCAAGAATCGCGGTTTGAGCCGAAAATTAAATCAGTTGCTGGTGCTGTCGGTCTCATGCAAGTACTACCCAGCACAGGTCAATGGATAGCCTCAAAAAATAATTTGGATGGTAAAAACTTTGATTTAACCGTTCCCAATGACAACATTAGTTTAGGTACATTGTATTTAGATTATACTCATCAGCAGTATGGTAATAATTCCTTGCTGGCTATAGCTAGTTATAATGCTGGCCCTGGTAATGTTTCTAAATGGTTGCAAACTCTTCCCAAAGAAGACCCTGATGAATTTGTGGAAGAAATTCCTTTTGATGAAACCAAAAATTATGTCCGCCAAGTTTTTGGTAACTATTGGAACTATCTGCGACTTTACAATCCAGAAATTTCTGGCATAGTGGCAAAATACTCAAAGGAACATCCAAAATTGCCAACTCAGTGAATTTAAAATAATTACCGAAAAAGTTACAATTTTTCGGTGATTAGGTGTAGAAAGCATAGGTTCTCTGGTTATTTCTGATAACTCAAAATCTCCCAATTGGGCAAAGTGTTTATCAATAGAATTAACGTGCGTCTTATTGAAAGATTCACGTTAATTACAAATGATGAATTAGTATGTATTAATTCTGGTGCATAGAGACAAATTTTCTTTTGATGGCAATACCAAAGCCAGCCGCAGTCAAGCTACCAATAATAGTTAGAGGTTCAGGCACAGATGCCCCAGTTGATGCCTGAAAGTTAGCGTAAGTTAGTTCTGTAAAATAGAAAGTTGAAGCATTAATTGGTGCTATTGGAAATAAACCAATATTATGCTCATCAATTACTCCGCGCCACCAACCTGCGCCAAGACCATTACTAACAACAAAGGGAATATTCCATTGATGAGATAAGTTTCCGTCAATATCTTCTATTTTTGAAAATAAATTATCTGATGATTCATAGAAATTAATTAAGGTTTGCCAAAGAGTTGTACCTGCCTTTTGAGCATCGCTTTGATTTACATAAAAAGTTGTAATTCCTCTGTTTATCGGCGATAAATCTTCAAAAGTTCCAGTAACAAAATTTACGTCATACTTTTTACCTAAAACTTCTAAGCCTCTGATAGCCTTTAAGGAATTTTTTTCTTCATTCAGAATAAATGTTGGGTTATTTTGATCAGGAGTAATGCTAAAAGCTTCAGCCTTATTTATCAAACCACTGCACATAAGTGCCAATGCTGCGGTTGCAACAGCGAGAGATTTTTGGATCATATAATTAAAATCAATTTTTTTGACGTTTATTTGCTGTAGCTTTTAAAGCTAAATTTCTTTTATCGCGTTTTATTGTTCTTTAGCAATATTTATGTAAAGTTTATATAAAAAATTTAATACAACACCTTGATAGTTTTTAGGGGTAAGAAAGGTGTAATTTGTAATTTATTGCCTAAAACATAAAGCGCGATCGCTCTTGCTGACTTTAGGATTAGTCTGCAAATAATCATGTAATAAATCGCAACCCCGCCTCAGCAAATTTTCTAGTTTAATATCTGCTAAAGGCCTGAAAATTACCATTCCTTTACCACTACCTGCGGCCAGAGTATGACCATCTGGGCTAAAACTCACACTAGTTAATTCTTCCTTATCGCCTTTGAGTGCAATTAGTAATATTCCATCACGGTTCCATAGCTTGAGTTTGTCTTCGCTGGCCGCTACGATCCTTTTGCCATCGGGACTAAAACTCACACTAATGAAACTATCACCGTCTCCCGAAATATTATTGAGTAGTTGACCGTCTCGGCTCCAAATTTTTACTGTGCTATCAATACTAGCGGAAGCTAAAGTTTGACCGTTGGGCGACCAAGCCACACCATTTACTGGACGGTTGTGACCTTTTAAAGTTTTTTGTAGTTTGCCATCCCGATTCCAAATCATCACTGTTTTATCATCGCTGGCGGAGGCTAATAATTGACCATCAGGACTAAAATCCACCCAATTTACAGCGTCTTGATGTGCTGTTAAAGTGTGCAGCAGTTTGCCATCCTGACTCCACAGCTTGACTGTTTTATCTTTACTAGCTGAGGCGATAATTTGACCATCAGGCGACCAAGCTACAGCCAATACTGTATCTTGATGTCCTGTAAAAGTATGCAGTAGTTTACCGTCACGACTCCACAGCTTGACTGTTCTATCTTTACTACTAGAAGCAATTTTTTGACCATCTCTTGACCAAGCCACACCCCAAACTTGACCGTTGTGACCTTTGAAGGTGCGTAAAATTTGCCCTTGGCTATTCAAGATTTTGACAGTGGAATCTCGACTGGCGGCGGCGATGTTGCGGCTATCAGGGCTAAAACTGATACTTGTAATCCAGTCGGCTTTGTCACTGTTGGGGTTACGTAACAGCACATCATCCCAGCGCCAAAGTTTGACAGTTTTGTCACGACTAGCGGAAATCACAGTCCGACTGTCAGCACTAAAACTCACACTATTCACCCAATTATTATGACCTCTGAGAGTTCCCAACAGTAAACCTTGTGGACTCCACAACTTTACAGTTTGATCAAGACTAGCAGAGGCAATTGTATGACCATCGGGACTAAAACTCACACTGGTAATTTCTGCTGTATGACCGGAAAAAGTTCTGATGAGTTGACCTTGGAGATTCCAGAGTTTAATTGTCTTGTCTAAACTGCCAGAAACAAGCGTTTTACTGTCGGGCGACCAAGCTAGGCTTTTCACAGCATCATCATTTGCTTGCCAACTTTTCAGTAATTTACCTTCCCGGTTCCACAGCTTAATAGTTTGATCAGCACTAGCAGAAGCCAGAGTTTGATTATCGGGCGACCAAGCAACATCTAAAACAGAACTTTGGTGTCCGGTTAAGGTGCGGAGTAATTTACCGTCACGACTCCATAATTTTATGGTGTTGTCGGTGCTGGCGGAGGCGATAACTTGCCCATCGGGACTGAAACTAACGCTATTAACTACAGCAGTATGACCTTTGAGGGTGTGGAGTAATTTACCTTCTCGGCTCCATAATCTCACGGTCATGTCTTGACTACCAGAGGCGATGATTTGTCCATCGGGACTAAAACTAACACTATTGACTATATCTTCATGTCCCAACAGAGTTTTGAGTAAAGTGCCATCAGCCCGCCAGAGTTTAATTGTATTATCGGCGCTACCGGAGACAATTAAAGAGCGATCGCTTTGCCAAAGCCCAGGGCTAACGCGGCTAAATACGGCACTATTCACCCCACCAGTATGACTTTCTAACCTGTTAACCTCCCTGATTCCCGAAATTGCTTGGTATAACGCTGTTTGTACTTGCTGTCTGGTTGAGGGGTCTACCCATAAGGCTTGTTGTAATTTCCTCCCGGCTTTGATTCCTTCTTTTAAAGCATCGATACCTTTTTGAGATGCAAACAAAGCTTCACTAGAAACACTCAGGGTTTTAATTTCACTATCTAAAACGGTGATGACAGAAATTGATAAGCCAAAGATAGCTAAAAATGCTACTGACAAAGCCACTTTCAGAGAACGATTTAATCGCGTTTCGTTGAGTTGTTGTGTTTCTTTAGCTTCTGCTAGTTGTGCTGTTAATTCTTTTTCTTTCAGCACCGACCTTAATTGTTCAATTTCTACCTGACTTAGTTCTTCGCGCTTGCGTAATTCTCGCAGTTCTGTAACTAAATCTAACCCTTGCTGGGGTTGAGCTTCTGGGAGTCTAGCTTGTTGCTTTTTTTGTTGGAGTTCGCTTTTGAGTCGTTGAATTTCAAATTCACTTTGATCAACTTTGCGGCGTAACTGATCAAGTTTAGCTTGTAAACTCGATTCTTGTTCTTGCAAGTAACGAATCAAATCTACTAAATAATCATGAATTAATTGATAGCGTTCTGGCACATCAGGAAATAACACAACTAACCCAGAACTCACCAAAATATTTAAGACTAATTCTAATTTACCTGCATCTTCTAGTTCCGAAATTTCTGTAGCTAATTCGGCACGAGTTTTAAAAGGTCTTTGATTGGTTTCATCTGTGAGTAAATATAAAACGAGTAAAGCGGCTCGCTCATTTTCGGGGCCGCAGTCTTTGATTAATTCTTTAATATAACGCTCAATTAATTTATTCGGGCGATATGGTTGATATTGCGCTAAAGTATTAATCCGCTCGTCTTGGAGTTGTGCGCCGACAACTTGTAATTCAATGGGTCTGACTTCGCCCAAATCTGCTGATAAATCTTCCACCAAAGCATCAATTAACGCAGGTTCTAAATTCATTTGCGATCGCTCTGTTAACTTTTGAATGATAACTTTGGCATATTCGGGGGAAAAATTATTCAATTGATAACGAATACTTTTATCAAGAATATTATAATTAATTGCTTCTAAGGCTGACAGATTTTTAAATTCTAACAAGCGATGTAAATAATCTTCTCGGATAGAAAAGACTATTTTCACAAAGGAAACATTTAAACAATCTCGCAAAAATCTATCAAAATTTTTCCTCTCTATTTGCTGACTACAAGTAAAGAAAAATTCTTCAAATTGGTCAAAAATTAAAACTGTAATTAAATGTTTATTCGCATTTTCATTTAATTTTGCCAAAATATCAGCGGTAGTGAGCGGGATGTTGAGGTTAGATACAGGTACTTCTAAGGCTTCTTCTCCCTGAATTTGCGACATCGCTGCTGTTAAAGCTTTACTAAATTCTCGCACCCAATCTGTATAAACTTGCATAACTACAGGCACAGCAATTTGGTCGCCGATGGTACGATTTTGTAAGGCTGGTACTAGTCCGGCGCTGACGGTGGAACTTTTACCTACACCTGATTGACCGTGAATGACCATCAACTTTTGGTCGGTGCGACCAATTTTGCCAATTAAGTTATTAATATCGCCTTCTCGACCAGAAGCAGCAATTTCTAAGGCGACGCTGCTAGTACCAGAAGGTGACATCAAGGCGGGGTTAGTTGCTTGTCTTTGGGGTTGCAAGCGTCCCGCGCCAATAAAAGCGCGAAAGCCATATTGTTGCTCTACAGAACGCCGTTTTTGTCGGATAGTGTAAGCTTCTGAATATCGCCCAGCCGCAAAGTAAAGCGATCGCAGCGTCCGTAATAAGCGAATATAACGATGGGGATTATATTGATGGGCGCTATTTTCTAACGCATTCGGTAGTTCGTTCGCCGCTTTATCTAAATATTCGTTAGCAATTTTATGGTCGCCTAAACTTTGTTGGGCTTCGGCTAAAATTAAATAATAAATTTGCGCTAGCAATAAGGGAAATAAATATTGATGGGTAGCGCCTTGTCTTTGAGCTTCTCCTAATTTTAGTAAAGATACATGGGCTAAAATACTTGCCTGCATCCACCGCGACTGCTGCAAAGCTACTTGTGCTAAAAAACCATAGTCACAAGCAAGTTGAATTTGACTACCATAAATTTGATGCAATTCTAAAGATTTTTGCGCTACCGTCTGTAACTCTGACCACTCTTCTAGATGCTCTAAAACTTCAGCAAGTTGACTAATAAATTCGGCAACGATATCAAGTCTCTGCGCTAACTGCAACACATTACATGATTGCTGTAAATAAGATTTAGATTCATCCCAACAACGGCGGTTTTCAATTTGATTTTGCTCGGCGAGGCGGATATAACATAATCCCAAATAATAAAGTAATACACCTTGGCGGACTAACGGCGAAGTGTGATTACTGAGAATATCTAATTCCGTAGTCCAAGTATTTGGAATTGTTTGGAGAGAATTTTCTGTAGCATTTTCTAATGCTAATTGCTGCCAAACTTTTAAGCTTTGTTGAAAATGAGTTATGGCTCGCTGAATGCGATCGCTCACATAATTATCTAACCCAAACACAAATTCTAAACTGGCGTATAATTCTGGTTCTAAAGTAATTCCCCGATGTCGTAATTCCTTAATAGCAAAATGAAGTTCATCGTTATGTTCCCAGACTTGCTCTAAGGTAGAATATTGCTCTGTACCTGAATTATCTTGATGTTGTGTAGGTAAAACTGTCGCAAATAACGAGTCTGTTTCTTGGCGTAAAAAATCTTGCAATTGAGTTGTCGTCATTTCAAACCGAATTGGTGTCGCCGCCCAACTCGCAAAATCTGGTGCTAACCGCACTACTTTTTGCAATATCTCATCATTCACCCAAAAAATCATTGGGAATGGGTGACGCTTGGGAAATTCATCCCGAATTTGATTTATAGAACTGAGTAAATCATCAATACGTTCGACGGACTCTAAACCCAAAATATTCAATGCAGATGGTTGCTGTTCATCACTCCGCAATTGAATATGAATTGTGCTGTAAAGACTTCTCGCATTTTGGGGGATAACTAGTTGCTTGATTGAACTTGATGCAGACGCTTCTAATTGTTGGAGTATTTGCGCTTGCAAGACGCGGTAGTTACAACACACCAAAACTACAGAGAATTGACCCCGTGACAGGGAAATCGCTCTGCTTAAACTCCGCAACGCCCGCTCGTTAGCTGATTTTATATCTGCTTGTGTGTGTTCAACCATGATTGAAATTTTTGCGTCTCCGCGATAACTGGGTTGACAGCAAACCAAGCACCTCGATGATCACGATATTCAAAAACAAATAAGCTACGTAAAAGAGCGTGATAGGCGATATCACCACCAACTCTTTGCTGTTCTACCACCTGAAAAATTAGTTCCCATTCTTCTGGGTCGATGGCGTGGGCGCGGTAGTCTCGTTGACGTTGAATCACTAGTTCTACGCAGTCGCGCTCAAAAGGTGGATCTTGTTCTCTCAAGCAGTCGAACAGCAACCCTAGTAAATCCCGGACGTGACCACCGCTAATTAAGCACAATCGATCTAAAGTTTCCAGATTATCAAATATCTCTGTAACTAAGCTTAAGCGATCGCTCACTTCAATGTCAGGAAAAGCCCTAGCTAACACCATCTGTCGCATCAGTGATAGCCCCTGGTTAAATATTTCCCCAGAACGCAAACGCACAGGTATCATTGGTAAAACCTTGGGCGCAACCCCACCACCCAAACGATGTTGCAGTTCGGCGCTATCGTTAGAAAAGATTAAAGATAAAGGGATTGTGTAAACTAAGTGACACGCCAGTTTACGTAATTGTTCACCACGTTCAATAAATAAATATTCTGGCAGCGATCGCCCCGATGGTACAGGACGAATCGCTACCCTATCCAAGTTATCAACAATCACGACTAGACCTTTTTTACCTTGATTCTTCAGTTCGTTGTTGGCGCGTTCTAGTAGTTCTTTATTAATTGACTGCAAAATATTTTGGGTACGCGGTTCGAGATAATCTCTTAAGCGTCGCCGCAGTTGGGGACTTTCTTTAGTTTTGGCGGTAATTTTCGCTATCCCCACAGATAATTCTCCTTCCACTCCCAAGTCAATTGGTGTTTGGAGAAAATCGACAACTTCTGTAAATAATTTGGCGAAGTAACTCGGCTTGAGCCGGATTTTATTGGCTTCCAGACTTTCGCTCACTTGACCCGCGATCGCCAATAAAATATCTGTTATATCTACATCTGCCATTTCTAAGACATGGGTAGACTCAAAATAAACCACATGGAATTTTTGCTCTTCTAACTCGGCTTTTAACCGCAACAATTCTGTCGATTTTCCACAACCCAAATGTCCCGTAAACAATTGACAAGTGGGAGTATCAGGCGAAATGCGCGTAATTGTCCGCAGCAAAGCCTCAATGATTTTGCCACCCCGCACCGCCGCAAAATCGATATAATAGCGGCGATCGCTTGCATCTCCCATTACCAAAGGGCGACTAGGATTGCAAGCCTGATAAAATCTTTCTAAATCTAAAGGCATAATTAATTTTATTTACTTTGTAAACAATCAGGGATAGTGCAACCTGCTCAATAAATATATTTATTTTGATTAATTTAGGTATTTATACAATAAAAATTACTGAGTATTCCTACGTTAATTAGTATTTTTTAGATTAATTTATATTTATTTTTTTATATCACACAGTAGCAGTCAATGTAGGGCAATCACACAAATTCTATCCGCATGCATCCGCGTGCATCTGCGGTTAATTATTTCTTCTTGTACTTCACTGATTCTATAACCGCTATATATTTTTTATCAAATAAAAATAGATCCCCAACTTCTTGAAGAAGTCGGGGATCTTGTCTTTCAACGCATATTTTAATCAATGGTTGGTAAGAACCAATCCCGTGAACATCAATTTCGCTTTTTCTGCAACTTTGTTAATCTATCTTTTAATACAAGTTCGCGTTTAGTATCTTCTAGAGTATTGGCGATCGCAATTGCTCTTTCGTAAAAATTTTTGGCAGTAGAATAATTACCTAAATGCTCGTAGAACTCAGCATAAGATTCAAACGACTTTAACTGTTCTGGGAGATTTTGTAATTCTTGAGCGATAACTAAACGCTCTTGGAGTAATTCAAAAGCGCGTTCATTGCGTCCCACAGAAGTATGCGCCTTTACTAAACCATCAATGGCGCGTAATTGAATAGTGCGATCGCCATTGAGTCTCGCCAGCCGCATTGCTAATCCATAAGCGCCGATTGTATCTTGATAATTTCCCGCAGCCAGATAAGCATCACCTAAATTATTCAAAGTGTTGGCTTCACCAGTTAAATCATTTTTTTGACGGCGATAAGTCAAAGCAGTTTCATACAGTTTAATCGCCTGATTGTATTCACCCAATCTCGCAGCCACTAAACCTAAATTACTCAAAGAAAGTCCTTGACCTTCGATATTGTTTACCCCTTGAGCAATTGTCAATGCTTCTTGAACAGTCTGTCCTGCTGCTACAGTTTCATCTTCTTGCAGGAGAATTGCGGCGATATTATTTAAAGCAAAAATTTGCGCTTGAAAATCTTTGGTATCGCGTGCGATCGCCAATCGTCGGCGTAAAGCATCTTCCCCTTCTTTGTAACGCTCTTGTTGAATATAAGCTTTAGCTAATAATTCATAAGTTAACCCTGTAGCTCTTACATCACCAATTGAATGATAAATATCTAAAGCTTGTAAGCAAGAGTCGATAGTTTTAGCCGCATTTCCTGAGCGATATTGTTGTTCACCAATCCGCAGCAAACTATCAGCTTCATCTCTCGAATATTGCCAACTGGAACTGCTTAAAGGACGATGAAGTTGTTGAGTAATATCACTGGCATTTGCAGCAATTGGAGTTAATAAAAAAGTAACAAGTAAAAAGAAAAAACTAAAAAATGGGAATTTATCAACCCGTCGCCCGATAGTGATACCCTTAATAAGCCAAAACCCGTAGTTTCTAGAGTTAAAAGTGTTAGTGAAATCCAAAACGGTATGCTTTGGGAATAAATGCCGTTGCTGCATAAAACTTACCCGTGAAAATTCGGCTTAGAGTATAAAGTTTCTGTAAAAGTTTTATTGTGTGCGGCATAATTACCATACATATCAGCGATATTACGTAGTTGATGAAGGAACTAAATCTTCGCCCAAGTAGATAGCGCGGATGTCAGCAGGTAATTTGTCCTCTAGCATACGATAGCCTTCTTGGAGAAAATTGGCTACTTCGGCAGGGGCAATTCTTTCGCCCTCAGCTTGCAAATAAGCTGCAATTCTGGTTTCACTCCAATGAAAAGTTTGTGCCATCAACACCATCAAGCGTAATATCGGTGGTAATTGGTCTAAGGCTTTTTCTACATAACACCATAAAGGCGGGGAAGTTGCTTGCAGCGAATAATGAATTGCTTCTGTTGGTGGTAGTTCAATCTCGTTAATACAAAAAGCTGTAATATTAATGATCCAATTTTGTAAAGTTAAGCCTTCTTGCCCTGGTTGGGGGTTTTCTAAATCTAACCCGCCCAATTCGTAATAGATATGTCGCCAAGTCAGGGCAAATAGATAATCTGCCTGCACAGGCGATCGCGCCGAATGTTGAATTAAGGTATAAACTATTGGGCTATAACGACAAAAAATCACCGTAAAGTACTTGCCAGCCTCTGGATATCTTTGAAAGAGACTCAGTAGTTCCTGGTCGTTGTGATGAAACAGCGATTTAACTAGCGGGTGATTTGTTTCAGGAAAATGAGGAATTTGCATAAGGCTTTTCGCTAAAAGTTGTTAAGATTAATGTTTATAACAATAGCCCCAGAGTGCAACCCGTAAAATTTTTGTTTAGGTCTGTTTGCTGTCGAAGCTCAGACTACTTTAGTATTGATACACTAGAAACAAAGACTTAATCTTAGTCTTTATCAATAAAAATAGAAGCGGCTCCCTTATACAATCTTCAATTTGTTCATGGTTATAGCAGCTAATGTGATGCAGTTTTTGCTTGCCCCCTTGACTTTAGGCTCATTTTTACCATCCCTGCCCTTAGATAGTCTGTTTTCGACTCAAGGCATTATGGTAATGCTGCTGGCGGCTTATGCTGGTGCTATGTGGATGTTTCTTAGCAGTGCGCCCAAAGTCCACACTGTAATGGTGTCAGATTTGGAAATTGCCCGACAGTTGTACGAAGGGCTGCTCGATTTGCCAGCCGCGGAAGTGCCTCTGCACTACTATTACAACTATGAACAAACCATCGGCACAACGGCGATAGATCCTTTGTATATGTCCACAAGTCCCAGTTGGTCTAGCAAAACAATGAATAATGCCAACGAAGGACTCTGGTATCAACTGAAAAAGAATACCCAGCTACACGTTATTACTGGAGCGAGTTTAGGTAGCAAAAATCAACAGCGTCACGTTTGTTTTGACCGTGACTGCTTAGAAATGATTTTATTGCGGGTAGAAACCCGTGGGTTAAAATTCAAAATTCGCAACCAAAAGCCTTTAAATTTCTTAATTAAAGACTATGAAGGGCGGGTTATTGAATTAGCTGAAGTAGCAAATTAGTTTAGAAGTGCTGAGTAGGGTGCATTAACTCAGCATCCAGCACACTATTATGCTGTTAAATTACAAATTACTATTTCAAACAGCTATAATTCTTGATTCTGAATTAAGAATTATAGCTGTTTTGCATTGATAGCTAAGAAAAATTATGATGAAGATTGCGCTTACGAACTTGCCTCCAGAAGACGGAGAACGGATTGCTCGGTTACTTGTAGAAGAGCATCTTGTCGCCTGTGTTAACTTATATCCGATTAAGAGTTTCTATTTTTGGCAAGGAGAACTGCAATTTGACTCCGAAGTGACATTGATGATGAAGGTTTCTACAGCAGGAGTAGAGCGTTTAAAAAACCGCATCCTTGAACTTCACCCTTATGAATTGCCTGAGTTTTTAGTGCTTGATGTTGATAATGAAGCTTCTTTGCGGGAGTATATTGATTTCGTTCAGGCTGAAACCCATCTTTAAATCAACACCAGCAAAAATTACTCTATTCAGTCTTGTTTACATATATCGCGTTAGTTGAACACGGTAACGGTCTTTTTTAGTAATCGCCACTTCGCCTACTTCTAAACGCCCTTTACCGCGAATGGCAACTAAATCGCCGGATTTGACTTGAAAACTAGCTTGGGTAATTTCCTTCCAGTTAACGCGCACATCGCCACCATCGATTAAATCTACCATTTTGCTGCGAGACATCCCAAAACCAGCACTGGCGATCGCATCTAATCTTAAAGAAGCCTCTACAGTTGTTAATTCTTTTTTCTTGGGTTCCCGAATTTTTAATTCGCTAATCTCAATCCGTTGGGTTTTTACGGGAACTGAGCGCACCTGTTGCAAATTCATCTCTAAAAATTCTGCCATTTCTGGCACAACAATTACCTGCGCTCCTCGCTCTCCCAAAACAATAATGTCTCCAGTCTTCTCCCGCACAATTCCGGTTCCCAACATTGCACCTAAAAAATCACGGTGACTAGCGGTATCAAATAAAAAATTACCTGCAATTTCTAAAGCAACAATATCCACTTGTGATTGATCTAAGGGGATTTCTCCACGAGCGATCGCAATTCGTTGGCGTTCAGCTTGGGGATATCCGCCCCATGCTAATAACTGCACCTCAGTTAATCGATTAAAAACCCGTTGAATTTCCGCTAATTCTGGCGGAGACAAAAAATCCGTCAAAACTACTTCCCAAGTTTTGATCGCTTGCTCCGCCTGATCAATCACACGCGCAACAGTATCTCGATTTTCTACACCCTTTAAAAGTTCTTCTCGTGGCAACATTATTAAAAGTCAATAGTCATTGGTCAATGGTCTTTAGTCTGAAGACAGGAAGCTAAAAGATAAATTTCCCACTTCCCACTTCCCACTTCATACTTCATAATTCATACTTCATACTTCATACTTCATGTGTCAGCATAACCTTGAATATTTTCTGGCTCAAACTGACGTAATATTCTGGTGGCTTGACGAGTCAAGGTTTCCGAACCTTGAACCACAATTAAGTATTTTCCAGCATCCAAGCGGTTGCGATAGGGTAGCGCATCTCCACTACCTGTAATCAACCCTACTCCACCACCAACGAACACAGCACCCATAGCGCCACTACCAGCCCCCAGTAATCCTCCAATAACGTGATTACCAATTTCACCAGCCCAAGCAAAGGTATTTAACCCAGTGATGAAACTGAAGGTAAAACCCGCAAAAAAGCCGAATGGTACTAACCAAAATGTCATCAGTTTTGCTTGCTTCTTAGCTTGCTCTTTGGGATCAATCAAACCAAACTCGTCAGCAGTTTTATATCCCTTACCTAAGATTGTGCTATTGATGCTGTCTTTTTCTAGTGCTAAATAAGCAGCTTCAGCTTGGATACGGTCTGGTAATACAGCAACAAGGTAATTCATTGATCTAACAACAGTTTCCTGAAAGAAGTTCGCCTTAATTAACAGGGTATCAGGAAAAAAGTGCTGAGTGCTGAGTCTTGAGTGCTGAGTGCTGAGTCTTGAGTGCTGAGTCTTGAGTGCTGAGTGCTGAGTGCTGAGTGCTGAGTGCTTTACACTGAGCGACTTGTACTGAGCTACTTGCCCTGAGCGTAGTCGAAGGGAGTCGAGGTGCTACTCCCCATTCCCTACTCCCGACTTAATCGTATCCAATGGTTCACAAAAATTATTTACGCCTTGCTTGAGGACGTAGATTAAAACTGGTGTCGCCAAAATTTTGGGGAAAGTTGGCATTGTTTTGAGATGTGCCATCATCTCTAAAATCGAGCTATTTAACAATTCTTCTCTAAATTCTGATTCACAAATTACTGCTCGCCATTTTTTCGCCAAAGCATCCAACCATTCAGAATTTGCTTGTTCTGGTTCTTGTCCGGCTTTGATAGCGAGTGTCATAGCTGCATCTTCTAAATCTCCTTCACAGTCTTCAATCAAATCCAGTGCTTCCATAGCGACGGGATCATCTATTAACTGAGAACGAAATAAAGCAATTTCTTGAGATGTAACTTGAGTCATGGGTAGTCCATAGTCAATAGTCCATGTCAATAGTCTAGAGTCAATAGTCCAGAGTTAAAAATTTCCACTCTCAGCCAGAACTATTGACCATTGACTAATGACCATTGACTAATTAACGAAATGACCTGGTAGTAACTGCACGCTGTAATCGAGCTAAAGCCCGGTTGTAATTTAAGATAGCGGTGACTCGATTACCTTCTGCTCTTGTTAAGTCAGTTTCGGAGTTAATCACATCAGTCTGGGTACCTACCCCGGCTTGGAAGCGTAGCCGCGCTAAACGTAGAGCTTCTCTGGCTTGTTCTAGGGCTGTGTTAGCTGTTTGCACGTTGTCTAAATTAGACCGTTGGGTAGAAAAAGCCTGTTCTACTTGGAAGCGGACTTGGTTACGTTGCTCGGCAAAGTTGGTTTCTGCGATCGCAATATTGGTTCTGGCCTGAGCTGCTCTAGCGCGTGCTGCACCACCATCAAATAAATTCCAGCTAGCTCTCAACCCAACAGAATAACCATCAGTAACGCTGACACTATCATCAAACTGATCCAACAAGTTGTAGTTAGCAATAAAACTCAATTGTGGTAGATTCGCTGCTAGGGCTTGTCGGCGCTGTTGTTCACTAATATTTCGTTGCGCTAACTGCTGTTGTAGTTCTGGACGATTTTGAAAAGCCAGAACAATAGTGTCTTCTAATGACCTATTCCACAAGCCAGCTAACTGCACTGTATCTGCTGCACTAATAGTAATATCTTGTGGCAAACTCAGGGTAGTGACTAACTGTCGTCTGGCTATTAGCTGATTGGAAATCGCATTAGTTAAATCTTGTTGAGCATTAGCTAAATTGACTTGCGATCGCAAAACATCAAAGCGAGTACCAACTCCCGCACGCTCTAAAGCTTCCGCATCACGCAAACTTGCTTGGGCATTTTCCACGGCGGACTGGTTAATTCGGACTTGCTCATCGGCTTCTTGCAAGTCGTAATATTGCGTACTCACATTCAGGCGAATTTCCTCAGATTGGCGTTCTACATCCAATTCATTGAAACGCACCTGTTCTTCAGCCTCTTTAATAGCTGCTTGCCGTCTTCCTGAAGTGAAAATGTTATATGTCAACTGGGCTTGACCATTAAAACCAGTGCTAGGTTGGTCTTGGTTAGAACTTAAACCTGCACGTCCATTCAACGTATCTTGCAGCTGACTAGAAGCTGATTGACTGCGAGTGATATCCGCATTCAGATCCAAAGTCGGATACAAGGCGGCTTGGGCTTCCCGTAAAGCTCCTCGGCTACGTTCTAGCTGTAATACCGATATCTGTAATTCCCGATTATTCCTTTTTGCTAACTCCAAAGCCTGTTCTAAAGTAATCGGTTGGTTGCTTTGAACAGTGACTTCCTCTGCTTTGGTGGGAAATTGCAGCGGATTAGCCGTAGGGATCAGATTTTCGGGAACTTGGACAGCACCACTAGCAGCAGGACTAGTATTGCTGGGAACGGGAGCATTTGCAGGTGCTTCCACTGGAGTTGGACTAGCTGCTGGTGCTGTTTCAATTGGAGTGGAACCAGAATCACTAGTGCTAGGCACAGTAGTAGAATCTGGTGCTACTTCCGCAGGTTCTGGCGTGGCTGTATTGTTTTGTGCCGTTAGCTCTCCAGTTAATTTTTGCTGCTCACAACCTCTAGAGTACAAAGACAAAGTAGTCGATATGCCTATTTGCTGTGAGCAACTGCGTGCTGATAACAGTTGCGCTGCCCCTGCACCCTTAAGTACCGTTGTTTGAGCTATTGGCAACTGAGTTTTTAAATTTGGCTTTGACTGTGCCGATTGTTGAATCGAAGATAAGAAAACAGGTTTTTTTTGAATAGCAGAAGCTTGGGAAGTAGTAGAATTGACAGAGGTATTACTAAATTTCTCTCTAGCAGCAGTAGCTGATTTTCTTTGTTTTTGAATTCTGCGTGAATTACGCTGCTCTGACTTTTGAGAAAAATTTAAATTTGGTGTCGAATTGGCAAAACCAACTGGATTTTTCTGAGATATTTGTGCCAGCGTTATACCAGTATTTTCTGTCAATGTACCTGGATTACTTTGACTATTTAAAGTAGGCACATTGAATGCAGTTAACTCAGAATTAGAGACTGCATCTGGAAACATCTCGGTTGCAGCTTTAGGCAGTTGTGTATTGTCGGCTACTAAGTTGTGACTTTCAGTTAAGGTCACAACACTAGGAGCGGATTTTTGTTGTACGCTACTTATCTTCACTGTGTTAGCCAAGGCGGGCTGGGTTGTTAATACCGCTGCTGTTACGCCAGGTAAGAAAGTATGAAATAATTGCTGTCTTCTATGAAATAATTGCTGTCCTTTCACCGCATCCCCTCACACGAAAATCAATCTAGCGGCAGAAACCTTTTCTTCACCACAGAATATAGCACGATACTAAATTGAAGAAGGGATATAGCACGATACCAAATTTAGGAATCGGTACTCCTTTTGTCTTCAAAACTTTTGACTATGCGAGAAAGTTCTGCCTTTTCGTCGATGCTAACGCGGGTAGGCGCACCGCTGACAATGCGTTCGTAATTCCTGAAAGAATCTTTAATTTCTGGGCCGTCAGCCGTAATATTATATTCACGAATTCCCTTATCATGCCACGAACCTCGCATTTTAAATACGTTAATTGCCCGCGACATTTCCCCACGAATTTCTACGTACTGCAACATCAAAATTGTGTCAGTAATTGTGGAAATATGTGAGTCAGTAATCGAATGAGAACCCATAAATTGGTCAGTTGTATTCGTAAAAAAACCAGTTATCTCTTCTTGTTTGGCATAACCTGTAACACCAATCACAAACTGACGAAAAGCATTATTACTTACGCCTCTTGCCAAGGCTGAAAGTGAGTCAATGGCAATTCTTGCTGGTTTAAAATTAGCAATTTCTGACTTAATAATTTGCAAGTGATCTTCTAAACCAGTAGATTCAGGATAGGTACAAATGATTTTCAGTAATCCTTGATGTTCCAATTCCTCAAAATCAATTCCCCAAGAAGAAGCATTACGTGACAGTTGAGCGCGTGATTCTTCATAAGCAAATAAAATGGCGCGTTCACCGTTGATACAACCATCTTGTAAAAATTTACTTACAAGTAGTGTTTTCCCAGTACCAGTAGCTCCTGTTGCTAAAATAATCGAATCTTTAAAGAATCCACCACCACACATTTCATCCAAGGTTTTGACACCCGAAGAAACGCGAACATTAGAAGACCTTTGAGTCAAGCGCATTGCGCCTAGAGGGAAGATGTTAACTCCAGCATTGGTAATTGTAAAAGGATACTCACCTTTCATGTGAGTTGTACCACGTAACTTGAGGATTTCGGTCGTCCGACGACGGCGTTCTCCTTCTAATACATTCCGCACAATTACCACGTTATCCGAAACAAATTCTTCAACTCCAAAAGAAGCCACAGGCCCATATTCTTCACCCCGTTCGGTGGTAATGATGGTAGTAACATTCAATTGTTTCAGGCGAGCTACAAGGCGGAAGATTTCGCGTCTGACGACTCCCACCGCTTCATACTGTTGAAATACGGCGGTAATAGAATCAATAGAAACGCGTTTGGCTTTGTATTTACGAATTGCATATTGTAACCGCTCAATTAATGCTGAAAGGTCAAAATTCCCAACAATATCTTGACCTTCTGGGTCTGGAGAAGCATCGAGAATAAATAACTTACCTTCATCAATTAAACGTTGTAAATTCCACCCAAAAATATGAGCATTTTTAATAATGTCGCTGGGTGATTCTTCAAAGGTCACAAATACACCAGGTTCATCAAAATAAGTAATGCCGTTGTAAAGAAACTGAAGGGATAATAAGGTTTTACCTGTACCAGAGGTGCCACTGACTAAGGTGGTTCTGCCTACAGGTAAACCACCATGACTAATATCGTCAAAGCCCTCGATCATCGTCCGAATTTTTTCTACACCCCCAATCGGTGTTTGGTTTTGCTCTTTTTGCTCGTTTTCGCTCATTGCCTGATCATAAATAGGGTTTTTAACCCAGTTTTTCTATTACTAAAGGTACTAATTTGTCATCAAAAAATTTAGATTAAATATTATTATGCGATTCTTCCCAGTCTTCTTCACTCAGTTCTTCATAAAGTAAATCCAATCCAATTAATACTCTTTCTCTGTCTGAAAGATCACCAATAATTTTCCGAACGGGTGGCGGCAAGATTTTTGATAGTGTTGGTGTGGCTAATATTTTATCTTCTTCCGCTAGTTGAGGATTTTTCATTACGTCGATGACTTTCAGTGCATAAACACCTTGAAACTCCTGCTCTAATATGTTTTTTAGGGTTTTTAATGCTCGGACTGAATTAGGAGTGTTCCCAGCTACGTAAAGCTTGAGAACATAAGTTTTTCTGGCTTTATTCATAAAGATCCAAACTTAAACATAAGAAATAAAATAAAATCTGATTTTCGGGAATTTAAGAAAATACATAGTTGTTTGATGGTTGTGATTGTTGAGTATATTCTGGGTGATGGGTGCAATGGACTATTTAGACATTGCACATCTATAGGCTTCACATAGGTGTGCTAAAACATCTATAAGAGTCAATCGGTAATCAAGTAATGTGTCATCACTCCTTCCTTCTAATTTTAGCTGTTTAGAAAATTCATCAATGAGTTCCATGTGAATTTCGATGATTTGAGGCACAGGAATATTAGCACAAAACACTGTATTGATAAATTTATCAATTTTTTCTTTCAAGGTTTTGTCTGTAGTAAAGTAATCTATAAGAATCTGGCGATAATCAGATTTAATTTGTTGTAACAATAACCGCTGATCCACTTGAGTCATTTGCTGAAAAACCTGTTGTGGTTTTTGCTGCTGGCACGCAAACACGTAAAAATATTTATCTATAAAATTTTGATTAAGATTCGCTGGCAACCAATTTAGTAAGGAGTAAAGTCTAGCTGTGGTGGCGGCAACCAGAGTTGATGTGCTAAATTGAGCAAAATTAGTCTGAAGACAGTACCCATATACTGGGTTCAATATTAATTCAGTGCCTAGCTGATCTAGGTTATCTAAAATTTTTTTAACATTTGGTTGGAAAAGTAGTATAGGTAGTAGCATTTATATATTTAAACATCTTGCTGAATCACTCCAACCAAAGTTGGTTAAGTTGAACAAAGTTTGAGAAAAACTTGAGAGAACCTGACTAATAATAAATCATGTTGTTAGTCAATTCTCAATTACCGCTCTAGATAAACAAATTTCTACAGTGGCTCAACAACCACAAATCACTAGTGAGTAGGAAGATTGATTGAGCGGCTGATGAGGTGTTCGTTATAGAGGATGCATTAGTTGATCGAGATTCGCATATGTATATCTATCAGAATGTAGATTTTTTGATTTCACCCCTAAATAGGATACTTAAACTAACTTAAAGTAGGCGCGTATTCTAAATCATTATAATTCCTCAAGGTTCTAAAGCGAATCTTTGGAGCCATAATTGTTTTAGCTGTCACGCTTGATCAGGAGTGACAATAGTAGTAAAACCCTGTAAGGTTATTTCCCCAAAGTTAGAAAGTGGCAAAGGCAAAGTCAACTAGCAAGGCTATGTCTGAAACAATTAAATCGACCACGGCAAAGCTAAAACCAGAATTGGGGAAATGAATCTGCTGATGAGGATGTGACTGTAAGCGCGAACACTATCTATCCGATCGCCAATGCTCCAGTCAAGTGCCGCTAGAGGAAGAATAACCCCAAAGCCTTATGTCAATGCTACAGTACCCGCTTTATAACTTTCTCGCAACCGTACCCAAATGCGGCGAAACAAGTACGTTAGTAGCGGCTTTAGAAGTTTTTGAGCAAGAACGGTGCGATCGCTTAGTAGTAGTCAATCAACAGCAAGAACCGATTGGGTTGTTAAAATCAGCCCAGTTAACTCAAAAACTTTTGGCAGAATCGCCAGAAGAACAATATTTGGATCTGTTGCAACAGCCACTGGCACTCTGGAAGCAAAGTATTTTTGAGCCATTACAAATATTAGCAGCAAGCGATCGCGTTGAGCAATTTCTTCAGTTTTTACGTTACTATTCTGCCCAAGCTAATCACAATGTTAATTGGACATTGATTGATGCCGCAGGCAGATTTGTCGGGCTGTTAGATAGCACTCGTTTATTGCGATTATTAGCCCAAGAAAAAGCTGGCATCAATACAGCAGGCAAAAAATATTCTAATTCTTTGCGCTCGTCTGGTAAGGTGGCGCTCGAACAACCAGACACATCTAGTAGTAAAGTGAAAACTCACTGGCGATCGCGCAGAACGCAGCAATTTCAGCCCTTGCTGTACAAACCACTAATTAAATTACTTGAACAACTGCCCTGGCCATTGATGCTGCAAACCAGTACTGGTGAAATCGTCACACAAAACCCTGCTTGGTGGCAGCAGTTAGGAGGTTTGAAAGACCCGGACGACGTGCGACGACAAGTAGCAAATATTCTGTCTCCAGCCTTGAGCAAGCAACCAGAGTATATTAGTCAAATGGCTGTGAAAGTTCCCCCTTGTGAAGACGACACATTATCACAACTAAAGTTAAATTCAGTAGAACATACTTGGGCGGTTAAGCACGAAGCCTTACCCCATAACAATTTACTCTCACAATCACCAGCAACAGCACCCACTTGGAATCACCGACAAGAAGCAGCAGTTTATCCTACCAACACCTTTAATCGCTGCTTTTTGGATAGCCAAATGGGTACTTGTACTTGTGTTGTTGAAGAACAAAACGGCCAGGAGCGCATCTGGCAATTTGCGAAAATTCCCCTAGATAGCCCAGAATTGAAAGCTTTGGATGAGCAGCCAGCCGAAAATCTGGCTCATTTTTGGTTGGTATTGGGAACCGATGTCACCGAACAGCAGCAGTTATGTAAAGAACTCGCAGCCAAAAATGCCGACTTGATTCAACTCAATCGTTTAAAAGATGAATTTTTAGCTTGTATTAGTCATGAACTCAAGACTCCGCTCACGGCGGTTTTGGGATTATCACGGTTACTGGTAGACCAACAGTTAGGGGAATTAAACGAACGACAAGCCCGCTACGCCGGACTAATTCATCAAAGCGGTCGTCACTTAATGAGTGTAGTCAACGACATTTTAGACTTGACCCGGATGGAAACTGGGCAGATGGAATTAGCACTCGCACCAGTGAATATTCAGGCTGTGTGCGATCGCGCTCTAGCAGAAACCACTGCTATCCACACTCAAAGCAGCAAAACAGTACCCAGCAGTCAAGCCTCTACGATCACTCCTGTAGTGCCAAAATTTACCTTGGCAATTGAACCAGGCTTAGAGCAAATGGTGGCTGATGAATTGCGCTTGCGTCAAATGTTGATACATTTGCTTTCCAACGCTTTCAAATTCACAGAGACATCCGGCGAAATTGGTTTGCGAGTTAGTCGTTGGGAAGGCTGGATTGCTTTTACGATTTGGGATACAGGAATTGGTATCCCCGAACACCAGCAACATTTAATTTTTCAAAAATTCCAACAACTCGAAAACCCCCTGACTAGACAATTTGAAGGAACTGGTTTAGGACTAGTTTTAACCAGAGCTTTAGCCCGCCTGCATGGAGGCGATGTCAGCTTTTTATCTCAAGAAGGCAAAGGCAGTCAATTTACCTTATTGTTGCCACCGATTCCGCCAACCACGGGTTTTACTGATACCGAAATTAGTAATCAAGAAGATAGAACCCAACAAAATATTGGTATCCAAAAAGTTTCTCTTTCCGTAGCTTCCCCAGTTAACAATTCTCAGCATCTCCCCGGTTGCTCTCAAAGGTTAGTGCTGATAGTCGAAGCTGTGGCTCGATATATTGAAGACTTGGCAGAACAACTCAAAGGTTTGGGTTATCGAGTGATTATTGCTCGCTCAGGTACAGAAGCCGTCGAAAAAGCCCGTCGCTTACAACCCCAAGCTGTATTTTTAAATCCTTTATTACCATTACTTTCGGGGTGGGATGTCCTGACATTGGTAAAATCTGACGCGGCGACGCGGCATATACCCGTAATTGTCACCGCGACAGCCGCAGAAAAAGAGCAAGCATTCGCTAACAAAGCTGATGGTTTCTTAAGCTTACCTATAGAAAATCAGGCTTTAGCACCTCTGTTGGAAAAGTTGTGTACCAAACCCATAATTTCAGCGTCAGAGGTTGACACTACTCCAGCTACTGCCGAAAATCAACCATTACGAATTCTCAGATTGGTACATCCAGAATTAGTATCTATTAACCCCCACCCCTCACTGCGTGAGCATCGGGTTATAGAAGTGGATAACCTAGATCAAGCAGAACTTTTAGCTAGGGTTTGGCAATTTGATGTCATCTTATTGGATGTAGAAGGTTCTTTAGCCCAAACTTATTTAGACCAATTAGTTCAACACCCGCGTTTGGTAGCTCTCCCCCTAGTAACTTGTGATGTTGCTACTAGCTTGGCAGCATCTCAAATACCTGGACTGTCGGTATTTCCCTGCTTAACACCCTTTGGCAAGAACAATCACAGCCGCACTGATAAAGTTGATCCCCTGTTATCAGTCTTACAAATTGCCTCTGGTATTTGTTGCCCACCGAGTATTTTAGTGGTGGATTTGACAACGCTACATGATTTACCCCAAATCAGGCGTAAACAGGTGAGACATAATCGCCCATTGAAAAATGCGTCAATAAGTAATGTTGCTGCTGCAAGAGGAACTGAGTGGTTTCAAGCTTTAATTCAATATCTCCAGACAGCAGGTTTAAGAGCCGCAATTGGGCGTTGTTGGACAGAAGTTAACCAACAAATTCGCCACAATAGCGTTGATTTATTGCTGATTTGCTTGGGAGAAGCTCCAATTCATCAGGATGTACTCAAAGCACTGAAAACATTACAGGATTCAACTGCAAATTTGCCACCGATTTTGGTAATTGATCAACGTTCTGATTGTGATCAAAGTAATTCTTCACAAGCAATCAAGCAGCATAAAAATAGCAGCCGAGATTATGTAAACCAATCATTGAGGGCGATCGCTACAGAAATTTTACCCCGTTCCATCTCAATGGAAGATTTACTGCATCATATTAATCAAGCTTTACTGCATCATCAACCAGAAAAAAGTTAATTGTGATCAGAAAATTGTCAGATACCTGATTTTTTCAAAAGATTAAGTATATTTCTGTTCAGGTACTACGGAAATATCTTGCTTTTGTTGTTGCATTTTTTTGAAAGAAATCCTAATCAATTGATAAGCACCTTTTGAGGCTAAGTTTTCATAATCATCAGGCTGTAAATCCATTCTGACAACATTTCTATGTTCTGCCAAAACCAATAAAGAAGGAGATTTGACAGGCATATTCGTTTGATTTTGGATATAAATAACAGCATCTTTGGTAAATTTGATAAAATTTACCTGTTGATGACTGTAGAAAACTACACTCGGCTTTTTAAAGCCAACCATGAGCAATTCTTCGTTTGGTTGTTTTACCTGAGCAACAACAGCAGAGATTTCTCTTAAAGGCAGTTGTCGTTCCTGATCCATCAAAAACATTGCAGGCATCAAAACAACAATTAAAAATACTACAAATCCTAATAAATTTGCACCAATAATTCCTGGCCAACGCCGCGTTAGTAATAAAAATGCCACGCTGACAGCACTTAATAGCCAAATGTAACCTCCTAGTTCTGTCACCCCAGAATTTTGCAGGGTTTGGCGAAAGTTTGGCGCAGCTTGATCGCTACCTAAAAACTGGGTTACTTGAAACATTGCCACTGATAATGAAGAGAACAAGGCAACATTTGTCCAGCCACTAAACCAAAAGAATTTCTGTGGGGTGCGAGAACTAGATGTAGATGGTGTGGGAAAATAATCGCTCCACAATAAAGCTACTAAAATAGCAGCGGCTGGCATTAGAGGTAAAACATAGCTAGGTAGTTTGGTAACAGCAATTGTGAAAAAACCAAACACTCCCAAAAACCAAATGCAAGCAAATAAACCTAATTGCTGAGAGCGTTCTTGAACTAACCATTGCGATCGCTGCCAAAATTTTAAGCGAGCAAAAGCCGCAGGTAAATACACAGAGTATGGTGCAAAACCCAACAACACTACCAAAAAATAAAAATACCAAGGCGCTGAGTGACCATTCACTACTTCTGTAAAACGGTCTATATTGTGATAGCCAAAAAAGGAATTAATATAATTCCAGCCATTGCGCCAAATTACTAAGGCATACCAAGGAATTGATAAAACCACAATAATCAGTAATCCAAGCAGCGGCCGCATTTCTCGCAGAACTTCGCGTAACTTGCCCAAGTAGAGCAAAAAAGCCAGAATTATGATCCCAGGTAAGACGATGCCCACAGGGCCTTTAGTTAAAATTGCCCCAGCAATTAATACATAACAAGCTAAGTACCATTTGTTAGGGAGTAGGGCGCTTTTCTCTGCTCCCGATTCCCGACTTTCCGCTTTACTTGCATAGCCCAGAAAAAAACATAACAAAGCAGAGGCTATACAGCCAGTTAGTAACATATCCGAGACACCTGTTCTTCCCCAGACAATCATCTCAGGATTGAGTGCCATGACAGCTGCGGCGATCGCAGCTGTTAAGTAACGACGGGTAGGACGCTGAATTTCCTCGGCTGCGTCTTGCTTTCCCAAATACCACTGGACGGTATAAAAAGCCAAACTAATAACTGTAATTGCTGCGATCGCCGAAGGGACACGCACTGCCCACTCATTTACACCGATGATTGAGTAAGCGATCGCCTGACACCAGTAAATTAAGGCAGGTTTATCAAACCGAGTCACACCATTAAAAAACGGCGTAATCCAATCACCAGTGACAAACATTTGTCGGGATGCTTCCGCAAACAGTGGCTCTGTTTCATCCACTAAGCCAATATTGCCTAAATTCCACCCATAGCCTATCCAACCAATCAGCATCAACCACAAAACCGATAAAGTCACCACTAGAGATGGACGCTGTGCTATTTTGTTGAACCATCGGTCAACAGTGTGGAAATTACTCAATTTCATCCTCATTTGGTTATTGGTCAATAGTTATTAGTCAACAGTCAATAGTTATTAGTCGTTAACGAGACAAATTTTGTTCTTTGTACAGGTGGTTCATCACATTAATTTGCTGGGCTGCTAGAACCCCGACTTCTCAAAGAAGTCGGGTATCTGACCACCACCAAACAGTCAGAACTAATGGGACAAACCACTAATCATCAACTAACACACTATCATCGACCTTTGGTCGAGGGAACAGGGAACAGGCAACAGAGAACAGTTGGGATTGGTTAGAGGGAAAAGTGTTTGTTACCTGTTCACTATGGACTATAGACTTTAGACCTTTGACTATTGGCTAAGAACCAGCAACCATTCTTTAGTTTGGGCGTTCCATGTCGGTAGAGAAGTTTCACCCACAACATACGGCCCCCAGTAGCGGCGGGAACCATCTTGAGCAAAAGCGACTAAAATATCTCCTTTTTCTAGCTTGAGGTTGCCATTGGGTAAAGAAAGCAACAACCCTTTGCCACTACCTTCTTGTGGTGCAAAATCCCAATGGGCTGGAATATCGTTACTCTTGCTCTCAGCAGAGCTTTTACCTTTTAATTGCCGTGCTAATAAAGCCAGACGCACTGGCTGATCAGTTTGATTGCTCATTCGCAAAGTACCTTGGGTTTTGGCATTACCAGCCCCATTAGGACGATTAACCAAAACAGCCTGAACTTCGTTAGTGCTTGGTTCTACTTGGTTAACTGGTATTGTTGTCTGATTGGAAACATTTGTAGAAGTAGTTGTAGCATCTAAAATCGGCAAATCTGAATTACTTTTTGACACAGAAGTAGTATTAGATGCCTTGTCAGATATATCAGGATTCGTCGTCTCAAATGACACACTTAAATCTAAACATCCCACTAGCAATCCAAGCAGCCCCAAGCTACAAGCTGTCACAGCAGCCTTACGATACACCTGAGATTTCATTTTGATATTGGTTAGAAATAATTATTATTCGTCTAGTCTTGGCCAAATCTTAGCCTATTCTCTGCCGTCAGGATTATAGAAATTTGCTGACTTGTCTACAATAGACTCTCGTGAAATGAAGTTATGTAATGTATCCTACTTATCATTTCTCAGAAATAACCATTTGCATGAATGATTACTTTAATTTTACTGAAAGAAGCAGGCTATATGTGATTGATTCGTTGAGTTTTACAGTGTATTTTCCATTTTACGCAAATGATATTACATAAAAATAAATACACCTCAGTATAATTACAGACAAAAATTTTTAGCTAGGGCGTAATCTGAACAACAACAGGTTTCTTGTGAAACCCTGAGAGATATTGCCTCTAAAATATTTACATTTTTTAACAATCTATGATTTATCATGGTTATTTTATTCTTGCCATTAGTTACAGCATATTTTGGGTACATGAGGTACAAGCGTAAAACCTCAAACCATGTAGAGACTTTACATGTAACGTCTCTACCGTATTTCACGAATATCGAAACTGCTGTAAATAAAATATACATCTAATTAAACATGGATAATATTATTCAAATATAGTCGCTTGCTCAAAATGATCTGAATAATTGAGAGTATTGAATTCATGCAAAACACTCGAATCAATAATTTATTAGATGCTATTGCTAGTAGTCTTAGGCAAGTATTTCTCAATCCTTGGCGAAGATTATCGCTTTTAATTATTAGTTTTTTATTTGGTTTTTTTCTGGGTACAGCTATTTCAACAATAGCAGGACAAAAAGCAGAATTAGACATTTTTGTAGCAGCATTTTTAGTGATGTTAACCGAGCTTACTAGCAGAATATTTTATAGTCGGGGCTTTTTTGCTAGAAGGGCGCTCTGGGTAGAATCTCTGAATATTCTCAAGGTGGGATTTACTTACAGTTTGTTTGTAGAAGCCTTTAAGTTAGGCTCTTAAGAAACTTTGTGCTGCTTTTGAGGAAATTGATAGATGTATTCTTGGTTGGAAGAGATTATAGCAGAGGAAGTCACCGAGTTAACTTGGCAGCAAGCAACAGCAGCGGCACTGGCTGATATACCAAGGGCAGAAGCATTTGGCATAACATCAGCAAATGCGGATGTTATGATCCAAGCACGATCGCACTTACTCAAATCTGTTCTGCCAGATTTTCGGCAATTTTGCCAAAGTAGCTTGCATGTCAACTACGAGACAATGTTAGCGGTGTTGTGGGATTTATGGCTACCGCTGGGAATGAAATTAGCCGCACACCGCCGCAGCCTCAACCGTCCTCTAATTCAAGGAATTTTGGGCGTACAAGGTACAGGCAAAACTACCATGTGCCAAGTTTTATCCTTGATTCTCCAGCAGTTGGGATACCGGACTTTAAGTTGGTCGTTAGATGACTTATACAAAACTTACAGCGATCGCTTGGCTTTATTACAGCAAGACCCGCGCTTGATTTGGCGGGGGCCACCAGGAACTCACGATATAGATTTAGGCTTAAATGTATTAGATCAAATTCGTCAAGGCGAAACTTCGGTTACTGTGACTCGGTTTGATAAATCGCTTCATGCCGGTGCAGGCGATCGCACCACTCCAGAAATTGTTACTAATATCGATATCGTATTATTTGAAGGTTGGTTTGTCGGTGTACAACCCATTGATTCAAAGGTATTTGATATCCCGCCGCCACCGATTATTACAGATGCAGATAAAGCATTTGCCCGTGATATGAATGAGCAACTGAGTAATTATCTGCCCTTGTGGGAGCGATTAGATAGTTTGATTTTGCTGTATCCTACCGACTATCGCAGTTCCCTAGAATGGCGCAAGCAAGCAGAACAACAGATGGTGGCTACTGGTAAATCAGGGATGAGTGATGCACAAATTGAAGAATTTGTCAATTATTTTTGGCGATCGCTCCATCCAGAATTATTCCTCAAGCCGATGCTGCGATCGCCTTCAGTTGCGGATTTGGTAATTGAAATTTGTCCAGACCGGACTTTTGGGGCAATTTATCACAATGAGTGCTGAGTAGTATAGCAAAGTGCTGAGTGCTGAGTGCTGAGTGCTGAGTAGGAACTCAGTATTTTCAGGAGTTTCAGCCACCAACATAGTCCTAACCTATGCTTCGACTGCTATAACAAGAGTACTCAGTACTTTCGCACTTGTTAAAAGCTCCACCTCTTGCAATGCCCTGAGCTTGTCGAAGGGTAGGTGGTTTTCTAACTCAGCACTCAGCACTTTCTACTCAGCACTCTTCTCTATAGAGCATCAGGGTCTACACCCAAAGCGCGTAATGTTTCTCGTAAACGGGCATTTTCTTGTTCAGCTTTTGCCGCACGTTCATCACCAGTCAGCAATAGATTTCCTTGGTCATCCCACCAACGTAGCCAAGGTAAAGTCGCATTGAGATAATAACCTTGCCAAATACCTAACTCCACACCCAAAGGAGAGATAGAATAATTTCCTCGTTCATTGGGCAGCATCATTTCATAGCGACCAGCAACAAGCTGATATATTTCGACGCTGGCCTTTTTAACTTCATAAATACCATAGTAAGCGGGACGAATCACCTGTTCATAAATCCAAAACTTACCTTCTAAGGGTGTGTTGTCTCGTTCTTCTTGCCCATCACCAGAGACGAATTCTAGAACAATTAAAGGCGCAATCAATTCTTGCCATAAAACGTAAGAACGACGTAATTGGCCATTCAAAGTAGGCGGGACATTGGGAACATAAAACCAATCAGGAGCTTCTGCACCCCGTTCTGGTGGCTCGGTGAGTCGCCAGTAAATGCCGCAGTCTTGCCCAATACAGTATTGTCCATCAGGATGAATTTGTTGTAACCGTGGTTGAATTGAATCTGTGAGCAAAATACTTTGGGGATGCTCCTGAAAATTTTTCACAAAGGTTCCATCTGACTCTGGTAGCTGGGTATGGTCTGGTAGGACAAGGCGGACAACTTCACTAGTCATCGTGTTTTCTTCCTGATGCCTGATAGTACAAAGATATCATGCACCCCAACGGGGAATTGAAAAATTAGCAGGTGCTTGCTTAGTAGCCTTCTTAAAGCGATCGCGTCCTTCAATTTTTGCCTGATATAATGCGCGGTCAGCAGCCGAAATCATATCTTGAAAGTCAGAACCTGGTTGAGGAATATCTGTTGCGACCCCAGCACTAATTGTTACATAACCACTCACTTGCGAATTACTATGGGGAATTGCCAATCTCCTCACCACCGAGCAAATTTTGTCTGCCAAAATCATAGCCCCCTGTATCTCAGTTTTTGGTAAGATGACAGCAAATTCTTCACCACCATAACGAGCCACTAAATCGGCTGGACGTTTAACGCTATCTTTGATAGCTTGTGCCACCTTTTGCAGACAGCGATCGCCTGCCCGATGCCCATAAGTATCGTTGTAAGATTTGAAATAATCCACATCACATAAAATCAAAGACAAAGATAATTGGTCTCGCGCCATCCTTTGCCACTCTTGGGAAAAATACTCTTCAAACTTTCTCCGACTAGCAACTTGGGTCAAACCATCAATAGTTACCAATCTTTGTAATTCTTGATTAGCGGCTTCTAGTTGTTGCTGTAGTTGAGATTGCTGAATTAAGCGTTTGACTCGCTGGCGTAATACTGGCCAGTGAATTGGTTTAGTGACATAATCAATTGCTCCGGCATCAAAGGCATGGTCAACTGATTCTTGATCTTCCAACCCAGTAATCATTAATACTGGCGTATACTTACCTTGTTCTAATGATTGCAACTGCATACAACATTCAAATCCATCCATCCCAGGCATAATGGCATCCATTAAAACTATCTGGGGGCGCAGTTTTTCAAACAAAATTAATGCTTCAATCCCATTACGGGCTTCTGCTATTTGATATCCTTCTCGGTCTAAAGCCAGTCGCAACTGGGTACGGATAAACGGTTCATCGTCAACAATCAAAACTAGAGATTGGTTTTGTTGAAATTTTGTTTTCACGATTCCGCCTCCAGTTCTAATTGCAATTCTGTTTTGACTTGCTCATACTCGTGCTGAAGTTGTGGCAAGATATTTGCACATCCTAGAGGATTATTACTTCTGCCTTTAGCTTCTAACTGCTTACAAAGTTGGGCAAGATTGGTTGCTCCTACAGAAGCACTACTAGACTTGAGTTTGTGAGCAGTCTTCCATAAAGTTTCGGTATCTTCAGCTACGACGGATGCTTGAATTTCTTGTATGAGTTTGGGAGCTTCTAAAAAATAACAGTGCAGTAATTCTGTAAATGCTACCTGATCTCCTGCCAACATCTGATGCAAAGATTGTAAAACTTTGCGATCAATTGCAGATATTGCTAGATTTAGAGTAGTAGGTTGGCTTTGTTGAGTGGACTGGCATATTTGTCTTGCTGGTGCTGTTGTCAGAGTACAGGGCTGACATTTACTGAGTGCTTGGACTAACTCTGCCATTTGTATAGGTTTGCTGATATAATCATCCATCCCAGCAGCTAAACAAGCTTCGCGATCGCCGCGCATAGCGTTGGCTGTGATGGCAATAATATAAGGACGAGTACTAGTGTCCCATTGTTGAGAGATAATTTTACTAGTTTCTAGTCCATCCATTTCTGGCATGTGAATATCCATCAACACTACATCATAGGGTTGAGCTTGCAATGCTTGAATAACTTTTCTGCCGTCAGTCACCACATCTGCTTGGTAGCCAATTTTTTGTAACATCAGGAGTGCTACTTTTTGATTCACTAAGCTATCTTCGGCTACGAGAATTCGTAAGGGCTTTTTCTCAGCTAAATGAACATCAAAGGCAGAAATGTGTGAACGAGAAACATTAGTTGGTAGCAGATGATGACCACAAGTATGAGTCAAGACGTAGTGGAGTTGAGATTGTTTGATGGGTTTAGTCAAACAAACAACTAACCCTAAATCATCCAAATCTCCATATATTTCTGGAGAGCCTAATGAAGTTAAAAATATCAAAGGCAGATTTTGACCACCAGGCTGTTGACGAATGACTCTTGCTAGTTTCATTCCGTCAATTTTCGCCATTGCTAGGTCGAGAATTGCCATATCAAACTCCATACCATCTGCCAGCAAAGCTAAAGCTGCTTCTCCTGATTCCGCAATATATGTTTGCATTTGCCAGAACTGCACTTGCAAGCTGAGTATTTTGCTGTTAGTAGGATTATCATCTATAATTAACAGCCGCTTACCAGCCAACTGAGCAAAAGCGGTATTCACTTCTCGTGACACGGAATGGGTAAAAACTTTGCTGGTAATTGTGAAGTAGAAAGTAGAACCATTATTGGAGAAAGTTGAGGAACCCGGCTTGCTATATTGCCAGTCAGGATCGGGATTACCACCAATACAGCCACAACTCTCCACCCATAAACTACCGTTCATTATTTCACTGAGCCGTTGGCTAATCACTAGTCCTAGTCCAGTACCGCCATAGAGTCTAGTCATGGAAGCATCAGCCTGAGTGAAGGGGTGAAATAACCGGGTCATTTTTTCTGGGATAATACCAATACCTGTGTCTTGGATGCTGAAGAGAATTTTGTAGGTAGTTTCAGGATTTTGGGTTTCTATTTGGTTGGCGTATACAGAGAGTACAACTTCTCCTTGGTGGGTAAATTTAATGGCATTGTTGAGTAAGTTCATCAACACTTGGCGCAAGCGTGTAATATCCCCACTAATCTGTGTTGGTACTTGGGGATGGATCAGGTAAATTAGTTCCAGATGTTTTTGGGCAGCTTTTGGTGCTAGCAGGTCAATTACCTGTTCTACACAAGCTTTCAAATCAAAAGGTTTTTCTTCTAGTTCCAATCTTCCTGACTCAATTTTGGAGAAGTCGAGAATGTCATTGATGATGGTTAGTAAGGCATTGCCACTAGTATGAACTGTTTCTACCAAGTCTCGTTGTTGGGGAGTCAAGTCTGTGTCTAATAACAGTTCTGTCATGCCAATCACCGCATTCATGGGGGTGCGAATTTCATGGCTCATCATGGCCAAGAATTCACTTTTGGCACGGTTGGCGGCTTCTGCTTGACGTTTTGCCTGTTCTAGGGCAAAGTTTTTTAAGGTAAGTTCTTCGCGTTGGCGAGTTTCTTGTTCTAATAAATGAGCTTGAGCCAGAGCAAGACCAACTTGTGCAGCTACTGCTTCTAGTAATTCAATTTCTTCTGTTGTCCATTGGCGAAAATAGCTGCACTGATGTAGACCGATCGCACCGTTAGCTTCTCCTTGATAAGATGTGCGAATTGCTAACATGGACTTTAAGTTCATGCTACGATATATTTCCGGTGCTTCTTGGAGTAAAGGATCGGCATACACATCATCAGAAGCGATCGCTTTATCTTCGGTCATCATTTGCTTGGCGTGGGGATTGCCGATTACGGGAATTTCCAAGGTTGGCTGACAGGAGTAGGTAGGAAAATTATTATACTCTGCGACTAGTGGAATGCGTGGTATGGGGCCGTTAATATAAGCGTGAATTAGGCAACGTTCAGCTTGAAATGCTTGTCCAATTTGGACTGCGGCGGTAGCAAATATTTCTTTACTATCCAAACTTTGCCGAATTTGCTGGGTGATTTGTTTTAACAGTAGTGTTTGATGCAATTGTCGTTGCAAGGCTTGTTGCGTTAGTACTCGTTCTGTGATGTCATGATTAAAACTGACATTGGCAATGGGTTGACCTTGCTCATCTTGTAAGAGAATGACTGTAGTTTCACAAATTCCTTGGCTGCCATTTTTGCGGATAAATTCAATTTCCCCAGACCAACGTCCATGCTGCTGAATATCTGGCAGAATTTGGGGTATGAGTTTTGTAACAGCTTCAGGTTTATATAAAATACTAGTTGTTTTGCCTAAAATTTCGGCTTTGCTATAGCCAAACATCCATTCAGCCGCACCATTCCAGTCAATAATTTTTCCGGTTAAATCAGTGATGATTACGCCGTCATACATGTTTTCAAAGATCAGGGCTTGACGCTGCAAAGTTAATTCGGCTTGTTTGCGATCGCTAATATCGGTATGAATGCCAATAAAATGAGTTAACCTACCAGTTTCATCATGGATAGGAGAAATGCTCAATTCATTCCAAAATAAGCTGCCATCTTTGCGGTAGTTACGCAACAGTACTTGGCAACTCTTTCCAGCTTTCATTGATGCTTGCAGTTGTTGAATTGCTGGTTGTTGGGGATCTGTACCTGGCAAAAAAGCACAGTTATAGCCAATAATTTCTGTAGCACCATAGCCTGTGATCATCTCAAAGGCAGGATTAACGTAGATAATTGGTTGATTGGGAAGTCTGGCATCGGCAATTGTAATACCATCACTAGCAGCTGCTAAAGCCCGTTCCCGCAATCTTAATGTTTCTTCTACTAGCTTCAAATCTGTAATCTCAAACATAAACCCCCTGAGCATTACGGGGGTTCCAGCGTTCTTAACGACATTTACAATGTCTCGCAACCAGACAACTCGCCCGTTGGCGGTTAACATCCGGTATTCAAATTCGTGGTTTTCTCCCCTAGCCGTTGCTTCTTGACAAGTTCGCATTGCTTGTTCGCGGTCGTGGGGATGTAGATGATTCAACCAAAAATTTTCTTGATACCATTCTTCTAGGGGATAGTCTAATAAAGCTTCTGCTTGTGGCCCGACATAAGTAAATCGCCAAGTTTTGACATCGAATTCCCAAGGAATGACTTTTACCGTTTCTAGTAATTCCCGCAGGTGAGTTTCACTAGCACGCAGAGCAATTTCGGTTTTTCTCTGTTCCCAAATTCGGTCTGCTAGTTCTTGATTGATAATGGCTATGTGCTGGTTTTTCCGTTCTGTACTTTGAACACAATAAATAGAGAATGCCAATGTGCTAGCTAAGAGTAACCCAGAAACTAAGACAACTTCTGGTAGAGGCGATCGCAAGTTTGTTAATAATTCCACAGAAGGATATACTGCCACTTGCCAGTTCGCTCCATATAAGTCAATGCTGACTTTTTCTTGCCAATTTAATAACTGCGTTGGTAGTAAATTCTGTCCGTAAATTAAATGTTCACCCTCAAAGACTCTAATTTGATAACCTTGGGGCAGATGGATTATAGAATCTAATAAAGATTCAACTTGAAAAACTCCTAAGATAAAGCCATCAAACTTCTTACCAATCCACAATGGCAAGTATGCAAAAAAACCTTTTTGACCTTGCATAAGCTCAATTGTTGGAGTAAAAGTAGTTTGACGCAGGTTGCGTGCTGTTTCTAGGGCAATACGTAGTCGAAGTTCTTGACTAATTTCTAAAGCCTGGGCAATTTTAGAGCTAACTTCGGGTACAGTCCATTCAACTTGAAATGATGGGTCAAGCCATCCCAGAGCTTGATATCCTCCGAAATCTTTAATATAAGCTGCTGCTTCAGTTCGACATTTTTTCTCTGCCAAATTATTATGCAGTTGCCAGTTTTCTCCCATCCGCTCTAGTGCCAGAATACGCATATTTAATTGAGCAGTTAATTCAGTCTTGATGGCGATCGCTTGTTGTTGAAGCAGCTGTTTAAAATCATATTGCTCTTCAATTACCAGTCCCTGCCAAAGCAGAACTACTGCAATTGAAACAACAAAACCAACTAATAATGGCAGCAACCCTCGTTTGCTGAAAATTCCTCTTGCTGGAAACTGATGATATCTGTGCTGCCTAACCACTTATTCATCCTCTAGCACTTTCAGCATTTGCCTGAATGATTATTGCTGTTAATTAAAATTATGAATATTTATTTTACAGTATCGACATTTTTTAAATTAATCTTTTTTTGTATCTTTGTAAAACAATAGTTAAATTTTGCTTATATTTTTTATTTTAAAAAAAAGATAATAATTATTTAAAGAAACATATTATTTATATCTCATAAACAAATCTTAATAGAATTTAATTTTTAGTTAAATTGCTTATTTATATCTGTTAAATTTAGCTTTTGATATCCTCCACATATCATGTTGTTAACTATGTATTTGATAAGTTTTTAAACTTAAACTGAGTAATTTGAGCTTATTAACCTGATGATTACTATCGATTTTATAAAAATTATGACAACAAAATTGAAAAGCGAAGACCCAAAATCTGGACAATTATATAGGAATTCGATTTGATTTCTGAAAAAATCCTAAGTATATGTAGTGGACTGTTCAAAAATCAAGTAAGAATCCTATATATAGCAGTCCTAAATCATTTGTGAACAACGAGATCCCCGACTTCTCAAAGAAGTCGGGGATCTGAGCCTCTCAATTTTTACAACTCATGTATGATTGCTATATTCAGGACTTACGCAAAAATAACGTAACTCCATCATTACGAGCGATAGCGAAGTAATCTCCCCTGACCCTGGGATTGCTTCCCTACCCTTAGTTCCGGTCGCAATGACAATACCGGCGTTGCGTAAGTCCTAATATTTTATAATTGTGCTAATAGCCACATTGTTTGATGTGAAACTGATTCTACTGTTTAGATTGGATTTTATGGATTAATTCAGTAAAATGTTGCCAGTCATTTGCCTCAACAATTGGTTGCCAAATTGACTCAATTACAGGTCTAAGTAGTACAGTTTTAGGATTATGCTGAGATAAGGTTTTGGCAATAACTGCCATCTCATCTAAATCAAAATGGTTTAGGATTTTATGGTAAAGTATGCACCAGTTATCAAATATTGCTGAAGTACCAGCCGCAGGTACAATTTCGGAATTATTTAATACACAAGCTGGGTCGTCACGCCATTTCGCAGAAAAAGTCCGAGCCATTTCCGAGAAAAATAGGTGATAACCAACTTGGCTTTCTTTTAAAAAGGTAATTGTTAGTTCTAAAAGCTCATCTGCTTCTGGATGTTTCAACTGCTCAAAACCTAGCTTTTTCAACATTAAACTGCGATATTCTGCACCATAATAGTCATCAAAGCTGGCTAACCCCGCTTGCATATCATTTGGCTCAATAATTGCCTTCAGTGGTTCCTGAAGCATTTCTAAATTCCATTGGCAAATGCTGGGTTGATGACCGTAACAATAACGTTTGTAATAGTCGAAATATGCAGCGGTAAAATACGGGTCGTAAGTAGGGATAAAGGCATAGGGGCCATAGTCAAAGCTTTCCCCAGTAATCGACATATTATCAGTATTGAGAACACCGTGACAAAAGCCTGCTGCCATCCACTGTGCGACTAGTTCTGCAACTCGCTTGACTAACTCTGCATAGCATAAGGCATATTTATCTGTTTGGTTGACCAAGTGGCGATAGTAATACTCAATTACATGGTCTAACAGCTTTTGGGTTAAATCGGGACGTTGTAAATAATGAAAACGCTCAAAAGTACCAAACCGAATATGAGAACTACTCATTCTCACCATTACCGATGAACGGGTAGGAGAAGGTTCATCACCCCGCCACAGAGATAAACCAGTTTCAATCATGCTGAAACAGCGAGAGGTGCGAACTCCCATTTGATGTAGTGCTTCGGCCGCTAAAACTTCCCGCACCCCGCCTTTGAGTGTCAGCATCCCGTCGCCACCACGGGAGTAAGGAGTGCGACCAGAACCTTTAGTACCAAAATCGTATAATTGATCATTAATAGCGCGGACTTGACCGTAGAGAAAGCCTCGACCATCACCCAAATAAGGATTATAGTTACCAAACTGATAACCGTGATAACGCAGTGCTAATAAAGGTTTGCGTCCTTGAAATTTGCCAAAGGCGGTAATAAAATGCTCATCGGTCACGGCTGGAGGATTTAGCCCTAAATCAGATAGCAGCGCATCATTACGCCAGCGTAAAATATGTTGGGGGAATTCTTCTGCTGCTACTTCGTCATAGTAATCATCACCCAAAGATTCTATGGCTGGTTCGTAGTTAAGGGTGAGCAGCGGATTAAGAGAATTGTCGAGGTTGGGAGTTTCAGCCAGAGTCATTACGCGCCAAGTTAAAAGGATTCTTCCTTTCATCGTACCTCTGACCTTGGCAAAGCGTGTTAGCTACAAAGTTAGTTACGCTGACTAAAAGCCTGTATTAAAAGTTATCTATAATATTGAATCAATAATTAGTATTAGTAATTATCTATTATTTTAAGTGTATTTTATTTTGAAAGTAAAATATATGATTTCAGTAATAGTTAGCATAAGGAATTATTGATATATTTTCGTGTATATGCAATTTATCAGGCTAAACCATTATATAAAGTTAATTGTTATCATCAATAACTCCCGATATATTACGAATATTCGCGCTCTTCAGGGTTGATAATAAATTTTTGCTTATAGGATTTATCTAATATTTATTTAAGAAATCTGGTTCGGGAGTTAACAAATTTGACTTTAAAACCTGTACACTAAGTTTCAACGAATTAAGCGATCCCCAAACACAGTTCTCAAGCCCACTTAATTTTCTGTCTAACTTGTTATTTTAGCCTTTTACTACGGGTAATTGGCTGAAATTGATTTGTTTTGAATATAAATCGAAATTATTCTGTGATTGCCACAAGCGAAATCATATTCGGCTGGCGTTAATTTTCATGCCTAAAAAAATTTACATCTACCTTTGAGGAGATATATATGTCAGAATTTTTTAATCAAATTTCTCGCCGCAAATTTATCGTAACAGCTGGGGCATCTGCAAGTGCTGTGTTTCTCAAAGGTTGTTTAGGTAATCCGCCTGACAGTTTGACTGGTGGTAGTTCACAAGCAGCCCCAACGGCTCAACCTGTTGCCAATATAAGTCCTGAACAAGCACCAGAAACAAATACAGTCAAGTTAGGATATGTCCCAATTGTAGAGGCAGCACCTTTAATTATTGCGAAAGAGAAAGGCTTTTTTGCGAAATACGGCATGACCAAAGTTGACCTTTCTAAACAAGCTTCTTGGGGTTCTGCACGGGATAACGTAGAAATTGGTTCTGCGGGTGGTGGGATTGACGGTGGACAATGGCAAATGCCCATGCCACATTTAATTACCGAAGGTTTAATTACTAAGGGTAATCAAAAAATCCCGATGTATGTGTTGGCCCAGCTAATTACACATGGAAATGGGATTGCACTCGCCAGTAAACACGCTGGTAAAATTGGTCTGCAAGTTGCTCAAGCTAAGTCTCTATTTTCCGAGCTAAAATCTTCTACACCATTCACCGCTGCATTCACTTTCCCCCACGTTAACCAAGATTTGTGGATTCGTTATTGGTTAGCTGCTGGTGGTTTAGACCCAGATGCAGATGTCAAACTTCTCACTGTACCTGCGGCGCAAACTGTCGCCAACATGAAAACCGGGACAATGGATGCGTTCAGCACCGGCGACCCCTGGCCTTATCGCATTGTTAAAGATAAAATCGGCTTTATGGCGGCGTTAACCGCAGAGATTTGGAAAAATCACCCAGAAGAATATTTTGCAATGCGCGCTGACTGGGTTGATAAAAATCCTAAAGCCACCAAAGCCCTTTTAAAAGGCATTATGGAAGCGCAGCAATGGTTGGATAACTTTGACAACCGCAAAGAAGCCGCAGCAATTCTGGCCGCTAGAAATTATTTCAACTTACCCACACCCGAAATTTTGGCAGATCCATTCCAAGGTAAATATGACATGGGTGATGGTCGCAAAATTGACGATAAATCAATGGCTGCTTATTACTGGAAAGATGGCAAAGGTAATGTGTCTTATCCCTATAAGAGTCATGATTTGTGGTTCATAACAGAAAACGTTCGCTGGGGATTTTTGCCTAAAGATTACATTGCCAATAATGCAGCAAAGGCGAAAGAACTGATTAATAAAGTTAACCGCGAAGATATTTGGAAAGAAGCAGCAAAAGAAGCGGGTATTGCTTCAGCGGATATTCCCACAAGCACATCTCGCGGTGTAGAAGAATTTTTTGATGGCGTGAAATTTGATCCTGAAAATCCCGAAGCGTATCTCAAGAGTCTCACGATTAAGAAAGTGAGTGTTTAAGAGTGCTGAGTGCTGAGTAAGAAAGAAGAGTAACTTTCAGTTTTTATCTGCGGTTCATTAATTCATTTAAGGGAAACAAAATTTATGACAATTGCACAGAAAAGACCAAGTAGCCCCAGGTTAGATAACAGTTTTATCTCGCAACTGCAAAAACAATTGCCGAATATTGTACCGCCTGCGATCGCCATCTTAATATTCCTCGGACTGTGGCAATTATTTGCTTGGACTCCCGGCGCAACCTTACCAGGGCCAATTCAAGTCATCAGTGATACCTGGATTCTGATTTTGTATCCTTTTTATGACAAAGGCGGTATTGATAAAGGTCTGTTCTGGCAAATTTTAGCTAGTTTGCAACGGGTGGCTATTAGTTACTCACTAGCTGCGGTGGTTGGTATTGGCTTGGGCATTTTAATTGGTGTGAATCAAACCATGTCCAAAGCTTTAGACCCACTGTTTCAACTATTAAGAACTGTACCTCCTTTGGCTTGGGTTCCCATTTCTTTGGCAGCATTGCGCCAAAACGAACCAGCAGCATTATTCGTAATTTTCATCACCTCAATTTGGCCTATCTTAATTAACACTGCTGTCGGTGTCACTCAAATTCCCCAAGACTACAACAACGTTGCTAAAGTTCTGCAACTCAGCCGCAAAGAATACTTCTTTAACATTTTGATTCCCGCTGCTTTACCCTACATTTTCACTGGCTTAAGAATTGCGATTGGTTTGGCTTGGTTAGCGATTATCGCGGCAGAAATCGTGATGTCTGGTATCGTCGGTATCGGCTTCTTCATCTGGGATGCATACCAAAATAACGACGTGAGTGAAGTAATTTTGGCTCTAGTTTATATCGGTGTAGTTGGTTTATTGCTCGACAAATTCATGGCTTGGTTGCAAAACCTGATTTTACCTTCAGAACAAAAATAAGTATGAAGTATGAAGGCTGAAGTATGAAAAATAAATTTCAGCCTTTATCCTTCACAATTCACAATCTTCCCATTTCACACTTCATGCTTCACACTTCACACTTCATTCCTATGTCAGTATTCGTTGCTGTTGATCAAATTGATAAGGTATTTAATTTAAGTAGTGGCGGTCAATATATTGCTTTAAAAGGTATTGATCTGCAAATTAAAAAAGGTGAGTTTGTTTCTTTAATTGGTCACTCTGGTTGCGGTAAATCCACATTATTAAATATGATTGCGGGTTTGGATTTGCCAACCGAAGGTATTGTGACACTGCAAGGACAAAGAATCACCAAGCCAGGGCCAGACCGGATGGTGGTATTCCAAAATTATTCGCTGTTACCTTGGCGGACGGTGAGAGAAAATATTGCCTTGGCGGTAGACTCGGTAATGAATGGTTTACCTGCGGCAGAACGTAAGGCAATTGTTGAAAAACATATAGATATGGTGGGTTTGCGTCCCCACGCCGACAAACCACCGGGAATGTTATCGGGTGGACAAAAACAACGGGTAGCGATCGCTCGCGCTTTGGCAATCCGTCCTAAACTATTACTGTTAGATGAACCCTTCGGTGCGTTAGATGCCTTGACACGGGGTAACTTACAAGAACAGTTAATGCAAATCTGCGAAGAAAATGAAGTCACTGCGGTAATGGTGACTCACGACGTAGATGAAGCTGTGCTGTTGTCTGACAGAATTGTCATGTTGACCAACGGCCCGGAATCTAAAATTGGCGACATCTTAGAAGTTGATATCCCCCGTCCCCGCAAACGGATGGAAGTTGTCGAACACCCCAGCTACTACAGCTTGCGGAGTGAAATGATTTACTTCCTCAACCAGCAAAAACGGATTAAGAAACTCCGGGCGCGGAAAACAGCCGCCATTTCTCGCCACGGTTTAGAAAAAGTTAACTTAGAAATTGGCTTCCTACCCCTCACCGCCTGCGCCCCCCTCGCTGTGGCTAAAGAAAAAGGTTTCTTTGCCAAGCATGGTTTAGATGAAGTCAACTTAGTCCGGGAAACTAGCTGGCGGGGTATCGTTGACGGGATCACAGGCGGTTATATAGATGCAGCCCAAATGCCTTCGGGAATGCCCATGTGGTTAACCTTGGGCGGGTATAAAAACCAACCTTTGCCCGTCGTTACCGCCCTCACCATGACCCGCAACGGTAACGCCATCACCTTAGCCAAACGCTTTTATGATGAAGGTGTCCGCACCTTATCAGACTTCAAAAATTACTTACTCCGCACCCGCGACCAACGCCACACAATGGGCGTAGTCCATCCCGCCTCCATGCACAATATGTTGCTACGTTATTGGTTGGCGGCTGGTGGTATTGACCCTGATACGGATGTGGATATGCACATTATTCCACCCGCCCAGATGGTCGCTGACTTGCAAAACAAGAGTATTGATGGTTACTGCGTGGGTGAACCTTGGAATTACCGCGCCGCCGTGGAAAATGTCGGCTTTACCATCGCCACAGACTTAGAAGTTTGGTTAGGACACCCCGGTAAAGTTCTCGGTGTGCGGGAAGATTGGGCAGAAATGTATCCTAACACCCATATTGCCTTAACCAAAGCGTTGTTAGAAGCCTGCCAATACTGTGCAGATCCCCAAAATACCGAAGAAGTTAGAAGAATTGTGGCGGGGAGAGATTACGTCAGCACTGATTTAGACTACATCCAGCTAGAAGACCCGAATAACCTGACTTGCGACATAGACCATCCCCTACGGGACTACGCCCACCACCAGTTTTACTCTGAGTCGGCTATTAACCGTCCCAGCCGCACAGAACAAATTTGGATTATGACTCAGTTGGCGCGTTGGGGTGATACTCCCTTCCCTAGAAATTGGGTAGAAGTTGTAGAACGAATTTGTCGGGTGCGCGTCTTCAGTACCGCCGCTAGAGAATTAGGTTTAGATATCAGCTACACTCGCCAACCCATTCAATTATTTGATGGTACTCCCTTTAACGCTGATGACCCTATTGCTTACCTCAACAGCTTGCCGATTAAACGCGACTTTTCCATCGCCGAAGTCATCCTCGACTCACCCATTAGAAGAGTTGCATAACTGATGCTTGAGTATCGGAACTTTGGCGATGAGGATAAAAGGTTCATTCACCGAGTTCCGAACTCCATTAATCAAGATAAAAGGCTGATTCACCAAGCTCAGAACTCCATTAATCAAGATAAAAGGTTCATTCACCGAGTTCCGAACTCCATTAATCAAGATAAAAGGCTGATTCACCAAGCTCAGAACTCCATTAATCAAGATAAAAGGCTGATTCACCAAGCTCAGAATTCCATTAATGTCGAATTACCCCCCTTAATCCCCCCTTGGAAAGGGGGGAGACGGAGAAATCTAGTTCCCTCCCCTTTATAAGGGGAGGGTTAGGGAGGGGTAAAACTTCAGACTTCACCCTTCAGACTTCACACTTCATACTTCACCCACCGCCATGCAAAATCGCAATTTGTCCACCGTCACCAGCACTTCCAGAAAACCCTTACCAACTCTAAACGACAACAGCAGACATTTCCTAGAAATTAGAGACGTTAGCAAAGTTTACCCCACTAAGAAAGGCCCCTTCACTGTACTTGATGGTGTTAATCTCAACGTTAACCAAGGTGAATTTATTTGTGTGATTGGTCACTCTGGCTGTGGCAAATCTACACTGCTAAACATGGTTTCTGGTTTTAACTTCCCCACATCTGGGCAAGTATTACTGGAAGGTCAACCCATCACCAAGCCAGGCCCAGACCGGATGGTTGTGTTTCAAAACTACGCCTTGTTACCTTGGCGGACTGCGTTTGAAAATATCTACTTAGCGGTGAATGCAGTTTACCCCAACAAAATGGAAGCGGAGAAAAGAGCGATTGTCCGCGAACATTTGGCAATGGTGGGACTGGCTGACGCAATGGACAAAAAGCCGATGCAAATGTCTGGTGGTATGAGACAGCGGGTTTCCATTGCACGGGCTTTGGCAATTCGTCCCAAGGTGTTGATTTTAGATGAACCGTTCGGTGCGTTAGATGCAATTACAAAAGAAGAATTGCAGGAAGAACTGCTGAAAATTTGGAACGATAACCGCTGCACAGTGTTAATGATTACCCATGACATTGATGAAGCGTTATTTTTAGCAGACAAATTAGTGATGATGACCAATGGCCCTCACGCCAAAATTGGTGAAGTCATGGAAATTCCCTTTTCTCGCCCCCGCGATCGCGCCCGCATCATGGAAGATCCACAATATTACAAGCTGCGTAACTATGCCTTAGACTTCCTATTCAACCGTTTTGCTCACGATGATGTGGGTTAAGAGTTTCTCCCGACGACAAAGGTTAGCTATATAGCAAAAGATAAAAGGTAGAATTATATACCTTTTTTCTTTTGCTTTCTTTTTTATCTTTGAAGGCAGGATGCAGTGGTTCGACTGCGCTCACCAACCGGAGGTAGGAGGTAAAAATAAACCTCAGTAATTGTAGAGACGTTGTATACAAAGTCTCTACAAATTTGGGATTAAAATTCAGCAGAAATTGTTTATATAGAAGTAAAAAGCCGGAATTCATCATAAATTTGATACAGTGGCAGGTTGAAATTACACTGCTGACTCCTGACTTCTTCTTTACCCAGTTATTACCGCCAAACACTATGTTTTCAGCATTTGATCCATCTTTAGCGAGTGCCAGAATTGACAAGTTTTGGGAACTATCCGCCAGATTTGGGCAAGAGGATAGTGCAAAAAATATCTATTTGAATGAGATTGTGAGCGATCGCTATACTCTGGTCAATGGTCTGCAAATCCTCCGAGATGAATTACAATTTGCTGGGGCGAGTATTTCGGATTTAAAAGCTTGTGGCGCAGATTTGAGCTTGCCTAGTGTCGTCACTACTTTGGCATATACTAACTGTGGCGATCGCATTCACCAAGGCGAGTCTACTAGAACTTATCGTGATGTGGTTGCTTCCCGGTTTGCGACTTTATCAGAAATTGGCGAGTTAAAAACAGAGACTTTTTTCCCAACAGGTGGCGGTACAGATGATGGTGCAACTTTAGCTCATGTCACCATTGCTCACCAATTAGATGAAACTTGGCGTAACCAAATTTATGCAGGTAATTCCCAATCCTTTGTTCTGGCTGCTATAGACTTAAAAACCCATGTCGGACGTTTAGATTTAGAAGAACAAATCATCTACGGTAAAACCCAAGAATCTTTGTGGCGAGAACCCCGTGCGGCTTGTGGGGCAATTGTGGGCGCACTGACCCATTTCAATCCCCGTAACATCGTCCATCAACGCCTACGCCGTGACATCGGCGAAGAAAATTATGAGTTTCTCTCTTCCCAGAAGATTCTAGCTGACGATGGTACAGATATTACAATGGCTGTTGCCGCTGCGATCGTGGCTATTCGCGGACTGGAAAAAACCGCAATGGCTTTAGGTAAAGAAATGGATGAAAGAGGGATGGCGCATCTCACCGCGACAACTACCGTCAACGTCCCTTTCAGTGATGACCCGGTAATTTATTTAGCCAGAGCGACTGTATTTAATGGACTAATTCGCATTCAAGGTTTGGGCGCAGATGCCAGTAAGTACAGAGGTAAGATAATTCATCATCTGAGTGAAAAACATTTGCAGCTAATTTACGATGACCTCGATAACGATAACTTGCCCATTGAAGAAATTCCTTACAGAACCCGAAAATCAGTTATAGCAACCCATGAGCCACAATTGGAAACTACTGTTGTAGAAGTAGGAATTGGGGAGTAGGGAGTGGAAGAAATAGGAGAAATTTGAAGAAGAATACATTCGTCAGAATTCAGGAGTCAGAACACTCTTCGTCGGGGAAAAAGACACGCCACTAATTAGGGCTTGCTGAAAAAGTCCTTTAGTGGAGGTAGGGAACAGGGAACGGGGAACAGGGAACAGTTTTACCCTGATTTTTTCCAATTTTTTTGCCTCCAAAAAATTGGAGATGCAAGCTTTTTAAGCCTTATATCCCAATTCTCTTGCATTTTTTTTCCAAAAATAGACGCGTATTGCTTACTAGTAAAGAGTTTTAAAGTTATTCAACAGACCCTAATTATCTGAATTCTTCAATTTCTGGAAGTCCCTAAAGAAAGCTTTTTGTTAGATTACTGGTATGTTTGGGTAATTTAATAACAGTAAAGTTTCCTAAAATAGGGTTTGCTGAAAAAGTCAGAAAACAGCAATTTTAAGGGTTGGCTAGTTATTCAGCCCCAGTCAGGTATAAGTGTTTATTGACCATGAATATTTCAAATATAAGCTGTAATTATATTAGACGAGAAAAAAGGTGTGGTTTTCAAAAATCGACAAAAAAAAGCGTAAAAAAGCCGTGACAAATGAGTAGAAAGATTCATCACTAAAAAAGTAATAGCGATTGTAGTAACAGAAGTATGCGATAGTTTAGCCATCACTCTATCCAGGCTAAATCTTCTTTTAGCTTGTCCAAACTTTCCCTCAATAGAATTACGAATCCTTTCGTCCTCTTGAGCTTGCTTCTTCTTTTATTTACTCACATTTTTTGGTGGTTTTCCTAAAGGAACTCCACTGATTCTAATACCTCTTTCTTTGCACCAATCTCGGTTTTCTCTGGTACGATAAATTTTATCGGTGATTAATCACCTCAGCAGTGGTGTATTTACCAAAGAGCGCGTTTTAATTCTCAATGTTCTCTGCACTCAGGCGGCCATTTCCCTAGAGAATGCCCGTCTCTATGAGCAGGTGCAACAAGCCTTGATTGATTTACAACAAGCACAGTTGCAAATTGTTCAAAGTGATAAAATGTCTGCCTTGGGTGGATTAGTAGCAGGTGTAGCTCACGAAATCAATAACCCACTTGGCTGCATTATTGGTAATGTCAGTTTCACCGAGAATTATGTTCAAGATTTGCTGGGGTTACTGGATCTGTATGCTCAAAAATTTCCTGAACCTGGTGCTGATATTGTCAAAGAATTAAAGGCTGTTGATCTCGAATATGTGCGTGAAGACCTGCCTAATTTGATTCGCGCCATGAAAGATAGCGGTGAACGAATGACAGCAATTAGCCAAAGTTTATGCACCTTCTCCCGTGCAGATACGAACAGTAAACAGGTCTTTAACCTGCACGAAGGGATTGACAGTACAGTGTTAATTCTACGCTATCGCCTCAAGGCTAATGAATTTCGTCCCGCCATTGAAGTGGTAAGCGACTACGGTAATATTCCTGAGATTGCTTGTTTCCCTGGCCAGATCAACCAAGTTTTTATGAACATTCTCGCCAATGGGATTGATGCGTTGAACGAATTTAGCCAAAATCGTAGCTTTGCTGATAGGGAAACCAATCCCCTGCGGATTACGATTAAAACCGAGGTAGAGAATAGACCTGTCCGAAATATAAATTTGGGTACAAAAAAATGGTAGAACGGAGATTTGAGCGTCTACTGTTGGTCTACCATAATGAAAAATCCACTTCATTATATTCATAAATATCCACATCGTACTAAGCAAATATTGGGAATTAGTTATGACCAATTTCTGTTGTTAGTCAAACAAGCAGAAATCAGGCATAAAGAACAAGAATTTCAAAGAGAAGAAAAGAAAATCCGTATTAACGCCATTGGAGGTGGACGGAAACCGAAATTAACAATTGCAGAAGAAATATGTCTGAGCCTGTTCTACTTAAGACAAATGCCAACATTTGAAATTTTAGGAATGAACTTCGATATCTCGAAAACCGAAGCGAATGATACTTTCCATTATTGGCTAAAAGTCGGGCGAGAAGTTTTGCCTGCTAGTTTACTAGAACAGGTAGAAAATCAAGAAGGTGATTATGTAACTGTGCAAGAGCTATTAAGGGAATTTGAATTAATTGTTGATAGCTACGAACAGCCTAGAGAAAGACCATCAGACAATCAAGAGCAACAAGAATACTTTTCAGGCAAGAAGAAGCAACATACTCTTAAAAGCCAAGTTGTTTCGCTACCAGATACTCCCGATATTGTTGATATAGTAGTAGGAGCAAAGGGGCCAACCAGTGATATTTCATTGTTTCGTAATCAACAACAAAGATTTTCGCGCCTACAATCATTTAAAGGTGATAAAGGTTATCAAGGCGGTAAAAACATTAGTACACCTCACAATAAACCACGTAAAGGCGAATTAACTACTGAACAAAAAGCCGAAAATAAAGTCGGGAGCATCCCACTTTTTATT
>JAGKSW010000042.1 GCA_018993265.1 Nostoc sp. TH1S01
GTTTTTTTTCTTCTGCCGTCATCTCCACCCTGTAAGTCCTTTGACGACCGACCATAGCACTGAATGTTTAAAGGATGTGTGTATATGCTTACCCTACACCTAATAAATTTCCCTTGTCAATTCGCTACGAACTTGTGCAAAGCTGTACTAAGTCTACATAGGTGAGGAAACTAATGCGGGTGGGCAGGTTGCACCTTTCTTTGAGCAATGGTAGTAACCGCCGCTGTTGATTTGTGGGGTCGAGAGTTTGTAATAATAAATTTTCAAATTCTGTCCAACCACTTTTGAGATACGCCGGAGTCAAAACTAGCAAGGTTTTGCGACTGACATGAATCACCCGTTCGATTTCTTTGACTGTTGGCGCACCTCTGTCAAAGTCTCGGTAGTCAATACAAGCTCGTAAACCTTTGTCTTCCAAGCGTCTCAGCAGTATGTTTCGTACCCAATCTTTATCAGCAGAGCTATATGAGATAAAAACGTCGTAGTCGTACTGTTGATTTGGTGAGTTGTTCACAATTGGGCAATTCTGGTTAAATCGGCGGTTTTTACTTACATTTTGATTTTAGCGGTAAAAATATAGTCAGGAAAAAGATCCCCCCAACCCCCCTTTTTAAGGGGGGCTAATAACTGTCTTTTACCTCCTTTTTAAGGGGGTCGCCATAGGCGGGGGGATCTGCGTTTAGTAAATGCGTATGCAAAATCTATTTCTGCGACTACATTTATAGAAAATGCGTACGCAAAAACAGTAAATGCGTATGCAAAATCTATTTTTGGGAGTCTAGATGTAATAAAACAGTACTCATACCATTTCACTTTATGGATGATCCAAATATAGGTGTAAGGGCGAACGGCCGTTCGCCCCTACAAGTTCTTGTATGTGTATCAATATTTTGGTGAATTGGTATCAGCACTTGATCAAGTTTGATCAGCATTAACACTCTCAAACACTATGCGCTGGTTTAATGGCTGAATTGGACGTGCATTATGGGGAAATAGCTGGGCAAATTTAGCTATCTGTTCACTCGATACCTCAACTGGAGTTTCCATGATGTACCATGTCACATTTTCGGAACAGGGTGGAGTGGTGAGAGAACCAGAATAAGTTAGAAATCTGCGTTCTGCTGGTAAAAGTTCGGAAGCGTTGATGATGGTATATTTTAGCTGATTTTCTTTTCCCTGGGTTTGGGGTATAGCATCCCAAATTGTTTGCAGATTGGGGTTAAACTCTCCTGCTTTTAAGAATACGCCAACTACTGCTAAGTTACCTGCTTGACTGCGGTGAACAAAATGCAGTTCCATATCGTATTCTCCGCCGTTGAGGTGGTGTTCGCTGGGGTGGTGGAAATGGAACTGAAGCAGATGATAAACTTGGCGATCGCTTTCTATATAACTTCCTGGTTGATAGTTAATTTGAATAGTTTTGCCATTATTAATTAAATTTAAGGGCGTTGGCTGATATTTAACTATTAATAAATCTTGATTATTTTTATCAAGACTTTTGATCCTATCAAATTGTAAATTAATTGGTGTTTGTCTTTTACCTGTATAACAAAGTTCAAAATCGGGTGAAAGTTTACCCCAATATTCTGGCCCTTGTTTGCCGATATATCCCCAATTTGTTACGGCGGCTGCTGGGGAAATTACACAACTAGAAACAGAAGTTCCCACAGCAGTCATACCAAGTAATTGTAGTAGTCGCCGTCTGTTTAAAATCTTACTCATACCAATTTTTGGATGTGGGGTTTAGAGGTTGTTTAAAAGTATTTTTATTAATATCAAAGCCTGAAAAACCTAACCCCCTACCCCCTTCCCTACAAAGGAAGGGGATTTCAAAGCCTCTCTCCGTTTCGGGGAGAGGTTTGGAGAGGGGTTTTTTAGATTTGTCGAACACTGATTTCAAGTTCGCCAAGTGCTAGGGTAGCCAGAAATTAGGCAAGATAGACTTACTTAAATTACGCACAGTTTCGTTGAGCGATCGCCCGATTTTGATATGTACTTCATCTTCATGTACAGGTAAAATCTCAGCAGTTTGACCTTCTCCTAAATATGACATAACAAAATTTGCTGCTTCTAAACCTGTGACATAAGCTTTTTCTTGCGACCATGAACCGTGACGGTTAATAATCCAATCACCACTCATGAATACATTGGCAAAACTTGTCCTAGCTGGCAACATATAACCATAACTACCCGGTGCAAAGTGCGTTACCGCATTTGGTAAGCGAATTACACTACTATCAATTACTTTCGCTTGTTTAAATCCAGGTACACAAGTTGCTAAATAATTCTGAACAATTGGAATTATTTCTTCATCACTCAAATTGAGGAACTGATTAGCATGATAAAAATCAGCTTCAATTACTGTTCCTGGTTCATCTTGATATTCATCATGCAAAGCATTCAAATCAAAAAATGTCCATCCAGTAGTTGTATCAAAGCCAAAGCAAGCATTAGAAGGACGCGGAATATCAATTTTACGGTCAAACCACAACCGCGTTGCTAAAACATCAATTGCGCCTAAATTATTTAGATTCCGAAACTCTTCTCGATTTTGTAAGCTAGGACTGGAAGAAATAATTTTCTTCATCCCAGTAATACCAACAGCAAAAATCACGGCATCAGCATCAAATACTTCATCACCGCAAACTACACCTGTGGCGCGATTATGATCATCAACAATTACATCAGTTACACGATGCTTTGCTAATACTTTACCGCCCAATTTTTCAATTTTTTCTACCCACGGGCGGAAGATTTTTTCACCTACTGTTCCCCGACACCAAACTACATCAAAATTAGGTTGATGCGCCAAAATAAAATAATAAAGCATCCCTAATGTTGCGGCGGCAGAACATTGTTCACCAGGGGCAAATAAACCCACCAACAACATCGGCTCAAATGCATCACGATAAAGTCTTGCAGATACACCAAAATCTTTGAACAATTCCCGCGCCGTTACAGAATCATAACGCCGCCAAGCTGCATCAGAATTATCAAAATCAACCACAGCATACAGTAAAGGTAAGGCGCTGAGACGATCAATTAATGGCAACCGCTGAAAGTGAGTGTAGAGGAATGTGCCTAAAGGTGCAGGTAGTTGGGGTAATTCTTGAAAAATTGGTGATTCTACTTCTAAGCCTGCGGGTGAATATTGGGCAGAACGAGTCCAGGTAGTAAAGGGGTTAATATCTAATTCGTTAATTAGGGCAAAAATATTTCTGTAAGGATACCAGAAGCCATGAATGCCTGCTTCTACTGATTTGCCGCCGGGTGTTTTCCAGCCTGCTACCAGTCCACCAGGATAGGGGCCTGCTTCTAGAAGTGTCACATCATAGCCTTGCTTGGCTAAATGGTAGGTTGCGCCTAAACCAGCCCAACCTGCACCAACGACTACGACACGTTTTTGTTGTGACTCTTCTGCCATTTTGCTCTCCGATTGTTGCTGCCCATCAATTAATGTATATCAGGGAACAGGGAACAGGGGACAGGCTTTAAAGCCGCTCAGTGTTCATGTTTGATAATTAATCCTTATCATTATTTATGCTTCTACTGCTGTGTACTAACTTGCGTTCAGCAGAAGAGAGAAATTTTCTATGACAAAATAGTTTTATTCTCTTAAAGACGATGCAATCGCTTATTGTTGAACGCTATGGCGTAGCGCAGAGGCGCAAAGAGGATGAGTAAAACTCTTATTTCTCTGTGTTCTCTGCGTCCTCTGTGGTTCGTTTAAATTTAAGCCGCGTAACAAATAGGGGCAGGTTTTAAACCTACCCCTTTGTTCTCTGGTATACTCCGTCCAACTGCTGCTGCTACGGGCTTTAAAACATCAACTAAATTCACCATGTCTTCTAAAGATAATGCTTGACGAGCATCAGAAACGGAATTTTCTGGTTCTGGGTGACATTCGATAATTAACCCATCTGCACCACAAGCTACAGCAGCTTTGGCGACGGGTGCGACTAGTTCGCGTTTACCGACGGCGTGGGAAGGATCTACAATTACGGGTAAATGCGTGATTTGCTTGAGTGCGGCGACTGCACCCAAATCTAAGACGTTGCGGGTGTAATTGTCGAAGCTGCGGATACCGCGTTCGCACAGCACTACATTTGGATTACCGTGACTGAGGATATATTCAGCAGCCATAACGAATTCTTCTATGGTGGCGGCTAAACCACGTTTGAGCAAAATTGGTTTATCAACTTCTCCTAAAGCTTTGAGTAAGTCGAAGTTTTGCATATTGCGGCTACCAACTTGCAGCATATCAGCATGAGCGGCGACAACTTCAATTTGAGAAATTGCCATAACTTCTGTAACTACAGGCATATTGTAGAGCGATCGCACTCTCGCTAAAACTTCTAATCCCGTTTCGGCCATTCCTTGGAAAGCATAAGGCGAGGTGCGGGGTTTGTAAACACCACCCCGTAAGGCTTGCACTGGTGCGGCTGACAGCTTTTGAGCAACAGTTTCCATTTGTTCTAAGCTTTCCACTGTACAAGGGCCGCCAATAATGACTAACTCTTCACCACCGAAGGCGACTGTCTCTGAGAGTTTCACAATGGTTTGGTGGTTGGGATGAGATTGGGCGGCAAGTTTGGCGTTAATCATGGTTCGTTTCTCCGAAATTATGAAGTCTGAAGTATGAAGTCTGAAATTAAAAAAGCCCGGAAACTTTGTGTTCCGGGCGCGTTCTGACTGATTGGCATGACGCTATTTACCCGGAGTTTGCTCTAGGCCAAAAGTAAAAGCTGTAAAACCAGTTGTTTAAATTAGTCGTCATGCTCAATGCTCCTAAAAACAAAAAAACCGCAGAGTTGACTTCTGCGGTTCATCGGGCGGTTTCCAGTCGGAAACGTGACTCACTCCCGGTGAACCGCCTTGCGCCAAAAATAAAAGTAGTAATTGCTGCTGAACATATATGCTGGCCTGAGATACAAAATTGAATATATAGTTTCCTTGAGCTTCAAGATAACAAAAGCGATCGCTCGCGTCAAGCACCACACGACAACAAAAAAGCGATAGACTCATTACAACTCTGGGAATGGAGGCTTGTGGCTGGTTGGTAACTGAAACATGGGCTTTTAGGGCATCAAGATGAGGCGAATCAGTTCTCGCACACTCTAAACAGCTTGGTTATTCAACTTGCACGAACACATATACTTTTGCGAAAAACTCAGTTTTATTATGCCCAGTTCCAAAATATTCAACAAATCTTTTGACACTCATGAAGTTTACCCTTGCCCTGTTTGTCGAGTCGGTAAAATATCACAAATGCCATTAATGGAGACTATGGCTTGTGATTTTTGTCAAGAAATTTTTACTGTCAACATAGAGCAACAACAAATCAAAATGCCTTCGCGGCAACCGCCTTTAGTTTGGCGGTGGAATGGCTTTAGTTGGACAGAAGCGCAGTTAGAAGGTGTGGAGTTAGGTTGGGGCTACGGATTAGCTGCGATCGCTTTTGTATTTCTACCTACTACTTTAATTGGCATTGTCGCTTTTTATTTTCCCCCATCTCTTGATTCTCCCCTCACTTGGATACCATACATCTGGACTATCTTAACTTTTTTGTCACATTTATCAATCATTTTGTGGATTATTGTTGAGGTTTATCAAATTCCTGTTGCGGCCTATTTCAGAGCCATGAATCGATGGCGAAATGGAGAAATAGGAAGATGACGGGGATACAGATAAAAAGAGACAATAACTACTGACTAATAATTTCTGGATGGTACAAGCCCCAGATTTATCTGTAGAATCCATCAAAAATCCAAAATTTCATCTTTCCAAGTCTAGATGTATCTGTGGGGTTAATCTAAAATCCAAAATCTCAAATCTCAAATTGTCTGACTATTGACTATCAACAACATCTTATGAACGAGTTGGAGCGGTATTATCGAATATTAGAATTAGAGCCTGGCGCAACACTTGAAGAAGTTAACCAGGCTTATAAAGATTTAGTTTTTGTCTGGCATCCTGATCGCCTTCCCAAGGATAATATCCGCTTGCAACAAAAAGCTCAAGAAAAGCTCAAGGCAATTAATGAAGCGCGGGAAAAATTGCGCTCTTGGAATGGTAATTCTGCTAATGGGAAGCATCATCATCCTACTCGCCACCCATCACCGCAACCAAATGGTAAGCATGATGCTGGGTCGCACTATCACTCACCGCAACCAAATGGTAAGCATGATAATGGGTCACACTATCACTCACCTCAACCAAATGGTCAACATGATACTGGGTCGCACTATCACTCACCTCAACCAAATGGTCAACATTATACTGCGTCACACTATCACTCACCTCAACCCAAAAAACCGCCAGAAACAACTCATCAACCACCAAAGCCGAATTCAGATTTGAGTGGTAAAGATTTCAGTCGAGCCAATTTAAGTAACAAAGATTTATCTGGTAGAAACTTGAGTTATGCCAATTTAACTGGCGCAGACCTCAGCGATACTTTTATGCACAAAGTGATTCTCAGAGGTGCAAATTTGTCAGAAGCAAATTTATTTCGAGCGAACCTACTTCTAGCCGACCTCAGAGAAGCAAATTTACGTAACGCCAACTTAATTGGTGCAGACCTGAGTGGTGCTGATTTGCGGGGAGCCGACTTAACAGGCGCACGTATTCGTTCTGGCGATCGCTTGCTAGTGAAATTGATTGGTGCTAACTTAGCAGGAGCAATTATGCCAGATGGTCACACTCATAGTTAACATAAGAATCCAGTTTGATTGCCGAATTGACTTGTGTAGCTTGAAAGTAGGGAATGGGGAGGAGCCATCAAATTTATAGATAAAAATTACGTATTTTAACGAATTTCAAATTGAGATTTATCACAGAAAATGTAGCAATCAATATTTTTGTTGCATCTCCAGCATTTTTCCGGCTGACATTAAATTACTTGAGTATGGCTGACACTAGAGATTTAAGTTAGGCTAAAGCCGTTTGTATGGGGATAACAAATATATATGCGATCTGCCAAGGCTAAAAATGCTTCTGTGAAAGATAATCAGACTAGTAATTCCTCTACACAAGAGTCTGTAACTCAATCACCATTAGCTGATCAAAGTTGGATTGTCAGAATAGTAAATCATCTCAGTATCAGTCAAAAAATTGCTTGGGGTTATACAGTAGCTCTAGGTGTTGCTGTTGTGGGAACAGTAGCGGGATTTATGCTAGGAGATTACTATCAAAAACAAGCCATAACTCAGAAACAAGAAAAATGGCAAGAAATTCAGATTATTCGGAATCTTCACGCGGTTTTATTAGAATTACAAGCTCATCAGGGAAAAATATTAGTTTTTACAGATTTAGAACATTGGCAAGAAGAACGTAATCATCTCATACAACATTCTGCTGAACTGCAAAAACTTTGGTCAGAACTAACAATTTATGCTCATCAGCATCGAAATAAAAATATAGCTAATTTTTTGCAAACTTATGAAACTAGTTCCAAAGAATATAGTCGGCAAATAATAACACTATTAAATCAAATTAACCCATCTAATTTACAAGCTGAAAATATAACCTTAACAAATAAAAAACTATTAACTGTTACTCAGAGTAAAATATATATTCAATTACACGACACTACAGATGCTTTAGAAAACTTACTGGAAGCTTCCCAACGAAATTTTCAAAGTAAAGAAGTAGCCTTACTCGCCACAGAGAAAGTACGCGACAGGATTATTATCATCAGTATGCTGTCATCGGTGGCGATCGCTATTTTACTAGCTCACTACACCAGTCGAGCGATCGCGCGTCCACTTAAAGCTGTTCAGGATATTGCACTCAAAGTCACTCAGGAATCTAACTTTAATTTGCAAGCACCAGTGACTACAGCCGATGAAGTAGGAATGTTAGCCGATTCACTCAATCAACTAATTCAACGAGTTAATACACTTTTAGCAGAGCAAAAAGCCGAAGCATCTCGACAGTTAATTCAAAATGAAAAAATGTCGAGTCTGGGGCAGATGTTAGCGGGAGTAGCTCACGAAATCAATAACCCCGTCAACTTTATTTATGGTAATCTTCAGCATACTAACGCTTACTTTCAGAATTTATTAATGCTGCTTGAAGCTTACCAAGCCAAATGCCAAGATGATGAACTAGATGCTTTAGCTGAAGAAATTGACATAGATTTTGTCAAACAAGACTTGCCAAAACTATTACAATCTATGCAAGTTGGCGCTAACCGTGCCAAAGAAATTGTTTTAAGTTTAAAGAACTTTTCGCGTTTAGATGAAAATGAAGTTCATGCAGTAGATATCCACACTTGTATTGAAAGTACATTATTAATTTTAAATAATCGCTTGAAAAAAAGAATCACTGTAGTAAAAAAATACGATGACTTACCCCATATTGAAGGCTATGGCGGGGCATTATATCAAGTATTTATGAATATTTTATCGAATGCTATTGAGGCTTTAGAAGAGTCAGATAATGAACAAGCATCTCAAGAAATTATTATTACTACGCAGCGTCTCAATGCAGACTGGATAGAGATAAAAATTGCTGATAATGGGTCAGGGATTTCTCCAGAATATCAACAAAAAATATTTGAAACCTTTTTTACGACTAAACCTATTGGAGTTGGGACAGGTTTAGGTTTATCAATTAGCTATCAAATTGTGGTGGAAAAACATCAAGGTCAGCTAACTTGTGAATCGGAAGTTGGTGCAGGCACAACATTTGCGATCGCATTACCCATCAAACACCCATCCCATATTGATTCTTCAGTAGACTATAGCAAATTAGCTTGTGCCATCAACAATATTGGATAATCAATAATTAAGCCTAATCAAGGTTTTTATATCTGCTTTCATATTTATTGAATATAGTTAAGCAAGAGAAGAAAATTATTGGATAATTGAAGAAGTAATTATCCATAGAGTTAAGCAAGAGAATAATCAATGAATATTGCCATCATTGGTTGTGGTTACGTAGGTTGTGCAGTGGCTAAATATTGGCAGCAAAAGATGACTTTTATTGTTACCGCTACCACAACTACCCCTGAACGCATCCCAGAACTCCAAACTGTAGCGCAAAAAGTTGTCATTGCTAAAGGAAACGACGCTGAAACACTACAATCAGTTTTGCAACATCAAGATGTAGTGTTGTTGAGTGTGGGTGCGAAAGGTGCAAATTTATATGAAGAAACTTATTTAGAAACTGCCAAAACCTTAGGGGCAATTTTGCCGAACTTACCTAATATTCGCCAAATTATTTACACGGGTAGTTATTCTGTTTATGGTGATCGCAATGGTGCTACAGTCGATGAAGATACATTAGTAGAACCAACCCATGCTTCAGGCATAATTCTGCGAGAGACAGAAAAAGTTTTACTCTCAGCCGCTAGTGAAAAATTGCATGTTTGTATTTTGCGCCTGGGTGGTATTTATGGAAATAATCGAGAACTAATTAAAATATTTAGCCGTGCATCCGGTACAACTCGTCCAGGTAATGGCGAAGATATCACAAATTGGATTCATTTAGATGATATTGTCGGAGCAATTGAGTTTGCCCGTCAAAACCGCTTACATGGTATTTATAATTTGGTTGATGATGCACATTTAACCAGCCGAGAATTATTAGATACTTTATTTGCAAAACACAATTTACCCACAGTGCAATGGGATAGTTCCGAGAAAAGCAACCGCCCATATAATGCTAAAGTATCCAATCAAAAAATCAAAGATGCGGGGTATAAGCTGATTCATCCCCAAATGATTTTTTGAATTTAATTCATCTTACTCAGTGCTGAGTGCTGAGTGCTGAGTGCTGAGTAAGAAAAAGATTACTCAACACTTTCTCACTTGGTAAATGCCATATACTCAGCACTCAGCACTTTCAACTCAGCAATTTTTACAAAGGACGATAAACGCGATAGTTAATTTCTGGGAAGATATTATCCATTAATTCGACTTTTTCTAACCAACCGCTGTCAACTTTACCGATTTTGACATCCTCATAGAGTTTATTAAACCGCATGAGGTGCGATCGCGTCCGGCGTACAGCATAAGGAACCATTGTCCCTGTCCGCATAATAAATGCCCAGTCAGAAGACTGTGCTAATAACAGTTCTCTTGCGGCTTGGTTCAGCGCCCGCCATTCTAACTCATCGGCTGGTTCCAACTTCGAGATTTCAATCATCCGTTCTGCGGCTTTGTGCAAATGTGGATAAATCCAAGCATTTGTTTCATTTAACCAATATTCGTGGAAACCTTTGTAACCCCAACTCGATTGAGAAGGACGGCAAACTTGCTGCGTTGGTTCTGCTCTGAGATAATCTGCCAAGTGAGTCATTTGATATGTACCTTGGTCATACCATGACTTACGGAATAAGTAGTCAATGAACCAAGGGCCTTCATACCACCAATGTCCAAATAACTCTGCATCGTAGGGCGAAACAATAATCGGCGGACGCTGCATAATTCCGTAAAGATGTTCAGCTTGCCGTTCGCGGTTATACATAAAGTTCGCAGCATGTTCTGCGGCTTTTTCCCTCGCCCAGTAAGGATCATATAGTGCCTTATCTGATAAACCTAAACCACGCCCAGTAATTTTATGGTACTTAATCCCCGTATTTTTGCGCTGACCATTGGGCATGATGTAAGGTTTGATGTACTCATATTCTGCTTCCCAGCCCAAATCTTTGTAAAATTCTCGATATTCGGCTGCGCCAGGATAACCCACTTCAGAAGACCATACTTGTTGTGAAGATTCATGGTCTCTACCAAACGCTGCTACCCCTGTTTCGGTAAAAATCGGCGCATAGCTGCCAAAACGCGGACGGGGACGAGCGTAGAGAATACCATGTCCATCGGTGAGGAAGTAACGCAACCCAGCATCAGCCAGCATCCTCTCCAGCCCTTCATAGTAAGCGCATTCTGGCAACCAAATACCTCTAGGTGGCCGGCCGAAGGTTTGTTCGTAATGTTCACAAGCTACTTGAATTTGCGCCCACACTGCTTGCGGATACATTTTCATCAAAGGCAAGTAGCCGTGGGTAGCGCCGCAAGTAATAATTTCCAAATTATTCGTATCTTGGAATTGCTTAAAAGCAGTCACCAAATCACCGTTGTAGCGCTCCCATAATTCCCGCGCTTCGTTAAACTCGGTGGCGTAGTGTTCCGCTAGATAACGAATATGCCCATTGTTAACATTATGCTCAATTTCTAGTTCTGTAAGTTCCTCTAATTTGGCTAAGTGAGCATCATAACGTTCTTGCAATAGCGGATCGCGCAGCATTGACACCAAAGGCGGTGTCATACTCATTGTAATTTTAAAGTCGATGCCGTCTCGCTTTAAGCCTTCAAAGACTTTGAGTAAAGGAATATATGTTTCGGTAATGGCTTCATAAAGCCATTCTTCCTCCAGCACATAGTCACTTTCTGGGTGACGAACGAAGGGCAGGTGTGCGTGAAGTACAAGCGCGACGTAGCCAATAGCCATAGTAATTTTGGGGTGATACTTGTAAATTTAAGGTCGAGGGGTTTAGCAGAAATTAACAATATTTTAAGACCTTCTGGGTATTGTCGTGGTCTGATTGTATTGAGAAAGTTGGCTGTGAGAGATGGAGCAATCAGGTAGAAGGTAGAGGTAGAAGGCAGAAAGGAGAATATGAAGAGTCTGTGTATCTAATTTTGAGTTCTGTATGTATCTTACTTACCGACCGACCTTAGCTGTCTGCAACCATACTATTCAGCAAGGCAGAAGTTACTTAGCAGTCATTTGCAAAAACTGAAGTTTAAGAGCCTCGACTTCTTTGAAAATCGAGACTCTCTTCGTTAACAAATAATTTGGTACTGCCTGAGTTTTTAGTTTTCTTTCAAAGAAAAATTCAATTTTATTATTTCGATTAAATAATAATTTATTCAAGATTTCGTCTTAGCAAAAAATCACTGAAAATAGAGGTATTTTAGCTATTTACAAATAATTAAATACCCCTAAAACCATCGTCTTATGAGTCATCTGTTCCGTCGAAAGTCTGAGATTTAATATCTATTCTTCACTATTACTAACATAAAAAAATAATTGCTATACTGAAAAAATATTGAAAGCAAATAGAAATTAATCAGCAAATTTATAGACAGTTGCTGAGAATTAGTTGTGGGTGATGCAACCCATTTCATGAGTTAACGAGTTAGACAAAAATAAAATTATGAAGTACATCAGCAGCTTTTTAAGCACGCTGTTTGTTGGTGTAGGCATCTGTTCCTTACCTCAGTTTGCAGCGAATGCAGTTACTTTGGGTAGTGGTGCGATCGCTTTTGCTCAACCACCAACTTTAGTCAGTGCTAGTACGCCGTATAATGAAACAAGTGTGTCTGATACGACATACTACTTTACCGTAAAAGTACCAGCCGCCGCCGGAGAATCGCTGCAACAGGTAACTTTTACCCAAGTTTCAGGCACAGAAAAAATTGAATTCAACCCAAATGATACCTTGGTTTTTATCGGTACACGCGATCGCCGTGGCGAAAAGTTAGCTGTTAAATCTGTGGTTAGCAATGACAAACAAAATTTCACAGTCACCTTTGCTAACCCTGTACCACCAGACCAAACAGTAACAATTGGTTTGCGGACTTACCGTAATCCTTTTAATGATGGTGTCTACTTATTTGGCGTAAAAGCATTTCCCTCTGGACAGCAAACCGTTGGTCAATTTCTCGGCGTAGGTAGTCTGCAATTTTATAAAGACACTTACTCGGAAGGTTAGGAAATGGAAAGTAGAGAGTAGAGAGTGGGGAGTAGGGAATGGGAATTTTCTACTACTCCCTATTATCTTTTTCAGATATACCCTAACTAGCCTCTAACCTCTAGCCTCTAGTCCCTAATCCCTAACCTCCACAAAAATAATTAATCCAACTGATTAAATAAATCAGCCAAAATCACATTAGAAAATAAAAATCCTTCTGGGTCAGATAATTGCAACCTTCCTTCTGTAACTTTTACCCAACCTTTTTCAAGGTAAGGTTGCAAACATTGATAAATTTCCGCTACTTTTCCTTCGCCAAACTCTGCTTGTAAGCGAGAAACACTCACACCTTCAGCCAAGCGCAACCCCAACATTAAAGTTTCTAACAATACTTCGGCTGGTGGAGTTACTTCACAGTCAATTGTGCAACCAGCTTGCACCCATTGATAATATTCCTGAGTTTTGCGTGGGCGTGTGAAGCGTTTCTTGGCTGTGTAACTTGCTGCACCCATGCCAAAACCATAATAAGGACGGTTTTCCCAATAAACTCGATTATGCTGACACTGGTGTCCAGGTCGGGCATAATTAGAAATTTCATAATGCTGATAACCTGCACCAGTCAATACTTGCTGTCCCATCTGGTACATTTTGACTGTAGTTTCATCGGTAGGTAGAGGATTATCGCCTGGTTTGTAGTAGCGACCAAAAGCTGTTCCTGGTTCAATGGTTAAATCATAGATAGATATGTGCGTCGGTGTGCTAGCTACTGCTTTTTCTAAAGAATCCGACCATTGATCTAAAGACTGATGTGGCAACCCAGAAATTAAATCTAGACTAAATTCGGGTATCTCTACTTTGTGAATTAATTCAATAGCTGCAAAGATATCTTTAACTGAATGCGATCGCCCAGCTACTTTTAACAATTCTTCTTGAAAGGCTTGTACACCCAAACTCACCCGATTTACACCCAAACTCCGATAGCCTGTGATATGCGCCAAATCAAATGTACCTGGATCTACTTCCATCGAAATCTCGACTTGCGGCGCAATTTCAAAACGTTGTTCTAAAGCTTTTAGTATTTGTGCCAACTGCTTAGTTGATAGCAGTGAAGGAGTACCACCACCAAAAAAAATTGTCTGCAAAGATTGACCAAAATTAGGTGTATTGGCAATTTCTTGGCATAACACTTCTATGTAATGGGAGATTGTACCCGATGTTTCACCCCGCAAGCGATCGCCCACAACAGACACAGGGAAATCGCAATAAAAGCACCTTCGTCTGCAAAAAGGAATATGTACATAAGCAGAACTGACCATGCTAGAAATATCAAATTTTGTATTCATTTTGAGCAATAATTACTTAACTTAACAAAGCATTACAAATTGCCAAAATAAGAAGTTTGTTTATGGTTTTTTATCGTTTTACAACAAAACGATGCAAAATATTAAAATAAAGCTCTTTAGTTATAATATTTGCAGATATTCCCTGCTTCAGCCCTTAGTCTAAGTCAATATTCATTATTGCCTTTTAGCGATGAAATCAAAAACATTTGATTTTATCGGGTAAAACAATTGCAGGAAAACAACACAACCATGCTTGATGCCATTATTATTCTCTCATTCATTTTGGCAGCAGCAGGCATAGGTTTCTACAGCACCGATCTGCTACCTGATGGCACGCTAGATCGAGTGACCAACCTAGAAGCTTTACGCCTCACAGTTGCCGTCTTTGCCGCCATTATTGGCGGTGCAGTAGGACTGAGTTTCCAGACGACTTATCGTCGCCTAGAGGCACAAGTCCGAGAAATGCCACTAGAAGCCATCTTAACGCGTGCCATTGGATTAGTCATTGGCTTACTACTGGCAAACTTAATGCTGGCTCCGTTATTTTTGCTACCTATCCCGCCAGATTTTAGTTTTATCAAACCCTTGGTGGCAGTTGTTGGTAGTATTATTTTAGCTGTTACAGGCATGAATTTGGCAGATACCCACGGGCGAGGATTACTGCGATTAATTAATCCGAATACTGTGGAAACAATGGTGGCAGAAGGCACATTAAAGCCTGCCAATACCAAAGTTTTAGATACTAGCTGCATAATTGATGGTCGTATTGAAGCACTACTAGAAACAGGCTTCTTAGAAGGGCCAATCATCGTGCCACAATTTGTTTTACAGGAATTGCAGCAAGTAGCTGATGCCAGTAAAGACCAAAAGCGGGTGCGGGGAAGACGCGGTTTAGAAATTCTTAACCGGATTAAAGAAGCTTACCCAGAACGCATTTTAATTAACCCCATCGACTACGAAGATATTGCCACCGTAGACGCGAAATTAGTCCGCTTTGCCCAAGAAATCAACGCGACATTGCTAACCAACGACTACAACTTGTCGAAAGTCGCCAGTGTACAGAAAGTACCCGTGTTGAACGTCAACGATTTAGTTAACGCCGTCCGTCCGACTTATTTACCAGGCGATAACCTCGACCTCAAAATTCTCAAAGAAGGCAAAGAACCAAGTCAAGGTATTGGCTATTTAGATGACGGCACAATGGTTGTCGTTGAAGAAGGTAGCGGTTATGTAGGGGGTGAACTGCGCGTAGTCGTCACCAGCGCCTTGCAAACCTCAGCCGGACGCATGATTTTTGCCAAACCCCAAGCTTCAGCATTAGCGTGAGGGAAATGTCTGGTTCAATCACAATTAAATCATGCACAAGTAATGCGATCGGTGTAGCAAACCTGCACCGATTATTTTTTGGATTTTATTGAATTGTTGAAATTTCTTGTTTTATATATTCGCCTAAAACTTTTATTTCTTTTGCCTTAATAATATATCCCAAATGAATCATTAATCTTGTCAGACTTATGGGTTGTTGAATAGTTGGAATTTCTTGAATTACGATATCTCCCTGTGCATTCATACATGGCCCACTAAAGAGAATACCCAGTAATATGATACGGTCTTCAACATATAATCCTGATTTTTTAGTAACGATTCCTTCATTCACTATTAATACAGGTGATCCTGAAGAACCAGGAAAACAAGCAGCATCAATAACCATCTGGCTTTTACCAAGGAAATCTATTGCTGGATGTGTTGCAGTAGTCCCACGTCGAATAAGCGGAAGATTATTAAATTCGTCCCATAAACCATTAGGATAGCCAATCATAAGTATTTCTTCTACTGCACTTAATTCTTCTAAAGTAGAATCAGAAAAAATCCAATTATCAGTTAGCGGTATTCTAAACACTCGCTTTCCGTCTGCTTCTACATTATTTATTAAAGGTTGAATTGGCATTGCACATAGATCTATATCTTTACAGGGATGCATAATCCATCTTTTTTCAAATTCATATATATCTACGTTAAAAAAATGCCCAGATGGTATGTAAGACTCTTGGTTAAGATTAGCAATATGAAGTTGGAAGCTTCCTTTTATGGCATCTGTTATAACGTGTTTGTTAGTAATAATTGTAGGTATAGACTTATGTTTATCGACGGGGAAGTCAAAGAAAAAACCCGTGCCAGTAGCTTTTTCACCTGATAACCGTTCTACTGCAATACGGACAGTACTAAAAAGAAGTTGTTCACTGATTGTAGTGGGATTAATCATGTTGTTTGTTTACAAAAGTTACTATGACCGCTGATAACTATATAGTAAATGTAGGTCGGGTGAGGTGGAGCATAACCCAAAATTTATCTTGGTATTAGCTGTTGCGATCGCTATACCTTTCCTTGTATCCTAATTACTCCAGCTTATCATCGATATTTTTGGGAAATATTTTCTATCTCTTGAGCAGCAAGTCCTAAGTAGTGAAATAAATCATAAAATCAAAATATTTAAATAAATATTTAATTTAAGAAATTAACCAATTTTCTAACTGCAAATCTTTTATTCTAGATAAATCTGAATCGTGAGAGACTAAAATTAAATTATGAGTTATGGCGGTAGCAGCTATCAAAATATCTGCATCCTGAATAATTGTACCTCTGCCTTTTAAATAAGCATGAATTTCTGCTGCCTTTTGAAAAATTCTAATATCATCCAAAAACAAAATAGGATAATCTTGGCAAAATTGTTGAAATAAAGCTAGTTTTTTAGTGGCATTACTACTTAACAGTCCTCTTTGAATTTCATAGTATGTTATACCACTAATACCAAGAAATTCACCTTGCCGCCTTATTTCTGTAATTTTCAATCCTATTTGAATGTTTTGTTTTAGTGATGCTGAAACAATATTAGTATCTAATAAATAACCCATCTATCCTCGTTTTACAGCTTCATCAAAAATTTGCATTTGCTCTGGTGTAAAATCATTAAGCATTCCTGAAACTAAATGTAAAGATAAAATACTTTTCACTCGTTTTGTTAATTCTTCTTCAGAAATATTATTAATATCAGGAACAGATTTAGGGTCAAAAAGACGATTAATTAGTTCAATCATTTCTTGTTTATCTAGATTTTCTTGATAAATAGGATTATTATCAATTAAAGTTGTGACAATTTCGGGTAATTTTTGAAAGTTAGATTGATAATTAATCAGAGTCATATTGAAAAATCCTCAAATCAAAACAATTTAAATCCTATGTTAGCAGTTAGATTTTCTCTGAAAATATAGGAATTGACAAAAAAACAGCCGCCTCCACCAGAGAAGCAGCTGTTTTTTATTTATGTGACTACAGAGTGTTAGTAATCGAAGTCGCCGCCGCCCATACCAGCACCAGCAGCAGGAGCAGCATCTTTGGGTTCTGGCTTGTCAACAACGATGCACTCGGTTGTCAACACCATACCCGCGATAGAAGCAGCGTTTTGCAGTGCAGAACGGGTTACTTTAGCGGGGTCAACGATACCAGCAGCTAACATATCTACAAATTCGTTGCTGGCTGCGTTGAAACCAATGTTAAATTCTTTTTCTTTAACACGTTCAGCAATTACAGCACCGTTCTGACCTGCGTTTTCAGCAATTCTCTTCAGAGGTGCGGGTAATGCACGAGCAACAATTAAAGCACCGGTCAATTCTTCACCTGTGAGCTTACCGTTTGCCCACTCTTCCAATTGAGGAGCGAGGTGAGCGAGAGTTGTACCACCGCCAGGAACGATACCTTCTTCTACCGCAGCTTTGGTAGCGTTGATAGCGTCTTCTAGGCGCAGTTTCTTGTCTTTCATTTCGGTTTCGGTGGCTGCACCAACTTTGACTACAGCTACACCGCCAGCCAATTTAGCCAGACGTTCTTGTAATTTTTCTTTGTCGTAGGAAGATTCGGTTTCTTCCATTTGACGGCGAATTTGTTCGATGCGAGCTTTAACGCCAGCTTCGTTACCTTCAGCAACAATTGTGGTGTTGTCTTTGGTGATGGTGATGCGGCGTGCTTTACCCAAACCATCTAGCTTGGTGTTTTCTAGCTTCAGACCAGCATCTTCGGTGATAACTTGACCACCAGTGAGGATAGCGATGTCTTCTAGCATAGCTTTGCGGCGATCGCCAAATCCAGGTGCTTTCACAGCAGCTACGTTTAGTACACCACGCAGGCGGTTAACAACCAAGGTTGCTAAAGCTTCTTTTTCAATATCTTCAGCAAGAATTACCAAGGGTTTGCCTTGACGTGCAACTTGCTCAAGAACGGGTACTAAATCTTGTACCAAAGCGATTTTCTTATCGGTCAGCAGGATGTAAGGATCGTCAAATACTGCTTCCATCCGCTCTGGGTCGGTTGCGAAGTAGGGAGAGATGTAGCCTTTGTCAAAGCGCATCCCTTCGGTGATTTCCAATTCGGTGGTCATGGATTTTCCTTCTTCCAAGGAAATTACACCTTCTTTACCCACCTTATCCATTGCTTGGGCAATCATCTGACCGACTTCATCATCGTTACCGGCAGAGATAGAACCAACTTGAGCAATAGCTTTGGAATCTTCTACAGGACGAGCGTGTTCAGCAATTTTCTCGACCAAGAAGTTTGTAGCTTTATCAATACCACGCTTCAACAGAATGGCGTTAGCACCAGCTGCAACGTTACGCAAGCCTTCTTTAACGATCGCATGAGCCAATACGGTAGCGGTTGTGGTACCATCACCCGCAGCGTCGTTGGTTTTAGAAGCAGCTTGACGAATCAAAGATACGCCAGTGTTTTCAACGTGGTCTTCTAATTCAATTTCTTTAGCGATAGTCACACCGTCATTCACGATTTGCGGTGCGCCAAATTTCTTCTCTAGAACTACGTTACGACCTTTGGGGCCGAGGGTTACAGCTACAGCCTCAGCTAAGATGTCCATGCCTCGCTCTAGGGCGCGACGTGCGTTTTCGTTGTAAATAATGCGCTTTGCCATAGTTGTTAATCTTCCTGTGTCATTTCTCTGGGGTCATATGTCATTTGTCATCTGTCATTTGTCATTTGTTCAACAACTCATGACTAATGATTAATGACCAAGGACTATTACGCAACGATTGCTAGAATGTCTTTTTCAGACAACAATACATATTCGTCAGTACCAAGTTTCACGTCGGTGCCAGCGTACTTGGAGTACAGAACTTTGTCTCCAACTTTGACTTCCAATTCTTGACGGCTACCGTCATCGTTACGCTTGCCAGCACCAAGAGCAACAACTTCCCCTACTTGGGGCTTTTCTTTGGCGGTGTCAGGCAAATACAGACCACCAGCGGTCTTTTCTTCTGATGCGCTTACTTTGACAAAAACGCGATCGCCTAAAGGTTTAACTGTAGATACGCTTAAAGATACAGCTGCCATACAAATTTCTCCAGAGTTAGCACTCTCAACTCCTGAGTGCTAATTTACCGAAGGAACGCCTGTAATGGCAACATTTTGTTATGTACGGGTTTCCGAACTAGTGGGGAAGGCAGAAGGCACTCTGGCTTTGGTGGAAAAGTCAAAAGTCAAAAACCAAAAGTCAAAAGTATTCTTCATTTTTGACTTTTAATTTTTGCCTTTTGACTTACCGCTACGCGGTTGGGACAGGGGGCTAAAAGACGTTTCAGACTTCAGACTTCACACTTCAGACTTCCGTAATCGGAAGTTCACTTAAGTATTAGTACCTAATTAGGTTTAATTTTCTGATTTTCATCCGTAAGTTACGAATATTTTTATATGGTCAACTTTATTTGCAAAGCTTGGAAATTGTTATAGAACAGTAAACAGGGAGCCACGAATGAGTAACAATACCAAGATTCAAAAAACCATCACATCGACAAAGCCATTCAATATGTAGACAACAAGACAACCTTAAGTAATTGTGTAAAAATTTTAGGAATTGCTAAAAATCAGCGACATATTTTTATGTATGCTGACCACACGATTGCTAACTATGGTTAACAGCAAGTTAGTTGGTATTTCTGGGAATGCTTAAATCAGCTAATCAAGAACTCAAACTTGGTTAAAAGCGATGAAAGTTTACCCCTCTGCATCTTGACAATTCAAGACAATTGCTTGCCAGTTTGTTGTTCTAGACAGATAATGGTTTTCTGCTCGGATGGTGGTGTCTGGTATCGCCAAGCAAATTTGCAAGTTACTGAGAGGATCATCCAAACATACTTGATCGGCATAATGGTGGTAGAAGAATTTGCATTTTTAACCCATCTTTGCCGGAAATTCCCCTACTTGCTTGTTAACATCTGATAAGGCTTCACATCCGCAGGATATAGTAAAGCAGTAAGCTGATGAAAGTGCGAGTTGTTATAAAGCTAGGGTCATCGCAAGCCAATACTTACTAGTGAATGGCAGATGATTATTATTGAATCAGTGTTTTTTCACCCGCAACTTTCAAAGCGATATATAATAGCGCATTATAATTACTACTGCTCTACGTATCCTTACAGGACTTTTGCCGATGAGCTAGTGGTCTTAAATAAGGTGAGAACCGCTTTTGAGACTTCGAGGAACCAAAGGCAAGTTAAGTGGGAAAAAAGACAACATCTCGATAAATCCACCATTATTAAGGATAACCATTCAAGACCTTGATGGATCGAAGCGCGACAAGTGCCACTGCTATGAAAGAGCCCAGCATGAAAGATCACAAACGCCTTCTACTAATTGATGACGACCCTAACCTCATCTTGCTGGTGAAGGATTACTTGGAATTTAGAGGATATGAAGTCGTCACTGCTGAAAATGGACGCGAAGCTCTAGAAGTTCTAGAGCATGACGTTCCAGATATGATCATCTGTGACGTAATGATGCCGGAAATGGACGGTTACACTTTTGTGGAACAAGTCCGGCAAAACGAACGCACCAGTTGGATTCCCGTTCTATTCCTATCAGCTAAGGGACAAAGTGCAGACCGAGTGAAAGGTTTAAATAAAGGCGCTGACGTATATATGGTCAAGCCTTTTGAACCAGAAGAACTCGTTGCACAAGTAGAATCTTCGCTAAAACAAACTATCCGTTGGAAGGAACACCAAGCCAAAGGCGGGGAAAACGGTTCTCGCATTCAGGTTCCTTTTGATGTGCAGTTAACCCCAACCGAACTGAAAGTAGTACAGTTCGTAGCTAGGGGTTTAGCGAACCGCGAAATTGCTGAAGAATTAAATGTTAGTCAGCGTACCGTTGAAAGTCATGTGTCCAACATGTTGGGCAAAACCAATCTCCATAACCGCACTGAATTAGCGCGGTGGGCGATTGAAAATCAAATGGCTTAAAAGGCTTTCAGCATTCAGCCGTCAGCTTTTTAATGTTTAACTGACCGCTGATAGCTGAAAGCTTGTTTACTAGCTAGTACTCGTGAAAGAGAGACTAGAGGCGCTTAGGCTAGGGACTAGACAGAAAAATTTTAGATTTTAGATTGCCGATTTTAGATTGAAAGATTTTCCTAATCTAAAATCCTAAATTTAAAATCCAAAATTGATTTACTCAGCACTTCTTCCTTTGGCAAAGCTGCTTTTCGCCAGATAGAAAAGAAAGCAACTAAATCCCGATAAAATGCGCGAATCTCAGCAGCAGCGCACCCCATTGAAAAATCCAGTCATCCCCAGAGTAAGTGACTTCAGCAATTATTACTGCCTAATAGTTATTGAATGCAAGGGACAAATGGCATGATTGCATCTACCCTCCTTGGGGTAATCTCATTTTAGATTTTTGATTGGGATCTGCTTCGCATTATTGCTAAGACATAACAAGAGCGCGGAAATGGTGAATTCTGCAAGCAATCCACTGCATCACTTTACCCAAAGATTAAAAGCGATCGCCTGTATGATGTTAGGGCGATCGCTTTTAGTTTAAATTAGCGTGAGTTTAACAAATTTAAAACCCCTCTCCAAACCTCTCCCCCCCGTGGGGAGAGGCTTTAAAAAGCTAATTTTTAATTTATAACTCAGGATTTTTCAGCCCCTCTCCGCCTCAAAGAGGGGTTGGGGAGAGGTTCATCAAACAGCTGCAGGTTCCAACAACTGAATATTCGAGAAAATAAATTCTTGAATATTTAGATGTCCGTTGGTTTCAGTGCGAATTTCCCGACGGTTGAGAATAAAGTATTTGCCTACCTTTTCATACTCATCGGTGAATTCGCTTCTACCACCCTTCTGTTCGCCAGTTTTGGGGTCATGGTAGATAGAGTCATAAGTGTGAGACAAGTAACCTTCGCCAGTGTCGTGGCTGCTAAAGGTGTTGATAGTTACGACAATGCCATGAATTTGGCGGTGAACCAGACAAACTTCGTTATTGCGGACTTTATATTTATCACCAGCGGCTTTACCACCAACCAAAATTTCAACAGCATCGCTTAAGTCGGTGTCACCATAGCTAAAGGTGTTTTCGCCGTGGGTTTCTGCAAAACTGCGACGGACACGGTGAATGGCAATTTCCCAAGCTTGACCGTGGATGGCTTTTTTTACGGCTTCGTCTTCTACTCCTAGAACTTCCGCTTTAAGTTCAGCATTGATGATGACTTTACCTGTAGTAACTTTATCGTCATACTTATAGGTAACATCTGCGGTGTAACCGGGGAAATTACTATCCCATGTGTAACGGTTTTCATAAGCAGCCCGGAAAAGTTCCTGAGCAGAGAGTTTGGTAACTGTCATGTGCTTCTCCTAGCGTATCCAGTGATAATAGCGTTTTATTCTTGCTGGTATTAGCATAGATGTAATTGTTGAGTAGAGCATAGTCCCCAATGGGGTACACTTTGGGTACACTTATGGCTAATTCTCTTCATGCTGTATTTCATGCGATCGCTAGTGTCCGAAATGAGCAAGAATTGCATCTCGCTCTTAAGGATAAGATTAGCGAGCATTTTGGCGTGCAGCATTGGGGTATTTATCTTTTAGATGAGCAAGTAGCTACAGAAATTGATATTCCCGCTATTCCTTCGGTATGTTTAGAGGGGAATCCCGTTGGACGTTATGTAGTTGAGCGTCACGCTCCCGCCCATGAGCAATTGTTATTATCCCCAGGCGACTGGAAACATTTTTGCTCTCGTTCTGACCACGAACACGTGATGACCGGGCCAATTGTTTGCGATGGTCAGTTGATAGGTACTTTACACTTAGCACGCGATCGCGGCAAGCCTGCTTTTGATGGCAATGATTTAGCCGATTTGAGTGCTGTATGCTTGCATTTGTCTGCTAAACTGGCAACTTTAAGGGCAAAACCTGCAACTTCGCCTTTAGTTAGTCGCCTAACACCACGCGAGTTAGAAATTGCTGAGTTGGTGGCGCAAGGTTTAACTAACGCCGAAATTGGTGAAAAACTCTGGATTACGCAAAACTCAGTAAAGCAAGCTTTAAAGCGGATGTTTCGCAAGCTAGAAGTATCAGCACGGGCGGAAATGGTGGCGAAATTACAGGATGTTTTGGTTTCGTAGAGAATCAAAAATTAATATGACTCGCCCGCCCATTCTTCAACCTGGTGCAAGCTATACCTTTACTATGATGAAAACAAGAATTTTCAGCCTCACGCAAAGGGAAGGCAGCGCGTCTACAAGCCGGGAAACCCGTCCAACGCGCTGCCTCGTTCTTGGCGGCTCGTTAAAAGATTAGACTTGAATGAACTATACGCGAGCTAGGGTAACAATCTCTAACTGATCTTGATATTTACCCTGTCTTGCTTCGTAACTAATAGCACAGGGTTCTCCCTCTAAAAAGAGTAACTGCACTACCCCTTCATTGGCATATATACGACAGTCAGCACTGGAAGAATTGGAAAATTCTAAAGTTAAATGACCGCGCCACGCCGCTTCCGCAGGCGTTAAGTTTGCAATTATGCCACAATTATGTACAAAAACCCCTGCTTGTAAGGCAAAATTACCTGCTTCTGGTACTGTTAAACAATAAACGTCGTGAATACCAGGTACTTCTTTTATAGATATAACTTTGTGGTTTTTGAGAGAATGAGTTTGTGATAAACCTCTAAACGATTGTATAACGTCTGGAAATCTTCTGAATACGGAGCGATCGCAATTCAGCAATCGAGCCGCACCACGAATAGAACCTGTTTGATCTAGTGCTGAACGCACAACATCAGCAGTAATGTCATGGCGAGTCTTGGAAGCATCCGCTAGTTGTTTCATCAATTGGGATTGCTGATAACGTCTTGTACCGTCATCTTTTGCCCAAGCTTGTTTACTCAGTTCTCCGGTTAAAGCTCTAGCTGTGGGATTTTTGTAATACTCAATCATCGCATCACGATGTGCTTGCCGAGTATCATCAGAACAATTTCTTCTCCCTTCAATTACTCTTTGGCGGATTTCTTCATATTTGGGATCATGCCAAAAATTCACAACTTTTTCTTTTTGCTGTTGAGAAAACATTGCATTCCAATCAGCATTTTGTTTGAGTCTGGTAAAAGCTTCTCTAATAGATTCTCCATGTTCATCAGGGTCAAACTCATCACCATAGTTTTCCTGATTATGTAATCGAATGTGTGCCGAGGCATCCATTCTCACAATATTCCAGGGATTATTATTTAAACGATTAAAGTCAACATGATGGCGGTGAGTGTTAGGAGTATTCTCGTAAATTCCGTAATATAAATTCCACTCATCACTCAATCTATGAGTCGGATAAAGATGACCGTTAAGTGGTTGATACACCATCTCATAACCACGAGCAACCTGACGGTAAAGAGGCATTAAAGAATCTTGTGGTTTGAGAGTATGAGCCTCAATCATTCGACCATCTCTAGTCATAAAAAGATGATCTGGTGTACAAAATATTGATTCGTTATTGTCTAAAGTCACTTCTAATAAAGAATCTCGACCAATATATCTTGGATTTTCTAGTAGAGTGACTATTATTCTTCCGTGTTGACCAATACTATAGCCCCAAAATTTTTCTCCATTTTCAGAGCGTTCAGCCATTTCTTCTAGCGTTGGGGATGTGCCATCCACTAGGGCTACACGAGTATCGCCTCTAAAGCACCTTGCATACGTGCTTTTACCAATACAAATTACTGTAATATTATCTGGAACCTCTAGCCTTTCCAAAGCAACGCCCAGCCCATAGCTGTGAGCAGGCAAAATAAAATAACTGCCATTAACATCTGTATGCAGTGGTGTTGACTCTAAATTGTGCGGATTAAAGTTTTTGGGGTCAACCACAGTTCCCGGTATGTGGCGAAAAATCCGAAACTCAGCCGGGGAGAGGCGAATATCATAGCCATAAGAAGAAAGACCGTAGCTGATAACGGGTTGAGCATCTACAGATGTTTCTTTCTGCACTTTTCGGATTAAGCTTGGCTCAAAGGGTGAAATCATCCCTTTTTGAGCCATTTCCGTAATCCATTTATCGTTCTTAATCACAAGTTCACAGGTAATTCAAACCGAACTACTAGGATATCGTGAACGGAGTGTTTTGTTTAGGGGCGATGGCTGCGGCGAATTTCTGTAATTTGGTCGGCTACATCTAACAGGGATTTGGGCATTTCTGGCCCTGTGAGAATGATATCGATGTGGGGTGGACGTTTTGCTAAGAAAGCTAAAACATCGGCTTCGGGAATCAAACCAAAGTTGATGGCTAAACTTAACTCATCTAAAACTACCAGGGAATATTTACCTTCGTAGACTACATTTTGAGTGTGTTGCCATAATTTTTGTAAAGCTTGATTTTCGGCTTCGTCTAGTTGTGGTGTATCGATACAGCGAGGTAAATCACAGCGTATCCAGTCGAGGTTTTGTCCTAACTGAATTGGTTTGTCGTGTCCTTGACCAATACCACCTTTGAGAAATTGTACAACTAAGACAGATGTGCCTTGACCAGCAATTCTTAAGGCTTGCGCCATAACGGTGGTGAAAAAGTTACGGTGAGAGCTAGTGAAAACCTGCACTAGCCCTTCTATTGGATGTGGTAAGGTGAGTGTCGAATTCGTACTGGGTGATTCTAACTGGGCAACCATAAGGAAAATTTAGAAAATTACAAAAAAATAAATAAGTTCTGCTGAGAGTTGTTCAAATCTATTTATATGATTAACCTGATTTTGACAAGCGTGTTCTGGGAAAAGGGGGAATGGGAAATAGGGAATGGGGAGTAGGGAAGGTTAGAACAAAAAAACAATCCAAAATCCAGAATAGGTATGCGATAAGCACTCAAACAGAGTTAATGACACACATTCTTTTCCTCTTCCCTGTTCCCTATTCCCTGTTCCCTGTTCCCTACTTCCAAGAATGAATTTAATTTTGTGCAACTACTTATTGACATTTTCGTTTTTTGGATGAAACTAGTCGCAACACGATCGCAAAATTTGGAGCAATGAATGAAATTAGTCGAGTGTTACATAGAATGTTGTGAATTTTACCAGATGAGGAGTGAAATCAAGTGAGATTAGTGATTCTGGGAGGTTCAGGATCAGGTAAAAGCACTCAAGCGCAAAGGCTGGGCAGACACTTTGATATACCTCTAATTTCTACGGGGGAAATTTTACGGGAAGCGATCGCTAACTATAGCGAACTTGGTCGCCATGCACAACCCTATGTAGCTAGAGGCGAACTAGTCCCGGATGAAATGATGATTGAATTAATTCGACTGCGGCTGAAAAAGCCTGATGTCGTTTGTGGTTGGATTTTAGAAGGTTATCCTCGCACAGCTTTTCAATCGGAAGAACTAGATTTTTTATTGGATACTTTAGAACAAAAGTTAGATTGGGCAATTTATTTACAAGTCCCTCAAGCTGTGATGGTGAGTCGTTCTTTAGGGCGTTCTCTACCAGATGACCAACCAGAAATTGTCCAGCGTCGCGTGGAAATTTTTTACGATCGCACTATCCCCATCCTTGAATATTACGACCGTCGCCGCCGCTTGTTAACCATCAACGGCGATCAAATACCGGATATGGTGGAGCAAAATATTTTGAATTTGCTTTTGAGTGCTGAGTGTTGAGTTTTGAGTCAAAAGACAAAATATCAGACTTCAGACTTCATACTTCACACTTCTCACAGTATTCTAATAGGAAAACTTGAGGCAAATCCGATGGCATGGCAGCGTCCCGATGGCAGACAACCTTACGAACTCCGTCCTGTAAGCTTTCAGTCTGGCTTTACTCGCTTTGCACCTGGTTCAGTTTTAGCTAGATGCGGCGATACTCAGGTACTTTGTAATGTCAGCGTGACTGAGGGAGTGCCAAGATTTTTAACTGGAAGTGGCAAAGGTTGGTTAACGGCTGAGTACCGAATGTTACCCGCCGCCACCCAGCAACGCCAGGAAAGAGAATGGTTGAAATTATCGGGAAGGACGCAAGAAATTCAACGTTTAATCGGACGTAGCTTAAGAGCAACCTTAGATTTTGAGGCTTTGGGAGAACGTACCATAACTGTGGATGCTGATGTGTTACAAGCAGATGCAGGTACTAGAACCACAGCAATTACAGGTGGTTTTGTTGCTTTGGCGGAGGCAATTTCGCAATTATTACAGCGCGGGGTGTTAGAGCGATCGCCTTTATGTGGACAAGTGGCGGCTGTTTCTGTAGGCTTATTAGAAGGTGAGCCATATTTAGATTTAAACTACCCAGAAGATGTAGCCGCTACAGTAGATTTCAACGTTGTGATGGATCATCATTTGGGAATTATTGAAGTTCAAGGAACAGCGGAAGAAGGCAGTTTTACTCGTACTCAGTTGAATCAACTACTAGATTTTGCCGAAAAAGGTATTCAAGAATTATTAATTGCTCAACGCGAGGCTATTCCTGACTGGGAAAGGCTGTATGAAGTATGAAAGGCAGCAACCGCAGATTGAGACAGTTATAAACCTAACACGCCAAAATATGCAATTCTTACTAGATAAATCGCTGTCGGGAAAGCTTCATCTGTGAAGAAACGGTAAATTAAGCGTGGTTGTGGCAACTTAAATCAATGGTCTACCTGCTGCTCATGGTTTCAGGCTGTTGTTTAAAGAACTAAAACAAGCTATAAAGTAGGCTTACCGCTCCCCTGATTGGGGAGTTTTAAATCATGAGTTATTAGGCTAGAGTGAAGTAAAACCTTCCAAACAGCTCGGAGAATAATGGTTGTGAAGTTAGAACGACCTATTTTAGTGGGAGGATTAGGAATTTCCTTTTCCCTTTGGATACTACAAAGTTGGCATCATTCCATAGTACAGCTAGGTGAATTTGGTTTATTGAGTACCCTAGCAGTTGGTGGTGGCTTGTGGTTATGGCAGCAAAATCGCCCAAAAGTCAGTTTAGAACAACTAGATTGTACACCTGTAGATCGGGCAACAGCAGAAAGTGCGATCGCTAAAGCTGAAGCTGTCATTAATCAACTAGCACAAGAAGCAGAAAACCATACTTCCTTAAATACACTGCGAGAACAATTAGCCGACTTGTTCTTAGAGTTAGACAGACAAGAAATTAAAATTGCGGTTACTGGCGGTAAAGCCGTAGGTAAAAGCACTTTAATTCAAGTGCTGAAATCTAGTGCTTGGCAAGAAAAACAGCCAAAATTCCACTTTCAAGAGACTGCACCTTTGTTTAGAGAAACAACTGACAAGTCAGATGCAGCAGTTTTAGCAGAAGTGTCAAAATCTGATGTTGTTCTGTTTCTCATCAATGGTGATTTGACGGATACAGAATTCCAAACCTTACAACAATTAAAGGCAGCAAATCAATCTCCAATTCTGGTTTTTAACAAACAAGACCAGTATTTAGCCGATGAACGTGCTAGTGTGTTGCTGTCGTTACAACAAAAAATATCAAGTAGTGTAGTTGCTACTGCTGTATCTCCTATTCCCATCAAAGTGCGGAAACATGAAACTGATGGTTCTGTACAAGAATGGATGGAACAGCCAGCACCAGATATTACACAACTAACACAGCAATTAAATGCAGTTTTGGCACAGCAAGGCCAAAAGTTAGTGTGGACAACCACCATGAGAAAAGCTTTGGCGCTGAAAGCTGACGCGAAAAATTGGTTGAATAAAATTAGACGCGATCGCGCTACTCCAATTATTGAACAATATCAATGGATAGCTGCGGCTACAGCTTTTGCTAACCCGGTACCAGCTTTAGATATACTGGCGACTGCGGCAATTAATGCCCAAATGGTCATCGATTTAGGTAATATCTATCAGCAGAAATTATCTCTAGAACAGGCGCAAACTGTAGCTGGCACAATGGGAAGTTTGATGCTGAAGCTAGGTTTAGTCGAACTTTCTACCAAAGCCGTTAGCACAGTCCTCAAGAGTAATGCTATCACCTTTGTTGCGGGTGGTTTAGTGCAAGGTGTTAGTGCTGCTTATCTCACCAGAGTAGCAGGGTTGAGTCTAGTTGAGTATTTTGAGCAGCAAGAAATCGCATTAAATTCAGGCAATGCTGTAAATCTCGACAAATTACGTCAAACCTTACAAAAGGTATTTCAGCAAAATCAGCAGATGGCTTTTCTGCAAGGTTTTGTTCAGCAAGGTGTGAAGCGTTTATTGCCACAGACACAGCAGGTTGCACTCGTTGGTGTTGAAAAGGCTATTGGTTAATTGGAAGATGGAGCTAGTAGGAGATAGTTACATAATAACTATCTCCTTTTTAATGAGTCATTTAATATTTGAATAAACTAATTCCCGAATAATTCTGCTATGTAACTGACTCTGCCAAAATTTTAGTTTGCAATGTGGGATTTTGTTGGTTGGCAAAATCCATAAATGAATTCATAGCTTCTGTATAAGCTGCAAATATTGACTCTACTACGACTACGGCTTGCTGTCTTTGCTCTTCACTCAGCTCTATTTGTTGAAATAAACTCACAATATTTGGCGTATTTATTTGGTGATGTTGTTCTTCGTGTAAATGACACATTCCAAAATAACGATATTCTTTACCTGTAATTTCTTTGAGTTCTAAAGCCACTGGTTGTGAGATGTTAAAAAAAACATTGGCCGTGGCTTCAGCAACTTGCATTGCTGCAAATTTCAAGATAGGGTCTGCTTTAAAACTATGATGATATAGCTGATAACAAACATTACGCGATTTCAAGGTAGCTTCACCAAAACCTATCGCTAATGGAATAATTAGTGGAGCAAAACAGAGTCTATCTTGGGGATTTATACTTTGATTCTGCATAAAAGAGAATAACGGCAACTGAGCAAAATCTTGCTTTTAGCTTTCAATCAAAGCTAAAACCTGCTGCATATTTTTAGTTCCTAGTTCTAATTATGAAAAATAGTCGCAATGAAATTTGATTCCAAGGATAATGGAATCAAAACAAAGAGCAAAACAAACCTTTTGTGCATATACCTTGCATATATACAGACAGGTATATAGCTAACAACATTTATTTTGCTAAGGTTAGCTTGGCTCTAAGGCTATTTTTGGTAGTGAAATTCAAGAAATCACTCAAAAGATTTTGCTCATCTGAAATTGTTGGGTTTTTGTGCGGTTAATATCAGGCATTGATCTACATTTTTAGATTTGAGACCCAATTTTTATTTTTCCGACGCAGAGGTCGAATGATGAAAAATCAACTTCAATTTATTTTGTTGTAATCTATAAAATTGAGGTTGCTTGAGTTGCTTTGTATCAACATTCTAAACTTTTTATAAAAAAAAATATATATGGTTGAATTAAACTGCAATAAAATATTTCTATGGATATATATTTTATTTCTACTAAGTATGTTCCCTTAAAATTACGGTTGCCATATCCTGTAATTTACGATAATCATACAGAAAATTACTAATTAATTGATTAGCGATCGCTAGAAGATTCCCTAAGTACTTTCTAGTAGAGAGTACTAATTGATGATATTGAGGCTATGAGAATGGGCAGACTAATTATAGGTATGTAGTCTCAAATTTCCACAATTCAGAAAATTATGAAGTATGTTGATATTTTGCGCTCTTCAAAATGGCCTTTACGCCTGATTCTGATTGTGCCTTTTGTTCTGCAAATTTTTGCCGCAGTTAGTTTAGTAGGTTATTTATCGTTTAGAAACGGACAAAAAGCAGTTAATGACCTTGCAGATCAATTGACTACTAAAGTAAATGGGCTTGTGGAACAGCACCTGAATACATACCTAGCTACGCCTCATCAGGTTAATCAAATTAATTTAGCGGCAATTAAGCTAGGAATGTTAAATTTACAAGATTATCAGTTGGCAAGCCGCTATTTTTGGCAGCAAATGCGAGTGTTTAATATTGGCTATATTAGCTTTGCTAATCCTAAAGGTGAATTTATTGGAGTTGAACGTTTAGATAATGGTCAGCTGTTAATTAATAAAGTTTCCGAAGAAATCAGTCTAGGTAAACTTTATGTTTATACTACAGACCATCAAGGAAATTGCCATCAGTTAACAGCAATCAAAGACTATGATCCGCGTATAGAAGCATGGTATGCAGATGCGGTCAAAATGGGTAGACCAGTGTGGAGCAAAATTTATCAATGGGAAGATAAACCAGACATCTTCTCTATATCTTCTAGTTATCCCTTATATGATAAGTCTAATAATATTGTGGGTGTAATTGGTGTTGATTTATTGCTCACTCAAATTAGTGATTTTTTAAAAAAATTAAAATTTGGTAAACAAGGAAAAGTATTTCTTTTAGAAAGGTCGGGATTAATCGTAGCTTCTTCAACTAATGAGCCACCATACAATGTGATTGATGGTAAGGCGCATCGACTATCAGTATTCAATAGTCAAAATTATTCTATTAAAGGAATAGCTGATTATTTAGAACAAAAGTTCGGTAGTTTTCAAAAAATTAAAGATACTCAACAGTTTACATTACAACTTCAAGGTGGGCGACAGTTTGTAAAAGTTACACCTTGGCAAGACAAATTAGGATTAGACTGGCTAGTGATTGTGATTGTGCCAGAAACTGATTTTATGGCAGAAATTAATGCTAATAATCATACAACTATTTTGCTTTGTGTAGGCGCATTGATAGTGGCTACAGTCTTAGGAATATACACTTCCCGTTGGATTGCTGAACCTATTTTAGTTTTGACTCAAGCTAGCAGTGCGATCGCCTCTGGTAATCTTGATCAAACAATCGAAATTTCCGGTGTCAAAGAACTCAGTATTCTGGCACAATCATTTAATCAAATGGCAGGACAATTAAATGATGTTTTTACAGATTTAGAAAAAACTAACCAAGAGTTAGAAAAACGGGTTGAACTAAGAACTAAAGAATTAAAAACTGCTAAAGAAGCTGCTGATTTTGCTAACCAAGCAAAAAGCGAATTTCTTGCCAATATGAGTCATGAACTTCGCACTCCCCTAAATGGTATTCTTGGCTATGCACAAATTCTCCAACGCGATATCACAGCAAGTCCTACACAAAAAAATGCTATTCAAGTTATTTATGATTGTGGATCTCATCTATTAATGCTCATTAATGATATTTTAGACATTGCCAAAATTGAATCTAAAAAACTGGAGTTATATCCTAATATATTTAACTTTTATGATTTTTTACTTGGGGTTTATGATATGTGTCGGATTAAAGCAGAACAAAAAAATCTTAGCTTTAGTTACCATATCAGTAGTTTTATCCCCACTGTGATTAATGCTGATGAAAAACGGTTACGTCAAGTATTACTGAACCTTTTAGGGAATGCTATTAAGTTTACAGATGACGGTGAAGTTAAGTTCAGTGTAGAGGTAATTAATTCTGATCCACTGACCATAGATAATCATCAATGTAGCAAAATCAGATTTCAAATTGAAGATACAGGAGTTGGCATATCCTTAGAGCAGTTACAGAAAATTTTTCTGCCTTTTGAACAGGTAGGAGATAGTTATCGTAAAGCAGAAGGAACCGGGTTAGGCCTGGCTATCAGTTGCCAAATTGTAGAAATGATGGGCGGTAAAATTCAAGTAGAAAGTAACTATGGTCAAGGTAGTAAATTTTGGTTTGATATAGATTTACTAAAAGTTACAGATTATGTATCATCCGCAGTTCCGCATCTTGACAAAGGTAGCAATCACATCATTAGATACAAAGGAAATCAAAAAACTATTTTGGTTGTAGATGACATTTCGGATAATCGCGCTGTGATTGTAAATTTACTCAAACCACTCGGATTTTACTTAATCGAAGCTGTTAATGGTAAAGAAGGAATCACTAAAGCACAAGAATATAAACCAGATTTAATTATTACTGACTTAGGAATGCCCATAATGGATGGGGTACAAATGACACAAGATTTACGTAGCAGACCAGAATTTGCTGAGACAGTGATTATTGCTTCTTCTGCTAGTGTATTTAGTCTAAACCGCACACAAAGTTTAGCAGCAGGCTGTAATGATTTTCTTCCTAAACCTGTACAAACTGAGGAATTATTTGCTCAACTCAAGTCTTATTTACAGTTGGATTGGATTTATGAAGATATCCAGCAAGCTCAGCAGATATCCTCAGCCGCGAATGAATATATAATCTTTCCGCCTGCAACAGAATTAGTGAATTTATATCAAGCAGCTAAAGCTGGTTATGTGATGGGTATTTACGAAGAAGTAGCTCGGATTCAACAATTAGATAATAAATATGCCAATTTTACTAGTAAAATTTTAAGCTTAATAGAAGATTTTGAAGATGAAGCTATTGTAGAAATGATTAAGTCCTACTTATCTAAAAAAAAAACTGTTGAATAAATATCATTCTTTTAAATGAATAATATTCCTAATAACTCAATTCTAGTGGTTGATGATGTGCCAATTAACATCAAAATTTTATTGGAAATATTAACTCAAGCAGGTTATAGAGTTTCGGTTGCCAAGAATGGCAAAAGCGCTTTAGAAAAAGTCGAAGAGGCAATACCCAATTTAATTTTACTCGATGTTATGATGCCTGGAATGGATGGGTTTGAAACCTGTCGTCTTTTGAAGGCCAACCCCAAAACAAAAGATATTCCGATTATATTTATGACGGCGCTTTCTGAGCCTGTAAGTAAAATAAAGGGTTTACAACTAGGAGCCGTAGACTATATTACTAAACCAATTGAACATGAAGAAGTCTTAGCAAGAATTAATGTCCATTTAGAACTGCGGCGAACTCAACTAAAGTTAGCACAGGAAGAAAAAATGTCGTCCTTGGGACAACTAGTAGCAGGGATTGCCCATGAAATTAATAATCCAGTAAATTTTATTTCTGGTAATTTAATTTATGCTGAAAAGTATATTGAAGATTTATTGAAATTATTAGAATTGTATGAAAAATATACTAATATTTCAATTCCAGAAATTAAAGATTTTTCTAAAAAAATCGAAATAGATTTTATCAAGCAAGACTTACCTCAACTTTTATCTTCAATGAAGAAGGGGTCTGAGCGTGTTGAGCAAATTGTGCGATCGCTGCGTCTGTTTTCACGATTGGATGACACTGAATGGCAACCAGTCGATTTGCATGAAGGTATTGATAGCACTTTGGTAATTTTAAGCAGTCGGATTAAAGCCACAACCACACGTCCGGCTATTGAGATTGTGAAGGAGTATGGAGACTTACCTTTAGTCGAGTGTTATGCAGGAAAAATTAATCAAGTATTGATGAATCTTTTAGCCAATGCTATTGACGCTATTGATGAAGCGATAGAAAAGCAGGAGTCATATCCGAGAGAGCAAACTCCAACTATTTGGATTAGCACAAAAGTGACAAGTGATCAAAAATCTGTGCTGATTGAGATTGCTGATAATGGTATCGGTATGTCTGCTGATGTGCAACAGAGAATGTTTGAGCAATTTTTTACAACTAAACCGCTAGGTAAAGGTACTGGTTTAGGATTGGCGATCGCGCGGGAAATTATCGTGGAAAAACATGGAGGCTCTTTGGAAGTCAATGCTTCACCAGGACAAGGCGCTAAATTTGTGATCGTCATTCCTATTCGTCAAGGAAACTACTGAAGTCCCCGAATTTAAAAAGCAGAAATAATATTCTTATTCTATAGCCATCCGATTTGATTTCTGAATTTACTCGTGAAGTTAGGAAACAGGGAACAGGGAACGGCGAATACAAACTGTACTGTTTTTTTCACAAATCAAATAGGGTTCCTATATTACTGCTGCAAATTCTTAGCAAAGACAGAGTTTGTGAAGAAAATTTTTATCGCAATAGTAATAGCTGCTACTGGTTTGGGAAAAATAATTAACAGTGGATAGCAGGTGCAAGCTTTCTAACTATATTAAGTTGTTCACCGTATATTTACTTATTATCCTCATGGTTTTAGATTTTTGTTACTTGCAACCGCTATCAACAAGTCAATTCCTGTTTTAATATTTCAAATCAAAACATTCCAATGCTGAATTTACCAGAAAATAGTTTAATTTTAATCGTAGATGATACTATCACTAATCTAGAAATTATATCTGACGCATTGACCAATGCTGGATTTTGTGTGACTACAGCGAGAAATGGCGAAAAGGCACTTCAGCAAATTCAAGATAAATTACCTGATTTAATTTTATTAGATGTGATGATGCCTGGTATCGATGGATTTGAAACTTGTCAAAAATTAAAGACAAATCCTCTCACTCAAGATATACCAGTAATTTTTATGACTGGGATTTCTGATACAGAAACTAAGGTCAAAGGTTTAAGTTTAGGAGCAGTCGATTATATTACTAAACCATGTCAAAAAGAAGAAGTATTAGCTAGAATTAAAACACACCTTCAACTCCGTTATTTAACTAAAACTTTAGAGCAAAGAGTTACAGCAAGAACAGCAGAACTTTCTCAAGCTTTAAAAGACTTACAAGCATATCAACTGCAACTAATTCAGAAAGAAAAAATGTCTGCTTTAGGGCAGTTAGTAACAGGTATTGCTCATGAAATTAATAATCCTGTTAGTTGTATTCATGGGAATCTTGATCATACTGCCAATTATTTTAATAACTTAATTAAGATAATTGACCTGTATCAGCAAAACTATCCTGAACCTGTGTCTTGTATTCAAGCAGCAATTGCTGAAACAGACTTAGAGTATATGCGCTCTGATTTACCTAACTTAATCACTTCTATGAAAGAAGGTGTGCAGCGCATTCGTAACATCTGCACTAGTCTGCGGAATTTTTCTCGCCCTGATCAAGATCGAAAAGTATTCTGCAATATTCATAATGGCATTGATAGTACAATTATGATTCTCAAGCACCGCTTGAAAGCTTCTAAAGTCCGTCCAGAAATTGAAGTTATCAGAAATTATGGAAATTTGCCTTCAGTAACCTGTTTTAGCGGTCAATTAAATCAAGTATTTATGAATATTTTAACCAATGCAATTGATGCTTTGGAAGAGTCTAATATAGGGCGGAGCTATAGTGAAATTGAAAGGAATCCGAATCAAATTTGGATTGTGACTGGACTGAGTGAAGACAAAAATAATGCGGTGATTCGGATTAAAGATAATGGAGTTGGGATGTCTGCCGATATTCAACAAAAAATCTTTGAACATTTGTTTACAACTAAAGCATTTGGGCAAGGTACAGGTTTAGGATTATCAATTGCCCATCAAATTATTGTTGAAAAGCATAAAGGTAAATTGGATGTATATTCTGTACCAGGGAAGGGTTCAGAATTTACAATTACTATTCCAATTCATTAGGCTGATAAATGACGATAATCTTGACTAACGACGATGGTATTGATGCGCCTGGAATCAAAGCACTGCTGCGGGCTGTTAACAGTGACAATGTGATTATTGCGGCACCCAAAGATCATCAATCGGGTTGTGGACATCAAGTTACTACAACCCGTTCTATTACTATTCAACAACGTTCCGATCAGGAATATGCGATCGCTGGTACTCCTGCCGATTGTGTGAGAATTGCACTATCACAAATTTGTCAAGATACCAAGTTTGTCTTATCTGGAATCAATGCAGGTGGGAATCTCGGTGTTGATGTTTATATTTCTGGGACTGTGGCTGCTGTGCGAGAAGCAGCTATGAACGGTATTCCCGGAATTGCTATTTCTCACTACCGCAAAGCCAAGCAAAATTTCGACTGGGAACTGGCGGCAAAATTCACTGCTGAGGTGTTAGCTGATTTAATTCCAAGACCTCTCGAACCTGGATGCTTTTGGAATGTCAATTTACCCCACTTACAGCCAGGCGAGCCAGATCCCAAAATGGTATTTTGTCAACCCTGTAATAAAGCGTTGCCGATTAATTATCGCGTAGATGGCAATGATTTTTATTATGTTGGGGAATATGGTAAACGCGATCGCACTCCTGGTAGTGACGTAGATGTTTGTTTTTCCGGCAGTATCGCTATTACCCAGTTAAGAGTGTAAAGGAATTGATGTGGAAGGAGTTAGCAATAACTCCTTAATATTTACTGTTGGCTCGTTCTGCATCTAACCTTTGCATCAAAGATGTTAACCTGTCTAGGGTCTGTGTAAGGTGGGCGAGTTTCTGCACAGTATAATCTTGAGACTGTGCTAGACTTTGCAAGGTATCACATAAAGCAAAGATTTGATTGCCTTGCTGCTGCAACTGCTTTCCTTGTGCCTCAACTTGCAGACTCAGGTAATCTATTCTTTCTGCCAGGCTTTCAATAGTTTCAGTAGTAGTAAGTACTGCTTCGCCAATTTGTTCAACAATAGATTCTAAACGACTAACTTTAACTTCGACTCCACCTGAAATCATATTTCCACCACCCCATCATAAAAATACTAGTCATTGTTTCTAGCCTCAGTGTCATTTTTTACTTATGCTGATGTACATAATCTATGACATCGGCTCAGATATACCAGAGGTGCCATCTGAAGTTAGTCTGAACAAATCATTTGTAGGGATGTGCTGCCCTTACTACTGAGAAAAATTCTTGATATACTTCAGTTTAGCTAGAAAGTTCAACGAATCAATTAGTAGCTTGGCTTGATATTAGAGCATACTTTTATACATTGTATTTACACTTAAGTAGTATCCAAAAAATATCTAAAAAATTTTATGTAAATTTTACAAACTTTGATTTATTTATTAATTTTGATGAAGATTAAGTAAATATACAGTAAAACAGGACTTATGTGCAGAAGACAAAGTTTATATTCAGAAATAAATTTCAGTGAATTTACTCTGGTTAATCTACAATTGGTTAGACAATGTACCAAACACAATTGCAAAGCTTTTGTCAAGTAGCTACTGACAGAGCTTGGAAATTAGATACACCCCACTCTTCCGTAGATTCTAAATTCAAGCGTTTTTTAGATATTTTAGGAAGTTTGGTGGGTTTAATAATTTTAGGTGTTGTGTTTATACCAATAGCGCTCGCCATTAAACTCGATAGTCCAGGCCCAATTTTCTTTACACAGGAACGTTATGGTCTTCAGGGACGACCTTTTAAGCTCCGTAAATTCCGATCAATGGTGAACGATGCCGAAAGACTCAAGCCTCTTGTGCAGAATGAAGCTGACGGATTAATCTTTAAAAATCAGAATGACTTTCGAGTCACGAAAGTCGGACGTTTTTTACGTCGTACTAGCTTAGATGAGTTGCCACAATTTTGGAATGTGCTTGTAGGTGAAATGAGTTTGGTGGGGACACGTCCACCTACAGCTGATGAAGTGTTTAAGTACAATCAACGCCATTGGCAACGTTTGAATGTCAAACCCGGTTTGACTGGTGAATGGCAAGTTAATGGTCGTTCTCACGTCAAAGATTTTGAACAAATAGTTGACTTAGACTTGCGTTACCAAGAAAAATGGCATCCATTATATGATTTGCTGTTGATTACCAAGACTTTTTCCGTCATTTTTGGCAAAATAGGGGCTTTGTGAAGTACCTACACTGATACTTCGTATACAGTGTAGGCTTCCTGTCTCACTTGCCACTGCTCTGTTAGGAACATTGTTAACAATGTGCGTTACCAAAAACGCTCCGAGTCTTATGTAGCATCTCTGGGGTTTCCCCCTTTATCTGGTCAAGCCAGAACCCAGGCAGCCACCCGCCTTCCGCAGGTAGTTAATTGTTAATCGAGAATCTACATGGAGCGGAGCCGGAGACGCTCCGCCTCCGGTGTGCCTACGCGTTCCAGTGGCAAATTCTCTTCCCCCTTGCTCACGCTAGTTACCTTCTCTGCGAGACGCTACGCCAACGCAAGCGTCGTACCGCTACTTCGTGTTGTTTACAGCCGTGTGGGTGGGTCAGTGACCATTTATATATTACCATAACTATGTTCACATTATGTACATAGTTGTGGAGAAAAAAGACTTACATATTCGCATATCCGGCAGAAGACACGATAAGCTCAAAGCTTATGCACGTGACAGGGAAAAGACAGTTACACAACTTATTGAGGATTGGATTGATAGATTGCCAAGTCAAAAAACTGGCGACTCCTCCTCGACCCCACTCCCTGATCAACAGTAGCGGTTGATGGTGGTCGGGGGTCAACTCGTCGCCGCCCAAAAATTCATCTCATCGCCTCCCGTTCCGGGTAGGCGATGAGATGAATTTTTGTTCAAGCTAAATTAATTTAGTTGATCCAGGTTGTCAACGAGACAAGACCAAGAGCGCAGATAGCAAAGCCTAATAAACTGATTTTTCTGGACAAAATAGCTGAAAAATCTGGTTGACTTACTTGATTAGCAATTTGGCTGATACTCATTACCACTGCATATTGTGTCAAAGCAGCACCAACAATATACATTACTGAAGGTATTGTTTCTGCTGCAATAATTGATTCACTATTCAAATAACCTTGAAATAAACCAGCGATCGCTGTTAGCATCAGCAGTGTCAATAAATTAGCCTGCTTTGCTGTCACTACTACCAGACCACAAACAATACTGATAATAGCGATCGCTATTTCTGGCACTGGTAAACTGATTTGCCATAGATGAATTAGCGTTCCGAAGATATTTCCTAATATCAGCGCAATAGCTACCAACTTACTACGCAAGGTTCCCGCAGCCAGCAAACCAATGGCTAAAATACTCACTAACTTACCTAACGCCAATACTGGATCTGCCATTCCCCACAAAAAGCCGTCCCAGGAATTAGAAATTTCATGGAAAGATGGTAAACCAGCCCATGAACTCAGCAAACTAATGATAGCTAAAGCCGCGATCGCGCCAACATGACTTGGAAGTAATTTATCCTTGAACATAAGATATTGCCAATTAGTTTTTCGGTATCTTATACTTCCCAAGTCCCAAAAAAAACTAACGCAACAATTCCTCGACTTGATGCTGACTCCACAAAGTTCTATACAAGCCTTCTTGCTGCACTAAGTCTAGATGATTGCCTGATTGGACAATTTTACCTTTATCCATGACTAAAATTCTGTCAGCGGCTGCGGCGGCTGATAGTTGGTGGGTGATAAAAATTACTGTTTTGCGGCTAGTTCCACTAGAAAGATTTTTGAGAATTTTGGTGGCTGTTTGATTATCAACGCTAGATAAAGCATCGTCCAAAATTAAAACTGGCGCATCAACTAACATGGCTCTAGCTAAGGCTGTGCGTTGTCTTTGTCCACCAGATAAGGTAATACCGCGTTCACCAACTAGAGTTTCGTATTGTTGGGGAAAATTAATAATTTCGGGATGAATCTGAGACATGACAGCCACAGATTCGACATCTTGTTGTTCGCGCATTGGGTCAGCGTAGCGGATATTATTTTTGATGGTGGTGCTGAACAAAAAACTATCTTGGGGAACATAAGCGATCGCACTCCGCAAATCGGATAATGCAATTTTGGTAATATCTACCCCATCCAAAAATAACTGTCCGGGAGCAATATCTAACAACCGAGGTAAAGCATTGGCTAAAGTTGATTTCCCTGAACCAATTGCCCCGACAATGGCGACTGTCTCTCCAGGCGCAATTGTAAAATTGACATGATCTAAGGCAGGTGTTGTTGCATCTGGGTAAGTAAAGCTGACGTTTTTCGCATTAATTTCTCCCTTCACTTCCGCCAGTGGTAGATGTACCGCATCAGCCGCATCTTGAATTTTCGGTGTGACGCTGAAAATTGATTCTAAGCGGTCGATACTGACTTCACCGCGTTGGTAGGTGGTAATAGTAAAGCCTAATAAAGCTGTGGGAAACACCAGACGTTCTACATAAATCAGCAGTGCTAAAAAGTCGCCAACTGCTAAAGTCCCACCCGAAATCCGGGTTGTTCCCAACCAAATAATAATTAAAGAACTGAGATTTGCTAAACCGCCAATTAAAGGAAATAACACATTGCGGCTTTTGGCTAATTGTAAGTTAGCTTTTAATAGCTGTTGATTTTTTTTGGCAAAGGCTTGACGCTCGTTTTCTTCTTGAGCGTAAATTTTAATTAAGGCAATGCCGCTGATGTCTTCTTGAATCAGTTCACTAATATCAGAGAGTTTCTCTTGGACGGTGGCTTGTTGTTTGCGGAGGCGATCGCTAAACAAATGCACCAACAAGAACATGAAAGGATACACTGCTAAAGAATACAGTGTCATATCGACACTAATTGCCAGCATTACAGGCAGTGTCAAAGCGTAGGCAAAAAAAGTATTGGCTAAACTGAGTACGGCAAAACCCAACAATCGCCGGATATTTTCGACATCGCTGGTAGCACGATTAATCAAATCTCCGGCGGTATTCGTCGCAAAATAAGCAGGTTCTAACTTGAGTAAATGTTCAAAAATCCGTTGTTTTAGGTCAAATTCTACCTGTCGTCCTACGCCAAATAGCCAGATACGAGAAGCCATGCGGATTAACCACATTGCTGAACTCAACAAAACAATGATTACTACATAATGTATGAGTTGGTTCCAGCTAAATTGGGTTGAAAGTTTATCAACACAACCACGAATTAACCAAGGAATATAAACGCCCAAGCCATTGACAGACAACAAAGCAAAAATGCCTAATGTTGCCTCTACCCAATGAGGACGCAGGTAAGCACCGAGTTTAGCTAGTCGTCGAGATTTTGCCATTACAGCAACTTTACAACTCCATCATCCTAAAACAAACGGATCGCAGGTTTATATTTTATCTACAAAGAACTCAGGAGTGTGTCATCAGAATTCAGTAGAGAAAATTATCTGGCTGAATTCTCAATTCTGAATTCAGATTTTTAAATAAGGCCAGCCACTAGGGCGTAGCGTTGCGGCCTTGTTAATTTTACTTTTTTAACCCTAGGACTGGCGACCACGTAAGAAAAAGTAAACTTGGTTAAGGTAACTTTCCCAAACTTGGGTGGTAAGTTGGAGTGTTTCCGCACTGGGTACAAAGTCTTCTAGTCGCAAACCCCGTTCTCGAATTTGCTGCGGATTTTGTAACAGGTAAGGCGGAATTTTCAGATCAAAAGAATTGAAAGCAATCGCAGTTAGTCCTAGTTGACTATCTACATCGCTAGTTGTAGTTTCTGGTGCTAATGCTACCAGTACTTCTGAGCCAGTCGCCCCAACTGGCTGATAATTTCTGACGAATTCCTGATTTGCTACAGTGGGATTAACAACTGTGGCAATTGGTGTTCTTACTAAGAAATAAGCGATCGCAGGTGTGCTGGACAACAGCAAAATTGTCAACGCCCAACCGATTAAATATCCGCCTGGTTTTTCTATCCCACCACCTTTAATTCTTTGAGCGGCAAAAATCATCATTAATACTGATGCTCCCAAAGGCTTGAGTGGAAATGAGATCACCCTCCACAAAGATGCTACAGCTGGTTCGTTGGGGTTAACGAACGACAAAGCTAAGACAACCAAAATAATTACTAAGACCACCCGTCCAGCAAAAGTTCCTTGAGGATAGAACCTCTGGAACAAAGAATATACGATAGTGCCTACAAGCAGCCACAACAGTATGCGGCTCAATAATATGAACATAGATTAACTCTCAAATTTTCTAGTGCAATAAGCCTAGGTTTGGAGCAAGATGTGTATTTGACCGTCAAATTGTAATCGCACTTTTACTTGACTGCAAATATTACCAGCCTCACACCTAAAGACTACCGTCGTAGTGATTTTAGAGCAATTTTTTGACACTGCGTCTATTATTTATAATTTTCCAGGTGAGTTATGTGGCACCAGTAGTCTAAATTAATTGAGGAATTGTCAACTCAGGGGGGAAAAAACTATGTCGCCTGAAAAGCCCAGCATTTTAGTCACGGGGGGAGCAGGATATATCGGTTCCCATACTGTACTTGCCCTCAAGCAAGCAGGTTATGACGTGGTAATACTTGATAACCTAGTTTATGGTCATCAAGAGTTGGTAGAAGAGGTTTTACAAGTAAAGCTGGTAGTAGGTGATACAAATGATCGCCCTTTATTAGATGAATTATTTAAAACCCGTAAGTTTGCCGCAGTGATGCATTTTTCTGCTTACGCTTACGTAGGCGAATCGGTGACTGACCCAGCGAAATATTACCGTAACAACGTTGTTGGCACGCTGACTTTATTAGAAGCCATGCTGGCTGCGTCGATTAATAAGTTCGTCTTTTCTTCTACCTGCGCCACCTACGGAGTCCCAGAAGTCGTCCCAATTCCCGAAAACCATCCCCAACACCCAATTAATCCCTATGGGGCTACTAAGCTGATGGTAGAGCGGATTTTATCTGATTTTGATGTTGCTTATGGTTTAAAGTCAGTCCGATTCCGCTACTTTAATGCGGCTGGTGCGAACCCTGATGGTTTGCTAGGTGAAGACCACAACCCAGAAACTCATTTAATTCCTTTGATATTGCTGACGGCTTTGGGTAAGCGAGAGTTTATCTCGATTTTCGGTACAGATTACCCCACACCTGATGGTACTTGTATTCGTGATTATATTCATGTGAACGATTTAGCCGATGCCCATGTTTTGGGGCTGGAATATTTATTAAAGGGTGGCGATAGCGAAGTATTTAACTTAGGTAATGGAAATGGGTTCTCTGTGCGAGAAGTGATTGCGGCGGCTGAGTCGGTGACAGGATTATCGATTTCAGTCAAAGAATGCGATCGCCGTCCTGGTGATCCACCTGTTTTAATTGGTAGTAGTGAAAAAGCTAGAAATATCCTCGGCTGGCGATCGCAATATCCATCTATCCAAGATATTGTGAGTCATGCTTGGCAATGGCATCAAAAGCGACATAAATAAAAGTGTGAAGTATGAAGTGTGAAGTATGAAATTTTTCTGCTCACTCTTCATACTTTATCTTTTATTTCTGATCAAAACATGTATATCGGTAAATACATTTTAGTTATCCAGTAGCTAAGAATGAAGCAAGTTTTTAACTGCTCAGATGAAGGCATACTTAAATTATTTTAGTAACTAACTTCTTCTTGTCTTTTGAAAGACAACAAAGACAATCCCGATTAGTGCCAAACCTGGAATAGCGATCGCCCACAATGGTAAAGTTCTGGTAGTTTCCTGAGCTACAGCATCACTATTGACATTCTGAATGCTTTGTGTATTACTTTGAGTACCAGCCGCGACGGTGACTTCAAACTTGAGGGTAAAAGGTTTGAAATTAGAGCCTTTTGCAGGTTTACCATTTAGCTGTAATTGATAAATTCCGGGTTTCGGGAAGGTAATATCGGCTCCGGGAATACCTTGGAAGCGTTCAGCAGATACGGGTTTTAAAGATGGTTCGAGCAGTGCTGGTTCGCTGGGGGTGTGAGGTTCGGCGTAAACTGCCAACTGACAATTACACTGAGCTAGGGGAATGGTTTGTCCACCTTTACGAGTCAGAGCAAACCAAGCTTGTGTAGGTTCGCCAGCGCGGGGATTATCATTGGGTTCGAGATGGAGAGTTGCGCCGACATCTGCGGCTACTTGTACTTTATGGGCGAAGACGGGGTGAATATTAGTAATTGCGATCGCTAAACAAAACAGCAATAATGCGGATTGTAATTTTTTCATGCTTGGAAAATAATTCATGCTCACCCTGCTTTTCTGCTCCCCTGCTCCTTCTGCTCACCTGCTTTTACCCAACGCAACAGCAATACCCCAAGGGTAGCTATAACTAGTAGCACTGTTGCCAACTTATTTCCCCAAGTTGATTCTAGGGAACCCAGGTAATGAGAACCTATCACCACTGCATGAAAGGTACTCAAGAGTAAAGCTGGCACAGTTAAAAGATGAATTTGTCGCCAAAGTTTACCCCAAGATTTCTGCAACGATTCCCAACTAGTTAAAGCAGCAGGAGTCATTAATATCAATGCTACAGCACCCGCAGCCATCCCCCAGCGAAATTCTCTGGGAAAAAACCAAAAAGCGGCAAAATTCCATTGCAGAGAATGTTCAATCATGTGGGTGGTGTGGACTAGAGACAGCACAAAAGCACCCACACCCAAAGCCCGACGATAACGCATAGGAGCAGCCCACAAATGACTAATTGGGCGAGCAATTAAAGCTAACATCAAGCAAAATAGGGCGGCGTGTCCGGTGTAGTCTACCATTGTGTCACCAGTCCGCAATAAGGTGATTGCGCCAATAATTAGTGTCACCCAACCGCCTAAACGAAATAATTGACTGCGCCTATCTTTACTAACTAACGAAGTGGAAACACCAACTCCTAACATGGTGGGTAAAGTTCCTAAACCAAAGGCTAACATTGTGGCTGCACCCATCCAGAGGTTGCTGGTTTCTGCGGCTTTGATTTGGGCTGCATACAAGAAACCACAAGGCATTAAACCCCAAGTCATTCCCAAAAATATGGGTGTCCACCATTTGGTTTGGTAGGAAAGTTTGACCATGCCCGCACTCAGGCGATCGTGTAAATTACTTTTTAATAAAGGATGTAATACAGGAATATGAGGCAACCAATTTGGTTTAATTTGTCCTAAGCCAAACCAAATCAGCATAATTCCCGTAATAATTGCCATCCAGCGACGAAATTCACTGCCAATTCCCGCTAGTTGCCCACCTTCAAACAATACCGAACCTACCGCCCCAATCCCCGCACCAACCAGGGCGTAGCTTAACATTCTGCCGAGATTGAGTAAAAAGTGAAATATTAATTGCTGTTGCCAAGTAGATGAATTTTCGGAAATAGATTTCTGCCCATTTTGCTTACCAGACAGCGAAAATGCCACTGTCAACGGGCCACACATCCCGAAGCAATGCCCAAAACTGCCGAGAAATCCCAGGATGGCGATTAGCGATAAATCTAACATATCCAGCCTTCAGCACTGCCCAAACAAGGAACAATATGTTAAATTTTTGCCTCTGTCAACAGACAAGTCGTCAAACTTTGGTTTGCGTTACTCTAGGTCTGGAAAGCAGGGTTCAATGTATGCAAAAACGGATTTGGCTGGTGCTGTTGGCGCTGGTGGTAGTTGTCATAGTTGGTAGTAGAAGTATTGCGTTCAATAGTTTTTTCCCCCAGGGTTCTGCACCCGAAATTGTGGAGAAAGTACCAGCAAAACAAGCTCAACCAAAGCCGCCAGCAGAGGACAATACACCGCAAGTTTCGGCTGATAATTTGCTTGCCCACATTGAAAAGTTAAATTTTCAACGCTATACGACAGCAGAGCGATCGCGTACTCGTACATATATCACAAATGAATTAAAAAAATTTGGCTGGAAGCCACAGCTAGAAAAATTTACTGAGGGTGTGAATATCTTTGCTGAACGTTTAGGTACAGACAAAACCGCAGGTGCAATTCTGGTTGGCGCACATTATGATACAGTCGCCGCCTCTCCGGGTGCTGACGATAACGGTACTGGGGTGGCGCTTGTGTTAGAAGTTGCGCGGTTGCTTGGTTCTCAACCGACACCACGCACTTTACAATTAGCTTTTTTTGATAAAGAAGAAGCCGGACTGTTAGGTAGTAAGGCTTTCGCCGCTAAAGCCAAACGGTTAAAAAATCTCAGTGGTGTAATTGTTATGGATATGGTTGGTTATGCTTGCTACACTCCTGGCTGTCAACAATATCCACCGGGTTTACCGATAACACCACCCAGCGATCAAGGGGACTTTTTAGCAGTTGTGGGTGATACAGAACATTTACCATTATTGAGTGCTTTTCAAAACCCACAACCAGCTAATTTACCAGCCGTTCTCACAGTACCGATTCCATTGAAGGGATTACTCACACCTGATACTCTGCGTAGTGACCATGCACCGTTTTGGTATCAAGGAGTAGGTGCAGTTTTAGTCACAGATACGGCTAATCTGCGTACTCCTCATTATCATCAACCTAGTGATCAGCCTAGTACAATTGAGCGTTCTTTTTTTGCAGGTGCGGCGCAAATTGTTGTGAATACTACCACTGCTTTGTTAGAGAAAAGTGATAGTTTAGCAACTCAACCATCTCTTTGAAGGCAAATTTTTGCTCACCCTACCTAACTTCTGGGTAAATTAATCTCCAGTTCTTTTGATCATTGAGTTGGAAATAGGAACCTTGAACAATCAGCCGCAAAGCAATGCGAGTCCTGAGATAGTACCTAATTAGATGAGTTCCTGGCTGTGCAAATACAGCATCATAGTTTTGGCTATAACCAAATGGCCTAGAACAATAGTTACCAGCACCCAGAACTGTTAACACAAAAAATGGTGCTTCCTTGTATTCATCGGGAACCATGAAAATCCCATATACATGATGTTCGCCACGCCAGGGTTGCACAACAACTTGAGAAGCTGGTATTTGAAGTTTTTGTCTTTTTGATTTCAAAAAAGCTTCTGAGTTACATTGCGAGTCAACTACAGGCCACCACAGTATCACAATCAATATTGATAGCAGCAGAATCAAAACATAGATAATGTAACGACGCATAAGCTATTAGGGCATTTTGCTGAAAGCTAGAATAAATTCAAATAAAGTGCGTTCAATTTGCACATTCTCTGAATGAGGGTGTAATTAGTCATTTGTTCCTTGTTCTATGTGAAGACCAATGACGATTCTATGAGAAGCTGCACTCGATAAATCTTGTAGAGATGTTGTATACAAACAACCAATTAATTGTATTTTCATCAAGAAACGGTATCAGCACTTTTCCCTCCGAGTCGTCAAATATCAAAATATCCGTTATATTCCCGTCAGGATTCATTAACAATAATTTTTATGGGAATAAGTCGGAAAGCTTTAAATTTATTGGCAGGGTGCTTTTGTGCGATCGCCTCCTTCAATTTTCTAAGTATAAATACTGCGGCAAAAGCTGCTGATACTGTTGTGTTGCGTTATGGTTTGTTGGCGGAATCTGTTTCTTTGGCTGAGTTAGAGCAAGCAGCAAAAATCGGTGATTTTCCTGGTGGTTTTGAGCTTTATGGTCGAAGATTATCTTTCCAAGAACGGCGCTTTTTGTTAGATACGCTGAAAATGCAGCTACCGTTGAATGTTGTCACTGTTAATAGGTTACTCAATACCCAAATTGGCACAACAATTCTTGATGATTTCTCGACTGCGGTTGTGCGTAAGGATAAAGCTGGTGTACAAGCTCTCAGAGCCGGAGCGGTTATCGGTGCAAGTGCGCCTCAAGGTCTTTCGCTACTCAGCTTTATTGCGGCTTATCCGAGTCAGAATCTGGAAATTAATTTACCGCAAATTTTCAAATTGTCGGGTAATTTTAATACTGCATTTTGGCGGACTCAACAATTTATGTTAGCGATCGCACCCCAACTCAATCAAAAATCGCTACAAGTTTCTTTACCATTTGACTCCAGTCAACCCGGTACGGCGAAAGTCCAAGTCTTGAAATTCGATTGGCTTGACCAAAAACGTAACCGCAATATTCCTGTAGATATATATTGGTCAAATGCTGCAACTGCAAATAAACCAGTCATTATTTATTCTCACGGTTTAGGTTCTGTGCGGACTGATTTACGTTATCTTGCAGAACATCTAGCATCCCACGGTTATGTATTTGTGGCTGTAGAACATCCTGGTAGTAATCAGACAACTGTTGATGCTGGTTTACAAGGTAAAAGTAAACTTCTCAAACCGCAAGAATTTTTAGACCGTCCTCAAGATATTAGTTTTGTTTTGGATGAACTCGCCAAAATTAACCAAACTCCTAACGACCCGTTAGCCGGAAAACTTGCAACTAATAATGTGATGGTTATTGGTTATTCTTTTGGTGGCGGTACAGCTTTGACGTTGGCTGGTGGTGAGTTACAACTAGATAAGCTCAAACAACGTTGCAAACAAAATTTGGCTGTGTTGAGTTTGGGTGAAACTGCACAGTGTGTTGCTCAAGAACTACCAAACAACACCTATCAACTGCGGGATACTCGAATTAAGCAAGCGATCGCTCTTAATCCTACCAGTTCTTTGATGTTCGGCGACTCTGGTTTAAATAAGGTACAAGTCCCAACTCTCATCTTGGCAAGTTCCGCCGACAAAACAACACCAGCTTTGACAGAACAAATTGTCGGGTTTCACAAAATTTCTGCACCGAAATGGCTGGTTGGGATCTTGGGAGGTACACACCTCAGCGTCAAAGACCCCAGCACTACTTTAGATCAAGCAGGTCAACCCAACACGCCTTTTACTGGCGGCGAAGTTGTCGGAGAACAAGCAGCCGATGTTCGTAAATTTGTGAAGGCGATAGTCCTGGCTATGGCTGCACAACTCACCCCAGAAGCTCAAAAATATAGTGTGTTTTTGACACCAAATTATGCAATGGCTGCTTCTACACCAGCATTTCCCTTTCTCTTGGTAACAGAAATTCCTCCTGATGCGCTCAAAGTGGTGGAGAAATATCTAGATAAATAATTCCTCTACTCGCCACTCCCTATTTTCCCACTAGCGATCGCTTCTTTTTATTGACTACATAAATTTTTCTTATTACTGATATTTAGCGTTTTTTGTCAATTTATGTTGACTTATCGTAACAATCTAGTTACACTTATTAACATAAGTTTATAAATGAGAAATAAACTACAATCAAATCCGCTAACCAGTAAAGATATTGTCAGAGTTTGATGTCTTTTGCAGTTAGCTATGAACAACGAACAACGGACTTCGATATCGGTATCTCCCATCGACATTTGGACTTCTCCTAATCACCTCGGTTTGAACAACGCCGAGGTTTTTTCTTTTAAAAGAAGGGGCTAGAGGCTAGAGATTAGAGGCTAGAAAAGAGTATTTGTACACCAATTTTGATTTTATATTTTGTATTTTCGTTTATAAACGTGTTTATGGGTAAGCCTTTAAGCGATTTATCTATCACAATAGTTTTTTACTTAGTATTATTTGTTATAGTTTAATCTCAGTCCAGCAATTGAGGTAAACAACTGTTTCTCTAACCCATAACCTCTAGCCTCCAACCTCTAACCTCTAGCCCCTAACCTCTAGCCTCCAACCTCTAACCTCTAGCCCCTAACCTCTAGCCTCTAGCCTCCAACCTCTAGCCCCTAACCTCTAGCCTCTAGCTGACTTTCCAGACGGCGAAATAAAAATAACCAAAGTGGTAAGGAACTGTTGATAGCGATGAGTCTGACTAAATGTCCTGTAGTGACAATTTCCACATTATGATCTAATGCTAGGGAAACCAAAATCATTTCTGCGGAACCACCGGGGGCTGTAACTAACAGACAAGTTAACCAATCCCAAGAAGTTAGGTGCATAGCCAGCATAGCAGCGATCGCACCTGCAATCAGTGTCAAAGCTACAGAAATCAAAGCGCAACCTACAGTTCGTTTCCCAAAGGTGGGTTTTTCTCCCCAATATTCACCGATGGTCATTCCCAACAGCATTTGACCGACTATATTAATCAATGGTTGTGGACTCAAATTAGCTCCACTCACAAAAGGTAAGCAATTCAGGCAAGAATTAAAAAATATACCTATTAATAACGCACCAAAAAAATCCCCAGCCGGAATTTTCCAAACAATAGCGCAGTAAACTATCAATCCAGTAAACAGCAATGCTACTAATAACAGTCCGAGTTGTGAGGGTTCTAGACTGAGTAAAGTATGTTTGACAGGAAGTGTTGCAGAATTCCAATAACTACCTACTGTTGTTCTGGCTATAAAAGGAATTACTAATACGACACAAGTAACCCGAATGGCTTGGACTAAAGCAACCAAAGTCACATTTTTATTGTAATCAGCCGCGATCGATGACATAACGCCCACACCGCCGGGAACTGTCGCCAACATTGCTGTTAATAAATTGGTTTTGCTGAGTCGGGAATAAATATAACCAATACAACTACCACACACCAATAAAAACAAGGTGAGAGCCACAAATATAGGAATTCCCGCAGCTAAATTGATCAGGTCACTATTACTATTAGATAAGCCTACAGTTAGTCCTACAAGTCCCATTCCAACTTTTCTTGCAGTTCGGTTAGGTTTAGGCGTGTATTGGTAGAAAATTCGACATCCCTGGAGGACGATTGTACCAGCAGCGATACCACCAAATATCCAAGCAATACCGCCAATATGTAACTTTACTAAGCCTAAACCCAGTGGTAATGCTAGTAGCATTTCTAAAGCCAGAACCATGACTTGACGCACAATTAGCTGTGGTTCAGTACCAGGGATATTTTGATGAAAAAGTTCCTCCTGAGTGGGAGTAACACTAAGGCTTTGATTCATTGATACAAGTTTTTTAAAATTAAATTTGACTAGGTTCTGGAATTAATGCGATCGCCAATGACTTACCGTTTTTAAGTTCTATGTACAATGGCAACGATATAACAACAATCTTAATAAAATTTAAACACAGCTTTCATCCTCATCACCAGCAGAATATTAGGACTTTAGGACAATAAATGGTAGAAAACAGATGTTTACTACCATTTATTGCCGTTTTGAGTAATTTTGGATTTTAGTAACCAATAGTTGCTCAATATTACAAGCCCTGAGATTTATTTATGGAATCAATCTAAAATCCAAAATCAAAAGTAAAAATTATTTCGCAGCAGATAATTATTAGTCTTCATCCAAGGGTGGAAAAGCTTCCTCAAATTTCCACAATTCATCTTTATTTAGCAGAAACCAATTACGTGTAGCTGGAGTTAATTGGCTCCAAATAATTGCACCAGGAATATCAGGACAAGCATATCGATATTGCTGACCTAGTAATTTGAGATTTGACTCTACCTCATCAGGAATACCAAATTCTTGCCAGTCCACCACTACATGACTACCGAGAATTCCCGCAGTTGGATCAAAAATTAATTGTGCAGCCCTAATTAAATCGGCAAAGTGTCGTGGTTTAAGGTTAGATATCTGCTGAATGTTTAATAACTCGTCATGCTCTTGAGACATTTTCCCTGGAGTGATCAAAATAGAGTACTTGTAGAACTTACTGCCAGAGATTTCTATCCCAATATTTCTAGTCTAACGCTTACAGCCAAATTCAGGAAGTTTAAGCTTCTGGAAATTTCTTGTAATAAATTAGCTACTAAAATTTAGTTTTATAAATAATCTAACTCAAGAGATAAATTTTAAGTAATAATTTACTCAAGATTGAACATCTTAAAAAGTAGCAAATTCGCTACTCATCACTCTCCTGTTAATTTAATTAACCTAGTTTTTTCGAGTAAATACTTACCTAAGAACGCAATCTTTAGTTTAAGAGGCTTTTTGGAGGTAATCACTATGATGGGATCTGTTTGGTTATTCTTTTTCTGCTTGATTTGGCTCATGGGCCTTTCTTTATTAGCAGAAATTTGGTTTTATGAAGAAGAGCAGGAGTTTTAGTTGTCTACTAAATATGAAAAACAAGATCCCTGACTTCTAAAATAAGTCGGGGATTTGAAGTATATTAGACAGAAGTAAATTTAAAATGATATTAAAGGCTTTTCTTCTGCTTCCTGCCTTCTATTTACAAGTCACATTGATGAGTTTGGCAATATTTTGCATTATCAATTTCTGCTGGCAATTGATTTAATTTAATAATTTGAAAAGCTGAGCCACCTTGCACTTCAGCCAAAATATAAGCATATTTTTGACCTCTATAATAATGGTCTCGACCCACTTTAGTAACGCGGCGAGATTGGCTGAAATCATTAGCAATATTAGCGTTATAAATACTTTGAATTAACTTCACTGCTTTGGCATTTTTGATTGTGAATTTTATGCTGGAGTCTCCACTGACAGTTATTCCTTCTTTGGTGACTATCCCATTTTCCGAAGGCACATCAACATAAAAATATAAGTTACCTTTATTACCTGAATAACCATGTGCTTCACTGCTATAGGTCAAAGGTGGTAGTTTAGCTTTAGTTTTTGCCCATTTGATCACGGTGTTAATGTTTTGCCCTGGCAGCGCATTAGCAGGTGTAATAGCAAACGCAACTGCTAAAGAGGACAAAATTGCCGAGGTGATGAAGTTAAATTTATTACTATTTTTCATAGTGCTTCTCTGTAGTAACGCTGGTTGCTACAGCATAGCCCATGATCATTTCGGGGTCATCTTTGAGGAAATTGTTTAGTCTTGCCTGTCAGAAACTGAGAACATATTAATTTTTGTTGACAAAATCAATAATGAAGCGATCGCTGTTCTCAAATAAAAAACTAGCCATTCTCCGAAGTGTGGACTAACAGCCGAAACGCAAACATTTGTGTATTTTTGCCGCAGCTAAATAAAATTTTGCTTGCGCCTCAAGTAAAATATTTTTGTAAAGTTTTTAACTTTCTGATACAAAACTTAGATTTTGTCTAATGTCAATAGAAGTATTTATTCTTAGGTTTGCTGAAACAAGGCTACAGAATCTACATACTTCTTAATAAATTACCAGTAAAAACGCAAAACGTTCTAATCTAAAAGCTGACTGGGTTAATTTTACTGACAGTTTTGAAGGCGGTACTCTGAAGGCATAAACACACCGATGTGTCAAGCCTCAAAGCGACCCAGACTTAACACATAAACGATTATGATGGGAGTTTTACAAATCCGATGAGTGTTAAGGCGAGTGGTGGAAGCTCAGTTGCGCGTCCGCAACTATATCAAACCCTAGCTGTAGCAACCATTTCTCAAGCGGAACAGCAAGACCGCTTTTTAGGAACTGGTGAATTAAATGAACTGGCAAGCTATTTTGCATCTGGTGCAAAACGTTTAGAAATTGCCCAGATTCTCACAGAAAATTCCGAGATTATCGTATCTCGTGCAGCTAACCGGATATTTGTCGGTGGTTCACCAATGGCTTTCTTAGAAAAGCCCCAAGAACCAGAATTAGCAATGGCTGGCGCTGCTGTTGGCGCTGGTGATGTCAGAGAAAGCATGAAACTAGGAACAGTCACCTACGTTGAAAGTCGTGGTGGCTTCTTAGAAAACTTGCGTTCTATCTTCAACACTTCTCCTGGTGGCCCAACACCTCCAGGGTTCAGACCGATTAACGTAGCTCGTTACGGCCCAAGCAACATGGCCAAGAGCTTGCGGGACTTGTCCTGGTTCTTGCGTTATGCTACTTATGCGATCGTAGCTGGCGACCCCAACATCATTGCTGTGAACACCAGGGGTCTGCGGGAAATCATTGAAAATGCTTGCTCTGGTGAAGCAACCATCGTAGCTTTGCAAGAAATCAAGGCTGCATCTCTGTCTTACTTCCGCCAAGATGCTGAAGCAACAAATATTGTGGCTCAGTATATGGATGTGTTGTTGACAGAGTTCAAAGCACCCACACCTTCGACCAAACTACGTCAACGTCCGTCTGGCGACCAACAAGGTTTACAACTGCCGCAAATTTATTTTAATGCCGCAGAACGTCGTCCCAAGTTTGTGATGAAACCTGGGTTGTCAGCCAGCGAAAAAACTGAGGTAGTCAAAGCAGCATATCGACAAATCTTTGAGCGCGATATTACCCGTGCTTACAGCTTGTCGATTTCTGATTTGGAATCCAAAGTGAAAAATGGCGACATCTCCATGAAAGAGTTTGTCCGCCGTTTGGCAAAATCTCCGCTTTACCAAAAACAGTTTTATCAGCCTTTTATTAACAGCCGCGTCATTGAACTCGCTTTCCGTCACATTTTGGGACGGGGGCCAAGTAGCCGAGAAGAAGTACAAAAATACTTCTCGATCATTTCTAATGGCGGTCTACCTAAATTAGTGGATGCGCTGGTAGATTCTGACGAATACGCCGATTACTTTGGTGAAGAGACAGTACCCTACATTCGCGGGTTGGGTCAAGAAGCCCAAGAATGTCGGAACTGGGGGCCACAACAAGACCTGTTTAACTACAGTGCGCCCTTCCGCAAAGTACCGCAGTTCATCACTACATTCGCAGCTTACGAACAGCCATTACCAGATCAACACCCCTACGGTTCTGGTAACGACCCATTAGAAATTCAGTTTGGGGCGATTTTCCCGAAAGAAACTCGCAACCCCAGCAGCCGTCCGGCTCCATTTGGTAAAGATACAAGACGCATCTTGATTCACCAAGGGCCTGGAATTAATAACCAACTGAGTAACCCGAAAGCGCGGGGTGTAGCGCCTGGAACTCTGGGGCCAAAAGTATTCAAATTGGATCAACTTCCTGGCACTATCGGGAAGAAAGCAGCCAAGGGTGCAAGTGTTAAGTTCTCTGAAAGCTCCACACAGGCAGTAATTAGAGCAATTTACTTGCAAGTAATCGGTCGTGATGTTTACGAAGGTCAACGGCTGAAAGTCCAAGAAATTAAGCTGGAAAACGGCGAAATTTCTGTACGGGAATTTGTGCGGGCTTTAGCTAAGTCTGACTTATTCCGTGGTTTGTACTGGACACCGTTGTATGTTTGTAAAGCGATCGAATACATCCACCGTCGTTTGTTAGGTCGTCCTACTTACGGTCGTCAAGAAAATAACAAATACTTCGACATTGCCTCTAAGAAAGGTTTCTATGGCGTTGTTGATGCTATTCTTGATACCCCAGAGTACAGTGAAGCTTTTGGTGAAGATACAGTTCCTTACGAACGCTATCTGACTCCTGGTGGTGTGTCATTGCGACAACTGCGTGTTGGTACGATCCGCGAGGATGTGGTTGCAACCAAAGTTGACAAGCAAGAAACACCTCGCTTTGTGGAATTGGGTGCAGTTAGCCAAAATCGGACAGAACCCGATATTCAGTTCCGCGTTAAGCAAGGTGTTACTAAGCAGCGTGAACAAACAAAAGTCTTCAAGCTGGTAGCAAATACAGTTGACAAGGTTGCAGTGAAAACTGTAATTAGTGCTGCCTACCGCCAGATTTTTGAGCGCGATATTGCACCTTACATCGTGCAAAACGAATTCACTGTCCTAGAAAGTAAGCTGGGTAATGGTGAAATCACTGTTAAAGAATTTATTGAAGGTTTGGGTTATTCTAACCTCTACCTGAAGGAATTCTACACACCTTATCCCAACACCAAAGTAATTGAGTTGGGAACCAAGCACTTCTTAGGACGCGCACCCATCGACCAAGCAGAAATCCGCAAGTATAACCAGATTTTGGCTAGCCAAGGTCTGAAAGCGTTTATTGCTGCATTGTTAAATAGTGCAGAGTATCGCCAAGTATTTGGTGAAGATACAGTTCCTTACCGTCGCTTCCCAACTTTACCTGCGGCTAACTTCCCCAACACCGAAAGACTTTACAACCAACTCACCAAGCAAAATGATGATGTGGTTGTACCCAGCTTTAAGCCAGTCAAAGCGCGGATTGAGTCTGCCAATACACCAATTTTGGCAAAAGCGATCGCAGATTTGGCTTACCAAGCACGGCAAATCGACAAGACCAAGCCGTTGTTTATCGAGTTGGGTCGTTCTTACAACGATGGCCGCGGTCAATCTGTCGAAGTTGGTGTGGGTACCAGCCGTCGTAAACCTGCACGGATTTTCCGCTTAACAGATGGTAGTAGCCAAACCGAAAGACAGTTAGTAATTAACGCTGCTTACTGTCAGGTATTGGATGTATTTAGCGGTCAGGTTCCTGATTATTACCGTCGTAGCGACCTCGATAGCAAACTGCGGAATGGGGAAATCTCTGTCCGTGAGTTTGTGCGGGAACTCGCAAGCTCAGAAATCTATCGCAAACGCTTCTATACCCCTTATCCCAACACCAAGGTGATTGAATACTTATTCCGTCACTTGTTGGGTCGCGCACCAGCTACTCAAGGTGAAATCCGTCAATATAACAAACTATTGGCTGATAGTGGTTTGAGAGCCGCTGTAGAAGCAATTGTTGACAGCCCAGAGTACGCTCGCTACTTCGGTGAAGATGTGGTTCCATACCCACGCTTCCCATCTCTACCTGCTGGTAACTACCTCGGTAGTGTGCAAGCAGCGGCTGATCTGGTGAAACAATCTTGGTCTAGTCTGTCTCCGGCTGTGTTAACTGGTCGTCCAGGCGATCGCTAATACTTAGTCAATAGTCAAAGGTCAATAGTCAAGAGGTTCATACTCTTGGCTATTACCTGCTGACCATTGATAGTTAACATTTCGTAACATTCCTCTCAGATTACGGGTTCAAGTGTAAATCTGAAAAGGAATATTACAAAGTATTAAGAGCAGTCATAAATGCTCAACAGAATGCCGGAGAATATTTTGCGGAAGGTAGCTGAGTTTTACAGCTTGTGTAGTTGAAATTAACACCAGCAAACTCGTAAAGTATTAGCTACAGCAGCGACTCAACTGTTGTATCTAAAAAACAACGAGAGAACGTAGCTACATTCGACCGAAATTAAAATCGCACCAGTTTCATATCCTGGTTTCATTAGTACTGGAGGAATCCATTAATGAGTATCGTCACGAAGTCCATCGTGAATGCTGATGCAGAAGCTCGCTACCTCAGCCCTGGCGAATTAGATCGGATCAAGAGCTTTGTTTCTGGTGGCGAACGTCGCCTCCGCATCGCTCAAGTTTTGACCGACAACCGTGAGCGCATTGTTAAGCAAGCTGGCGACCAATTGTTCCAAAAGCGCCCCGATGTTGTATCTCCTGGTGGTAACGCTTACGGTCAAGAAATGACAGCTACCTGCTTACGCGACCTAGACTACTACCTCCGTCTCATCACCTACGGAGTAGTTTCTGGCGATGTTACACCTATCGAAGAAATTGGTGTAGTTGGCGTTCGTGAAATGTACAAATCCCTAGGCACTCCTATCGATGCAGTTGCTGGTGGTGTTGCTGCGATGAAGAACGTTGCTGCTTCCTTGCTGTCTGCTGAAGATGCTGCTGAAGCTAGCGCCTACTTCGACTACCTAGTTGGTGCAATGCAGTAGGCTGAGGTTTTCTCCCTGCTGACACAAACTGTTGCAATACGGTTGGAAATAAGGAAATAACAACATGCAAGACGCAATTACCTCTGTTATTAACTCTTCAGACGTTCAAGGTAAATACCTCGACACTGCTGCTTTAGAAAAACTGAAAGGCTACTTCGCAACTGGTGAACTGCGCGTTCGTGCAGCTACCACCATCAGCGCCAACGCAGCTGCGATCGTTAAAGAAGCTGTTGCTAAGTCTCTGTTGTACTCTGATATCACCCGTCCCGGTGGTAACATGTACACCACCCGTCGTTACGCTGCTTGTATCCGTGACTTGGATTACTACCTACGCTATGCTACCTACGCTATGCTAGCTGGCGATCCTTCCATCCTGGATGAGCGCGTACTCAACGGTTTGAAAGAAACCTACAACTCCTTGGGTGTACCCGTAGGCGCTACTGTACAAGCTATCCAAGCAATCAAAGAAGTAACCGCTAGCTTAGTCGGCCCCGACGCTGGTAAAGAAATGGGCGTTTACTTAGACTACATCTCCTCTGGCTTGAGCTAAGAGCTAGTTGGCACTTAAGTAATTAGGTGCGGCTTTATTAAGGTCTGGAAATCAACTGTGAGTGCTAGAGCGTCTTGTCGCTTATCTTAATTGCATAAATCATGATGAGTGTTAGTGGTCTAGTATTGATGTTTGATTTCCAGCCTTGGAGAGATTAATTAAAGATTTGTCTAAAAAATATACTCCCGCTTCACTTTGAGATAAAAAAGTTTTCACACTCACCACAGGAGATTGATCACATGGCGCGGTTGTTTAAAATTACTGCTTGCGTTCCTAGCCAAACCCGGATTCGTACTCAACGCGAACTACAAAATACCTATTTCACCAAATTGGTTCCCTACGAAAATTGGTTCCGCGAACAGCAACGAATTCAAAAAATGGGTGGCAAAATCGTTAAAGTGGAACTGGCAACTGGCAAGCAAGGTACCAACGCTGGTCTGTCCTAATTCATATATACAAACTGAATTTTATTGTAGGGAGTTCCCAAGAGGTCAAGAAAGACCTCTTTTTTTGTCAATGGTCATTTGTCATTAGTAAATAAGTAGGTTGGGTGGAGCGACAGCGAAACCCAACACAAAATCATGATATTTTGAGAAAATATTGTGATAGGTAAAATAATTGCAGCGTCAATTTTACCGTTGGAATTGAGATATTTTGGTAGTTGAAAGTTTTGCGGTTTTCTTCATAGCATTTGTTGGGTTCCGCTTCGCTTCACCCAACCTACGGAAGACTAGCCTCTAGCCTACAACCAATTACCAATTAAGACATAAGCAGACCAAAAACTAGGCGCTCTGTAATTAGGGTGTTGCAAGATTTTGAGTTGAGCATTACGGAGAGCTTGAGCTTTGCTGATGTTACCTTTCATGATTTCTCTATAAAATTCACCAACAAACAAAGCTGTAGATTCATCATCAATTTGCCACAAAGAGGCTAGAGTGCTACGCGCACCAGCTCTGATTGCTGTACCTGCGAGTCCTAGAGCGGCGCGTTTGTCGCCGGTTGCTGTTTGACAGGCGCTCAAAACTAAAAGCTCTACAGCTTGTGCTTGAGTTTGATCTCGGCTACGGAGTAAGCTGTCAAATTCCTTGACATTAATTGGCCCATCGGCAGCTAAGATAAAAGTCTGGTCAGCACGGGAACTAAACTGTCCGTGAGTTGCTAAATGTACAATATTAAAAGGAACTGAATTTACTTCTTTTTCTAGAGCTGTGCTAGTGAATTGCTGATCTAACAGATTGGTTGTGGCAATTCCGGTACTGGAAATAGATTTAACTTCTGATTTAATAGCAGGTAATGGTGCAAAGTTGGAAAACTCTGGTGGAGGCTGAGTTAAACCCGCAATTAAGGCTTTAAGTTGCTGTTGTACTAAAGGTTGAGGATTTTGTAGCTGTAAACCAACACTCAAGGCGATCGCATATTTCTCAATTAAGAATTTTTCACCATCGTAAAGCGATGCCATTGGGATGTTACGCAATACACCATCCAGCACAAATACGAGAGTATCAACTTTCTTTGCGGATAATTCCGACTCAACTGGTTTAATTAGCCAGTCATATATAATTTGCGATTGCGTTTTAACGGCGTTGGTAGCTGTCGGATTCACCAATACTTGTCGCAGGTTGGTAACAATTGTTTCTACTTCTGCTTGAGGAATATTTTTACTGTAAAGTTTTAGGGTTTGCCTGGGTAGTTTGACAATTACCTGAAGTTGTTGCGGCAGAATAATCGGATAAAAAATAGCAGTAGTGGGATTTTCTATATCTACAACTTGATCCAGAATAATATTTTTACCTTCTAAACAAGCTTCTTGGAAGAAGTTATCTATTTCTGCCAATTGCAAAGCTTCTATTCGCTTACGTGCCTGGTCTAAGATTTTCTCATTTTCTTGACCTGCTTGAGATTGCAAGAGTAACTCTACTGATTGGCGATACAGCGGTTCAACACTATCTCGAAAATTAAATTGTACGTCTTGATTAATTGTTGCTAAATCACTACGCAGAGATTTAATAGTTTCCACCGCAGCATCGTAAGCAGCGATCGCACCTGGAAAATCTTTTTGTTGCCAGAGTAATCTACCTAACTGCCACTGTAACCGATAAGCAATATCTGGAATAGTACTAGCCTGTGCTAATAGTAAACCCTGCTGAGTCAGACTTTTTGCATCCGACCATTGTTGAGTTTGTTCGTACAAATGACCCAGGCTCAAAAGTGCATTGGCTTCGGCACGGCGATCGCCTAAACTGTGAGATTGTTTCACAGTATTAGCTAAAATTTGAGCAACTTTTTGGATATCTGGCAACCTAGAGCCAAAATTAGAGTGTTTTTGTCGATTTATAGTTTTCAGCTTCATTAAGCTTTGGGCATAATTAATTTGGGAGTAAATAGCAGTTCGACTCAGGGGGAGTTGATTAATTTGAGCTTGAACAGCCGGTAATATAGATACTGCCTCTGCCAATTGTTCCCCTTCAATTAACAGACTCAAGTAATTAAGTTGTGCAGAAACTTTGGTTAAAGGTGAAGCAGATAGTTTAATATAGGACTCATATTTGATTTCTGAAAAAAATCAGTACATCCAGGTCAGGCTTCTTTCCTATTCCCTACTCCCTATTCCCTACTCCCTGCCTACACAACTAGATTCAGAAATCAAATCGGATTCCTATAGCTTGTTGATAATATGCGATCGCTGCTGATATTTGCTGCTGTTTGCGTGCATTGTTGCCCAAACTAAACAAACTAGCTGCCATATCATGATCAGATTCTAGGTGTTTAGCGATCGCTAAACTTTGTTCTAAAATCTCGTGGGATTTTTCCAGGTTTCCCGATATTAACAAGGCATTACCCAGCGATCGCAAACCGACGGCTTTTTCCAGAGAATCTGGTTGTGATTGAAATATTTGATTGACTACCTCTAGCATTTGGATAGCACGACGGTAAAAGCCTTGATTGCGCCAAGCTTGTGCTTGATTGATTTGCGATCGCACCACACCAATATAATTATTGGTTTGCTGATAAATTTTCTCAGTTTTCTGCCAACTAATTAAAGCTGCGTCTGGCTTTCCCATCAAAAGTTGCAGACGACCTTGGATTTCTAGCGATTGGGCTAATACTGGTAAATTTTGGCTATCTGCGAGCAATTGCAAACTCTCAGTAATTGCTTGCTGTGCCTCTGTAAGTTCGCCTAGTTGCTGGTAAGCCAGAGATAAATTGCTGAGGGTAGTAGCTAGTTTAATTTGATCTCCTGTTTGTTTGTATGCTTGTACTGCTTGTTGTAATACTTGTACAGCTTCCGCAAAGCGTCCAGCATCATAGAGAATTTTGCCTTGTTCTACAGGTGAAGCAGTAATGGTTGCATTCGTCAATGAAGATGCAGAGTAGATATTATCAGGTAAAACTGCCCACATAGGCGAAATTACCACAAACAGTAGACCGACCACAAAATACAACAATAAACTTAAAAGCCTACTGATTTTGCGAGTATTTGGCCAAAAATCCCTAGTTTTGGTTTTGATGGGCATGGCAACAAGGAGATGATTAAATAAAAAAGTATAAAGGATGAGGATTGAAAGTTAAAGACTAAAAACAATTTATTTCATACTTCATACTTCATACTTCAGCTTTCAAAGATGATTACACCAATGCGTATATTTGTTTTAATTTTTAATGCTCACACAGATAACGAAGGGATTCACACAGTTCGAGTTGGCGATCGCAATAAAATTCTCATGTTTGAATCAGAAGACGATGCTCTCCGCTTCGCTCTGATGTTAGAGGCTCAGGATTTCCCCACACCAACAGTCGAAGCGATCGATTCAGAAGAAATTAAGGAATTTTGCGAAAGTGCTGGTTACGATTGGGAAATCGTTCCCGAAAATAGTGATTTAGTCCTTCCCCCAGAACTGAACGTAGAAGAAACTGACTGGCAAATTGATGCTGCCAACGATGATAGTGATGACAGTGTATTTGACGCTGACCAAGTTCCACCAGCCGCAGAAACAGAATTTTCTGAATCGGAACTCGAAAGTATTCGCCGCAAACTAGAAGGATTATTGTAGTTAGTTATTGGTTATTAGTCATTGGTCATTAGTAACTGACAAATGACTAATGACAAAAGACAAATAACGCAGGAAACAAAAAAATGGCAGATTTGCAGGAACGCGGACATCTTCTGACTGAGCAAGTAAATCCTCTCAGCCAAAACTTAGATCAACTTAGTTCTTTAGAATTTGTAGAACTGTTTAATATAGAAGACCAAAAAGCAGTAGCCGCAGTAGCCGCAGCTAAAATTGAGTTAGCTCAAGCCATTGAACTGACAGCAGAACGTTTGCACCAAGGCGGACGTTTATTTTATATCGGTGCCGGCACCAGTGGCAGATTAGGCGTGTTAGATGCAGCTGAGTGTCCCCCTACTTTTTGTACACCTCCAGAATTAGTGCAGGGAATCATTGCTGGTGGTGCTGGCGCGTTAGTCCGCAGTTCTGAGGATTTAGAAGACCGCGCCCAAGACGGCGAAGCCGCGATCGCTCAAAGACAGATTACCCAATTGGATGTAGTGGTTGGGATTACGGCTGGCGGAACAACACCTTTTGTGCATGGGGCGCTCAACGCTGCTCGTCAAAGAGGAGCGGTCACTATATTTATTGCTTGTGTGCCGCAAGAACAAGTTAGTATCGACGTTGATATTGATATTCGGCTGTTAACTGGGCCAGAAGTATTAGCTGGTTCAACTCGTTTAAAAGCTGGTACAGCCACAAAGCTGACTTTAAATATCTTGTCCACTGGGGTAATGGTAAAGTTGGGCAAAGTTTATGGCAATCGGATGGTGGATGTTGCAGTCACAAATCAAAAACTCCGCGATCGCGCTTTGCGAATTCTCCAAGACCTGACTGGCCTGAGTCGGGAAACTGCGGGTATTCTGCTAGAACGTAGCGGTAAATGGGTGAAGCTGGCTTTATTAATGCATTGGACTGGCTTAGACAAACAAGCAGGCGATCGGCTTTTATCAGAACACCAAGGTAATCTCAGAGCCGCTGTAGCCAGCTACAACAACACACAAGCTTGACCAAGCCCCGTTGGGGCGGGTGTGGGGTGTGGGGTGTGGGGTGTAGGGGAGAGGCAGCCCCAACAACCACCTTGTACAGGTTCCCTGCCCTTGAGGGCAATTGTGTTGGTAGGGGATACAAGCCTCTTCCAACACCGTCTTCCCTACACCCTACACCCTACCCCCTACACCCTGTTGTTGACTTGAAAATTCTTGCATAGATAAATTCTGCAATCAATTTATCAAATACTAAAAAGTCAATTTTTCTGCAAAACATCTGGCTGCTACTATTTTTTGGTGGCAAGCCTTTTTTACGTTTTGAAGCTAGAATATTTTGCTCAATTGCTATGTTGCAATGGTTATGTTAACGCTTAATAAAAATCAAGCAAAGTTAAAAGCAAAATAATTAATAAATTTTGCTCACAAATCTTAGTAAACAATCAAAAAATAAATCAAAAGTTTATCAGTATTGTTTTATTAATCAAGTAACTTGATATTAGCATACATACATTAAATTCCGAGTATGATATGTTTTTTCAAAAACTGTATTAACAAGGTATGTATATTTTTATCTGAAAAAATAAAAATATACATATGAAATAGTCGAATTTATGTTTCCTAGAAAATACTGGAAAAAATTAAAATTTATATGATTGGTGTTACAGGTTACATAGAAACCAAAAATAACATCTAAGGTATGCAAAGCATTACATAGCAGGCTTTAGAAATCAATAAAAATTAATTAGTTTTTGTTTAAATTTCAGCATAGCGTAGAACTATGAGTTTTTTTTAATACATTGGTACTGCTTTTTAGAATACTATTTACGAGTTTTTTCTAGTACCAATCACGCAAATATTAAGTTAACCTGAATCACATTGTGGTCTCAGGTTTATTTACGCAATTTCTCGGATATAGATAAACCGAAAGAGTTTAGTGTTCCCTATTGGTTCAGGAATTTATTCATGAGTAAACTTAATTCTTTGTTGTGTTCATTAGTAGCGTCTGCTGCTTTTTTGGCACAACCATTATCTAGTGCCTTAGCAATTACTCCTATTAACATCACAGTTAGATCAGGAGCAAGACAATCATTTCAAGGTTTAGGATTTAGCTCAACTATTGCTGGTAGTAATGGTTATGCAAAGCTAACACAATCGCAAAAAGATACATTGCAAAGGTTGCTTTGTAATCATGCCAAATTTAAGATCGTCAGACTATGGTTCGACGGAAATAAATATTCACCTCAACCCGGTGTTGAAAACATAGCTGTGTTCGTAAATCCCTATGTCAAATCAGGATTTATTGCTGATGCCTTAGCAAATGGATGTACTACACTGCTGTTAGCGCCTGGTAGCATACCATCGTATATGAAGTCTGAAGATAGTATCTATATCAAAGATACTGAGATATCCAATTATGCTGCTCTTCTAGCCAACTTCATATATCGAATGAAGGCAGAATATGGAGTTAAGCTTCACGCTACAGGTATATTAAACGAGCCTAATGATAATTCAATCAGATTCAAAGATGCTCAATGGCCTGTGATGATTACAGCTCTACGCCAACAGTTGGATAATCGTAATTTACAAGATGTTAAAATAGTTACACCTGAGTTAGCAAATGCTGATAGTATCGCTGCTCGAATTATCAAAGTTATCAAAAATGACCCTGAAGCATGGAAAGCCCTGGCTGCAATTTCCACGCATTCTTACAATATGGCCGCAGTGCCTTGGATAGCCTCGTTAATTGAAGGAACAGATAAAGAATATTGGATTACAGAAGCTGGTACTAATGGCCCAGAAGAAAAAGGAGATGCTCTTAAAGCTGCTTCTGCTGCTTCCCGGTTCCTCAACGATATGAACAATCGCGTAACTCACTGGGTTTGGTTTATTGGACATGCACCATCGCATACCGAAGATAACTCTACAAGGATAATTCCCTACTCTATTAGTCCCTTTCAATATCAACTGTTCCAGAAATATTATTATTTCAAACAACTGACTCAAACCTTTGATGTCGGAGCCGTATTCAGAAAAAGCTATAGCTCTCTTGAAAAAGATATGATCTGGAGTTATGGCAAAAAACCTCGAATTACTGTAGCCAGTGCTAAAAACCCTGACGGCTCATGGGGAATAGGGATAAGCAATTACACTTCTGACCAATTTATCTTTACTCTTCCTGCTAGTTTAGGTCTTCCAGAAGGCACATTGGCAACAAATCCTCAATCTGGTCGTGCCGCAGAAACTTTTGCTGTCACAGTATCTATCGAAGAACTAGCTGAGGCTGGGGATATCAAGATGAAAATGTATCGTTCCAACAGCAATGTTAACAATGTCTACATTGGCACCGCTTTGATGCGTAAAGGAACAGTTACGATTCCCAAAGTCGGAAGTTTGGATCTAATTACTCTCCGCAGTCAGTAATTGAAATGATAGGCTTTACCAATACCAGAAATTCAACTAGTCAATCATCTACCAAGTCCTGACTAATGAAATCTTAAATCTTTAACGCTTTAGCTAGATTAAAGTCTAGCTATTTTTTTATAAAATTTCGTGAAATTAGCTTTATTTAATCGTTCTGAACGCAGTTTATAGCAATATGAAATAAGTAAACTTGATTGCAAAAGAATATTTAACTGAATCAACTCTAAAAAAACAAGTTTCTAATTGATATTTATGATAAAATTACTTATTAATTAATTTAATATTTAGATTATATGTCAAAAACAAATCTGTTAGATAAATATATTCAACAAAATACTTTAACTCCTGAAATAGAATTACTAATTTGTTGTTGTCGTACTTATTGCGACGAAAAAAACTCTATAAAAATCAAAAATTTGCTCCAAGAAAAAATTAACTGGACATATCTCATTGAAATTGCTGGATACCATAAAGTTTTACCACTATTATTTATTAACTTGAGTAATTATGAATCTCAATTTATTCCTACTAATATCTTTAAATCCTTACAAAATTATCATTATCTTAATACACGGCGTAATTTATTAATAGCTAGTAAACTTATCAATATATTAAATATTTTTGCTGAACATAAAATTCCTGTCATTCCTTTTAAAGGGCCTGTCTTAGCTAGCACAGCTTACGGAGATATATCACGTCGAGCTTTTGGAGATTTGGATCTTCTCGTACATAGCGAAAACTTTATTAAAACTAAACAAGTATTAATGAGTAAAGGATTTGAACCATATTCAGATAGTAGTGAAAGAGAAGCGGCTTATCTTAAATCTCTCAACAATCAAGAACAAGAAGCTTATTTACGTTCTCATTGGGAACTACATTTAGTTAATAGGAATGAGCAAGTTACTTTAGATGTTCACCAAGGAGTTTTATCCAAGAAGTTTTCAGTTCCATACAGTTCACAATGGATATGGGAAGATACTAAATTAATACCTTTTATAGGTAAACAAATACTCAGCTTTTCTCCGGAAAATCTCATCATTATCCTCTGTTCACAAGGCGGTAAAGACTGTTGGTTGTGGCTAAATAGAATTTGTGACTTAGCTGAAGTACTACGTGCTTATTCTGATGTGAATTGGGAAAAAATTTGGCAACTAACTATTCAGCTAAAAATGACGCGAATGCTGTTATTGGGACTTTCAATAGCTCATAATGTCTTAGATGCTGAACTTCCTGAATTTATTTTACAAAAAATAGAAGGGAATCAATTAGTCAAAAAATTAACTGCTGAAATTATTACCCAACTTATTAGTCCTGTTCCAGCAGAAGCCACAACCAGTCAATTAAAATCTACACTCTTTCATTTAAAATTAATAGAACATCCTTTGGACAAGATAGCATATTGCTTTGAACATTTAATTGTTCCTACGATCGCAGATAAAAGTTTTATACGGTTACCTAAATTTTTATCATTTTTATATTATTTTGTACGGCCAATCAGAATGATATTTTTCAATAAAAATAAAAATTAAATATAATAGATTTACTTGACAATAAATTTATTATAAATAGAAATTAGTTGTTTATAATTCACTGCTGAAGAATATTTAGATTCATAACTTAGCCGAGCATTATTGCCATAGTTGCTCATAAATTCAGGATGATTAATAGCCCATTTGATTTTAGTGGCTAAATCTTGTGAGTTGCCAGCTTCAAAGTGTAATCCACTAACCTGATTTTCAACAATTTCGGCCATACTTCCTAATTTAGAAACAATTACAGGTAACCTAGAGGCAAACGCTTCAACAATGGTTAATGGAAAACCTTCATACCAAATTGAAGGAAGAACTAAAAATTTAGCTTTCTTCATTAATTCCATCACTATTGATTTGTCTTGATGTCCCAGAAATTCAATTAATTTTGTATAGCCTGCTTGTTGAACTTGTTGCTGTAAAGCTTGGCGTAGTGGCCCATCTCCTACAATTTTTAATGGTGTAGATATATTATTTCCGATATAGGCATCAATCAGAACTGAAACTCCTTTTTCTTCTGAGAGCCTGCCAACGAATAGCAAGTAATTATCACGCCGAATATCAGACTTTTTACTATCTGTATGGAAGACAAAATTTGGTTTAATATAAATTTTTTCTGCTGGTAGTCCAGCTTGAATCATTTTTTCTTTTTGAAATTGAGTCAGAACAATATAACCATTGACTCTCTTGTGCCAAGTACCTGTTAATCTATGCCATGTAGTCATTGCTGCGACAACAGAACTTTGAATATGAGAGTTGCGATAACAGCCATGCACAACACTAGACCAAGGTATTAGTGTACCAATACAATCTTCACAAATTTTTCCATCTCTAAATGGCATTGCTTTAGGACAAGCAAGGCGATAGTTATGTAGTGTTTGGATAACAGGTACTCCAGCCGCATAACAAGCATCATATACAGCAGGAGAGAGTAAAGGAAAAAAATTATGTACATGAACTATTTCAGGAGAAAAACGCATTATTTCCTCTTGAACTCGGTGTTTGGATGCAAGCGAATATATTGCTCCCCCAGCGGCTGCTAATGTATCCCAAATGTTGACTATACTCAGGTTATTTTCTTCTAATAAAATCACATTATGCCCATTAGTCTCTAATAGGCTTTTTTCTGCCTGAACTACTTTATCTTCACCACCGGTTAATCGATAGCGATTGTGTAAAATTAACAGCTTCATGCTTTTTTCTGAACTGGTGGATATGAACTAATACTATTCGGTTAAAGAGTAAGAATTTTTGAGCTGAGGGATACACTGATAAAAATTTATCTGAACTTAATTCTTATATAAATAGTCTATAAAAAAGGTAGAAATGAGTAAAAATTTAGCTAATTTTTACTCGATCTTTTTCATAACATTGAGCCACAAATAACCCTTTAAATTCCCAACTAAATATATCTGTCACTCTTTTTTGCCCAGCCTGACCCATCTTTAATCTCAATTTTGGCTCTTTAACTAAAGATATCATTGCTTGAGCGATGTCTTTAATTACTTGTTCTGGTGTATTTGCTTGAATTTTAAAACCAGTTTCTTCTGTAACCTGAAGTGCTGGCCCTCCTAACTTTAAGCAAATCACTGGTAAACCCATAGACATGGCTTCTAAACATACTAATCCCCCAGAGTCATGCAAACTTGGATGAACTAGTACATGAGAGTCTCTTATTTTACTTAAAGTTTGCTCATGAGACAAAATACCCCAAAATTTTACTTTTTTATCAATGCCTAGTTCTTGAGTTATCTTCTCCAAATATTTTCGCTCTGCTCCTTCTCCAACAACCCAATACTCAGAGTTAGATATATTTGCTTTTGCAAATGCTAATAGCCCTAAATGAAATCCCTTCCAATGCAATAGTCTACCTATACTGATAAACCTGATAATAGATTGATCAGAGTGAGATATATTTTCAAAATTCACTAATTCTTCCTGAGATATACCAAGCTGAGAATATACTTGAACATTTTTTGCCCCTAAATATTGCAGTCTTTTGGCTGTATCTTCAGTTGTTGCCCAAGCTAGAATGCTACGTCGTGCTGTTAAACGAACAAAAGGATCACACTCTCCTATTAAACAAGCTATTTTTCTAACAAACTCATATATTTTGCTGCGAAGATTCAAACTTTGCCAAAAATTTTTAGGAGTTAATTCTCCTCCTCCCACCGGCCCCCAGATGAAAGGTATTGGTAACAAACAAAGAAAAGATGGACTAGTATATTTGACATAAGTTACATGATGCACAATATCAAAGCAGATTTGATGATGGAGCGATCTGCTAATAAAGTAAGCCTTAATTTGCCATAGATAGTAGTGGATATATACCCACTTTTGCGTTGATTTTCCTTTCTGGCTCCAATCTATCATCAAACCAAAAGGGTCTAAATAAATAAAGTTGAGATTCGGTTGCGGCTTACGGGCTAATTCTGCTTCAATGGCTGGGCGGTGACAGTTAGAAGTTAAAACCCAAATATGATGGTATTTGCTCATTTCTCGCGCAAAATTCCAACCTACTCCTGGTTCAGATCCTTTACCTGGTTCACAGGCGTATGCAGACATCAAAATTTTCATAATTATTAATTTGTATATAGTATTGATTCAGCATTAATAGTTTTTTCAAAAATGAATTTAGGAATATATAAAAGACTGGGCTAAGAAATATTCTGAAAAAATGAATTAATTCAATATTAAGACGAGCAAATTATTGTCCAGAGTCAATTTCTGCATCAAAAATTTGAGGATAACGTTTGTGTATTTGCATTGCAGCTAAACCAATACCATACATTGTCCATAGCCAAATACCACCTGTAGGGCCTTCAATAATCACTTCAAATGATGTGACAGTCATACTAGCCACCCAATAAGTCAGTAAAGTTAAAAATATGCCAGCCCATTTTCTCTGTCCCTTTTTTCTGCATTGCAAATATTTAGCTAGAATGCTGCCAGCCCAACTTAATTGAATTACTAGCCACAGAACAAAACCAGGAACGCCAGTACGAGAAAGTACCGTAATATGACCATTATGTGGACTACGCACAACGCCATTACCTACTGGGTCAAAACCAGTACCAGCACCCAAATTGAAACCAAATCCTCGACCAGTCCAAAAATAATCTGAAATAGTGCTTTTAATTAAATAAGTCCACCATTCTATTCGGTATTCTTTTGATCCTTGTCTTTCGTTATTATCAATAAAAATACTTAACACTTTGTCGATTAATGGCTGAAATATTTCTGGCTTGATAATTATTACCAATAAAACAATCAAAATTGTAATAGTTACAATACGCCAAATTTTATTACTTTTATATTTTGCAAGTCCAACTACAAAAAAAGCATTGAGAAAGGCGAGTGTTCCTGAACGGTTTGAATTTATAGCTACGACACCTAAGTTGACAAAAAACATTAAAGTAAACAATAATGGCTGAAAATCTAGCAGGCTAGAGCCAACAAAAAAGGCAGTAATTCCAGACAAATGAGTCATGGTATCTGCTGTTTTGGGAGAAATAATTTTCGCTCCTGATCCAGGTAAAGTAGGTAATGGTAGTGTTCTAGCAATCAACCATAGGAATGGAATCAGAATAATAAAGATTCTAGAAAAACGCTCATATTGAGCAACTATGAACAAAAAACGCTGTGGCTTACCAAGTAGCAAGGTCGCAAGTATCAGGGCGAACGATATGTAATACCATAATGCAGCATCACGTATGGAGTCTATCCCATATATCGGAAAATAAGGTATGGTATTAAGGCAACACCAAACCATAAATGTAATTAACAACCAAACATGAGGGAGCTTCAAAAGTTTTGGTATGGACTTATTAATACTTAAAGTGAATAATCCAAAAACAAGAGTAATTTCTCCAATATAAATAGGGCCAATTCCAAAGTAAGAAAATCCTCGACCACATAGAGCATATCCCAAAAGTACCCAACTATACCAATTGAGAAATTTATCGGCTATAGTGGTTTTTTCTGTATCACTTTTAAGAAAAATACTGGTCTTATTGAGCATAAGTCGCTTTAACTATTATTTGTTTAAGTAGGTCGGTGCAATTAAAAATACCTAGTGAGGGCTGTCATTGGTCATTGGTAAGAGTTTCCAGGATATTTACGCTTCGTAATATAGTTGGGTTTATTTCCACCGATTTACTTATGTTGTGAGATTAAAATCACTCAAATACAAATTGAAGGTAAGATATATTATTAAATGGAGTGTATAGATTATTTTATAAAATTAAAATAAAAGTAATTTGTTTATAGGTTAGATTAATCAAATTTTTAACAAACTCCGATTAGAAGCTAACTCATAAATTGCCATCATTCGATGATAGTTCTGTTGCGCTGTGTACTTAGATTCAAATTCATCTCTAGCTTCTTGACGCATTTGAGCGAGTATTTGTTGATTTGCAACAGCCCACTGTACTTTAGTTGCTAAGTCCTCTGGGTTGGCAGGTGAGAAAAGCAACCCAGTACGACCTGAGTCTACCAATTCTGCGATCGCCCCTATATTAGCAGCAATTACCGGTGTACCTTTAGCAAAAGCTTCAACAGCGACTCTACCAAAAGTTTCATACCACTTGGAGGGAAAAACTAAAAACATGGCTTCTCCCATCAATTTATGTACTTCAGACATTGGTCTACGTCCTAACCATTCTACGTTAGGTAGTCTTTTGACTAATTCCACAACTTGATTTGCTAGAGGCCCTTCCCCAATTATTTTCAAAGGAACTTTTCCTTCCAAATAGTTCCAAGCAGCCAGTAAGGTATCCAAACCTTTTTCTACAGATAGCCTTCCAACATAAAGTGCATAACCACCAGCACCATCTCCCATACCAGGATCAGGATTTACAAAGTTAGGCTTGACGACAATTTTTTCGGCTGGAAACCCTCCTGCAATAAACTTCTGTCGCGCAAACTCAGTTAAAGAAATGTAAACATCTACCATTTCCAGCCAAGTACGCATAGCGCGATGAGCAGTTAACATAGTTGCTACAGCGATCGTTGCTGGACGGTTTTCCCGATAACAACCATGCAAAACTCCTGGATAGGGAATAAACTTGCCCATACAATCTTCGCAGACGAGGCCATCTCGAAAAAATAAGCCATTGGGACACAATAGACGATAATTACGCAAAGTCTGGACGACAGGTACGCCTTCTGACTTGGCTGCATAATGAACAGAAGGAGAAATTAATGGGAAAAAATTCTGAATATGAACAATGTCACAGTTTGATCGCTGAAGTTTTTGCTTGACTATGTTGTAAGATTCTTGAGACCAGATAGACCGTAATGCCATCGGTACAGCACCAATAGATGCCACTCGGTCATTATGTTCTTGATAAATATCAACTTCATGACCCATTTCTCGTAAGAGTTTTTCTTCAGCCTCACGAGACTCATCTTCGCCGCCACGAATTTGATAATTGTTATGAATACTTAGAATATGCATAGTTGAGGAATTCAAAGCTGAACAGCAGTTGAAGATGTCAAACTCTCTTGAGAAGTCAAAATTTCTTCATAAGTTTGAGCTAACATCTGACCTTTTGCCTCCCAAGAAAAGTTTTCCCTTGCCAGCTTTTTCGCTACATTTCCCATACGCAAACGTAATTCGGCATCCTGAGCCAAACAAGTCATCGCTTTTGCTAAGTCTTGCACAGTTTGTTCGGGAGTATGGGCAGAAATCTTAAAACCTGTTTCTTGTGCAACCTGCAAAGCAGGGCCACCTAAATCAAGGCAAATTACTGGTCTACCTGCTGCCATTGCTTCCATACAGACGAATCCACCTGACTCATGCAAACTTGGATGAACTAGTACATGAGATTCTCCTAGCAATTGAAAAATTTTCTCTCTTGGCAGTTTACCCCAGAACTTCACTTGCTGGGTAATGCTTAATTGTTCTGCCAGAGCTTGCAAATATTTAAGTTCTGGCCCATCTCCAATAATCCAATATTCAGCATCAGAGAGATTTGCTTGTGCAAAAGCTCTCAAACCTAAATAAAAACCTTTCCAATGTAATAATCTACCAATACTGAGGAAGATTACTGGCAATGTTTTGGGTGCTGAAGATTGAGAAAGACGATCTATTTCCTGCTGGGGTAAACCTATAGGAGAAAAAACCTTGACATTTTCCGCACCTAGCTTTTTTAATTTTCCTACTGTATCTTGAGTCATACCCCAGGCAAGAATACTTTTCTTGGCTGTAAGACGCACAAAGGGATCGTTTTCTCTAGTCCAACGCATCAAGTTTCTTACTAGTTCGTAAATTTTGCCCCGAAAATGAAAATTGTGCCAAAAAGCATTTGGTGCAGATTCTCCACCCCCAACTGGGCCCCAAATGAAAGGAATAGGTAACAAAGATAGAAAGCTAGGATAGTTATAGGTTACATAAGATACATGGTGAACTAAATCAAAATCAATACTATTATGTAACTGTCTTCCTACAAAATATGCTTGTATCTGCCACAAATAATAATGTAAATATATGAGTGCAGAACCTTTTTTCCAGTGTTCAGCCCCAGGCAAGTCAAAATAGATAAATTTTAATCCAGGTATTGATTTTGGCTTAATTTCAGCTTCAATAAAAGGACGATTATCTTTACGGGTTAAAACCGAAACTTGATGTTTTTTTGCTAGTTCGATAATTGTATTCCAGCCTATACCAGGATCGGAACCCATATTTGGTCTACATGCGTAGGCAGATACAAGAACTTTCATGAATTAGTTACTCCAGTTAAAAAATTGCGGCCGACTAGTTTTTTTCATTTTTTAGAGAAAAATTAATATTTATTGCTTGTAAATTATTCTCTTAGGAAAACATTTCTACAAATAATTTCCGACTAGCTTTTCTAATTGTTTGGATCAATTGTTGTCTTTGATTTAAACGGTAAAAACCACGGACTGAGTAATCAACATCAATATCGTGTTTTTGAAATAAATCAACTACCACCTCTTCTAACCACTTACCTTTAACAATTCCAGTTAAACTGTAAGGAATAATATATTTATTTTGGCGATTAAAGTAGTCAAGACTTTGGCAATAAAATTTATCTTGTTCTTTACTTGCTCTGATCGAACCCCAACGTTCAAATTCCCAACCTGATTCATTTGGTTTTAAATAAAACTTCAGTCTATCTTTTACCCAAATACCCGCCTGCAAACTTATGCGATAATTACATTTTTGCCGTAACTCCCAAAGTACAGGATATTTAGATAATTGTATGTATGGTTCGTTTCTATTACCGACAATTTCCATTAACCTAATATGGGCGCACTCTTCATTCTCCATAATTTGGAGGAAATCATGAATCAGAGCGGTATTGACATAATCTTTAATAAAATAATCCTCCTGTAAATACAATACATATTTTGTCTTAATTTTATCTAGACAGCGAATCAAGCAGTCACTCCAACTTAATTTAGTGCTTGATTCATCCATACCAACTTGAGAGCATTGAATATTTAGCCCTGGGTAAGAGAAGGTTTTTGTTTCTGTATTGAGAACAATAGGGTAGGGACAATTTGGCCAATAAATAGAAAAAAGCTTGAAAAAAGGCTGCCAACAATCTTCAAAACTATCTGTACTATTGACTAAAATTGTTAGTTGTGGTTCGTTGGTCATACTTAATCTTCTCAAAATGTTATTAATGTCAATTAGATACGATTTAAACAACTGCTACATGTATACAAAAGCATATAGCCTTTTTACGAAAAAAATCATTGATTATTGCTTTATATAAAAATAGACAATTAAGTTTATATTTCTGTTTATAAGCAACTGTTATAAATGCTTTCTAAAGCTTTAATTTGCTTGGAGTTATCGAAATTTCTTGTTATATGCTCTCTTGCCTTGATACTAAAAAATTGCCATTTTTCATTATCTTTTAATAGAGCCAAAATATACTCAGCTAGTCCATCAACATCTCGTTCTGCTACCAAAAAACCAGTTTCTCCGTTAATGACAGCTTCTGGAATACCAGCATGAAATGTACTCACAACAGGGAGCGCCATAGCTTGTGCTTCAACAACAACTGTAGGTAATCCTTCAGAATCGCCTTGAGCAGCAGTAACGCTTGGAGCTGCTAGCACTTGAGCGCGATTCATCCAACTTTTAACTACATCTGAAGGTTGTACTCCCAAAAACTGATAGTTGGTCAATAATTTTGCCGCTAGTGCTTCTAGCTCTGATCTTAGGGTACCATCTCCAATAATTATTAACTTTGTGTTAGGTAAAATAGCCTGCACTCTTGCCATTGACTTAATAAGGTATTCACAACCTTTCTTTTCTGTTAAGCGTCCCACAAACAGAACTACAGGTTCTCTAGTTACGGAAACATCCGGCTGAAATTTTTGAATGTTTATTCCATCATAATGTGTAATAATTTTTTCTTCGGGAAACCCCTGCTCTATAAGCTTTGTTTTGATAAAGTTAGATACAGCAAGAAACATTTTGGCTTCTTGTTTCAGGACTTCTCGACGACGATAATAAATCCAATGATTTACCGAAGCGTAACGAGCATACTCTTCTTTAACTGTGGCATCAGCGCCTCGAAAGTGTACTAATAAAGGGATTTTAAGTTTGCGGGCTAATGGAAGTGCTAATACCCCACTTAAACCAAATTGAGCATTGATTAAAACAGGATTTATTTGCTTTAGTTTTTGATAGAGATTGGGAGCAAAGCCTGAAAATTTAAATGCACCCTCTACTAATTTGCCGGAGAAATTTCCTTGATTGACTACTATTGCACGTTCTGAAGGTAAAGTTAATCCTTGGACAAAACGCGAGCCTACATAATAAGCCGTAAAATTTTCTAATTGTTCTCCTAATAAATCTCGAACAAATGTTTGAGAAGCAGGAAGTAAGAGGCTACTGAATATTACAACAGGCGGATTGGAGATAACCTGATTTTTCTCTAACATGAAATTTTGGATTATTTAAGACTTTGATTAAATGACATAAGATAGCTTGATTGTTCCTGGCGATCGCCTTTATTTTTTCAGTTAACTATGTATGAGAAGAGATTTAATATTGATATTGTTTAAACCCATTTATTGATTGAATAATTTTAGATTTGAGCAAAAAAAATAAACGATATCCATTATTGCCTAATGTTGCTAACACTATCCCCTTAATAATCATATTACTTGACCAAGGTAAGTGTTTTAAGAGACTAATAAGATAAAAAAATGCTTTCAGCCTTTTACCTTCTTCAACAGCTTGACCGACTTGAATCAACTGAATTATTGACTTTTTTAATGAAATAAACTTCCAATATTCTATGTAACCAACACGCTGTTTCATAATTTCACCCCATTTTTTATTGAATATTTCCAAACCCTTTAATTTTGCTATTAAATTACCTCTAATTTGCTGGTCGTGAAAATATCTAATAATGAGTGGTTGATTGACTGCTAAAAAATGGTTATTAGCGGCGGAAAGACTCAACCATAAATCATAGTCTTGAAAACTAGGTAGACTTTCATCAAAGCCATTAACTTCTAGTAAAGCAGAGCGTTTAACCATAAATAGTGAAGTAGTAGGAGGTAACCAACCTCTTAATAAATGATTAAAAACATCTCCTTCATGAAGAACTAAGCTAGGTATTTTTTTTTGTCCTTCTGCACATTCATACCCTAGGCAATAAATGACAGTTGCAAGAGGATCATCAGCCTCTTGCAACTGTTTTATTTGTAAAGCTAGCTTCTCAGGTAGCCATTCATCATCACTATCTAAAAATGCTATTAATTCTGTACTTGCTGCTTTAATACCTTGATTACGTGCATAGCTGCCGCCATAATTTTTACCTAAAGGTAAAAATATAATTCGTGGATCTGTAAATTCTTTAACGACTTCGACCGTATTATCTGTAGAGCCGTCATCAACAATAATCAATTCAAAATTAGAAAAAGTCTGTTGGAGAATACTAGAAATTGCTCGTGGTAATAGATTAGCTCTGTTAAACGTAGGTACTACAACACTAATAATGGGTATGGGTATATCTTTACTGCCGAAGCTGTTATGTAAACTCTTCACTTTATCTTTTATCATTTTACTGTTGCACAACTTTAATATACCTCTAAAATCTCTCTTTTACGTCTTACTATCAAAAATTAGTTGATGAAA
>JAGKSW010000043.1 GCA_018993265.1 Nostoc sp. TH1S01
TTTCATCAACTAATTTTTGATAAATTCCTATTAATCTATCGTTTAGTTTATTAATATTATAATTACATTCAACAAATTGACGACCTGATTGACCCATTTGAACCCATAATTCTGAATGGGTAATTAGATATTTTAACTTTTCTGCTAACTGCTCAACATTTCGCTCTGATACTAGAAAACCAGAAATACCATTTTGCACTAATTCTGGAATTCCACTATGATAAGTACTTACAACTGGTAAACCCATAGCCATAGCTTCCATTATTACAGTAGGTATACCTTCTTGATCTCCTTTTTCATCTGTTATACTTGGAGCTAATAATATATGAGATTCACGTATTAAATTTATAACTTCTTGCTGTTGCTTCCAGCCAAGTAAATTAATCTTGTTAGTCAGATTTAAATCCTGAATTAGCTGTTGCAATTGTGGTAATAAATCTCCATCACCAACAACATTATATTCTACGTTTATACCAGATGCTATTAAATTTGCGATAGCACAAATACCATACTCAACACCTTTTTTAGGAATTAATCTTGCAATTGTTAGTATCTTAACTACCCCATCTGTAGGCTGATATCGTGGACTGAATAAAAATTTACTGCAATCTATTCCTACTCTATGTACAAATATTTTGTCTTTTTTACAACCTAATGCTAATAATTTTTCTTTCATACTGTTACTAATTGGACAAAAAATATTACCTAAAGCAAATAATAACTTGTAAGTTTTACAATTATTATTTTGAATATATTTTGAGACATCGTACCCATGAAAAGTAGTAACTATTTTTCCTTTAATAACTCCAATATCTCGTAAAATAACGCTTTTTTGACCATTTGGGCCAAAGTGAGCATGAATAATATCATAGTTAGTTTCTCTAGATAATAAGTAAGCACAGGCATAAAATAGTTTTAATGATTTAGCCTCATTGCCATACTTCACAATATTAAGGGATTTAAAAAAGACTGAAGGATTTTTTACGAAATGAGTTAATGGTAATCGGAATATATTTAATATTCTCAATAGATAATTATTGGGTCTCCCTATATAGAATGTATGGTCAAGAAGATTATATTTTTCTATATCTGGATGTTTTTTTTTACTATCTTGAGGCTTATCAGCATATATAGTAACTTCATGACCCTGATCAATTAAGCCTGTTATTTGATTCAAAACAAAGGTTTCTGATAAGCTTGGAAACTCATTAACAATAAAGGCGATTTTCATAATAAAAAAGCAGGTTATTTTAATCTAATAAAATTTTCTTATATAAACTAATAGTCTGATCAGCTATTTTTTCCCAGCCTAAATTTTGTTCTGCAAAAGTCCTAGCAGCAGCACCTCTTTTTATACATTCATGAGGATCATTAGCAAGTCTGAGAATTGCTTCTACAAACCCATCAATATCTCCAATAGGTAATAGATCAGCAAATGAATGGTGAGTATAATCAGGTATACCACCTACATTGTTAGAAATTATTGGTAAACCACAGGCAATAGCTTCTAACAGGGCGTTATTTGCTGTACAGTCTAAGAGTGGTAACACTAACATACTAGCCTGGCAGTATAAGTCCCTTAATTGGGTATCAGAAATATTGGCATACCAATTAACTTGACTATGCCTAGCAATACGGAAAAAGTGAGGATTATCCCGTTTATTAGCAGGTACAACTAAATCAAATTTTATCCTCGGTTCTCGAAATACTACTTCGTCTATAATTTGTGCTAAAGTCTGTAAGTCACGCAGCCAAATGCCAGAAAAAACACAATGAGGGCAACCTTCATCGGAAGTAGGATTTATTTTGTCTTTTGGAGGACAAAAGAACTCAACATCTACCCCATGAGGTATGAAATGAACACGCCCAGGAATGTATTTATCGAAATATTCCACTTCTCTACTACTAAGAACTATCAAACCGTCTAACGATGAAAGCATTTCAGGTTGATGACGTTGCATTCGCCATAAACCTGCTGGCTGATGAGCTGTAGCTAATAATTTAAAAGATAAACTTTGCTTCCATTGAGGTAAAATTCCTAGCATTCGCTCTAGATAAATAACATGCGCTAAATTGTACTTAGAAGTCAAAAGATGCCATAAAGCTTTTATTTCTACTAAAACACTAGATGTATTGTATGTTGCACTACGTTTTACCTTTGCAACTATAGGTTTCAAAGAATGATGAATGATTCTAGGTAATGGTTTTTGCTCCATCCAAACACTCTGGTAAGATCCGTGTGGAAAATTAGAAATAAGATTACATATTTGCTCATATCCACTATGCTGCCCCATCCAAGGAAAGCTTTCTCGCAGCCATAATAGTTTGAAGTCAGCATTAGTCATAGTTTAAGTTTTGTCAGCTGATTATTGTGTATATTTTGATTTGTTAACTATCGCTATTTAACACCCTTCACTCAGAAAATCCACAAGCATATCAAAATTCATAGCGGATCTTTTCTGAACATCTGGAAGTTTTTCTTTAATAGATTTAGAAATTTCTTGTCTTTGTTTCCATATCACTTGTATGGCTTCACAAACTAAATCAGATTTTAAAAAATCCTCGATTGAAATTAGTAACCCTTGCTCAAGTAAATTTAAATCAACAAGATCAGCCATAATGCCTTTGGCTTTAATGGAATATCCAACAGCAATTGTACAAACACCGCTTGATAAGCCAGCTATTGCAGCGTGCATACGTTCGGCAATTACTAAATCACAAGCAGCAATTAATCCTTTTAGTTCTGAAGCTGTATGATCTGCATCAGCAATGTGAACTCTGGGATCATAATTTAATTTCCTTAATAAATCAGTAGCAATAATACGGTCATCATTTGATGGCTTAATTTCTTGAACATGTGGGATAATTATTACTTCAGCATCTAATTTATCTAGCACCATCTTCACAACTTTCTGCCATGATTCCAGATGCTTGCCTTGATCCTCAATTGACGCATATCTACAAATTCCCTGACTAGCAGCAATAGCAACCACTGGGCGAACCCTTGAAATACCGTAATTTCTGAGAATTTTATCTACTTCTTCTTGGGGTATAGCAGGTAATAAAAAAGCAGGATCGGCAGTTAATTTAACTATGTCTGTGGAAAGTCCAAGACCTTCAGTGAGATATTTGTAGGTTGGTATTTCACGAGCTGTAATTAGCTTGGCATGACGAGCAAACGACAGCCATAACTCAGCTTGCTCATCCGTTTTATAGGGACTGATGGACTGTGCAAAAAAGATGATTGGAATATTTTTATCTATAGCTATCTTTAGAGGTTGGAGAAAAGTTGAGATATTATATTCAGGACTGAATACATCTCCGCCAGAAGCAATGATAGTTGAGGCGTTGGCTACTAATGAGCTAGAAGGAGAGGATAGTTTATATAAAGGAAGCAGTTTGGCTAGTAAAAGCTTTTTCCACCCATGATAGTTAATTCGCAGGCTTTCTATGTCTAGCGTCAAATTAACATTATGTGGTTTTAGCCTAATCTCATCATAGTCTGGTGTCCACGTTAATATATTTATTTTCAAGTCAGGTTGGCGTAAGCGTAACTGCTCAATTGTAGGGACAATGATTGCTTCTACCCCACGATTACGCATTCCTGTAATACCAGTGATAAGTATGTTCACTATTTAACTCCCATCAAAAACTAAAATAAATCTCTTGAGATTGACATTACAGCTACCTCAATTTAGCTAAAAAATAATCGCTTGATAAACTTTTTGAAGTTATGAAATGGTTTTTTCCATAAAGGAACATGCGGGTAAGTACGTTGGTATTGCAAAACTAAGAGAGACATTCTTTGAACAAAAATGTAAAATCTTTTAGCATCAATTGCTTGTTTAAATGCTATGTGACTTTGTTCAGCTAATTGAATTCTTAAATACTGACGTTTTTGAAGTTGTTTACTTAAATGGTTAATTTGAGGTTGAACCCTTTTAGGAGGCCGCCATTCACCTTTTTGATCAGACAAATATAAACGATAAGCTAAACCTTCTCGCCGATGATTTAATCCTGATGATTGCGATCGCGCTACTTCATCAGCATCAATATGATCAAGCTTGAGTTTACCTGTGGTTATTCCTTGTTCAATGAGGTTATGAAGAATTGAATTGCGTACTACTACAACATTCGTTCCTTGACTATCACCAACATACTGAGGTAGCCACGCATCACCAACAACTATATCTGCTGTTTCAGCAACTACATCATCGCAATAGTCACAGGCTTTATATTTGAAGAAACCTTGACCCCAGTCCCAACCATATAAGTCACGCACAGGACTAATACGTTCAATCACTTGGCCATCTTGCCAGCCAACAGCTTTAATAGCGTACTGACTAGCGACTCTATCAGGCAACTTCTTTCGGAAGTCAAACTCTAAAAGCTGACCTGGTTCTATCCCGCATTGCCAAGCAAACATTTCTGCAAAATGAATACTTTTTAAATGCCCACAAATTAGCCCCACACAAAATTTTATTCGTTCAGAAATTATGGGATCTTGCTTCATCAGTAGTCGAATAGCTTTAATAAAACATGGAACACCAACTATTACATAACGTCCAGGCTGCTCTCGCAGCATTTGTATAACTTCCGAGATTTCAATGGGGTAATATCGTGATTTTGCTCCGTTACGCACCTCTTCTATAGTTTTAGATATTTGGTATTTGAATAATCTGGGATCTGTTGGCGAAGGAGTACAAGGCTTAACATGAATAACTCCATCAACTAATCCCTCACTCAGAAGTTGAGTAACAATCCAATTACCCATACCACCTGAACTACCACGTTTACGGAAATCACCTTCGTTGACAAAACCTGCATACGTTGTCAGATAGTAGCCAATTTGGTTGTGATATTGACAATCTTTGCCAAATATTTCCTCAGCAAGCTGATCTTCATTTAATCCTTCATTTGAAAAAGGACAAACTGTTCCCAATGAAGTCTGATTAGAGGTTTTATCAACTGGCTCATTAAGCGTGGCATAAAGCTTGCCATACTCATCTAGTTTCATCTTGATGGGAGAATCTACTACAGCAGCACAAGCACCACAACCTATACAATAACCACCATCTACTACGGTTTCAAACAGTTTGGATATTTCTTGATTTTTCGATGTACTGCCTAGCATTAATTATATTCTCCTCTTGGTTGAATAAACCCAAATTTATTTTTTTAAACTCATTTTAGAAAATAGTGAACTAAGAAGATTTTTTATCTGTTGTAGATGTTGTGGTGCAATTATTGTAATAGTGCCTGTATATATCAAAAAACCACTTACTATACAAAGAGCAAGTAAAGCGTAAGAATTAACTATATCTGGAAAATTGAATAAATTTTTTATACTGAAATTAAACAAAGCTTTAATCCCTAAAATACCAGCCACCATTGCTAGAGTTGCCACTAACGGAGTAAGATATTGCTGCAAGTAAGTTGTTACTTTAATGTTAATTAATTTTTTCAAGACAAATATGGGTATAGGTGACATAATATAAGCACGAAAAACATAAGATGTCGCGACTGCTACTATCCCCCAACGAACTGCTATCCAAAAGCACGTAAAGTTTCCAATTGCCTGAATACAATACAGTGCTAAATTCCAACTAGGTTTGCCCATAGCCATAATGACTGTACCATTGTAATAAAAACCCGCATACAAGGGGCCAACTAGAGTTAGTATCTGCAAGACTGGTACACTCGTTTTCCACTTTTCCCCAAAAACAGTAACTATTAAATCAGGGGATAAAATTGAAATACCTATAAAAACTGGAAAAGCCACAAGACTAGTAAAACTAATTGCGTTATAAAATGCTTTTCGCATCTTTTCCGGTTCTTGTTGTAAGCGTGAAAAGACAGGCATTGCTATTTTCTGAATCACAGTAACCATTAACTGAGTGACTATCATAAAAATTCGATAAGCCACTGAGTAATAGCCAAGAGCAACAGAATCGAGGAAATAGCCAATTAACAAATTATCGGAATTTTGATTAACAAAGTTCAGTAGACTAATACCAGTTACATTAATCCCAAATGCAAATAATTCTTTGAAGTGTTTTTGAGAAAATCTCAATCTTGGTCGCCAATCGCTAACCCACCATAAAGCAAATACTTGAGTCACACTATTAGCCAAATACTGACCAACTAAACTCCAAACACCAAAACCTAAAAATGCTAAAATTATGCCGACAATACCACCCACAACTACGGCTATTAATGAACGTATAGCTAAACTTTTAAAAGCTAGTGAACGTTGGAGAAGGGCTTGTTGTACACTGCTAAGACCATTAAATACAAAGTTTAAAGATAGCCAGCAAATAATTGGTACAATTTTAGTTTCTTTAAAGAAGACGGCAACTAAACCAGAACAGGCAATACTCAAAATAGCAAGTAATAGGCTAACTCCTAAATTAGTCCAAAAGGCAGTATCTAAATGCTCTGGTTCTAAGTCTTGACGCTGAACAATTGCTGTAGAAAATCCCTGATCGACAAAAATTTGTAAAAAGCTTAAAAATATTCCCGATAGAGCAACTAACCCGAATGCTTCTGGCCCAAGTAATCGAGCTAATAAGAAGAAAACCACAAAGGAAACTGCCTGTTTTCCCCAACTCTCAATCGCAGACCATAGTACGCCTTTAACTGCTTGATGTCGTAAATTTGATGTTTGTTTTGGTGATTCCATTACAGGCTTTACCTATGCAAGGGATAGAGATATTGATTATGATTTTCTCACTGCAACTTGCTATTTGAGCATAGAAGTATGTCATCTTGATGAAGGATGCATAACTACTCTATTTAAAAGTATTAAAATTTTCCGAAAAACTTATTTTTAAAATTAACTTTCAACACAACAATAACTACTCTTAAAAATTAACATTAAATTAAGATGAGTATGGACTAGTATCAAAAGTAGAAGTAGCGCAATTAACCATAATTTTGAATTAACTATTGCTAAAAAATAATCATGACTAAATTTGACTGAATATTCCTTATTCCACTGTAGTTTTCAAGAGCAATCCAGCAATGCGGCTTGATAATAATTGTTTAGCAGCTAGCCAGATGAACACTGGAATTGTTGTTGCATAACGCCGCCACAGTCGTCGCGGTTCTTGAATCCAACGATAAAGCCATTCTAAGCCTAAGTCTCTGATTATACGTGGGGCTCGCTTTTGAATTCCGGCATACACAGGGAAAACCCCACCGACTCCTATCATGACTGCATGAATTTTACCCTTGTGTTGTGCTATCCATTTTTCCTGTTTTGGACACCCTAGAGATACCCAGACTACACTCGCACCACTAGAATTGATTTTACTTATTAAAGCTTCGTCTTCAGTTTCACTCAGTGGGCGGAAAGGTAAGGGTTCCATTCCAGCTATTTTTAGTTGGGGAAATTCTTGTTCTAATCTTGCTTCCATCCTGGCAAGGATTTCAGTTTGTGAACCAACAAAGAAAACACTCAGATTATGTATTTGGGCGTACTGACATGTCTCAACAAAAATATCCATACCCGCTACACGATCTTGGTAGCGAGATCCCATTCGCCGCATCATCCAGACTAAAGGCATACCATCAGGGGTGACCATATCTGAATTTTTTAGTACGTTAGCAAAATCTGGATTCCAGTGTGCTTCCATAAGCATGTGTACATTTGCTACACATACAGTTCTACTTTCGTGAGCGATCGCCCATTTTATAATTGTTTGTATCTGATCCTCAAAGCGTAAGGCAGTTATAGGGAAATCAAGTACTTTTTGAGTAGGCAGAAACACTTCTGCTACCATAGCTCACTCCTTGTGTCAAAGATAAATAACAACAAATTTCTTCGGGCATTCTCCATTTCTAAATAAGTCAATTAGATGAATTTTGACGTTTTCTGAGCTTGTAGCACTTTGACAAGAAAACACATAAATATAAAGCAGTTTTTCAGCAATTTTACTGTTGGCTGAATACTATTCCAAAAAATCACACCCGTAAATTAGCTTACTTGTTTAACTAAAGTTTATTACACTAATACATTAATCTTTATAATTATTTTATATTTCTCTAAAAATTACTTCACTCAAACATTATATTACTACTTAATTTCCCTTAAGTAATAGTATCAAGTTTCGGAATTTTTTGGGAAATTTAGCCAAATTTTTATAGTTCCTCCCTCTAACAGAGGATTTAATTCAATTGAATGTATTTGAATTAATAGACCTTAATAGATAAAATAATAATATTTTTTTATAAATAAAGAAATTTTACAAGGTATAATTTAAATCCCATTCTCAAAGGCAAGGTCAAATAAGCAAACACGCGTATTAATTAGTTAAAATATTTCGGTAATACAGGCAGAGTTACCTAACTTTTCGCAATCATGAATTGAAATGGGACGAGTGTTAAACAAAGTGCTTAATAGTCAGGTTCTCATTTTTAAGTGTGTTGCGGAACAAGCTGTTGGTTCAAGTTACAAGAAGCAGCCAAAAAAAGAGGGGAGGAATTGTTTCCCCCCCCCTTTTTTATGGCTGTCTCTGCTATGCAATTGGTTATTTTCTTTTAAGCGTTGCCTTAGCATTTGTCTTTGTTTTTTGAGTTGCCTTTTTCTTGCTGACCCACCTTTACCTTTATTATTTCTCCCTTCTCGGCGGGGAGATTCCCATCTTTTTAAGCGCATAAAAAAACACTTTTGACTTGCGTATGTTGATGATTACTCTAATTATAATTCATATATCTATATAATGTCTACCTAAATTTAATATTTGAGCCATTGTTTACCCATATAACTTGATAAGACGCTGTTAAAAACACTCTAATTATATTAGAGACCAATATTTTGTTTTTTAGCTAGCGGAAAAACTCACTTTAAAAAGCATCTCTTAGATTTGTATACTCAACAATTCACAGGTTAATATACTGGACACAGTATAGGTAAGTTTATGAGTCTAGCTATAGAACTCCTATTTGATTTTTGAAAAACTCAGTACACTTTTTGTTTCCTATTACCTAGCTTTACGAGTAAATTTATAAATCAAATTTGATTGCTATATATATATTATTTAATAGTCGTAGCATACCACACTAAAACTACTAGAAACAGTGCGTTAGTCTTGCCTTATTACATTTCAACAAACCTGAAATTTATAAGGTAAGCTTGTGTCTGATTTAGAACTACACAAATATCTTCCCAAACTTCCCGAACCAGCACTGCAAGAATTTACAGAATGGTGTGTTTTAGAACAGTCAAAAGCCGCAGGTATAGAATTTACTCCTAACAAAACCAAGTTAGAAAATCTCATACCAAACGAGTATATTTGGCAACTAATTGATCAGTTCATGAAAGAAAAACCAGACCCCATTAAAGCGGGTTTAGTAGCAACAATGGCTGGTCAAGAAGCTGATAGTCATGGTTTGATAGGTTCGGCGATTATGGCTGATTTTATCGCCCTTTATGTGAAGTATTTAATTCCCGCAAATGGCACAACGCCAGAAGAAGCGAAACAGTTAATCACCGAAGCCGCAATTCAGCAGTATGAAAAGCTATCTGAACTTGCTGATAAATATAATGTAACGTTTTAAACTTTGGTTATTTGTTAATTATTCCGAGGCTTTGTCTTTGTTATGAGGCAAAGCCATTAAGTTGTAACATAAGAATACAACCAAGCGGATTAAGAATTAAATTATGCCTTACAGTGACTTTACACTCAAAAAAGTTAAAAAGGATTTTGGGCTGACGGTTATTGAACCTTTTGATTTCCTGCAAGATATTCAACCTGTAACTCCTAGCCAATTTTTAACAGAAACTATCAATAAACGCTTAAGTTTAGCTCTGGCAGTTAATACTGAAAAAGCTAGAAGTGAGTGGTTGGTGTCTCCTATTCTTTCAGAATTAAAAGATATTTTATCTAACGAAATTAGCTTATTTTCTGGCACAGATTTTACAGTAGACACGGCTTTAGGATTAACCGGAGTTTGTGATTTTTTAATCAGCCGTTCTCCAGAACAATTAGAGATTGAAGCCCCCGCCCTAGTGGTCGTCGAAGCGAAAAAAGCAGATTTGAATCCGGGTATTGGACAGTGTATCGCTGAAATGGTTGCTGCCCAGAAGTTTAATGAAATGAATAATAGTCCGATACCTATAATTTACGGTGCAATTACGTCAGGCGATCGCTGGAAGTTTCTCAAACTAGAATCCCAAACGGTCACAATTGGTCTAACAGAGTACAACATTCCTCCAGTTGATAAGGTGCTGGGGATATTGTTAAGCTTTGTTTCTAGTGGCAGTTGAGTAGTTTGTGTGCAATTTCAACACCTCAATAGTAAACTAACAATCTTCTTGTGACATAAACTGCTTTTTTATTCAAGCTGCACTATTAAAACTTAAGTATAGTGTCACAATTAGTAATTTATGCTAACTATTATTGGATGCGGAAATCTCAATCGTTGCGACGACGCTGTAGGTGTAATTATCGCCCAACGTTTACAACAATATCTAGCCGAAAATCTTCACCCTCATGTGCGCGTGTATGACTGTGGAACCGCAGGGATGGAGGTAATGTTTCAAGCTAGAGGTAGTAAAAAATTAGTAATTATTGATGCTAGTTCAACTAATTCGGAAGCAGGTGCAATATTTAAGGTTCCAGGTAAAGAATTAGAAGCTTTACCGGAACCTAGTTATAACTTGCATGATTTTCGTTGGGATAATGCATTAGCCGCCGGACGGAAAATATTTCAGGATGACTTTCCTGAAGATGTGACAGTTTATTTAATTGAGGCGGCAAATCTGGGGTTGGGACTAGAGTTAAGTCCTGTAGTTCAACGTTCGGCTGACAGGGTTTTTGAAGAGGTAGTTGCAATTATTTGTAATTGGTCAATTGTTAATAGTTAATTGACCTTTACTACTCTCCTCATTCATACACTTTTCTAGCCAGCCATATCACGGTAAACAGCGATTTCATCTACCCTCATTTCAAAAGGTATACCTTGGCTTTCAGGAGGACAAACGCGGATTTTAGCACTGCTTACAATTGATTGGAGTAATGACCCCATTGCGACGATTTGTTGTAGAACTCGCCAGTTGGTAACAGGGTCGGGACATTCAATTACTAAGGTCATCGCACTAGCATCACTGGTGACATACCAGCGACAATGAGAAAGAAGATTTTGAATTGTGCGATCGCACGCTTCATAAAAGTATTTACTAATAGAATGCTCTAGTTGTTGCCGTAAAATAATATCTGCCGATGACGGTTGCATTGGACGGTAATCGTAATCATCGTTGTAACAGAACATATACCTAGCCATCTCTACTTACAAAACTACTTAATTGCCAATAGCCATTGCGTAGAGAATATCCATTTTTGTTTCTAAGAAACTCTGGGTTTCATCGTCATAAAACGCGCCAATTCCGCTACATTGTATCCCCAAGTAATTACTACTCAGGTAAACTCTGTGTCCTAAAAAACCTGCCAATTGCATAGCGGTTTGATAATTTGTATAGTCAGACACAAAAAACAAAGTTACTGCACAATCACGCGCTATAGCTTGATTAATGCATAAATAACCAGTATGTTCGCTAAAATCGCCACTTTTAATCAGATGATTGTTTTGATATAACCCAGGGGATATCCCCTCTACTCGATGCACGACTGAATAAACTTTGATTACTTCACCACTTTCTGTGGGAATTGGTTGCTTTAGTTGTTGCAATATCCTGAAATAATCTTCTTGAGAAATTAACTGTTTCCGGAAACGTCTATTTTAACGTCTATGCCAAACAGTTTGATAAAATTTATCTTTGTCAAACTTAAATTTGGGATGCTCTAGCTGTTGTTTTGGACTCTTTTGTAAAGCTGTTACTTGATAGCTATCTTCAATAAATTGATTAGCTTCAAAATAATCTGTGCCACTCACAAAAGGTATTTTCAGCCTTAAGCGTCTTACCCGCTTTTCTTCTAATTCCCCACATAAAACACAAGCACTCACAAACTCTTTATTCTCAAAACCTAAGTCAGAATTAAGAGCTAACTTATCAAAGTCAAACATTAGCTGGATATTTTTGTCATAGAGATCAGCCGATGCGGCAATTGTACCTAAATGGTGTCCGCTATCTAAAAAGCAATATCTCAGACTTCTGTTTTTATATTTCCAACTAGACCTATAATAAACGCAACTAATTAAAAAAATGATTCCCTTGATACATATGCCCGGTATAATATAACTTTCTAAGCCATCATCTATTAATTCATAGATAAGTGTTAGACAATTATTCTCAACTTCTATATGGTATATGCCATCAACTATTTCCGGTATTCCCCGAATTTGTACATAAATCTCGGTAGGATATAACCCACCCGCAGAAGGGTTAACACGTAATTGATAGGCTACATCCTGATAAGTCTTTTCTAAGGTGATTGCACTTGTTAAGTAAATGAAAGAATGAATGGGATGATTGAGATTTAATTGCAGCCTGCGATAAAATTTTGGATATCGCTTAAAAGCAGATGGTTGCGTTGTTGGGTCTACATAATTAGGGTCAAGCTGTACTGATAGGTAAGAATGTTTAGTCTCTTGATGAAAATTTTTGCTAGATAATTCATCTTGTAGCATCTTTCAGCATCCTTAAAACTTCGATAGTGCTGGCAAAATCTATAGCTTTGTAATCGTCTAAGTTTTTTAAATTTAAATTAGGATGATGTTGTAAAAGTAACTTGACTACTTCTGCTTTACCTGCTGAAGCTGCATACATTAAAACTGTTGCACCGTTATCGTTTTGGTTATCGATATTAATTTTCATTTCTAGCAGCAAATTAATTAATTCATAATGATTGCCAAAGCAGGCAAACCATAAGGCATTATTACTATCGTTATTTCTAGCATTAATATCCGCACCTGCACTAATCAATTCTTGAACGACTGAATAATTACCTTGCCTAGTAGCTTTCATCAAAGCTGTATCACCATTTTCTCCAGGCTGATTTAAATCTTCAGAATTGTAATTATTACCTATCAACCATTCACAAGTTGTTTTACTCAAACTTTGCTTGCTATGTTGCTTCATAAATTGCCTTAAGATACCAATAAAAGATAATGGTGGACAATGCCCACCATTCACAAAAAACTTTTTCAAAATACTGTCTATGAGATGGTCTTTTACCCCTCCCTAACCCTCCCCTTGGAAAGGGGAGGGAATTAGATTTCTTAGTTTCCCCCCTTTACAAGGGGGGATTAAGAGGGGTTCAGACATCCTCATCAGACAGCATTCATAGTTTGGTTAGACTGTTCCCCAGATACCATTGGTTTGGGTTCTTCAGAGAAGAGTTCTCTAGAAGATTTATCTTGCTTGGGTGCGCCATAAAAACCAGCTTCAGCTTCGAGTTCATCTACGAAATCCCAAGCTTCAATTGTGCGTTTAGAGTCTGGGCCGTAGTTCGCAGAAATTGCCCGTGCGTTGGAGACAGCTTTATATATCTCTTTTTGCAAGAATAGGAGTTTTGGTTTATCTACAAAGTCGCCTTTGTGGATAATATCGCTGATAGTAATCATCCCAAGTAATTCACCTCGGATGACAGGCGCACTCCGCATCCCTGTATTAATCAATAACCTTGCAGCATATTCTAAATCAAGGTCAGGATCTACAGTGACACAGGGTTTGCTCATTATTTCGTAAACATAAGTTCTTTGAGGATCTTTTCCATAAGCAACCACTTTGCCTGCAATATCACTCTCAGTCACAATGCCGTAAGCATCACCACTATGACGAGGTTCTACAATCAATTCTTGCAGTTGTTTGAGCCTTAATAATTTCACTGCTTCTGCTACGGTAGCGGAGCCGCGAATGGTAGCTACATCTTGAGTCATAATATGTTTGGCTCGCATAATTCCTGCTCCTTATGTATTGCAAGTAAGGGAATTTCTAAACTGCTGCACTTATTCCCAAACTATGTTTGCTTAGTCTACGCATTACGAAAATTAGACACAGGTATTACGCAGTATTAACCCTAAGTTCTACTTAGTAGAATCATCAATTTAAGTATAAGATTTACACATTTTCCCTAATATATTGCTGAAGTGATCGCATCGTCTGTCTAACTTTCAGATGTACCAGGATTTAGGTAGAAACGTCTTTGATAACCCTGTAATCTCTTGCTGCTTAAGTTTGGTTCACTAGCAACAATTTAGCTTACTTATATATTATCACTCTGATAAGCTTGTTCCATAAACAAGTGTGTATTCTCTTAAAGATATTGGTTAAATATCACAAAAAAATATCAAAATGCAGCACAAAACACATTTAATTCTTAAATAGTATGTTTATTCAGGATGTTTGTTTTACATCAAAATCTATATATATTGATTTGCTTACTAGGTAACAATTAATTTTTTAAATTAAGTTTTGTAGAGATAGTTCATGTATCAATATTTTAACTAAATAGATTATGCATTAGTGATATATTTTGCTACTTATTTCAACTCAAATTCTCTCTCTATCGGAGTATTTTTAGTAGTAGGCTGTTAGCTCCATAGATTTTGTACCAACTATATCTAGTAATTTTATAAAGAAATTATAAAAAATAACATTGGTATTCCGAAAAGTTGGTATTATTTCAAACAATAATGATTTAAAAAAAAATAAAAATATGGAAATTAGTGCGCGTAATGCGTTAAAAACTACTGTTAAGAAGGTTGTAAATGGTTCCGTTAATACTGAAGTAACTCTAGAATTAGCACCTGGAGTGGAATTAGTCTCTATTATCACCAAAACCTCAGCCGATAATTTGGGATTGGCAGAAGGTAAGCAAGCTTATACTGTGATTAAAGCCTCAGATGTTATTGTTGCTATTGATTGATAAATAACTAATTCATTAACTGTAATTTTTTTATTTCTGTAGAGACGTTGTATACAACGTCTCTACAGAATTTATATATTACAAATTTTCATATAATTGGCAGTAGATTTTAGCTTGAATTTAGTTATCAACTATCCGCACGTAAATAGTCTGAGCAACTTCTTGGCTTAAACTTAGGGATTCTCCAGCAACTTTAATTTGTAATAAAGAAAGTTGCTGTTCTAGAGTAATACAAGTTCCAATTTTTATGCCTACTGAATGAATCTGGTCTAGAATTTTCTGATCTTGAGTTTGATAAAAAGCTATAATACCTTGCTCTCCTGGTTGGAGTAATGCTAGAGAACAGCCACGTATACTAAAAGGCTTAAACATTAAATGTATGAAGTGAGAAGTATGAAGTATGAAAGATAATTGTCTTTGCCTTTCATACTTTTTGGATTGCTAAAAATAGCTGTAGAAATGAAAAATTGCAGCTATACAATCTGAATCTGTGTAGAGAGATTTTGACTGTATAGCTGCAACTTCTGTGCATAGTCTAAGACATAAATTATACGAGGTAAGGTTCTTGGTGAGTCTTGATTGTGCAGTTAGAACGAGGATAGGTAACGCACAATAGAGCAAATCCTTTAGATACTTGCTCATCATCTAAAAAGTTTTGATCAGATTGATCAATTTCACCTTCAGTTACTTTACCTACACAGCTAGAGCAAGAACCTGCATGGCAAGAGAAAGGTAAATCAATACCAGCTTCTTCTGCTGCGTCTAAAATTGTAGTGTCTTCATCCACCTCAATTACGGTATCGATGTCTTCTTTTTTGTTGATTAATCTTACTTGATAAGTAGCCATTTTCCGATTCTCCTCATTACGGTTCGGTTGGTTCTCGAAGTGTGTCAGTCTCCTCTTCGAGAAAATATGAATAGGAAGACACTGCATTTGATGAGTAATTGCGAGTGTCTCTGACATTGGGTGCGGAGTGCGTTTACGGAAAGCCTCTATGGTTTGACTTGACACTAAAAGATTCTTCTTTTAGCTGCAAGGAACACCAGTAGGCGTACAGTCTCCTGCTTGGAAAGATTTGCCACAACCGCAGGTACTAGTTGCATTAGGGTTGGTAAATTTGAAACCACTTTCTACCACCCCTTCGACAAAATCAATCACGATTCCTTCTAACAAAGGCGCACTTTTGGCATCAACGTAAACCAGTACACTACCTTGCTGGATTACTAAATCATCTGGTTGAGGTTGGCTAGTAATATCCATTCCATATTCATAGCCATTGCAACCACCACCTTTGACAGAAATGCGGATACCTTTAGTTGCACTATTGTCATTGGAATCGGAACCTCGCAGGAAAGCCCGCAAACGAAATTCTGCTTTTTCTGTTAAAGTAACAGTCATTCAATCTCCTAATCTGTAGCGATTGATTGTTCTGATTTAGAATTTGGGTTTTTTGTGATAATTGTCCTTTGTCATTAGTCATTAGTCATTTGTAAATACAAAGGACAAAGGACGAATGACCAAGGACAAAAAACTTATTAAGTTGTAAAATTACTGGTGGTTTCCATTGATGGAGATTGCGAGTATCTCCAAGGTGCATTATTACCGCATACTTGACAAGAGCGATCGCGGTATGAACGACGCTTGGCAAATTCCATCCGGTTAAAGTCTATTGTCAGCAATTGTGACAACAAAGGCTGACTAAACCCAGTAATCAGCTTGACTGCTTCTAACGCCGTCAAACAAGCCAATGTCCCAGAAACCGCACCTAACACCGAGAAACCACGCCGATCCCAATCAGGTTTTTCGGGAAACAGACAAGATAAACAAGGAGTCACACCGGGAATAATTGTTGTCAGGTAAGCCTCCATCCCATCCATTGCAGCTTCTACCATTGGTTTGCGCCAGCGCACACAAGCTGCATTCAACAAATCGCGTTCTGTAAAATTATGGGCGCAGTCCAACGCCATATCTGCGGATTGCACCAAAGAATCTACATTCTCTGGCGTAACATAATCATGAACCGCCTCGATTTCGATATCAGGATTGATAGCTTGTAAGGTTTCTTTAGCTTTAAATACCCTTGGCTTACCTACCCAATCATCAGTCATGAGAATCTGACGATTCATATCATCAAGGCGTAAATCGCCACCCCGGACTAGAATTAGCTTACCAACGCCTGCTACTGCTAAGTAAAGCGCGGCTGTACCACCTAATCCCCCCACACCTGTAACCAATACTGTCGCTGACTTCAGGCGCTTCTGAGCCGCTTCGCCAAAATTAGGGAGCATCATTTGGCGACTATAACGTTCTAACTCGGTAGGAGTTAGGTTGATCACTATTTACCTCCTAATCAGAAGAGAGTTCTGTCAGCGTAATTACATTTTTAGGCTTGTCTTTAAAGACTTTGAACACCTTTTGTTCTTGGGGTGTTGATTCGAGAAATACCTCGTAAGCCTTTTGCAAAGCCAAGCAATATTGATTTAGCTTTTCTTCAGCACTTAAATCAGCAGATTGTTCGTCAATTTCTTGGATATATTGCGAGAACTTTTTCAATATATGGAGACGATTTACATTTACAACTTTTTGGTCGTAAGGTAATTCAAAAAATTGAAAATATTCTTCAGCATCATTTAACTTTTTGAATTCATCAATAGATTTACTCATTTAGCCTCCAATTCTGTTAGCTGCTGCTTTAACTCATCAAGTTGCCGATATATTTCATAAGTTGCGGCGGCAACGTCCATAAGTTGTTTATAATCTGTTGGTAGACCTTCTGCTAAATCATGCAGATCCATTTTCATTTGACCTGCTTTGCTATTGAGGCGTTTAATTTGAGTTTTCAATTCCTCGACATTGGTCATTGGTTATTTGTCCTTTGTCATTAGACTTTTTTTGTCTCGCGCAAAGGCAAGGTAGCGCGTTGGGCGGCTCTGCCGACTTGAAGCGACTGCCGCGCAAAGTCGCAAAGTAAAGAGCGCAATAATGTCTTGTAAGGTCTATTAGTCATTGGTACTAAACAAATGACCAATGACTAATGACCATTGACTAACGTTTAAATCTTGCCTACTTCTGGGAAGCGGTTAACTAAATCCAATCCTTTTTGGACAAAAGCTTCGCCTTCTTCTGCTAATTTCTCTAGAGATTCAAAGCCGAAGCGATGAGCATCTCTTAAGGTTTTTACTGTTAGCAAAAGCCGTCCAGAAAATACTAAAGCCCAGCCGAAGCCCTCATGATTGATGTTAACTACAACCTGAGAAATTAGATTAGTTTCTTGTTCAATTCTGGCAGCAATAGCTCGGAAAAATACCAAAATACGGGCTTGAGTTGCTGCATCGACTTCACCCTCAATAGGAATTTCGCGTTTCTTTTTTTTGGGAACAACGAAAGCTTTAAGGATTAATTCATCTGACCAATTACGGTAAAATCCGTAACTATCTTGCCCACGAATTTGTAGGATTAAAGCCTTAATGAAGGGAGAGTTTAAGGCGGCGAGACTAGTAGTTCCGTTAACAGTATTATCTGCGGTCATACAGTTGCTTCGTTCTCAAGTTCATCTGTAAAATTTTTGGTTTTGGGTTGGAGAGCTTTCCGCAACCAAGGTGGAGGATTACCTTTAAGAGTTTGAACTAATTTAGTCAGCACTTCTTCGATTTTTTCTTCTTCGGTGCGTGCTTTAACTGGGGTGACACCTTTTTTGATTAACTTAGCAGCCGCAGTCCCACCAATTGCTGTTACATAAACAATTGCACAGTCAACCAGTGCATCAAGTTTGGGTGTTATTTTATCTTCGTTACCATCTTCTTTTAGCTCACCCTCAAAGTTGAGAGTTTCTAAAAATTGATATCCTTCAGTATCGATTTCGTAGACATCAATTTCTCTAGCCCAGCCAAAGTGAGCATTGATATGAGTGTGGTCACTGGTTGTAAAGGCAATTTTCATTTTATTTTCCTACTTTAACGAACCACAAAGGGCGCAAAGAGCGCAAAGTTAAACATCACCAAAAAAGTGTTTCACTCTCTCTTCTTCAGCTTCTAAAAAGAGGTTGCCGATACCAAACAAAAGCTCCATCGTGCCGCGATAGCCAACTTTTGTAAACAGACCATTTCCTAAACGGTCGTAAATGGGCAAACCTAAACGATAAAGAGGAATCGACAGACGTTTTGCGATCGCCGCCACATTAGAATTACCAATCAGTAAGTCGGAACCTACTGCTAGTTCTTCAAAGTCTTCTAAATCACCGATGGTGACACTCTTGATTGGGAGTTTTTCGAGTAAAGGCGATCGCGTCGTGGTCACAGCAGCATGAATTTGTGTTCCCATCGATTGTAAAAAGCGCACTGTTCCCCAAAGCAAATCTGGCTCTAGAGCTAAAGATACTCGTTTTGCACCAAAATAAAAGTGCGTATCAAGCATCGCATCTTGCAATTGGCGACGTTGGCGACGGTATTTTTCGGGTACTGGGTTGCTGCTCAAAATTGATAATGCTTGCAAGAACTCATCCACTGGTTCCAAACCAGTCAGTTCACCAAACACTTCGTAGGGAATGTTAAACCGTTCATCGAGAATTTTGGCAGCACCCCGCATACTTTCACCCAAAGCGATAGTGAAAGCCGAACTACCTACTTGTCGTAGTTGTTTCACACTTGTACCGCTACCTGTCACCGGACTATAGTTATCTTCTAAATGACCATCTAAAGAAGCGCCGAGGTCAGGTACGAAGATAGGTTCTAATCCAAAAGCGGTGACAATTTCTTTGATTTCTTGCAAATCGCCAGGAGTAAAGGCAGAACCAGCCAAGATTGTGACTTGTTCGCTTCTGATTCCACCTGCTTGAGGAATTTCCTTTACAATGCTTTCTACAGCAGTTGCAAAACCATCTTGTAATGCGCCTTTAAAATCTGGTGTCGGTGCAAATATAACGGGGATGTGGTCTAATTCACGATGGCGATCGCGGATATCCTTCAAGAAGCGTTCAATATCATCGCCTCTAGTTTCTGTCAATCCAGTGGTACACAAACCAATAATTTCTGGTTTAGCCTTCTCAACCAACGTCAGAAGTGCCTGTTCCACATTCTCTTCGCCACCCAAAATCGTAGTTACTTCAGTCATGGCTGTAGTGGCTAGGGGAATAGCTTCCCGAAAATGCCGTACAAGCACAACCTTGGCAAAGGCGGTACACCCTTGAGAACCGTGAAACAGAGGTATCATTCCCTTTAATCCCAAAAAGGCGAGGGATGCACCTAAAGCTTGGCTTTGTTTGAGAGGATTAACTGCAACTGATTTTTCGGGAACAGTAACGATCGCCATCTAAAATACCTCTTCTATTGAAGCAGAGAACATCTCATCTGCTGACATAAAATTATTTAAAGTCCCGGCTTCCTCATCCCAAGGCGCAGGCTTACGGATTTGATCCCAGATGGGGCTGTAGAGGGCTTCGTATAACTCTCGTGCCATCTCTAACATTCCCGCATACCCAGCATACGGATGATGACGTTCTTGGTTGATGTCGAGGAAAGGAATCCGCGCTTTCAGGGCTGTGTATTGGTTACGACCACCCGCAATCAACATATCAGCGTTTGTATCACGTACCAATCGCAACAACTCCTGAGCATTGCCCTTTTCTAGCATGATGCCATCTGTACCGAGCAAGCGTTTGATTTTTGCCTTATCTTCCTCCGTACTCTTGCGGGTGCTAGTAGCCACAACTTCTATGCCCAAATCCTTAGCGGCAGAGATAATAGACCAACTCTTCACACCGCCAGTATACAGAACCACACGCTTACCCTTGAGGCGGGCGCGATAGGGAGCCAAAGCGATATCCAAAGCGGCTGTTTCTTCCGCAATCAGCTTTTCCGTGCGCGCTTGCAAATCAGGATCGCCCAACTTAGCAGCCACATTCCGCAAGCAACGATTTATATCATCAATGCCATAAAAAGACTCTTCAATGTAGGGAATCCCATATTGCTCCTCCATCTTTCTCGCCATATTGAGCAACGCCCGCGAACAAATCATCACGTTCAACTTCGCACGGTGAGCGTAACAAATTTCTTGATAACGAGCATCACCCGTGATTTTGGATAGTACGCGGATGCCTAATTTTTCAAATAAAGGCAGGACTCCCCACATTTCCCCGGCGATATTGTATTCGCCAATCAAGTTTATATCATAAGGGGTTGTGAACTCCGGTTCTGCTGTCCCGACAACATAATCTAATAAAGCTTCACCGCCAAAACGGTTCCCCAAATTCTTACTCCCAATAAATCCTGGCGCAATTACCGGGACAACCGGAGTACCAATTTTTTCCGCCGCCGCCTTGCAAACAGCATTGATATCATCGCCAATCAAAGCCGTCACACAAGTAGCATAAACAAACACAGCCGTTGGATTATAACGCTGATGAATCTCCAAAATTGCCTTGTATAGCTTCTTTTCACCACCGAAAATTACATCATTTTCAGTCATATCGGTAGTGAAACCCGTTTTATAAAGCAAAGGCCCAGAAGAGAGACTACCACGACTACCCCAAGAATTACCAGCACAGGCGATCGGGCCGTGAACCAAATGCGCTGCATCAGTAATTGGAACCAGAGCAATCATCGCCCCATCAAAAGCACAACCACCTTGAGCCGCCCCTGGTTGCGCTTGTTGCGTACAAGACTTATTCTTTTTTTCGCCCTTCTTCTGCTGATTATGTTCGCATCCCGACTCATTCAGCAGTTCATTAACCTTCTTTTGGGTATTCATCTCTCTTCCTCTGTGTTCTCCGCGCTACGCCAGTTCGACGGCAGTTGCTTCAAGTCGGGAAACCCGCCCAACGCACTGCCTCCTCAAGTCGGGAAACCCTTTCGGCAGTCGCTCATGGGGGAAACCCCCAAGACCGCGCTACCTCACCACGCGACTGGCTCCTCTGTGGTTCGATAAAAATCCCGTCTTCTCTGCTTGAGAAAAAACAGTTAACAATAATCACCTATATATTTACTAGACCTCTTTGCGCCTTTGCGCCTCTGCGTGAGACAAAAAAATATCTATGCAAGAGGTCTACTGATTACTGTTAACTGATTACTGTTACAAAACTTCCTGCAAAAATCTTCACTATACCCGACACACAATTCCCCATGTGCATCAGTAATTCATTTCTATAACATCGACTTTTACAAGAAACTTAAAAGTATCGTTCACTACGAAGGATAAAAAACTTTTACCTGATGTTGGGGTGAGACATTTATATTAACTACACAAATATACTTTTAGAAATAGCCCCAAACCCCTATCTTCAGGCGAGATGGAATCAGTAAAGAGTAATAATTAGCAAATATACCTTGTCACATCCTCACCACATTCATCAGCGAGGTAAGACAAAGCCCGAAAACGTAAGCCAACAAACTCATCATAGAGAGGATTCAGCTTACACAAAGCCGGAATATGGAAACTCCGACCAAATAAACTAATATTTCGCTCAAAGGGACAACAGCAAGGAATTACCTGGCATATTAGATGAGCGAAGCGATTATTTTTAACTTGAATTCCGTCCACCAAACGACGTAAGGGATTAAGTAGAGGAGACTTTTTATAGTTAGGTGGATGGAAATGAACGTGAGAGTGAGTGTGATTGATGCTGTCCATGATAGAGAAAACGAATCAAGGGATAGGTAGGTTGAAAGTTGAGTATCTGTTATAGGAATTGGGGATGGGGAATTAAATATTCCCTAGTCCCCAGTTCCTAATCTTTAGCTGTTTTTAACAAACAAGCTTGTAGCAATTTCTAGCGAATCAAGTCGAAGGAGATATCGGTCTTACCAGTGATGTTGGTGTTACGATCCATTTCATCCAACAGAGTGTTAACAACCCAGTTGAGGATGTTTAGACCACCTTGGTAGCCGAGGGTAGCATAGCGGTGTAAGTGGTGGCGATCAAACAGAGGATAACCAATCCGTACCATTGGGATCTTGGTATCGCGCCACAGGTACTTACCGTAGGAGTTACCGATGAAGAAGTCTACAGGCTCGGTGAACAACAAGGAGCGTAAGTGCCACAAGTCTTTTTGAATCCAAACAGTAGCTTCTTTACCGAAGGGGCTAGCAGCGAGAATAGCTTCCATTTCTTTCTTGAAAGCTTCGTCGCCATTGTTGCAGAGGATGTGTACAGGCTCTGCACCCATTTCTAACAAGAAGCTGGTGATGGAGATGATCAAATCAGGATCGCCGTAGATAGCGAACTTCTTACCATGAATCCAAGCGTAGGAGTCAGTGATAGCATCAACTAAACGACCGCGTTCGATTTCCAACTCTTCAGGAATCGCTTTACCAGTCAATTCAGCGATCGCAGTCAAGAACTCGTCAGTACCTTTAACACCGAAGGGACGTAGAACTTGTGTTTCTTGCTTCCACTGGGTTTTAATGTATTCGCGGGTCTTGGGAGTGGTGTAAGCTTGGAGAGCAACTGTTGCCTTAGCATTGATAGAATCAGCAGCATCTTCCAGCTTTGTACCACCTGGGTACATATCGAATTCGCCAGTGTTGGGTGAATCGAAGTAATCGCTGCTGTCAGACAGAATGGTGTAGTCAACACCCATAGCACCCAACATCCGCTTAACTTCGCGGTTGTTACCAACGTATGTATCAAAACCAGGGATGATGTTGATTTTGCCGTTGCTGGTAGCTTTTTTCTTACCTTCTGTCAGGTTCAACAGAATTCCCTTCATCATGTTGTCGTAACCAGTGATGTGGGAACCTACGAAACTGGGGGTGTGAGCGAAAGGTACTGGGAAATCTTGAGGAATAGAACCAGCATTCTTAGAGTTGGTGATGAACGCACCCAAGTCATCACCGATAACTTCAGCCATACAGGTGGTGCAAACAGCAATCATCTTAGGCTTGTACAGTTGGTATGAAACTTGCATACCTTCAATCATGTTGTTCAAGCCACCGAATACTGCTGCGTCTTCTGTCATAGAAGAAGATACTGCGGAGCAAGGCTCTTTATAGTGACGGCTGAGGTGTGTACGGAAGTAAGCCACACAACCTTGAGAACCTTGAACGAAAGGTAAAGTACCTTCAAAACCCAATGCAGCGAACATTGCGCCTACGGGTTGGCAACCTTTAGCGGGGTTAACGGTTAAAGCTTCACGAGCGAAGTTCTTTTCCCGGTAGTCCCAAGATTTTGTCCATTCAGACACTCTTTCAACTTCTTCAGGAGAGTGAGCGCCTTCAAAGTTCTTTCTCTTGTTTTCAAATAGCTCGGTGTATTCTGGCTGTTTGAATAGATCAACGTGGTCTACAATTCTGTCAGGATTCTGTGGCATTTGTCTGTCTCTCTACGCTTGCTGGTTGGTGTAGTAATTGAAGTGTTGGGAGAGCCTGGGGACTTCGCTCCTCCCCTTGGGAGTCACGAGTGATGAATCATGAATAATGAATAAAAGTCTTTATCCAGCATTCAGCATTCACCATTCTTCCCTCGGTTCCTGGGGCGACAAACCCCAGGCTATCCGTTTATTCTTGAGAATTAAGCAGCAGCCTTAGCTTTGGTAGCAGCTTTCTTCCAAGGAGCGCCAATCAAGCCCCAAGTTGGGCTGTTGAGTGCTAAGTCCATATCACGAGCGAAGATAGCAAATCCGTCATAACCGTGATAAGGGCCGGAGTAATCCTTTTTGTGGTTTAATGGCTTTTAACAGCGAAATGTTTACGTTAAACAGTGTTAGTTTTAAACATTGTTCGCTGATAACACAATAATTTTTAGGCTAAATATAGGCTAATATCACAGCGATGCAAAATCAGGGTAAAGACAAATATCAGCAAGCCTTTGCAGACTTAGAGCCACTTCCATCTACCGACGGCAGCTTTATTGGCTCAAGTCTGCAAGCACAGCAGCAAAGAGAACACATGAGAGCAAAAGTCTTACAAGAACTAGAAAAAGTAAATCTGCGTTTGAAGTCTGCAAAAACAAAAGTATCAATTCGGGAATCAAATGGAAGTCTGCAATTACGGGCAACGTTACCAATTAAACCCGGAGATAAGGACAGAAACGGCACTGGCAGAAAACAATACAATATTAGTTTGAATATTCCCGCCAACTTAGATGGACTCAAAACGGCTGAGGAAGAAGCTTATGAATTAGGCAAATTAATTGCACGTAAAACCTTTGAATGGAACGATAAATATTTAGGCAAAGAAGCCACGAAAAAAGATGTAAAAACTATAGGCGAATTACTGGAAAAATTCGAGGACGAATATTTTAAAACTCATAAACGCACAACCAAAAGCGAACATACATTTTTCTATTATTTTTCCCGCACCCAGCGATACACAAACTCTCAAGATTTAGCGACTGCGGAAAATCTTATTAATTCAATTGAACAAATCAATAAAGAATGGGCTAGATATAATGCAGCCAGAGCCATATCTTCCTTTTGCCAGACATTCAATATAGAAATTGACTTGTCTAAATATGCCAAAATGCCCGATCGCAATTCTCGCAACATCCCTACAGATGCAGAAATATTATCAGGAATTAGCAAATTTGAAGACTATTTAAATTTAAGAGGCAATCAAGTTAATGAAGATGTCAAAGATAGCTGGCAACTTTGGCGATGGACGTATGGAATGTTAGCAGTTTTTGGCTTACGTCCCAGAGAAATTTTTATCAACCCTGATATTGATTGGTGGTTAAGCAAAGAAAATTTAGACTTAACCTGGAAAGTTCATAAAGATTGTAAAACTGGCGAAAGACAAGCATTACCATTACATAAAGAATGGATTGATGAATTTGATTTAAGAAACCATAAATATTTAGAAATGCTGGCAACGGCAATTAGTAAAAAAGATAAAAGTAATCATGCAGAGATAACAGCATTAACACAACGAGTAAGTTGGTGGTTCCGCAAAATCGGCTTAGATTTCAAACCTTACGATTTACGTCACGCCTGGGCAATTCGAGCGCACATTTTAGGCATACCAATCAAAGCTGCGGCGGATAATTTAGGCCATAGTGTGCAAGTTCACACCCAAACCTATCAGCGTTGGTTTTCGCTAGATATGCGGAAGCTGGCGATTAATCAGGCGTTGACTAAGAGGAATGAGATTGAGGTTATTAAAGACGAGAATGCTAGATTGAGTATGGAGAATGAACGATTGAGACTGGAGATTGAGAAGTTAAAAATGGAGTTAGTTTACAAACACAGTTGAATTTGTTAAGAAAATTTATGTTATGAGTTTTGCCTCTATGGTGAAATACCGATTTCTGAAATAATATGGGAAAATTATTTATATATCCCCTGTGACTACTGTTACAGGGAACAAATTACCTACGTATCGATAGTTAGACTTTAAATCTATGAATGATTTTATCAAGGGATTAGGCGCTTTAGGAATTTTGCTCGTACTCCTTCTTGCTCTTCCAATTGCTGTGCATTTTGTTGTTCTAATCATGATAATTGCATCAGCAACTTGGTTTTTTGGGTTTGTTGCTGGTCGTAAAAAAAATAAATAGTGTGATCATAGCTACTCTGTAGGGTATGTTGTCTACAAGTGCAACGCACCATCATATCTAATGCCTAAATCTGTGGTTGGATAAAATGATGAATACTTGAAAGAACAAGTTGGACGATCGCCTCAATAGATACTGGCTAAAAAAGAAAGTATATCTATAGATAATTGCTTGTTGATAATTACATATAGTAAAGTGCGATCACATTAATAAATGCTGCACTAAAAAGAAGTATATACACAGGCGATCGCTTCAATATATACTGTACGAAAAAGAAATATGTTTACAGGCGATCGCTCGATGATAATTACACATGGTAAAGTGCGATCGCTTCAATAACACTAGAGTAAAAAGAAGGATGTTCACAGGCGATCGCATCAATACATAAAGGTTAAAATTGCTGGAGTGAAAAAGTATTGGTAAAGGCGATCGCTCTAACGCTTTATAGATTGCTAATAGTTCGATATTATATGAGTATCGGGTTCTGATAGTTTCTTGTGCCTGCAAAAGACCTTTTTCATCAAGCCGTCAAACGAGGATTAGAAAAAGAAGGGTGGGTTATCACACATGATCCGCTAGTAGTAAAGTTTGGCAAGGATAAAATGTCAGTCGATTTAGGTGCGGAGAAAATCTTAGCAGCCGAGCGAGGATCTGAGAAAATTGCTGTTGAGATTAAAAGTTTTTTGGGTGATTCAGAACTGTTTGATTATCACGCTGCTTTAGGGCAATTTCTTAATTATCGATTAGCCCTGCGATTTAGCGAACCTGAACGAGTTTTGTTTTTAGCAGTTCCAGTTTTAACATATCGCTCACTATTTAGCCGAGATTTTGCCCAAGCCTCGGTACGAGAATATCAAGTTAATTTAATAGTTTATGATCCAAACGGTGAGGTAATTTTGCAATGGCAAAGATAGACAAGTATCGTGAATATATTCAAAACTTATTAACAAAGTATGGCAGCTATAAGCCGTCGGAAGAAGATGTCGAAGTTCAACTGATATTCGATACTGCGAGAGATCATTATCAAATTTTAGACATTGGTTGGGATGGATATAACCGAATTTATAATTGCGTTATACATCTTGATATCAAAAATGAAAAAATATGGATTCAGCGTAATATGACTGATATTCAAATCGCTGAAGATTTGATTGATATGGGAGTACCAAAAGAAGATATTGTTTTAGGCTTACAACCATCTCACCTACGTCAATATACGCAATATGGCGTAGCGTGAGATATGAGCCAGTGCAGGTATCGGATAACTTTGTAAAGTGCCTTATCTTCAAAGATAAATTAATATAAACATATTTAATGTAAAGTATACAACTATATAAAGTGATGAACACTTATAAAAAACAGTTTAGCGATTAACTCAAGTCAATACAAGTGTACTACTATTTGCAATAGTCAACTATTTCAAATAGTATTATGCGCTTCGCTAATGCTCTCGAAGGTGATTATCCACCAAAGGAATATAGAGTTGATCCTCATAACTTTGGTGAGGATGATCTAGCAAAGTTGATTTTTCTAATCTCTAAAAATGCTAGTGAAACTGAAATCGATTCTTTTCTTAGACACAATCTCTCTTTATTATCTTTCACGTCGGCTTTCTTTCGTACTGGTCATCACGATAGTTGGATTATTAAACAACCGATAATAAAACCTTCAGGTTTTGTCAATGGAACCGGGAAAATTCCAGATTACCTGTTTGCTGGAGAGAACTCTGATGGAGTGACATGGTGGGTTGTTGATTTAAAGTCACCGGGAGATCGTCTTTACAAAGAAGATAAAAATGGTCGAATTGTTGAAACCGCTCAACTAGCAAGTGGTATTAGTCAGATTAGAGATTACATTGACTACTGTACAAAAAATCAAGGATATATTCGAGGTGCATTAGAAGTAAAATCATTTGCTTCTCCTTTCGGTGTGCTGATTATTGGCAGAGAATCTGAACTCAAGCAAGATTTAAGAAAGCAAGCTTATAAGGCGCAATTCAATAATTCTACACACAACATTCAGATACGAACTTATGATTCTTTTCTGCGGCAAATTGAATTCTATTCACGAAGTTCATATAAGCTCCCGTTTCTAGGGAAGCTTTATAAGTTATTCTTCATTAGAGATGAATTATCCCCTTGGGATAGGTGGTGCAAGTATTCGTCATCAGAAGATTAATCCTAAGATTTTAAGTAAGGATTCAGGTCTAATATT
>JAGKSW010000200.1 GCA_018993265.1 Nostoc sp. TH1S01
ATACTATTTATCAAATCAAGCATAATTTGCTGTCTAATTATTTAATTCAGCAACTAAAACGCCCAAGTATTCTTATGTGCTTGGTTTGATTTAAATTGTCCCCTGGTAGGGCTGCGCCCTGCCCACTATTTGTGCCAGTTGCGTAAGTCCTGGGTAAGTTACCAAAAAGGTAGGTGAGTTTCGCTTCTGCTTGCAAGGCGACAACGCAAGCATGACTGCAAGCACTCATACATTCAACACCTTGAATCGAGAATTTATTTTGCAATTCCCAAGTTTGTGCAAGTTGTTGCAGTTGTTGTAATATCTGCTGTCCGCCACTTTCACCAACCCGCTTGCCATCTTGCCACACACTAGCGCAGGTTGTGCAGACGAATAAAGTATGTTGTTTGTTGTTCATTAATTTTGAAACATTGCCGATGAAGACAAGAAATGCACGCCAGAATCTCCGGGTTTGCGAGAATTACAGGCGCAAACCTGGCTAGAGATACGTAAATATGCAAAGGACAAGGTTAGGATACAAATGGGTTTCAGGCTTGTATTTATAACCTTGTGTCAGTATTAGTATTTGTAGGGAAAAGTCTACAATCTCATAGAAATTGCGATCGCGTGGCTTGGGTTTGCAACTATGAGAAATTTACACTTCTTGATGAAGAGAGCATGAGTGAAATTATTCATCTGTACCTCGCAGATGGGAGTTGGTGATTATTTCGGCGGGCATTCTGACTTTGAAGCGTTCGCCTCATTACAGCTGCGGGACAGTGCCGGATTTACACCGGGCTTTCCCCGTTACCTCTGATGGCTGTTCCCCACCAGAACCGAGTTGCTATTGGCTAGATGATGCCACAATCAAGAACCTCCAAGAAATGAATTACTCAGCAAAAATGTTTTTCAAAAAAGTGGTTTCAACTTCTTGGAAGTCCCTACTGGAAATACTCAAGGCTTGATTTAATTGCCCTATCCTTCAACTGGCTTTGGCTGTACTCAGGCTGGGAGAAAAGGCGATACTTGGTTTGACAATGGCTGGAACAATTTTTTCGCAAGCCATTCTTGCACCTGATAAATTTCTGGCTGTTGGGCCTACTTGTAAAGCGGCGAGACCACCCATAATAAATAATTCACAGCCAGGCCAACGCAGACTAGTATCTAACACTGGCAAACCTTTGATGACTGGAGTGGGAGAAGCTGCCAGGATATCTGTTAATAGGGGTTCAGTGGTGACATCAAATTTAGTCCCAGTGGAAAGCCAAATGTAATCAAACTCATGCTGGCTACCATCACTACATTCGACGCACCAATTTTCGCCCAACCATTCAGCTTTGATAACTTGACATTGTTCGTCAATTCGGATGTTACCAGTCCGCACTTGTCGCCTTAGTTGAGTTGCGATCGCTGGTGTCATGGAACCACCGTTTCTGGCTTGCTGAATCATTGTCCAGCGTTTTTCCCAATTTGATTGAGCAAAAAAATCTTTGAGATACTTCGGCCCCAACCATCCTGGTTCAGCATCAAACAACTTCTCTGTTAAATTTCGCCGAATCAGCAAATGCACCTTTGCACCGCGAGAAATTGCGCCGACAGCCAAATGTCCACTTGTCAACCCACCACCGACAATCAAAACTCTCTTACCAGTCAAGTGTGATTTGCGTAAATCAATATTTTGTGAGTGGCAAAGTCTATCTGGTGGGTAAGTGGTGGGGATTTCCTTCACCCAATTTGGTAATTGAATTTGAGAACTACCAGTAGCCAATACAACCCGCCTAGCAATTACCTCTTGTCCATCTTGCAAATAAAGGCGAAATTTGGGGCGTAAATTATCAACTAAAGGTGTAATACGCTTGACTGCTAAAGGAATTACTTGCTCTTGTAACTGCCAAACTCGAATCACATCTTGGCAAAAATCCTCAAATAACTTTGTCCCAGGTAAATCGTAGGGGGGAAATAATTCTTGAGGACGAGATTCAGCAAACTTGCGTAAAGCAAAGGGGTTAGGGTCGGGATGATGGACGGCGGGAGAACGCAAATGGGGAATTTCTAAAGCGGCAAATTGCTGCTTCCAACCACTCAACCACATCCCACTAGGGTCAAATACCGAAAATTTACCCCTAATTGACTGCCGTTTTTGCAACAGATGAGTAGTTAAGGTGAGAGCATGAGGCCCTGCACCAACAATAGCCAAGTCAATGTTGTTAGTCATGGGACACTTTACACTTCAGACTTCAAACTTCACACTTCATACTTCTTGATCAACGCTACATCTTTGGCGAAGTAGGTCAAAATTAAATCTGCACCTGCACGTTTCATGCTGGTCAAGCTTTCTAAAATTACTTGTTTTTCATCAATCCAACCCATTTGAGCGGCAGCTTTAATCATGGCGTACTCGCCACTGACGTTGTAGGCTGCTACTGGTAATTGGGTGGCTATGCGAATTTGTTGAATAATATCTAGATAAGCGAGGGCAGGTTTAACCATAACAATATCTGCGCCTTCGGTAATGTCTAGTTCTACTTCTTTGATGGCTTCTCTAGCGTTGGCTGCATCCATTTGATAGGTCTTTTTATCACCAAATTTCGGAGCAGAATCTAACGCATCTCGAAAGGGGCCGTAGTAAGCAGAGGCATATTTGGCGGAGTATGCCAAAATTCCGACATTGATGTAACCTTCTGCATCTAAAGCCCGACGAATTGCTCCAATTCTCCCATCCATCATGTCAGAAGGAGCAACAAAATCTGCTCCGGCAGCGGCTTGAGAAAGTGCCATTTTCACTAACACTTCTACCGTTGGGTCATTTAAAATTGTGCCTTGTTCATCAACTAAGCCATCATGACCGTGTGTAGTGAAGGGGTCAAGGGCAACATCAGTGATGACAACAATATCGGGAACAACTTGTTTAATGGCTTTGACTGTTTGTTGTACTAATCCTTCTCGGTTATAGCTTTCTGTACCTGTGTCGTCTTTTTTATGTTCGGGGATGACGGGGAAAAGTGCGATCGCATTTATGCCCAAACTAGATACTTCAGCGATTTCTTTGAGTAATAAATCCAGAGAATATCGATAACATCCTGGCATAGAAGCAATTTCTACTTTCTGCCCTTCTCCTTCCATCACAAACATCGGATAAATCAAGTCATCCACACTCAGAGTTGTTTCCCTCACCATCTGGCGTAACTTTGCAGTCCGACGCAACCGACGGGGACGTTGGAGAAAGTTTAATGGTTTGACGGACATAGGCTGGAATTAAAGTAAAATGATAATCATTATTATATAGCAGGAAGCAGGAGGCAGAAGGCAGGATGCAGGAGAAAAGTCTTAATATTCCTGGCATTCAAGCTTTCAAATTATCCTCACATCTCTGACTACCGCTATAAATTTATTGGTAAATTAAATACAACCAATATCCTTGAGCATTGCTAAATGCTGGCTGACGGGGGCGAGGGTATTGGCGATTATCATGCCACTGGCGGCGACGGCTGGCAAACCGATACCGGGGAATGTTGAGTCACCACAACACATCAAGCCTGATAGGGGTGTCAGGGAACTGGGAAATAAACCAACATCGGCGGAAATGGCTGGGCCATAAGAACCACGGTGGCGGCGTAAAAAGCGTTCATGAGTGAGGGGTGTACCAACCAATGTGATTTCGCAACGAGAGTGAATATCAGGAATGATTTTTTCTAGAGCTTGCCACATAATTTGAGAGCGCGATCGCTTTTGTTGTTCATACTCTGAACTTTTCCTGTCCATCCCTTCCCAAAGGCTATAGGGTTCGTTCCCTGGGGTATAAACGTGAATTACATGCTTACCTGGAGGCGCAAGAGACGGGTCAATAACTGAGGGAATCGATACTAAAACCAGATTTTGCGGTGCAGTGATGCCCTTTTCCCAATCATTAACGATGATGTGGTGACAGGCTAAATTAGCTGGTAAAGCTTGGGCATCAATACCTAAGTGGAGGTGCATAAAACTATCACACTCAGGTGTTGCTTGTCGTTGGCGACGAAACTTGTATGGTAAGGCTTCTGGCGGTACTAACTTCAGTGTGTCCCAAACCGAGGCATTAGAGACTACAGCCCGCCGCGCCCGAATTTCTTCACCGTTACGCAAACGCACACCAATAGCCCGTTGATTTTTGACTAATACTTGTTCAATATGCGCCCCTAGTTGTAACTCACCGCCGTGTTTTTCCAACCCCTGCACCAAAGCATTCACTAAAGCACCACTCCCGCCAACTGGATAATCTAGCTGGACTCCTGGGCGATACCAGTCAGCAAACATAAACGCTACCTCTGCGGCGTTAGTTCCTGAAGCTGGTAGCCCAGAAAGGAGGAAACACAGCATATTCAGCCAGTTGCGAATAAATGGGTCACTGACAACACCATCCATGATGCGAGAGAAAGACCCAGTTAATTTGAGGACATTGGCGGCGTGACGGGCTAAAGTAGGCGCAAAACGGCTGACGGTAATAGCTGCACCTACATCTAAACGTAACGCAGCCGGCGGCAGTGCGATCGCAGCCTGGGCTAGAGGAAGCATTACTTGTTGTAACTTTTGCCATTGAATAACAGCATCTTCCCCGCGTAGTCTGGCTAACACATCACAAAATTGTTCTGCCCCTACCGATGTGTCAAAATCTCCTTCTGGTAAACAGCAACCCCAAGTATCGTAGTTGACGCAAGGCAGTTGTGAACCAATTGCATCTAGGACTTGCCGCAACGGGTTGGGCGAAGGGCTGTAAGATAATCCCGAATACAGAGATGGCCCGGAGTCAAATTTATATCCTTGGCGTTCAAAAGCGTGGGCTGCACCGCCAGCAATAGTATGACTTTCGCAGACAATAACACCAAAGCCATATCTAGCCAACATCGCCGCACAACTTAAACCACCAATACCGCTACCGATAACGACAACATCTGTTTGTTTCACAGCTTTTCTCGCAACAACGCCCAAACTTTTATTAGCTTAGTACCGAAGTTTATGAATCGAAACAAAGGTGAGATTTTTGATAAATAGCCAAGTTTAAGTGATGAAATCAAGGTGAGTGAGACTGTTGAGTGGTTTTTGGTAAACATCTGCCCCCAAATTCTCTGTGTAATGTCTATCCTGGAATAGTAGGGGAATCACCTTAGCGTAAATTGCCAGCAGGTGTTTGATGCTGCAAATAGAACAGATAATACACCACCGTTATCAAATCCAACGGCAACTCGGTAATAATGGCATTCGCCAAACTTGGCTGGCCAAAGATTTACAAGCTGCTGATGGAGAAGAATCATTAGTTGTGGTCAAACTTTTGGCTTTCGGCGGAACTGTGCAGTGGGATGACTTGAAGTTGTTTGAGCGAGAAGCACAAATTCTCAAACAGCTAAAACATCCGCGCATTCCACAATACATTGATTATTTTTGTGTTGATGACCGCACATTGTGGTTTGGCTTAGTCCAACAATATATTCCTGGGGAATCGCTCAAAGAAAAACTGGCAGGTGGTAAACGCTGCACAGAAAAGCACGCCAGGAAAATTGCGACTGAGGTTTTAAAAATTCTGATATATCTGCATGAGTTGAATCCTGGTGTGTTGCATCGGGATATCAAGCCAAGTAATTTAATTTGGGGTGAAGATAATCAGATATATTTGGTAGATTTCGGTGCAGTTCAAGATAAAGCTGCCAAAGAAGGCGTGACCTTTACGGTGGTTGGGACTTATGGTTATGCACCGATGGAACAATTTGGTGGTCGCGCTGTTGCTGCATCTGACCTTTATGCGTTGGGAGCATCATTAATTCATTTATTAACTGGGATTCCCCCTGGTGATTTACCGCAGCAAGATTTACGGTTGCAATTTGCTGATAGAGTTAACGCGAGTCCTAGTTTTGTGCGCTGGTTGCAAAAATTGACTGAACCAGCGCCGGAACAACGCTTTAGTAATGCCCGCCAAGCACTTGATGCTTTAAAATCTAATCTGGCTGTCAAACCTGTAAGCAATAAGATAATTAATAATTCTGGTTGTGGGATTAATTCTACGGAACCAGTACCAGAAGAAATTTTGGGATGGAATTGGGGGGCTTTTTTATTGCCTTGGTTTTGGTTATGGACTAATCAGGTATGGTGTGGCTTATTTTGTTTTGTACCGCAGATTGGTTGGTTTATGGCGATCGCTATGGGGGCAAAAGGCAATGAATGGGCTTGGAAAAGTAGACAGTGGCGGAGTATTGAACATTTTAAAGAACATCAACGCGGTTGGGCGATCGCGGGAATTCTCATCGGCGCACCTATGAGTTTGATTTTGTGGGTTAGTGCATTTCTAGCTCTGAAGTCAATATTTTAAGGGTGTCTGAGTTGTTGTAGAGATGTCATAGATCCCCGACTTTTTGAAAAAGTCGGGGATCTGAACACCCACACAGATCACTTTTTCGGCAAACTCTATTTAATGTGAATTCGATGAGTGTTTTTTGACCTCACCCCCAGCCCCTCTCCTACGAGGCTACCGTGTACATACAAATCTGGGTTGAGCGCATCTGTCCCACCTCGGAATCAATTCCGAGTCTCATAGCGCAAGTCATCTGAAGATGACTCAACCAAAAATGTCTCCCAGTCTACTTGAGTAGACTTTGGCTATGAGCCTGGAACTTTAGTTCTAGGCGGGATGCAGTTTCATCCAGCAAATTTTTGACTTGTGTGTACACCGTAGCTCCTACGAGGAGAGGGTAGTAAAACCAAGATTTTTCGTTGCTCCTCCCTCGCCTTTTAGGAGAGGGAGGCTGGGAGGGAGAGGTCTGTCGAATTGATGTCTATTTACTATAAATTTCAGGAAACGTAGCTTGAAGTTTAGCCAATTTTGGCAAGTCATGGGCTACGACATAGCGACTATCAGGATTACGGGCAATATAGTTTTGATGATATTCTTCTGCTTGATAAAAACCTTTTAATGGACTGATTTCGGTGACAATTTGTTTGCCAAAGACTTTCTGTTGATTAAGTTGAGTAATATATTTTTGTGCTTCTTGTTTCTGCTCATCGTTAGCAAAAAATATCACTGAACGATATTGTCTACCAGAATCTGGCCCTTGACGATTTAACTGTGTTGGGTCATGGGCTACTAAAAAGTAAACTTTTAATAGTTGTTCGTAAGAAATTTTTGCGGGATCATAAGTGATTTTTACTGATTCCGCGTGATTGGTGAATCCAGAACTGACAATTGTGTAATCTGCGGTTGTTGCATCACCACCAGAAAAGCCAGAAACCACATCCGAAACACCATTGAGATGCTCAAACACTGCTTCCATTCCCCAAAAGCAGCCACCACCGAAAACAGCTACTTGCTTTGTTTGGGGTGTAGTAGTGGAAATATCACTGGCGGGAGTGGGAAATATCACGCGAGATGCGCCATACAAGAGTATAAAACTCAAAGTGATGATGGACAAATTGCGTACTATGTTGCGAGAAAGTGTAAAGTCGCTATTTGACATAATTGTATTAACTCCTTTTATGATTGATTTAGTTTTTTGCTCATGAGATAGCGATCGCTATCTTTAAATCCCACTCGGTGATAAAAATTTTGGGCAGATGTATTTTCTCTTTCAACTTCTAGATGTAATGCTTGAATATTCAGGGAAATGCAGACCTCCTCTAAAAACTGAATTGTTTGCTTGCCAATGCCTTGACCTTGATAAGCTGGATTAATATATATTTCATCAATAAAAGCATCTCGTCCTCCATATTCCAAACTATAGCCAAATGAGATAATGACATAACCAATTGCTTGATTTTGATGTTGAATTAACCAGATTCGACCTATAGACTCTTCATTTAGTAGTTGCATCAACGCACGACGCACAACAACTGCATTAAAGGAGAGATAATCGTCTAGTTGATAAAATTCTTGGATTAAAACTAAAAGTGTTTCAACATCATTATTTTCTCCTGGTTTAAAGTTAATGTTCATATAGCAATCCTACATAAGTTGTAAAAATTGAGAGGCTCAGATCCCCGACTTCTTTGAGAAGTCGGGGATCTTGTTGTTCACAAATGATTTATGACTGCTATATAGCAATCAGATTTGATTTCTGAATTTACTCGTGAAGGTAGGGAAGCTACCGTGTACATACAAGTCAAAAATTTTCGTGTTCAACCATATCCCACCTATAAGTTTAGTTCCAGGCTCATAGCCAAAGTCCACAAAGCGTGGACTGTCAGACATTTTTGGTTGAGTCATCTGAAGATGACTTGTGCTATGAGACTCGGAATTCATTCCGAGGCGGGACAGATGTACTCAACGAACATTTATTTATGTGTACACCATAGGGTAGGGAACAGGGAACAGAAACTGTAGTGAGTTTTTTGAAAAATTAAATAGGAATTGCAGGTAATTTCAAAATAAAACTACTACCGTTCCCAAGTTCTGAGCGAAGTTCAACTGTACCACCAATGCACTCCACCAGGCGTTTGACGATACATAAACCCATACCAGTACCGCCTGTGGAACGGGTGCGAGAAGAATCTATTCGATAAAATGGTTCAAAAATACGCGACTGCTCTAATAAAGGAATACCACATCCTTTGTCACTGACTTGAATGATTGCCAAACCATTAGCTTGAGTTAGTTGCAAAATAATTGGCTCATCAGCCGCAGAATATTTCACGGCATTGCCCATCAAATGATTTAATATTTGCATTAGCTGTTGGCGTTCTGCCTTAACTTCAATCGGAAAAGGAGCGATTTCTAGCTGAATTTCCCGATGATGAAATTTTTCTGTCATCTCGGCTATAGCTACAACTAAATCATTGAGTAATAGTGGTTCAGTGTAGTTAGGACAGGGAATTGTGCTGTTATCTGCCCGTGCTAAATCGAGTAAGTCTTGTAAAATGTGATTCATTCTTTCCGCATCAGAAACAGCCATTTCCAGTGTTTCTTTTTGGGAAGCGGCTAAATTATGGCTGCGTTGTAGACTTCTTTGCAGATATCCATAAACCATGCTCAGAGGTGTGCGTAACTCGTGAGCTAAATCGCTGAATAACTGACGCTGCTGTTCTTTAGCATCGGAAAGCTTGGTTAAAAATTCCATCCATGTCTGGGCTAACTCCTGAACTTCGCTTGGTGTTTGATTTAAGCCTAGCTGGTGGGGAATCAATTCTGTGGTGCAGGTTTCTGCCCATTGATTCATCTGTTGTAATGGTAAAAGCGATCGCTTAATAAATAAAGTAGTAAATACTGTTATAGTAGCCAGAGACAAAACACTCATAATTCCCAAACTGTGAATCACATTCCACAGTTGAGAATTGGCAGATATACCGTCATACTGATGAGTAATCATCAGACATTGTTTGATTTCCCAACCAGCCCACATTGTAAAGCTGCTAAGTCCGAATGTCACAATTATGATGATGCCAACACTCAGGCGGAAATGAAGTGAAGCAGGGTCAATCCTGGCTACAAAAAATTTGGCTAATTTACTTTTAAAATTTTCCGCAAAATTCATAGGGTTGTCATTTGTCATTGGTCATTGGTAAGAGTTTTCAGGAGATTTACGCTTCATAATATAGTTTGGTTTATTTCTGACTTTTCACGGGATCTGGAAAACCTCTCTCTAAATCTCTCTCCTGCGAGGAGAGAGACTTTGAATTTCTGGTTCGGAAGTTAGATTTTCCGTAGACTTTTCCACATGACGTGAAAAGTCAGGGTTTATTTCCACCGACTTACTTATCATTTCTAGAGATGGTATGATTTTCTATCTAATAGTCAAAACTAGAAACTACTTAAAATCGATATTAGATGGCAAATAAGTTGAGGCAGTTACTATAAATAAGTTGCTCGTTGATGCTTGAAACAACATCCAATCAAAGCCTTCTACAATTTCAATTTAATTGATAATACCTTCAGAAAAATGAGTTTTTGCTGAATATCATTAAAGGTTTTGCTGAAAAATATTTTTAAGTTCAGGGATATTCAGGGAGTGGGGAGTGGGCAGACTATTTCTGAACGCAACTTAGTATAAATTATCAAACCGAATTCTATTACGAAGACAATGCTTTTGGAATCGGATTTAATTAATACTGATGTACTATAAAATAGCGCTCGCATTGTGCCAGTTGCGTAAGTCCTGTATATTTTTTTTGATTTATTAAAAACTACGCCTTATGTGAATTAAGCCACAGGATGTTGTTCAAAAGTAAGCACATCAATACCAAAACGCGCTCCGCAGAAAAATACGCAAAGTATGACTGGTGATTTTAGCAGCAACATGGACACACAGAGCGTCAACTTTCTTTCTCAACAAACGTTCCAAATTACGTCCGGTATTTTGTACCTCGTGAAATACCCCTTCAATACGCTCGCGCAGGCTATTTAATAAACCCTCAAAAGCTTTTGGCTGTTGTTGAAGTTGGTTGGTGCGTTTGGGAGTGAAGATTTGATTGCCTGTGATTTGGGAAATATCACTCTGCCATTGGCCGCCAATAAATCCTTTATCAGCTAAGTGTAGCGAACTGCAAACAT